>DASZLU010000090.1:0-40881 GCA_035552195.1 Allostellaceae bacterium | reverse complement strand
CGGCGATCGCGATGCCTTTCAGCTCGCCTCGGCGAGGACGATCATCGTTCAGCCGGCGGGCGGCGGAGAACTGGCGCGCATCGGTCCTGCCGAGGTCTTCGAGCGCTATGGCGTCGAACCCAAGCAAGTCCCCGACTTCATTGCCTTGCGCGGCGACCCGTCGGACAAAATTCCGGGCGCGCCGGGTGTCGGCCCCAAAGGCGCGGCGGCGACGCTGCGCAAATACGGGTCGCTCGAAAAAGCGCTGAAGGGCGGGTGTTATGCGGCCATCGCCGATAAATTGCGTCTCTACCGCTCGATCGCGACGATGGACAAAACCGCTCCCCTGCCGCGATTGGCCGATCAACAGCCGAGCTGGCATAAGGCGGCGGAGCTCGCGCATCGCTGGGAACTCGTCCGCCTCGCCGAGCGCCTGGAGCGGCTCGCCGATTGACGCGGTCGCGGCCGTGACTTCATCGGCGCCGTAAGAGCGGCCATCGCAGCCGCCGCCGCCCTTCCCTCTTGCCCGAGCTTTCCCTTCGCTGCGATGGAACGAGACGGTCGCTCCGGGCATTTCTCGCATGGATGTTGGCCTTGCCGCGCCAGCGCCACGCATTCCGCGATAACGCACGCCAGCAAAGGATTCCGACCATGGCACAAGCCGAGGGTGCTTTCCTCACCGACGTTAAGACCCTGCGCGAACGTGCGCGCAAGAATCTCGAAAGCGGCGCCGTGACATCCAGCTATCAAGGCGACGTCAACAAGGCGATCGAGCTCCTGCAAGACGTGGTTGCGACCGAATTGGTCTGCGTCCTGCGCTATACCTTCCACGCCGTCACCGCGACCGGCATCAACAGCGAAGCGGTGAAAGCAGAATTCGCCACCCATGCCGCGGAAGAGCAGCAGCACATGATGCAGGCCGCGGACCGCATCAATCAGCTCGGCGGCAAGCCGAACTTCAATCCCGACGGGTTGCTGTCGCGCTCGGCCTCGCAATATGTCGAGGGCAAAGACCTCGTCGACATGATCAAGGAGAATCTGATCGCCGAGCGCATCGCGGTCGATCACTACCGCGAGCTGATCCGCTATTTCGGCGACAAGGATCCCGCCACGCGCCTCATGCTCCAGGGCATTCTCGCCAAGGAAGAAGAGCACGCCAACGACATGCACGATCTGCTGGTCGCGCATCAAGGCAAGCCGCCGCTTTGATATTCGGCGGCTACTCCAGCCCGTAGCCGCCGACCGATCCGATCAGCGCTTCGCCGCGAGCTTCGCGCCGTCGCCCAGCGCTTTCAATTTCGCATAGGCGACCGTGACCGGGATCTCGCTGTTGCCCGCGGTCGACTGGAAGCCGCAATCGTTGCCGAACAAGACGTTCTCGCGCCCCGCGGCTTTCGACCAGCGCTGCATGCGATCGGCGACCAGCTCGGGATGCTCGATCATCACGTTGGAATGGGTGATCGCGCCGGGGATGAGGATCTTTCCCGCCGGCAGCTTGATGCGCTCGAGCAGATGGAATTCGTGCTCGTGGCG
The DNA here is from genome assembly GCA_035552195.1 of Allostellaceae bacterium. GTDB lineage: Bacteria > Pseudomonadota > Alphaproteobacteria > ATCC43930 > CGMCC-115725 > CAIKMD01. The sequence goes on along the minus strand of DASZLU010000090.1, from coordinate 39,369 downwards.
CGGATTGGCCGCCTCGAAGGAATAAGCGCCGGCCTTGATGGTGAAGATCAGATCGACGACATCCTCGAGCTGAAGATCGGTCACCCGCGGCCCGAAATTGACGCCGTAGCAGGTGTGGAAGCGGATGCGGTCTTCCGGCAGATCGCGCAGCGCATGATTGAGGAGCGCGATCCGCTTCTCGGTGAATTTGCGATAGCCGGCGAGATCCATCTTGTTGCTCTCGACGTCCCAGGCGGAAACCAGGCTCGGGAAATCGATCTGCAACAAGAAACCGGAATCGAGGATCGTCTTCCACTCCTCGCGCATCGCCTCGCCATAGGCTTCGAGGAATTCGTCGTCGCTCTTGTAATACTCGTTCTTGAGCGATGTCGTCGGCGCGAGCGACGGCATGAAGCCTTCATCGGCGCCCGCCGCCGCCATCGCGCTTTTCAGATTGCGAATGTCGCGCGCTAGTTTCTCTTGCCCGACATAGCGGATCGGCCCGACACAGACGCGCGGCGCGAGACGGATGGTATTCTTGAACGGGTTGTTCTCGAGCACGCCCTTATAGAAATCGGGAAAGAGCTGCGCGTCGCGTCCGCCGACACCCATCGGCCCGGTCGGCACCGGCAGGCCGCCAGCCGGCATGCGCGGCTCGAAGCCGGCGAGCCGCTCGGCGACATAGCCCTGGAAGCTCGGCTTCGAGCATTCGCCATCGGTGACGACATCGATGCCGGCATCGACCTGCTTCTTGACGATCTCGGCGATGTTCTTGGTCAGCGCTGCTTCGTACGCCTTCTCGTCATAGGCCTGTCCGGTCGCCATGGCGCGCATGGTCTCGAGCATATCCGCAGGCCGCGGCAGGCTGCCGGTATGGGTCGTGCGGACATGCGTGTTGGTGCTGCGCTTCATGCTCATCGAAAGACTCCACTCGTTCGGTTGTTCATACTAGCACCGCGATCCCGCGATGCCTTCACTTTGCCGGTGATAAAAATTCCTCGGTGAAGAGAGCTTTATCCGGAATGTCGGCCTGCATGAGGTCCATGTCGACGAGCGACTTCTTCACCACCTCGACTGCCTTCGGATCGAAATGCCCATCGGTAAAATACATCGGCATCTCGATGTCGTAGACCCGCGCCGCGGTCGCCAGCGACAATCCCGTCACCGGCCGCGACAGGCTGATCGCTTCGTCTTTATGTTGATTCATGAAAACGACGGTTTCGAACCAGGCCTTGAGGAAGCGCCTGACGGCATCGGGATTCTTCGCCGCGATGTCGTTCGAGGCGAAGATGACGTGGGTCAGGAACTCATGAATCACATCGCCATACGCGAGAAGGATTTTGCCTTTTCCCGCTTCCTCCAACGCCAGCCCGCCTTCGAGCGAGCTGCTCGTGGCGTCGACATTGCCGGCGAGAAGCGCCGCGGCCATCGACGGCCCGCCGCCCGATGCGACCAGGGCAAAGCCGTCGTTGCCCCATCCTTCGTGCCGCGATAGCTGTTGCGCGAGCCACGAGGTGAGCGACCCGACGGTGCTGACGGCGACCTTCTTCCCTTTCAATTCGGAGACCGAGCGGATGTTGTCGGCCGAGCGGACGATGAACGCCATGTTGAGCGGCGGCCCCGCCATCGCGGCAACGCCGCGCTCCGGCGCGCCTTTGGCGACGAACGCGAAATCCGTGCCGGTTCCGAGGCTGATGTCGATACTGCCCGAGGTGATCGCGATGGTGACCTTGGCGGAGCCCTCCAACACCACCGATTCGATGTCGAGGTCCTGTTGCTTGAAGAAGCCCTTGGCCACGCCGACATCGAGGATCGCGAAATCGAAGCCGTTCGGCGTCGGCCGACCGACGCGCAACTTGTCGCTGGCCTGCGCACTGACCGCATAGATCGACAGCAGAATAGAGAGAACGCCTAAGCTTCGTTGATGCAAGAAAATCTCTCCGCTCGGCTGTCAGTGCGCGATCTGTCCGAGATAATGCTCGATGACCACGGGATCGGATTGTAGCTGACGGCTCGGTCCCTGGTGAACGATGCGCCCGCGCTCCATCACATAGGCATACTCGGTGGCATCGAGCGCGCGTTTCGCATTCTGCTCGACCAGCAGCATGGTGAGCCCGCTTTGGTGCACGCGCTGCAGCGTCTCGAAGACCTGCGCGACGATCGCCGGCGCGAGGCCGAGGCTCGGCTCGTCGAGCAACAGCAGCCGCGGCCGGCCCATCAAGGCGCGCCCAATCGCCAACATCTGTTGCTGCCCACCGCTCAACTGACCCGCCACCTGATTGCGGCGCTCGGCGAGGATGGGAAACAGCGCGAAGACCTGCTCGATATCCTCGCCCATCACGCCGCCGCGCCGCGCCGCCGCGAGATGACCGAGGCGCAGATTCTCCGCCACCGTCAGCGGCCCCAGAATCTGCCGCCCCTCCGGCACCATCACCGCGCCGCGCCGCGCGATCTCATAGGTCGGCAGCCGCGTGACCGGCGTGCCATCGAGCGCGATGGCGCCGGCGCTCGCATGGACCAGCCCGCAAATCGTCTTGAGCAGCGTCGTCTTGCCGGCGCCGTTGGCGCCGAGGATCGCCACCGCCTGCCCCTCGCCCACCGCGAAGCTCAATTCGTGAAGCACCGCGACCGCGCCGTAACCCGCGCTGATATGATTCACATCGAGCATCTAGCCACCGAGATAGGCTTTGATGACGGTCTCGTCGCGGCTGATCTCGGGCGCCGTGCCTTGGGCGATGAGCCGGCCGGAATCGATCACGTAGATCATTTCGCAGAATTCCATCACGAAGCGCATGTTGTGCTCGATCAGCAGGACACCGATCCCTTCGCGCGCGAGCCCCTGCACGATCACGCCGAGGCGGCGCGCCTCGATCTCGTTCATCCCGGCGACCGGCTCGTCGAGCAGGAGAAAATCGGGCTCCATCGCGAGGGCACGCATGATTTCGACCAGGCGCTGGTGCCCGTAGGAAAGCCCGCCCGCCGGCGTATCGGCGAGATCTTCGAGGTCGAAGCGCGCGAGCAGTTGCGCGGCGCGCGCGCGAAAGGCGCGGCGCTCGCGCCAGATCGCGGGAAAGCCGAGCGAGTTCGCCAGCAGCGAGGTGCGCTCGTGGCGATGCGCGCCGACGACGATATTCTCGAGCACCGATGCCTCGCGCAGCAGCCGCACGTTCTGGAAGGTGCGCGAGATGCCGCGCCGCGCCACGCGATTGAGCGGCTCGCCGGTCAGCTCGTCGTCGCCCAGGCGGATATGCCCGGCGCTCGGCGTCATCAGCCCCGAGATCATATTGACGATGGTGGTCTTGCCGGCGCCGTTCGGGCCGATCAGCCCGGTGATGCGCCCGCGCTCGATGGCGAGCGAGAGCGCGGCGACCGCCTCGAGGCCGCCGAAGCGCTTGCTGACGCCGCTAAGCTGAAGGGACGCCATGCGCCCGCCCCCGCTTTTCGCCCGCTGTTCCCTTCGCCCCATGGCGCAGCTTCCAGCGGTGGCTGAGTGAATCGACGATGCCTTGCGGCAGGAAGATGATGACGAGGATCAGCAGCAAGCCTTGCAGCAGCAGCCGCGCATCGGCAAGCGGCCGGATCAGCTCGGGCAGGACGATGAGGAAAGCGGTCCCGACCAGCGGCCCCGCGACCATCGCGCGGCCGCCGAGGATCACCGCGGCAATGACGAGCACCAGCATCGGGAAGCCGAAGACATCGGGCTGGATCGAATAGGTGTTGTAGGCAAGGAGACAGCCGCCCAACGCGCCGATCGCGCCCGACAACGCGAACGCATAGCGGAAATAGCGGCTGACCGAGATGCCCAGCGACATCGCGACGGTGTAGTCCTGGCGGATGGCATCGAAGGCGCGGCCGATACCGCTGCGATTGATGACGACGAGCAGCACCGCCAGCACGATCACCATCGGCACGAGCACGGCGGTGGTGGCGACTTTCGGAATGGCGTTGAGGCCCAAGGGGCCGCCGGTGAGCGGCTGCGCGTAGAGCGCCAGCGACACCATGATCTGGACGAAGCCGATGGTGGCGATCGACTGGAACGCGCCGCGCAAGCGCGCCAGCGGCAAAGACAGGATCAGCCCGGCGACGATGCCGCAGAGTATCGCACCGACGCCGCCGAGGACCGGCCCGAGCGCGGTTTCCTTCAACAGGATGGCGCCGGCGTAGCCGCCGATCGACGCGAAACCCGCGGTCGCGAGCGAGAAGAGCCCGGCCCGCAACGCGACGTACTGGCTGAAAGCGAGGATCGAATAGATACAGATGAGATCGAAAAGCGGGCGATACGTGAGGATGAACGCCATCGTCACGCGACCCGGTATTCGGTGTGCAACCCCGAAAAGAATCCGTTCGGGCGAATGAGCAGCACGAGGAACAGCAGACCGAACACTACCGCGTCCGACAGCTCGGTCGAAATATAAGCCGTGGTCAGCGTCTGGATCATGCCGATGACGATGCCCGCCAGCACCGCGCCGACGACGCTGCCGAGCCCGCCGAGAACGATCACCACGAACGCCTGCAGCATCACGGCCTCGCCCATCACATAGGTGACGGAGTTGAAGGCAATGCCGAGAATGACGCCGGCGGCGCCGGCGAGCATTCCGGCGATGAAGAACGATGCGAGATAGACCTTGCCCGGATTGACGCCGAGCAGCATCGCCGTCGGCTCGTTCACGGCGACCGCCCGCGCCTCGCTGCCGAGGCTGGTGCGGAAGAGGAAAAACAGGAGGCAGACGACGATCACCGCGACCGCGGCGAGGATCACGATCTGCTGCAGCGAGATCCGCATGCCCGGCAAATTGTAGAAAACGACCGGGAAGATGCCGAACGGGAACCGCAAGGTCTGGGCATTGGTGGCTTGCTGCGCCAATTGCATCAGAATGAGATTGGCGCCGATGCTGGCGACGATCGTGCCGAACTCGTCGCCTTGATGCCGCCGCAGCGGGCGAAAGACGCACAGATCGAGCGCGACGCTGACGAAGCCGGCGCCGATGACCGCGGCGATGAAGGCCGCCCAGAGCGGCCATCCCAACAAGGTCACCGCGAAATAGCCGATGAACGCGCCCCACATGAACACCGCGCCATGGGCGAGGTTGAGGATGCGGTGCATGCCGAAGATAAGCGTGAGGCCGAGTGAGAACAGCGCGTAGGCGGCGCCGACCACGAGGCCGTTCAAGAGCTGTTGCGCGAGCATGGCCGGCCCTCCTTCTCGCTCTCGAGCGGCGACGCCCGCCTACTTCACCAATTCCTGCTTGCCGTTCGCAACTTGCAGCATGATCAGCTTGAAATCCGGCATGCGATCCTTGTCGTAGGAGTATTTGCCGTCGCCGAGCGCCGTGTCGACATCGTGCAGCTTGGCCAGGGCATCGCGCACCTTGGCGCGATCGGCGCCGGGACCCGCGTCATGGATCGCATGCGCGAGCAAGAGCATGCCGGTATAGGCCCAGGCGGCGTTTTGATCCGGGTCCTTGCCGTTGTTGCGCCTGCGATAGGCGTCGACGAAATATTTGTTCTCCACCCCCGGCATCGCCGCATCGTAGTCAGCCGGATATTGGATGCCGTTCGCGGCGGCGCCGGCAATGTCGCGGAAGACGGGCGATGAAACCTGTCCGCTCGCGACCAGCTTGACGCTTGGATCGAGGCCCGCCTGACGCACCTGGACGAGGAAATTGCCGGCGACCGACGGCACGGATTCGAGATAGAGGACGTCGATCTTCTCGCTCGCGATCTTGGTCGCGATCGGCGCGAAATTAGTGTCTTGCGCCGAGATGCCGTCCTCGGACACCACCGACCCGCCGTGCTCCTTGAAGTATTTACCGAAAGCGTCCTTGAGCCGCACCGACGCATCGTTGGCGCGATCGAAAACCATCGCGGCGGTTTTCACTTTGAGGGTGTTGGCCGCAAAGTCGGCGAGGATCTTCATCGAGGAATCGGGCTGTTCGATGAGAATGTAGGACCAGGGCCCGGCCTCCACGATCGCCGGCGACGCCGCGATGGCGAGGAACGGTATCTTCAGCTCGTTGGCGACCGGCGCCGTCGGCAGCGAGAGATAGGAGCCGTAGACGCCGAGCACGGCGAGTGCATTATCGGATGTCGCGAACCGGTTCATCAGCGAGATCGCTTGATTGCGATCGCCGCCATTGTCCTCGACGATCACCTTCAGCGTGCGGCCTTCGCCGAGCATCTTGGACTCGTTGATGCGCTGGATGGCGATCTCGGTCCCTTCCTTGAGGAACGGTCCCGAATAAGAGGCCATCGGGCCGGAGAGCGGATATTGCGCGGCGATCACGACGTCCTCCGCGCGCAGCGGTGCCGCCGCGAGGAGCAGCAATCCCAAGCTCACTATCGTGCCGGCGATCTTCATCCCGTTTCTCCCGTTGAGGGCGGACGCTTGCCGCGCCTCGCCGTTCCGTGCCGTATCGCTTTTCTTATTCTCGTTTCCGGCCATGGCGATGGCCGCCTCTCGGCGGCTCGCCCGGCCATCGCGGTTGCCGTCGCATCAGACACGCTCTCACAGCCGTCCGCGCAAATCAACCAGCAAGGATCGCGTCGGGTACTCGCCCAATATGCGGTGTGGGATTAGGGCGCGAGCGGCTCGTGGTCCCGCGTCGGACCGCGAGCGCGCCCATTTCGGTCAGACCGTGCGATCCTCGAAGAGGAACATCTGGAACGCGGTGGGATCGGGCGCGAAATTCTGCCGGTCGGCGCCGCACGCCTTGCCCACCTCGCTGGCAAACGCAGCGCGGATCGCGGCGAGATCGTCGAAATGCAGCTCCGCCACCATATAGGCCTCGCCGCCCGCCAGCGCGGTGATCGCGCCGCGGCTGACCTCGTATTTGCGCAGGCCCGGCAGCTTCTTGGCCAGCGGCACATGGATTTCGAAATAATGCTTGTCGAAAGCGGCGGTATCTTGCGGCGTCTTATAGATCACGAGCATGCGGGCCATGGGGCTCTCCGGTTCAAGGGTTGCGTCGCTTGAGATGACGTTCCGGCACGGCAAAAGGATTCGGCGAACGCGAGGATTCCCGCTTCTAAAGCGATCAAACGGTGCGTCGTCAATTTGCGATCGCTCGATGGCGTTCGAAGAAGCGCAGCCGTAAGATCATTTCTATAATGGCGGAGTAAAGCCGCGAGATCAGAGGGAGGATAAAGCGGGATGACCACCACATCACTTTTCCGTAGTCGCTGGTGGATCGTTCCTACGGTCTGTTTTCTCATCGCCCTCACCCTCGCCGCCAGCGCCAACGCCGCGACCAAGCTGCGCGTCGGCAAATCCGGGGGGCCGCTGCTGCTGACGCTGGTCGAGCTCGGCCAACATGCGAAGATTTGGCCGGGCGTCGGGCTCGATGTGGAATCGATCGAATTCGCCGGCGAGGCCAAGACGATGCAGGCGCTCGCCGCCGGCGCCATCGATCTCGGCTTCGGCTCAGGGATCGGCATGGCGTTTCCGCTGAAAGGCGTGCCGGCGACGGCGGTCGCCGCCGTGTCGAACCCGCCCAACATGCTGGCGCTGATCGTGCCGCCGGCCAGTACGATCAAGAGTGTCGACGATCTGAAGGGCAAGACGATCGGCGTCTCGACCGTCGGCTCGCTCACCGAATGGGTGGTGAAGGAATTATCGCGCCAGCGCGGCTGGGGCGTCGACGGCATCCGCGCTTTGCCCGTCGGCACGCCGACCGATGCGATGGCGGCCATGACCACCGGCCAGATCGACGGCAGCGTCACCGGCGTCGGCAACGCCTTCACCACGCAAGAGGCGGGCAAGGCGCGCATCGTCCTGACCTTCGGCGATTACATCAAGACCTTCCACGCCAACGTGCTCTATGCCGCCAACACACTGATCGCGCAGGACCCGGCGGCGATAACGGCCTTCCTCAAAGGCTGGTTCGAGACCCTCGCCTATGCGCATGCGCATCCCGATATCGCGGCGCAGATTGCGGCCGAGACCGAGCATCTGTCGCCGACCGCCGCGACCGCCGCCTATGACAAAGAGGTCTTCAGCATGGCCTCGAAAGACGGCGCCTTCGATCCCGCCGCGATCGAAGTCGTGCGCCGCGCGCTCAAGGAAACCGGCGTCATGGCCGACGTGCCGCCGGCGGAGAAGCTTTACTCAACGCAATTCGTGCCGGTGAAGAATTAGATGACGTCACAATCCTCCGATACCGCCGACCTCATCGAGCGCGCCGCCGCGCTCATCCCCGAGCTGAGCCAGCGCGCGGCGGAAGCCGAGAAGCTGCGCCGGTTGCCCGACGCGAATGTCGCGGCGCTGAAACGCGCGGGGCTGCTCAAAGTGTTGCAGGCGCGGCGTTACGGCGGACATCAGCTGTCGCTGCACGCGCATATCGATACCGTCGCCACGATCGCGCGCGGCTGCGGCTCGACGGCGTGGTGCATGGGCGTTGTTCACGCGCATAGCTGGCTGATGGGCTCGTTCCCGGAAGAAGCGCAGGAAGAGACCTATGGCGCCGATCCCGACACCTTCATCTCGGCGGTGATCGCACCGCGCGGCGAAGCGAAACCCGCCTCCGGCGGCTATGTGCTGAACGGTTTCTGGCCTTTCGCCTCGGGCTGTCAGCATGCAAAATATCTTTTGCTCGGCGCGCGCATTCTCGATACGAGCGGCGCGGTGATCGACGAGGCCGATCTGCTCGTCCCGACCCAAGATATCAACATCAAGGACGATTGGAATGTCGCCGGCTTGCGCGGCACCGGCAGTTGCAGCGTCGCGGCCAAGGATGTGTTCGTGCCGCCTCATCGCATGCTCTCCCTGCCCGGCCTGGTCGAGGGCAAGGCGCCGGGCGTGGCGCTGCACGAGGGCGGGCTTTACAAAAGCGCCGCGGTGCCGGTGTTGCAGCTCGCTTTGGCGCCGGGTGCGATCGGCATCGCCGAGGCGGCGCTCGATGCGTTTCAGGACCGCCTGCCCGGCCGCATCATCGCCTATACGCTGGGCGAAAAGCAGATCGAGAGCGCGACGACGCATCGGCAGGTCGCCGATGCCGCAACCAAGATCCGTGTCGCGCGCCTCCTCCTCCATCGCGCGGTCGACGATATCGAAGCGGCGGCCAATGCCGGCGCGATCATGGCGCCGCGCGAACGCGCCCGCATCCGCATGGATTGCGCGCATGCGGTGCGGCAATGTCTCGAAGCCGTCGACACACTGTTCCTCGCCTGCGGCGGCTCGGGTCTCGCCGAGAGCAATCCGATTCAGCGCGCCTGGCGCGATCTTCACGCCATCAACATGCACGGCGCCCTCGCGCTCGAGGTCAATCAAGAGATGTTCGGCCGCATGCTGCTCGGCCTGCCGCCGAACACGACCTTGATTTAGGAGGGACGGAGGTGCCGCGATGAAGCTCGTTCATGGCGGGCGAATGGCGTTCCAAAGCGGGCAGGAAAAGCATCGCGGCGGCGGGCTCGCGACCAAGCTGCTGCTTGCCGGCGAGGAAGGCACGAAAGAGAATTTCCGCCTCACCTTGGGGCGCGATCGCGGCGGGCATCAGAACCCGCGCCACCATCACAATTTCGATCAGATCCGCCTATCGCTGCAGGGCTCGCTCAGCATCGCGCCCGGCAAAGAGCTCGAAGAAGGCTGGATCGGCTATTTCCCCGAAGGCACGTGGTACGGGCCGCAAGCGCCGGCGACATCCGAGCGCATCACGCTGGTGCTGCAATTCGGCGGCGCCAGCGGCCAAGGCTTCATCTCGACACGGCAGATGCAGCAAGGTTACGCGGCGCTCGCAAAAATCGGCACATTCGACGCCGGCGTGTTTCATCGGACGGACGGCGTCGGGCGCAAAAATCAGGACGCGTTCGAGGCGATCTGGGAGCACGTCGCCGGCCGCCCCCTCGCCTATCCGCCGCCGCGCTACGACGAGCCGATCCTGATGAACCCGGCGCATTTCGCGTGGGTGCCCGATCGCGCGCAGCCCGGCGTCGCGCGAAAGTTGCTCGGCAGCTTCACCGAGCGCGGCACGCGCATCGAATTGCTGCGCCTCGATAAAGGCGCGCGGCTTGCCGCAGGCGAAGCCGACACGCGGCTATTGCTCTTCGCGCTGTCGGGCGCCGGCGAGGGTTGGGAACAACACGCCGCGTTCCAGATCGAGCCCCTGGTTTCGGAAAAGGGCGAACACGCGACGATCGCCGCGACACAGCCGGCCGAACTGTTGCAGATCGCGCTGCCGATGCTGGGCTAAGCGCCCGCCAAATATTTTTCCGTCACCAGCTTCGCCATATCCGGCTTGGCATCGAGAATTTTCAGATCGATGAAGCTCTGCGCCATCACGTCGAGCGATTTCGCGTCGAACTTGCCGTCGGTCGAGAACATCGGCATGACGAGATCGTATTCCTTGCCTTCGGCAGCTTCATCGACCTGCGTGACCGGCAGGATGATCTTCAGCGTCTCCTCGCGGTTTGCGCGCATGAAGGCGATCGATTGGAACCAGCCTTTGAGGAAGCCGCGCACCGCGTCGGGGTCGTTCTGCAGGAATGTGTTGGTCGCAAAGATCGCGTGCAGGAGAAAGTCCTTCACGTAATCCGCCGTCGGAATCAGCAGCCGGCCTTCTTTCTTCTCCTCGAGCTCGAAGGCGAGCGAGGCGGTGCCGATGATAGCGTCGACCTGATGCGTCCGGAGCGCCGCGACCTGGGTCGTGAGCTCGCCGCCCATCGGCACGGTGATGATGCCGTCGGGACCCCAGCCCTTGGTCTCGGCGAGCTTGCGGAAAAGCCAGTCGGTGGTCGAGCCTTTGGTCGAGACCTGCACCGTCTTGCCCTTGAGTTCGTCGGCGGTTTTGATCGGCGAATCGTAAGGCACGATGATCGTGAGCAAGAGCGGCGGCCCGGCGAGCGCCGCGACGGCGGTGATCGGCACGCCCTTTACCTCGAACGCGATATCGGTGCCGCCGCCGAGATAGATATCCGCCGCATTCGCCATGAGCCCGGCCATCGCTTTGGCCGAGCCGGCGAAGTTCACGATCTCGCTATCGAGGCCCGGGAAGAATCCCTTCGCCACGCCGACATCGAGCGGCGCGAAGGAGATTGCATGCGGGTTGGCCTTGGCGACGCGCAGCTTGGTCGCGGCACGCGCGATGCGCGGCGCCGACAGCGCGGCGACGCCGGACGCGGCGAGGATCAGCGCATCGCGGCGAGAAAGGTTGTTCGTTCTCATTCTCATTCCACCGACGTGCGCAGCCGCTCTTCGGTGCGCGTCGAGAGGCCGGGCTTGCCGGCGCGCGAGGCTTGCTCGACGAGGATGCGGTTATAGGCTTCGGCCTGGACGGGCTGGTAGCGCGGCGGATTATCGGCGCTCCGGCAGCTCGGCAGGCAGGCGATCTCGGTCCGGCCCTGCGGGTAGGTGAAGAGCGCGAGCGAGAGCCGCTCAGCATCGTTGAAATTCATCACGCGGTGGAGGCTCGATTTATAGAGATCGTTCGTCCACATCGCGAACATGTCGCCGATATTGATGACGAAGCTGCCGTCGAGCGGCGTGACGTCGATCCACTCGCCCGCCGCATTGCGCACCTGCAGCCCGCCGAGCCGATCCTGCAGCAGCAGGGTGAAGGCGCCGTAGTCGGTATGCGGCGAGAAGCTCCAGCGCGCCGTATCCGTCTCCGCCGGCCGCTCGATCTTCGGGTAATAGTTGAACATCAGCACGCAGCCGAGATGCCGGAACGCCGGGTCGAAATAATCCTGCGGCAGGTCGAGCGACAGCGCGAAAACCTGCGCCAGCGCGCGAGTCAGCGCGGCGCGCTTGGCGATGTGCGATGCGAAGAAAGCGCGGAAGCCGGGCAGCATGTCCTCGCCGGGCCAGCACGATTGCCCGGCGCCGAAATTGCCTTCGGCCGGCTCGCCCGGGATGGCCTCGCGCGTGCAGGAGAAGCGCTCTTTGAGGTCCCCCGCTTTCCCGTATTCGTTCGCGCCGCCCAAGGGGAAATAGCCGAAACGCGCGGCGTTGAAGCGCAGCCGCTCTTTCGCTGCGAGCGGCAGGCGGAAGAAATCGCGCCCGCGCGACAGCGCTTCGTCGAGCTCGGCTTCGCTAATGCCGTGCCCCACGAGATAGAAGAAGCCGATATCGATGCAGACACGGCGCAATTCGCGCGCCACGGCTTTGCGCGCGGCCTCGCTGCCACCGTTGAGGAACGGGGCGATGTCGATGACGGGGAGCGACGAGAGGGCGTGACGGGGTGAAGCGTCGGAAGTCATAGCCAGAAACTAGCGCGTGATCCCTATTCCGTCATTCCCGCGAAAGCAGGAATCCAAGCGGCTGCTATGGACCCCCGCTTTCGCGGGGGTGACGAATGATAGAGAGGCGAGCGCTAGCGCTTCAACGCCCCCCGCCCGAGATACCGCGCCTCCGGGCCGAGCTCGTCGGCGATGCGCAGGAGCTGGTTGTATTTGGCGAGGCGGTCGGAGCGCGAGAGCGAGCCAGTCTTGATCTGGCCGCAGTTGGTGGCGACGGCGAGGTCCGCGATCGTCGCATCCTCGGTCTCGCCCGAGCGGTGCGAGAACACGGCGGTGTAGCCGGCGCGGTGCGCGGTATCGACCGCCTCCAACGTTTCGGAGAGCGTGCCGATCTGGTTGAGCTTCACCAAGAGCGAATTGGCGAGGCCTTTCTTGATACCATCGCGCAGCCGCTCGGGGTTGGTGACGAAGAGATCGTCGCCGACGAGCTGCACCTTGCCGCCGATCTCTTTGGTCAAGAGCGCCCAGCCGTCCCAATCGTCCTCGGCCATGCCGTCTTCGATCGAGGCGATGGGATAGCGCGCGGCGAGATCGGCGAGGTATTTCGCCATGCCGGCGCTGTCGAGCTTCCTGCCCTCGCCGTCGAGATTGTAGGTGCCGTCCTTATAGAATTCGGTCGAGGCGGCATCGAGGGCGAGCACGACGTCGCTGCCCGGCTTGTAGCCCGCGGCCTCGATCGCGCGCATGATGAAAGCAAGCGCCTCGTCGGCCGATTTGAGGTTCGGCGCGAAGCCGCCTTCGTCGCCGACATTGGTGTTCATGCCGGCATCGTGCAGCTTCGCCTTCAACGCGTGAAACACCTCGGCGCCGCAACGCAGCGCGTCGGCGAAGTTATCCATGCCAACCGGCATGATCATGAATTCCTGCAGGTCGATCGGATTGTCGGCATGGACGCCGCCATTGACGATGTTCATCATCGGCGTCGGCAGCACGCGCGCGCTGGGCCCGCCGACATAGCGATAGAGCGGCAGGCCCAGCTCCATCGCGGTCGCTTTCGCCGCCGCGCACGACACGCCGAGGATCGCGTTGGCGCCGAGCCGGGCTTTGTTCGGCGTGCCGTCGAGCGCGATCATAGTGCGATCGAGCTGGAGCTGGTCGCGCGCATCGAGACCCGAGAGCGCGTCGAAAATCTCGCCGTTCGCCGCGCGCACCGCGTTCATCACGCCCTTGCCGCCATAGCGCGTCTTGTCGCCGTCGCGCAGCTCGACCGCCTCATGCGCGCCGGTCGACGCGCCCGACGGCACGCCCATGCGGCCGACGACACCGCTCTCCAGCGTCACCTCGACCTCGACCGTGGGATTGCCGCGGCTGTCGAGGATCTCGCGGGCGTGGATATCGGTGATCGCGCTCATGGGGCTCCTATTCTTTTGTACGAGGCTGTTTCTACTTTTTCCGTCATTCCCGCGAAAGCGGGAGAGGCCAAAAACACAAAAATTTCACCACAGAGGCGCAGAGAACACGGAGAACAATTTTTAGCGCGCGAAGCGCGCATTCATTCTTCTCTGTGTTCTCTGCGTCTCTGCGGTTAATTGCGTCTCTTCGCCAGCCGGTCGAATTCGATCAGCTCGGACAGCAATCCCGGCATGTCTTTCAGATGCACCATGTTGGGGCCGTCGGAGGGGGCGTGGTCGGGGTCTTGGTGGGTTTCCATGAAGACCGCGGCGACGCCGACGGCGACGGCAGCGCGCGCAAGCACCGGAACGAAGCGCCGCTCGCCGCCGGAGGTCTCCCCTTGCCCGCCCGGCTGCTGCACCGAGTGGGTCGCGTCGAACACGATGGGATAGCCGGTCTCGGCCATGATCGGGATCGAGCGCATATCGGAGACGAGGGTGTTGTAGCCGAAGCTCGCGCCGCGCTCGCACAGCATGATGTTCTGATTGCCGGTCGAGGCGAGTTTCGCCGCGACGTTCTTCATATCCCACGGCGCGAGGAACTGGCCCTTCTTCACGTTGACGGCCCGGCCGGTTTTGCCGGCGGCCAGCAAGAGATCGGTCTGGCGGCAGAGGAAGGCCGGGATCTGCAGCACATCGACCGCCTCGGCCACGCTTGCGCATTGCTCTTTCTCGTGCACGTCGGTGACGACGGCGCAGCCATATGTCTCGCGCACCTCGGCGAGGATGGGCAGGCTTTCTTCGAGGCCCATGCCGCGCACCGACCCGATCGACGTGCGGTTCGCCTTGTCGAACGAGGTCTTATAGATGAGGCCGATACCGAGCCGCGCCGTGAGCTCGACCAAAGCGTGGCTCATCTCCAGCGCATGGGCACGGCTTTCGAGCGCGCAAGGCCCGGCGATCAGCGCCAGCGGCCGATCGTTGCCGAGCGTGAGGTTGCCGATAGGGACATGATGGGGTGTGGACATTTGGGGATTCTAGCAAGAAACAAAAGAGATTTCACCACAGAGGCGCAGAGAACACAGAGAAGCGTTTTAGGCGCGCGGAGCGTGCCAAGATTCCTAAACTCTGTGTCCTCTACGTCTCTGTGGTGAATCTTCTTACGACAGCACGAACCGGCGAATGCTGTGCCTCATAAAAAAGAGAGTTTTTACCACAGAGACGCGGAGGACACAGAGATAAGAATTCTGGCGCGCGAAGCGCGCCGAAGCCCCTTCTCTGTGCCCTCTGTGTCTCCGTGGTAAATCTTCTTACGAGGGCACGAACCGGCGATGCCGTGCTTCATAAAAAAAGAGAGTTCACCACAGAGACGCAGAGGACACAGAGATAAGAATTCTGGCGCGCGGAAGCGCGCCGAAGACCCTTCTGTGCCCTCTGTGTCTCTGTGGTAAATCTTCTTACGACAGCACGAACCGGCGGATGCCGTCTTTCAGCAAGACGCTATGGAAATTCATCAATAGCCCGATCTTGTGTCCGCTCAGGCGCAAATAGGAAAGCATCTGGGCTTCGAAAATGGGGATGATCCGCTCCACCGCCTTGATTTCGACGACCAGCTCATTGGCGACAAGAACGTCCATGCGGTAGCCGCAGTCGAGACTTATTCCTTTATAGCGAACGGGAAGCGCGACCTGTCGGGCGAACGGGATTGCCGCCTGCTTCAGCTCGAAGCAAAGACACTCTTCATACGCCGATTCCAATAAGCCTGGACCGAGATGTCGATGAACCTCGATCGCGAGGCCGATCACACGCACCTCAGCTCAGACAAAGACGCTACTTCGCATTGGCATGAGAGGCTGCCACTGTCAATTTGACTTGGCCGAACGAAATGACCGGCGGCCATTTCGTCTTTTACCGTTGGACGGAAGAAAACTGTCGCCTTCGGGGTCGATCACCTGCGCTTTAATCGCTGCGCCGGTCGCTAAACCAACCGGCTCTGCTCCACCGCCGCTTTGATGAAGCTCGTGAACAGCGGGTGCGGGTCGAAGGGTTTGGATTTGAGCTCGGGGTGGTATTGCACGCCGACGAACCATGGGTGGTCGGGGATCTCGACGATCTCGGGCACCCTTCGACTGCGCCCCTTCGGCGTTCCGCTCATTTGTTTGGCATGCTTGACAAAGTAGCTACCAGAAGCTACCTTTTTTCCATGCGCGCGGTCGGGCTGAAAACTCTCAAGAACAAGCTGAGCGAATATGTGCGCCTCGCGTCGGGCGGCGAGACCGTGTTGGTCACCGATCGCGATCGCGTTGTCGCCGAGTTGATTCCGCCGCAAGCGGGCCGCGCCGCAACGCTGGCCGATGCCAACCTCGCCGAGGCCGTGCGCCGCGGTTGGATCACACCCCCGACGATGCGGAGCGAAGGGCCACCGCCTTCCCTTCCCGTCGCGCCGCTTGCGACACTGCTCCGCGAGCTCGATGAGGATCGCTCCGACCGGTGATCTATCTCGATACCTCGGTCGCGCTCGCGCAGCTGTTGGCGGAAGATCAGCGGCCGAGCAACACATTCTGGCGCGAAGCGCTCGTCTCCAGTCGTCTTTTGGAATACGAAGTTTCGGTGAGGATCAATAGCCGGGGCCTCGCGCCATCGCACCGCGAGGCAGCCCGTGCGCTGCTTGGCAACATCGGTTTCGTTGAATTGACGCCGGTGATCCTTTCCCGCGCGCTCGATCCATTCCCCATACCTGTGCGCACACTCGATGCGCTTCATCTCGCGGCGCTGGAATTTCTGCGCGGCCAGGGTCAGACGATTGAGCTGGCGAGCTACGATCGGCGGATGATCGCGGCAGCGCAGGCGCTGAAGATTCCGATCGCGCGGTTGTAGCGCCCCCCTCACCTTCCCACGCTTCGCGTGGGCCCCTTCCTCTCCCGCAAGCGGGAGAGGGCAAGTTAGACAAGCCTACTCTGCTCCACCGCCGCTTTGATGAAGCTCGTGAACAGCGGGTGCGGGTCGAAGGGTTTGGATTTGAGCTCGGGGTGGTATTGCACGCCGACGAACCACGGGTGGTCGGGGATCTCGACGATCTCGGGCAGGATGCCGTCGGGGCTCATGCCGGAGAAGCGCAGGCCGGCCTGCACCAGCCGCTCTTTGTAATGGATGTTCACCTCGTAGCGGTGGCGGTGGCGCTCGCTGATCGAGGTGGCGCCGCCATAGATCTCGCTGACGCGGCTGCCGGGCAACAGCATCGCGGTATAGGCGCCGAGGCGCATCGTGCCGCCCATGTCGCCGCCTTCGTTGCGCCGCTCCACCTGGTTGCCGCGCACCCATTCGGTCATCAGGCCGACGACGGGATCTGGGGTCGGGCCGAATTCGGTGGTGCCGGCATGGGGCAGGCCGGCCAAATGCCGCGCCGCCTCGATCACCGCCATCTGCATGCCGAAGCAGATGCCGAAATAGGGGACGCGCCGCTCGCGGGCGAATTTCACCGCCTCGATCTTGCCTTCGGCGCCGCGCTCGCCGAAGCCGCCGGGGACGAGGATGCCGTGGACGCCTTCGAGCTTGGTGACGGCGTCGGGCTGCTCGAAGATCTCGCTGTCGATCCAGTCGAACTTCACGCGCACATTGTTGGCGATGCCGCCATGGACCAGCGCCTCGGCCAGCGATTTATAGGCATCGGGCAGATGGGTGTATTTGCCGACAACGGCGATCGCCACCTCGCCTTCCGGGCGGCGGATGGTGGCGACGATCTTCTCCCAGCTCTCGAGCCGGGGCGGCGGCGCGTCGATGCCGAAATGGGCGCAGACCTGGGCGTCGAACCCCTCGGCGTGATAGGCCTCGGGCACGGCGTAGATGGTGTCGACGTCGCGCGCGAGGATAACGCGCTCGGGCCGGAGATTGCAGAACAGCGCGATCTTGTCGCGGGCGGCGCGCGCGATGTCGCGATCGCAGCGGCAGAGCAGGATGTCGGGCTGGATGCCGAGGCCGAGGAGCTCTTTCACCGAATGCTGCGTCGGCTTGGTCTTGAGCTCGCCGGCCGAGGGGATATAGGGGACGAGGGTGAGGTGGACATACATCGCGCGCGCGCGGCCGACCTCGTTGCCGAGCTGGCGGATCGCCTCGAGGAAGGGCAGGCTCTCGATATCGCCGACCGTGCCGCCGATCTCGATGAGGACGAAATCCTCGCCGCCCTGATCGGCGGGGGCGATGTCGGCCTGCATGAACTCCTTGATCATGTCGGTGACGTGCGGGATCACCTGCACCGTCGCGCCGAGATACTCGCCGCGGCGCTCGCGCTGGATGACGGACTGATAGACGCGGCCCGAGCTGACGCTGTCGCTGCGCCGCGACGACACGCCGGTGTAGCGCTCGTAATGGCCAAGATCGAGGTCGGTCTCCGCCCCGTCGTCCGTGACGAAAACCTCGCCATGCTGATACGGTGACATCGTCCCCGGATCGACATTGAGATAAGGATCGAATTTCCGCAGCCGCACGTTGAAGCCACGCGCCTGAAGCAGCGCACCGAGCGATGCCGCCGAAAGACCCTTGCCGAGAGAGGAGACCACGCCGCCGGTGATAAAAATGAACCGCGTCATGGACTCCTAATCTAGGGACCAATCCCGCCGCCGACAATCAAAAGCGAGTCCGGCCGAGCCGAGTCGTGCGAGTCGTGGCAAAAATATTTGTGGGTGTAAACTAGCGCTGTAGCGCCGTAACCGCCGGGACAAGTGTTTAGCCCGGCAATGATACTTGAGTGCGCGTGGGGGCCCGCCGCGCTTAACGCGTCACTTCGCGAGCGGCGCCGCGGGGCCGTTCGGGGCTGGGACTTGGCTCGGGGCGAGCGGTGCCTGATTCTTGTTTGCTGGCGCGTTGCCAGTCGGAGCCGGCAGGCCGGGCGCGGCCGGGGGCGCGCCGCTGTCGATGATCGAACTCGGCGCCCGCTGGTGGCTCGATATCAGGGCCAGCGCGATGCTGGTCGCGAAGAAGCAGGCGGCGATGATCGCGGTCGTGCGGGTCAGGAGATTGGCTGCGGACCGGCCGGTCATAAAGCCGGACATGCCGCCACCACCGCCCATGCCGAGGGCCCCGCCCTCGCTCTTCTGGACCATGATGACGCCGACCAGCGCAACCGCTAGCATCAGGTGAACGACGAGGATAACCGTGATCATAGACGCTGGTTGTAGCCGCTGGGCTCGCGAAAAACCAGTACCGGTGGCGCAAAGACGCACTTGCGCCGGGCGCCGCGCGAAATCATGATGTGACCGTTTTTACCGCCCAAAAGGGCGCGCCATAACGGGGGCATTTCATGGATATGACCGAGCAGAAGGCCGAGAACGCAACGGTTTTGCAATTTAGCGGACGGCTCGACGGCACCAATTCGGCGACGGCCGACACCAAGCTCGCCGACGCGGTCGGCCGTAACCCAACCCTGGTCCTCGACCTCGCCGCGCTCGATTACATCTCCTCGGCGGGGCTCCGGGTACTCTTGAAGGCCGCGAAACAAGCGCAAACGGCAAAGCAAAAGCTGCTTTTGGCCGGACTCCAGCCGTCGGTGAAACAGGTGTTCGAGATCAGCGGTTTCAGCACGCTCTTCGCGACCTTCCCGACCCGCGACGCTGCGTTAGCGAGCTTGAAATAAGTCGAGCGCAGGAGAACAAAAATGCTGACCTGCGCCGAAGAACTACTGCTCCTCGCCCATGACGAGAAAAGCGGTCAATTTGCCAATCTCCAAGACTTGTTGATGAACACGGCGCTCGCCGGTGCCGTGCTGATGGATTTGGCTTTGCTCAACCGCGTCGACACAGACGTCAGGTCACTCGTCGTGCTCGACCGCAAGCCGACCGGCGAAAAAGTTCTCGATTTTGCCTTGAACGCGGTCGGCACGCTTCCAGCCAAGACGACGACGATTGACGCGCTCGACGTGCTGCGCAAGCAAGGCGACGAGATCGAGCGGGAAGTGATTGCCCGCCTTATTGAACGCGGCATCCTGCAAGAAAAGGAAGGCCGTATTCTATGGGTGTTCGAGAGCCGGCGCTATCCGCTGATCGATGGCAAAGAGCTGCAAGAAGTGAAGCGTCGCATTGCGGATCTCTTGCTCAGTGACGAGATTCCCGATGCGCGCGACATCGTCATCATCGCTCTCGCCCAGTCTTGTGGCCTCCTGCGCCGCGTCTTCTCGGACAGCGAACTGCGCAGCGCGCAAAACCGTATCGATCAGATCGCCAAGATGGACCTCATCGGCCAGGCGATGACCGATATGATGGTCGAACTCAACGCCGCGCTGACGAAACTCCTGCCCTACGGCTGAGGTTGTCGCGGCCGAGCGCTAAGAACATGCCTTGGCGATAGCCCAGAAATCGTGGGCGACCAAGCTGGCGCCGCCGATCAGCGCACCATCGACATCTTTCACATTCATCAGTTCAGGCGCGTTGCTCGGCTTGACTGAGCCCCCATAGAGGACGCGCACGGCCGCGGGATCCTTCGCCTTGCCGGCCAATTCGCGACGGATATGGGAATGCACCTCGGCTACTTGCTCGACGGTCGGTGTGCGGCCGGTACCGATGGCCCAGACCGGCTCGTACGCGATCACCAGCGACGCGCTATCGAGCCCCTCCGGCAGCGAGTCAGCAAGCTGACGTGAAATCACCGCCAGTGTCTCGCCGCCATCACGCTGCGCCAGGGTCTCGCCGATACAAACGATCGCGATCAGCCCGGCTTTGCGCGCCGCGACGACTTTCGCCTGCACCTGCGCATCGGTCTCACCCTGATCGGTACGGCGCTCGGAGTGGCCGAGGATCACGTAGGCGCAGCCCGCATCCTTCAGCATCGGCGCGCTGACCTCACCGGTATGCGCGCCCTTCTCGGCAGCGTGGCAATTCTGCCCACCCAGCGCAACGGTGCTGCCGGCGATCGCCTCGGCGGTCGGCGCCAGCAAGGTCGCGGGCGGACACAGCAGCAGATCGCAGCTGAGGACGTTCTGCCCGGCGCGGCCGGCGATGTCGCGCGCGAGCGCCAGCCCGTCGGCTTTCATCCCGTTCATCTTCCAATTGCCAGCGGCCAGTTTGCGCATGTCTTTCTTTCCTAAAGGCCACAGGCTCTAGCATAGAGGCCGCCCGATCCGCCAGCCGGCCTTGCCTGGCAAGCGATGCACACGTATCATCGGGCCGCCGTCAAAAACGCGGCCTATCCCTCAGATTTTGCAGATTTCAACATGCTTCAAGCGATCCGCTCCAAGGCCGAAACCTATGTCGTCAAAGTGCTGTTCGCGGTACTTTCCGCGACCTTCGCGCTGTGGGGGATCGGCGACATCTTCCGCAATTGGGGCACCGACACCTCGGTTGCCAAGGTGGGCTCGGTCGAGATCAGCGCGGATCAGGTCAGCAAAGAGGCGCGCTCCGAAATCGATCAGCTGCGTCAGGTGCTGCCCAACGGCATCGATTCCGACCAAGCTAAGCAGCTCGGCATCCTCAACACCGCGATCGAGCGCATTATCGGCGGCACGCTGCTCGAGCTCGAGACTAAGCGCCTGAACCTTCTGGTTGGCAACGACGCGGTCAGCCAGTCGATCACCAACGATCCGAATTTTAAAGGACAGAGCGGCAGTTTCGATCGCGATCGCTATACCCAGCTCCTCGCCGCCAATCAGCTCAGCGAGACGACGTACGAAGCCTCGGTGCGGACGCAGATGATCCGCAACCAGCTCACCGACGCGGTTTCCGACGGAATGAGCCCGCTGCCGGCGATGACTGATTCGCTTTATCGCTCGCGCGCCGAGCGCCGCATCGCCAATCTCGTGACGCTGACGCCGGCCGCCGTGTCGGCGCCGGCGATGCCGACCGACGCACAAATCTCGGCCTATTACGACGCGCATAAGGACGATTTCCGCTCGCCGGAAGAGCGCGCAATCACCGTCGCGACGTTGAAGCTAGATGATGTCGCCTCGACCATCGCCGTCCCGGCGGACAAACTCAAATCCGAATACGCTTCGCGCCAAAGCGACTACCAAACGCCAGAGACACGCGACATCCAACAGATACTGCTGCCCGACGAAGCGACCGCCAAGGACGCGAAGGCGCAGCTCGATAGCGGCAAGGATTTTGCCGCCGTCGCTAAGACGATCGCCAATGCCGACGCTTCCTCGACCGATCTCGGCTGGGTGAAGAAAGACGATCTGCCCGAACAACTCGGCGCCGCCGCCTTCTCACTGCCGAAGGGTAAGGCGAGCGATCCGATCCAGACCAGCTTCGGCTGGCATATCCTAATGGTCGCGGACATCAAGTCGGCCGCGACGCAGACACTCGATTCGGTAAAAGATCAGCTCACCAAGGATATACAACGCGACGCCGCGGGCGATGCGGTCGCCAAGACCGCCAACGACATCGACGACGCCACGGCGGGCGGGGCTTCCTTCGATCAGATCGTGCAAAAATTCGGCCTTAAGACGCAAAAGATCGACAAGATCGACGCGCAAGGCCGCGGCGCCGACGGCAAGCCGATCGAACTCCCGCAGCCGGGCGACGGCGTTCTGCAAGCCGCCTTCACCGCGGGCCAAGGCGAAACCAGCCCGCTCAGCGAGCTCGGCGATAACGGTTATTTCCTCGTCCATGTCGATAAAGTGACGCCGGCAGCTGTGCGTCCGCTCGACGATGCGAAAAAGGACGTGATCGCGGCATGGCAGGCAGAGCAGCAAAAGGTCGCGCTCGATAAGCTCGCCGGGTCAATGGTCGATGATGTGAACGGCGGCAAGAGCCTTAATGATGTTGCTGCCGCGCATAAGCTGACGATGACGACGAGCCCCCCGCTGTCGCGTACCAGCGATGCGCCGACCGCCCCGCCCTCGCTCATTGCGGCGCTCTTTGGCGCGAAGCCCAACGGCGCAGTCAGCGCAACGGCCGGCGACAATGTCGTGATCGCACAGCTGAAGACGATCCAGCCGGCCGACCCGGCGACGGATCAGACCGGCGTGAAGCAACTCAACGATCAGATTTCCGCTTCGATGAAATCCGATATGCTCGATGCCTTCACCCGCAGCCTGCGCACGACTTTCCCGGTCCAGATCAATCAGACCAATCTCGATCACGTGCTCTGACCCTTCCTCCATGGATATTTCGCCTTCCTTCGAGGAATTTGAGCGGCGCCACGTCTCGGGCAAGCCGGTTCTGATCTCGACCGATCTGATCGCCGATCTCGATACGCCGGTCTCGGCGATGATGAAGCTGGCCGACGGCCAGCCGATGAGCTTCCTCTTCGAATCCGTCGAAGGCGGCGAACGCATCGGCCGCTATTCGATCATCGGCATGAGGCCCGATCTGATCTGGCGCTGCTTCCGCAACGAAGCGCAAATCAATCGGCACGCTCTCGACAATCCGACGGCATTCGAGAAGCAGAACAAGCCAGCACTCGATTGCTTGCGCGTGTTGCTCACCGAGTGCCGGGTCGAGAATAACGGCAAGCTGCCGCCGATGGCATCCGGCCTCTTCGGCTATCTCGGCTATTCGACAGTCGGGCTGATCGAGCACTTGCCCGACAACAATCCCGACAAGCTCGACATTCCCGACGGAATTCTGGTCCGCCCGACGATCGTCTGCATCTTCGACAATGTCTTCGGCACTGTTACGGTCGTCACGCCGGTTTGGCCGGGCGCGACAACGGCGCGCGATGCCTACGACGCCGCTTGCGGGCGGCTTGCCGCCGTGATGGGCGATCTCGATAAGACCTTGCCTGCGCGCCACACCGGCGAGGAAGTACCCGTCCCGCTCGGCGCGCCGCAAGGCAACATGACGCGCGAGCAATGTCTCGCGATGGTCGAAACCGCTAAGGAATACATCCGCGCCGGCGAGATCTTTCAGGTCGTGCCGTCGATGCGCTTCACCGTGCCCTTCACGCTGCACCCTTTCGCGCTCTATCGCGCGCTGCGCCGGCTCAACCCCTCGCCTTTTCTCTTCTATCTGAACTATGGCGATTTCACCGTCGTCGGCTCGAGCCCCGAGATCATGGTGCGGCTGCGGGACAGCAAGGTCGAGATTCGCCCGCTCGCCGGCACGCGCCGCCGCGGCAAGAACCCGGAAGAGGACCGGCAACTCGAGGAAGAACTGCTCGCCGACCCGAAAGAGCGGGCCGAGCATCTGATGCTGCTTGATTTGGCGCGCAATGATGTCGGCCGCGTCGCCAAAATCGGCAGCGTCCATGT
Source organism: Allostellaceae bacterium (assembly GCA_035552195.1). Classification (GTDB taxonomy): domain Bacteria; phylum Pseudomonadota; class Alphaproteobacteria; order ATCC43930; family CGMCC-115725; genus CAIKMD01. The sequence goes on along the minus strand of DASZLU010000090.1, from coordinate 15,651 downwards.
CGCCGACCAGTTCGTCATCGAGCGCTACAGCCACGTCATGCATATCTGCTCGCATGTCGAGGGCACAATTGATCCGAAATACGACGCCATCGATGCACTTCTCGCCGGTTTCCCGGCCGGCACGCTCTCGGGCGCGCCGAAAGTGCGGGCGATGGAGATCATCGACGAGCTCGAGCCCGAGCGGCGCAATCTCTACGGTGGCGCCATCGGCTATTTCTCGGGCGACGGCAGTATGGACACCTGCATCGTGCTACGCACGGCGGTTGTAAAAGACGGCAAGATGATCGTGCAAGCAGGCTGCGGCGTCGTCGCCGACAGCAACCCCGCTGCCGAGCATCAAGAAATCCACGACAAAGCCCGCGCCCTCCTCCGCGCTGCCGAAGACGCAGTGCGCTTCGCCGGCGACACAAAGTCCTAAGATCAAAGTCCCAAAAGCAAAAGGCCGCAGCTTGCGCCGCGGCCTTTTGCGTAACAGAGAACCCGCGATTACTTCGCGGGCGCCATCTCGCGCTCCGGGGATTTCGCCAGCGCCGGGTCCTTAAGGTTCAGGATGCGCTTGGCGTTGGCGTAGAAGATCTTGTGCTGATCTTCTTCCGACAGATTCATCTCGTTGAAGAGCTTCAGGCATGTCGCCGGATCCCAGCACGGATAGTCCGTACCGTACATCACGCGGTCGACGCCGAAATACTCAATCGCCCACTTCATGCCCTGCGTGTGCGGAGTCACGGTGTCGGTATAAAAGCGATGGATGTACTCGCTCGGATTACGCGGCAGCTTCGCGCCCTTGCCGTTCTTGTCCATGCGGCCCGACTGATAAGGCAGCGCGCCGCCGGTATGCGACATGAATATCTTGAGATTCGGGTGACGCTCCATCACGCCCGAGAAGATCAGGCGCATCGCGGCAGTGCTCACCTCGATCACGCGGCCGAGCGATACGAAGAGCGCGCCGTTGTAACCGTCGATCAGCATGTCCTGGAACACGGCGTCGGTCGGATGGAGGAACAGCGGCACGCCGAGCTTCTCGATATAGTCGTAGAACGGCTCGAGCCGTTCGGCATCGATACGCGGATCGTCGCCGACGCTGCCCGGCAGGTTGACGCCGATCAGGTTGAGCTTGTTGACCGCGTGATCGACGACGTCGATCGCGGTCTGCGTGTCGACCAACGGCACCGCAGCGCTCGCCCAAACACGGCCGGGATGGGTGCGCTGCGCCCACGCCATCTCCTCATTCCATTGGGTCGCGAAGTCGCGGCCCATGATCTTGTCCATATACGAGAAGGCCACCGAGAATGGGCCGATCGAGCAAACGACGTCGATCTGATGACCGAGTTTGTCCATATGCGCGAGCTGTTCGTCGATGTCGAACCATTCGTCCCAGCCGCCGAGGAATTTCTCTTGCCGGCCCGAAGGACCCCAGAACTCGTAACCGCCACGGTCGTTCGGCGCGGAGCGCGGAAAATCCTTGCGCTTGCACAACGCTTCGAAAACCGAACGCGGCCACCAGTGGAAATGGGAATCGATGATATGCATCAAAGGGGCTCCTATCAACGGCCCACGCCTCGAATGAGTGGGTTCTAGGTGATGATACTAAGGATTGAGGCCGGTTCCGGTCAACTGAGCCGAAAAGCATTAAGATTCGACAATATCGGTCGCAAATCGCTTAGGTAGCGTCTTTCAGAACCAGGCCGAGCACCACGGGCATGGCGACCAGCACCAAAGGAAGCTGAACGATGATACCGGCGATGATGGCGATCGCCAGCGGCTGGAGCATCTGATCGCCCGAGCCGCTGATCGCCGCGCCTAAGGGAGCCAGCGCCAAGATCATCGCGATCGTGCTCATCGTGATCGGCCGCAGGCGATTGAGGGCGGCTTCACGCAACGCCTCGCTGACGGGCTTCGTCGCGGCCAAGGCCTGATATTCGGAGGCAAGAAAGATCGCCATTTCGGTGGCGATCCCAACGATCATCACCATGCCCATCATCGCAGTGATATTCAGCTCAACGCCGGTTATCCAGAGGCCGAGGAAAACCCCGCCGGTCGAGATCAGCGACCCCAAGATGATCACGAGCGCTAGCAGAAAGCTCTCATAGAGGAAGAGCAGCAAGGTGAACTCCGCGACCACGGCGGCGGCGAATACTTTCACCATGCCGCTGATCGCCAATTGCTGCTGCCGGTACTGTCCGCCGACCGTGTAATAGACATTGGGCGGCAAGGCACCAGGCTTGTCGAGCGCGCTCTTCACCGCTGCAACCGTCGACCCGAGATCGTGGTCGCCGCTAATCTCGGCGGTCACCGCGACAATCTGCGCGAGATTGTCGCGCGTCAGCTCCGGCTGGCCGGCCAGGAAGTCGATTTTCGCCACCGTCCCCAAGGTGAAGACGCGTCCATCAGGCGCGCGGAGCTCCAGCTTCTCGAGCTGGTCGCGATAGATTTTTTCCTCGGGCGGATCGAGCCACAGCCGCACCCCGACATCCTGCAACGCGCCAAGATATTTGGTCGCGATCTTGCCTTGCAGATAGTCGGCAACCTGGCTTTCCACCTCGTTCGGCGTCACGCCTTTCAGGCCCGCGGCGGCAGGATCGACGTTGATCTCGAGCGCATCGCCAGCGGGTACGACGCCATTGTTGACCGACGCCGCTTCGATGCCGGTCACCTTCTCGAGCATGCCGGCGACTTTGCTCGCGGCTCCGCTCAAGAGATCGGGATTGCTCGCACTGAGTTGGACGACGACCGGCTGGGGTCGACCCACCATATCGCCGATCATGTCGTCCAGCAGTTGATGGATGTCGAAGCGGATTCCCGGGACTTGCGCGGTGATCCTGTCGCTGATCTGATCCATGATCGTCCAGATCGGCGGCCGGTGCGACGGATCGACAAGCTTGATGAAAAAGTCCCCCTGATAGCTTTCCTTGAAGTCGCCGCCCAATCCCGCTCCCGTGCGGCGTGAATAGGTCTCGACGTCAGGGTCTTGCTTAAGGATCGCCTCAACCTGCTCGAGTTCGCGATTGGTCTCCGCCAATGAGGTCCCGGGCTGGCTGTAATAGTCGAGAACGAATCCCCCCTCGTCCATGCGCGGCAGGAAGCCGGTACCGACCTGCGAATAACCCAGGTAACCCAGCCCAACCAGAACGGCGACGCCGAGAGCGATGAACAGCGGCCGGGCAAATAGCATATCGAGCGTGCGGCGATGCGTGCGACACAGCCAGCTCTCGTGCATCGCATCGGGATCATGCCATTTGCCGAAATCGATGATGCCGGCGGCAAGCAGCGGCACCGCGTAAGCGGCAAGCACATAAGAGATCACCAGCGCCGACGCCATGGTGATCGACAGGAACTTGAAGAACGCGCCGGTAAGCCCGGAGAGGAACGCCAGCGGCACGAAGATGATGAGGGTCGCGAGGCTCGAGCCCAAGAGCGGCTGGAGAAACTCGCGCGCCGCCTCCAGAACATTCGCCGAAGCGTGCTGCGCGCTCGGAACGCCTGCCCGCCGCGCGATGTGCTCGACCATCACGATGACGTCATCGATCAGCAGACCAATCGCTGCCGCGATGCCGCCCAAGGTCATGATGTTGAAGCTCATGCCGAGGATGGACAGGAGCAGAATCGTGATAAAGACGGACAAGGGAACAACGAGAATGGCGACTAGCGTGGCACGCCAGTTACGTAGGAAGGCGAGGATCACCAGCGCAGCGAAGACGAGGCCGATCGCAATCGCCTCGCCGAGCGCGCCCATCGACGAGCGGACGAGCTCGGTCTGGTCGTACCATTTGACGAGGTGAATCGAAGACTGCTGGCTTTTCATGAAACCGGCGAGCTTCTCTTGCACCTGCTCGGCGAGTGCCAATGAATCGGCGCTATCCTGCTGAAACACGTCGAAGGTGACGGCGGGCCGGCCATTGTCGTTGACGAGAAGCCATTGCGGCACCGATCCCATCGTCACCTTCGCGATATCGCCCAGCCGGACGAGAGCGCCCTTGGGTTCGCGGACGATGACGTTCTGGACGGATGCAATCGAGGTGAAGGCGTTATTGCCGGTCGCGAGGTAGAGAAGATCGTTGTCCTCGAGCCGGCCCAGCGCCGTCACCACGTTGGTCTCGGCCAGCGCCTTCGCGACATCGTCTAGCGTCAGGTCCACGGCGGCAAGCTGGTGGGGATCCACGACCACCTGGATCTCCGGCGTCTCGCCGCCGAGGACGCCGACACGGCGGATGCCCTCAATGCCGGTCAGCAAAGGCGTGATCTGATATTCCGCAAGCCGGCGCAAATCGGCGGAAGCCACCTGATCCGAGATGAGCGCGTAGGAAACGAACGGAAAGATCGCGGCCGGGCTCATTTGCAGAATGTCGTAGCTGGTCCCCGTCGGTAGATCGGGTAGCTTCTGTGCGAAGGCGGCATCGGTGGCGAGAAGCGCTTGGTTCATGTCGGCTTGCCAGGGGAAGTCGACGAAGATCTGCGCGGTGCCGCGCGAGGTCGTGGACGTGACATCGACGGCACCCGGGACAGCGCGAGCCGCTTCCTCGAGCGGCTCGGTGACGTCGATCAGCATCTGTTTCGCGGGCATGCTGCCGGTCGAGATCTCGATGCGGATGCGCGGAAAGCTCGTCACCGGAAATAGACCGACCGGCAGCGTTATCCCCGCATAAACGCCGGCGATGGCCAAAGCGAAGACGACGAATAGGATCGCCCGGCCATGGCGTGTTAGCGAGCCGATGTAGTTCATGGCGATCGCGGATCGACGGCTTCGCCCGCGTGCATCTTCATCCCGTCTTTGAGCTGATAATTTCCGCCAAGAACCAAGGGTGCCGATGCATCGAGCGCGCCCTCGACGACGTCCTGATCGCCTGCTGCATCGAGAACGCGGACCGGCACGCGCTTGGCCGTCATGTTCGCAGCTTGGACGACATAGCGATGGCCCTGATCGTCGACCAGGATCGCCGCGTGCGGCACGATATAGCCGGTGACCTCGCCGGTGGTGATCGTCGCCACGGCGGCTTGTCCTGGTAGGAACTTGCCGGCGGGCAAGGCGATCTCGATCGGAATCGTGCCGCTCGCCGCATCAACCATGGCGCCGCGCAGAACGACTTTGCCCGTCTCGCTGTCGTTCTGACCAACCGCTTTGATCGTTGCCGGATCGTCGGCCGCGATTGCGCCCGCTTCGGCTGGAATAATCCCTGCCTTGAGCACGATCTCGCCCGGCCCTGCCAGCGATAAGAGCGGCGCGCCTTCCGCGACGATGGCGCCGGGGCTTGTCGCGATCGCCGTGACGACCGCGCGAAACGGCGCCTTCAGCGTGTTCGCGCCGCCGGCACCTTGCGCTTGCAGCGCGACGAGCGACGCTTTCGCATCGGTTTGCGATTTTTCGGCATCGGCGAGTTGCTGTGCCGTCGCGAGATGCTGCTGCACCATGTTGCGCGTACGCGCGACCAGATCGGACGCCACGCGCTGTGCGGATTCGGCTTGCGCATAGGCGAACTGCGTCGCAGGGCTCGGCACGAGCCGCAGCAGCGGCGCGTTGGTATCGACCTCCTGGCCCTGCCGGACATAGATTTGGTCGACGACGGTTGCGGCCGGCGCCATCACGGTGCGCAACGCCGAGGTGCTTGGCTCGACCCTGCCATAGGCCGTCACGGTCTTCGGCAAGCTTCCTTTCTTGATCTGGGTCAGCTGAACTTCGACGTTCGGCTCCTCTTTCGACTTTTCTTTCGGCTCGTCTTCCGCCAAGGCGATGCTCGCAACCGACAATGCGATGCCGAACACGGCCAACAGATAGGACCGCCGCATCACTCGCCCTCGTCCGTATCGGGAGGGACGACCCGGGTATGAGGCAAGCCCATGCCAAGCTCGACCGTTAAGGTGATCTCGATCTCGCCTAGGCCGCGCTCGAGCGCAATGACCTCCAGTTGCCGCTGCAAAACGGTCGTCTCGTAATCGGTCCAGACGCGCTGATCGAGGTTGGCTTGAGCATAGGCCGAGCGCGCCGAGCGCGCCAATGTCGCGGCGTTCTCAGCGGCCCGGCGCGCGGCCGCGAGCGTCGTCCGCAATTGCGCCTCCTGCGCGACGAGCCCTTTTATTCCGGCCACGGCATTATCGAGCCGGGCCTGATACTGCTCATGAAGCAACCGGCGTGTCGCTTGGCTCGTCGCGATCTGCCCCTGGTTACGACTGAAGAGCGGCAGATCGAAGGTCGCGGTCGGCCCAGCTGAGCGTACGCCCGTGTTGTCCGAGTTCCAGGAGCCCCCGAGCGTAAAGGCGGGAAACTGTCCGAGGATGGCGGCGCGCACAGCTTCGTCGGCGGAGCGATAACCGAGTTGCAAGGCGACTAGGTCCGGACGCTGCTCTGGAAGACCGATAACGAGACGCTCGATATCCGAGGGTATCGGCGGCAATTGTGGCGGCGCGATGGCGAAGCGCACATCGGGTGCGAGGCCCAGCAAGCCATCGAGCTCCTGCCAGGATTTCAGCTCTTCGAGCTGCTGGGTCGCAAGCGACTGCTCGGCGGTCGCTTTCGCCGCCGCCAGGGGCGAGAGGGCCGTCAGATCGAGATTGCCGGCCGCAGTCGCCCCGCTGACCTTGTCGAAGGCGGCCGAGACGAGCTCGAGCTCGCGTCGTTGCGCGTCGATGGTCTGACGCCCCCAATAGAGATCGAACGCCAGCAATCGCGCTTTCTGTGCGACCTGCCATTCCTGCCACAACTGCTCCGCATTCACCTCCCCGACATGCGCGTCGGCGGCATAGACCCGCGCGTGATAGGTGACGAGTGCCGCGATGTCCTCCGACAGCGACGCCGCATAGGACGCCGCGGTACCGGGTCCGCCGATCAGCGCGCCATAAGCAAGGGTCGCCGACGGATTTGGCAATAAGCTCGCTTGGACGAGCTGTGCTTGGGCGACATCGATCTGCCCCCATTCCGATCGCAGCTCCGGGTCGTTGAGCACCGCGAGAAGTCCGATCGAATCCAAACTCAGCGGCGGATCGATATCGATGATCGTGTTCCCCAGCGCCGGCACCTTCTGTTGCAGTTGTGAAAGGCTGGTCGCGAGGTTCGGCTTCTCGGGCAATGGAAGCGCGTGATAGGTCGCGCAGCCCGCCGTCAGCGCGCATAGCGCCGCGATAAGGGCGTTCTTTGCAAATTCGCAGAATCTTCTTTCGCGATTCAAGCTCAAGCCGAGGCGTCATCAACGAGGGGCGACATTTTAGGCGTGAGGCGCCCGTATGGTCACTCGCAATTTCTTCCTACATGTCGGAGGAGCGAACCAAAAGAGTGTGTTGGCCGGCGATCATTGCCCTGTCCTATCGAGCGGACGACCATGCCCTCACAGCCAGCTCGGCAACCGAGCAACTCGTCTTCTTTTGCGTGCCATGTTTCCGCGCGCCGTTTATCGCTACGATGGAGCGACGATCGTCCGAGGGAGGAAGAAATGTTCAAGCGTATCGATCATGTCGAGCTGATCACCGACCGGCCGGAGCGCACGGAGAAATTCTATACCGAGATCCTCGGCTTCAAGGTGCGCGCGCGGAGCAAGACGCCCCAGGCAAACAATGCCGTGCTTAACATTGCCTATCTCGATCTCGGCGGCACGACTGTCGAGCTGATGAGCTATGAAGGCGTGACACCGAGCGCCGCGCCAACCGGGCTACATCTCGGCTACAACCTCATCGCGCTCGAAGTCGAGGACATGACCAAAGCGCTCGATTACCTCAAAGGCCATGGCGTCGAAGCGGTCTGGGGGCCGGTGCAGTTGAAGAATGCGGCGCGTGCCGAGATCACCGATCCCAACGGCTATCACATCGAATTGCGCCAATGGTTCTAAGCAGGCGGTTCTGATAGGATAAGCGCATCGGGCGAGACCCACGGGAGGAAGCGATGGCAGGCGGTTGGATCGATGTCCACGGGCATTTCAACGTCATCGCTTTGCGTCCGCCCGGCTACGATGCCTTGAAAGCATGGACGTTCACGCCGGAGACCAGCCTCGATTTCATGGATCGCACTGGCGTCGTCGCGCAGCTCCTCTCAAATTACGGACCGCAAACCACGGCGACGATGATCACCGCGAATAATCACGGGACGGCATTGGTCGCGAAATATCCGGGCCGTTTCGGACTTTTGGCGCAGTTGCCGCTCGCCGAACCCGAGAACGCGCTCGTCGAGCTTCGGCGCGGCATCGACGAACTCGATTGTGAAGGCTTCGCGATCCAAAGCAACTACAGCGGTGTCTATCTCGGCGATCCGCGCTTCGAGCCGGTCTGGGCCGAGTTCGATCGCCGCCGCGCGACGGTGTTCTTGCATCCGACGCCACTCGGTTACGAAGGGACGCGCCTCGGCCGCCCCGGCGCATTGATTGAGGCACCTTTCGATACGGCGCGCAGCGTCGTCGACATGCTCTATGCCGGTGTCTTCCGCCGCTACCCGAATTTCAATCTAGTCCTGGCGCACGGCGGCGGCGTATTACCGACTCTCGCTGGCCGGCTCGAGACACTGGGTCCTTGGCCGCTCGGTTGGGCCGACAATCCGCTGCATGTGACAACTGCGGAGATGCGCGAGACCTTTGCACGGCTCTATTACGACACCGCCCTCGCCGGCACGCCGCATTCGCTCGATCCGGTGCTCGATGTGACGACACCCGATCACATTCTCTATGGTGCCGATTTCGGCGCGCCCTGCACCTATATCGACGTGTGCCAGACGCATTACGACGCGGTGCGTAACAACCATCGCATGACGCCGGCCGAGCGCGAAGCCGTCGGCCACAACGTGCTTCGCCTTTTCCCGAAATTCGCCAAACGCATTTCCGACGCCGCTATTCGCACCGCTGCAGAATAAGCAACCGCGCTTCACAAGCGAGCGAGACGAAGGAGCGGCAACTCACGTGCTCGCGCTGCTTTACCTTGACATGGCAGCGGCAGAATGCCGACCTCGCTAAAATCACCGCGGCGCTGGCGCCGGTTAACGCGCTAGATCGCGTTCTGGTCCTGATCGCGCTGCGTGCGGAGGCCCGCTTAACTCAGGCCTAGGCGAATTTTGACGATATCGGTCAGCGGCACCAGGACAATGCCCTTTTGCGGCAGGCTGGCGATCCAGTTGGTCAGCGCTGCGATCGTCACGTCATGCGGATGACCGATGGCGATCGCCGTGCCCTTCTTCTTCGCAATCGCTTCAACTTCCTTGAGCTGTTGATCGACCGCACCTGCGGTCTGCTCGTCATCGAGGAAGACGTCGCGTTCGGCGAACGGCACGCCGGCGGCGGCGGCGGCTTTGGCGCCGACGCTGACGGCGATGGTGCGTGAATCGAAGAACATGAGGCCGCGCGCCTTGAGCTCACCCATCACCCAACCCATCGCCTGCGCGTCGCCCGTGAAGCGGCTGCCCATGTGGTTATTGATGCCGACATAGCCGTCGAAGCGGCCGAGATCCCAATCGAGGCGACGCAGCACCTCTTCCTTCGGCTGATTCGTCGCGAGCCCGTTCGGCCCCATGTCGATCTTGGTATTTACCGGCTGCATCGGCACATGCACGATCATCTCGTGCCCCGCGCGACGCGCGGCATCGGTCAGGCGCGGCAGATCGCCAGAGTAAGCGAGGAAGGACAGTGTCACGGCCGGCGCTAGCCCGATGACGCGCTCGGTGCGCGCGCGATCGAGGCCAAGATCGTCGATCACGATGGCGACGCGCGGCTTGTCGCGAATATCGACCGGTGCCGTCGTCGCGAAGCGCAGCCAGGCCGGCTGTACGCCAGCTGGCGTCTTGGCCTCGGGTCGTGGCGCCACCATAGCGGTTTGGCTCAAGGGCGCGTCGTCAGTCCCGCGGGTCTGCGGTTGCGGCTGCGGATTGGTATTCGCATTCGTCGCGGTGTCAGGCGCGCCGGCCGCCGGGGCAACCGAAGGCAGGCTCGCCGTCACTCCGCCGCTATTCGGCGGTAGGGCCACGGCGACCGCCGCGGAATTATCGGCCGGCCCTGACGACAACAAATCGACGGCAGCGATCAACCCCACGGCGCACAATGCGACGACCGTCAATACCGCCCAGAAGCGGTGACGGCGCGGGGTACCCCCGTTATGATACGGGGAGACTGGTTGCGGCGGGAGATCGCTCATTCAAAACTCGTTGCGTGCCACTCTAGCGCTTGACATCGCTTCAATCTCGCACGACGCGTGAAGTTGCTTTGTGATCAAATCGGTATAAAAGTTTCCTAAGATCGGAATTCGAGATGTTCCTGCTCATCGATAACTACGATAGCTTCACCTACAACCTCTGGCACTTCTTAGGGGAATTGGGGGCCGAAGTGACCGTGCGGCGTAACGACGCTCTGAGCGTCGGCGATGCGCTGGCGATGAAACCGCAGGGCATCATCATCTCGCCCGGCCCGAGCGATCCCGACCGCGCCGGCATCTGCCTCGACCTCGTGCGCCGCGCCGGCAATGTGCCGCTGCTCGGCGTCTGCCTCGGCCATCAGGCGCTCGGCCAGGCGATGGGCGGAAAGGTCATCCGCGCGCCCGAGCCGATGCACGGCAAGGTCTCGGCGATCCATCACGACGGCACCGGCGTCTTCACCCGCCTCCCCAACCCGCTCAAGGCGACACGCTACCACTCGCTGATCGTCGAACGCGCGACCTTGCCCGAGGCCCTACACGTCAACGCCTGGACCGAAGACGGTCTCGTTATGGGCATCGCCCATCGCGAGCGGCCGCTGCATGGCGTGCAATTCCATCCCGAAAGCATCGCCTCCGTCGCGGGACATTCGCTGCTGAAGAACTTCCTCGAACTGGCGGCAGAGGCTGCCGTGGCTGCATGAGCGATCTCGATTTCAAAGCCGTCCTTGCCCGTCTCGCCGCAGGCGAGCGGTTGAGTGAAAACGACAGTGCCGCCGCTTTCGACGTGATGATGTCGGGCAACGCGACGCCGTCGCAGATGGGCGCGTTCCTGATGGCGCTGCGCTTGCGCGGCGAAACCGTCGAGGAAATCACCGGCGCCGCCCGCACCATGCGCGCCAAAGCGCTGCCGATTAGCGCACCACCCGGCGCGATCGACACCGTCGGCACCGGCGGCGATGGCGCCGGCACATTCAATATCTCGACGGCGGCCGCCCTCGTCGTCGCCGGTGCCGGCGTGCCGGTCGCCAAGCACGGCAATCGCAATTTCTCGTCGAAATCGGGCGCTGCCGACATTCTGCAAGCGCTCGGCGTCAATCTCGATGCCGGCGTCGGCGCGGTGCAGCAAGCGATGCACGACGCCCATATCGGCTTCCTGATGGCGCCGAAATATCACAGCGCCATGCGCCATGTCGGCCCAACTCGCGTCGAGCTCGGCACGCGTACGATCTTCAACCTGCTCGGGCCGATCTCCAACCCGGCTGGCGCCAAGCGCCAGCTCGTTGGTGTGTTCGCCGCCACCTGGGTGAAGCCGGTCGCCGAGGTGCTCGGCAAGCTCGGCAGCGAGCGTGCCTGGGTCGTCCACGGAGAAGGCCTCGACGAGCTCACCACCTGCGGCACGAGCGTCGTCGCCGAGCTCGATCACGGCAAAGTCGAGACCTTCGAGGTCACGCCCGATATGGCCGGCCTTAAAACCGCGACGCTCGACGATCTGCGTGGCGGCGACCCCGCGGCCAATGCCGCGACCCTGCACAAGCTACTCGACGGCGCGGAAGGCCCGATCCGCGATATCGTTCTGCTCAATGCAGCGGCCGCACTGATCGTCGCCGACAAAGCCAAAGATCTGAAAGAAGGCGTCGCGATCGGCGCCAAATCGATCGCCTCGGGCGCGGCGAAACAATCGCTCGCAAAACTCGTCGCGATCACCAACGCACCGGATGCCAATGCATGAGTGATGTTCTCGCCCGTATCGTCGCCGGCAAGGGCGACGATGTGGCGCGCACCAGCGCGGCAAAGCCCTGGGGCCTTGTCGAGCGCGCCGCCGCCGAAGCGACGCCACCGCGCGGCTTCATCGCCGCGCTGGAGCGGGCTGCTCAGTCGGGCCGCTTCGGCCTTATTGCCGAGATCAAGAAGGCCTCGCCGAGCGCCGGTCTCATCCGTCCCGACTTCGATCCACCGTCCCTCGCCCGCGCCTATGCGCAAAGCGGCGCGACCTGCCTGTCGGTTCTGACGGATGGTCCCGACTTCCAGGGCGAAGCGGCGCATCTCGTCGCGGCGCGCAATGCCTGCAAGCTGCCGGTGTTGCGCAAGGATTTCATCGTCGATCCCTATCAAGTCGTTGAAGCGCGCGGCATGGGTGCCGATTGCATCTTGCTGATCATGGCGGCGCTGAGCGACGATCAGGCACGCGAGCTCGAAGCGACAGCGCATGGCCGCGGCCTCGATGTGCTGGTCGAGGTGCATAACCACGAAGAGCTGGAGCGCGCGCTGAAACTCCGCACGCGGCTGATCGGCATCAACAATCGCAACCTCAAGACGCTCAAGACCGATATCGCAACGACCGAGCAGCTTGCGGCGTTGGTTCCGAAGGAGAAACGCCTCATCAGCGAAAGCGGCCTCGCGACGCCGGAGGACCTGGTACGCATGCACCGCGCCGGCGTCTCCTGCTTCCTCATCGGTGAAGCCCTGATGCGGCAAGCGGATGTCGCGGCGGCGACAGCGAAGATCCTGAGCAAAGAGCCAGCCCAAGCTTAGTAAAAAGGTTGGGCTCAACGAGGGCTTATGAGCGAATTCACCCATTTCGACGCCAAGGGCGACGCGCATATGGTCGATGTCTCGGCCAAGGCCGAAACGGAACGCGTGGCGGTCGCGAGCGGTCGCATCACGATGCAGAAGGCGACGCTCGATAAGATCATGGCCGGCGATATGAAGAAGGGCGACGTGCTGAGCGTCGCACGCCTTGCCGGCATTATGGGCGCGAAACGGACGCCGGATCTCATCCCGCTCTGCCATCCGCTTAATCTCACCTCGGTGGCGGTCGAGCTGAGCTGCGATCCGGACACCGCGTCGGTCGAGATCACCGCCACGACAAAGATCACCGGCCGCACCGGCGTCGAGATGGAGGCGCTGACCGCAGTCGCGGTGGCTGCCCTCACCGTCTACGACATGTGCAAAGCGGTCGATCGCGGCATGCGGATCGGCGATATCCGTCTGCTCCACAAATCCGGCGGCAAGTCCGGTACTTATGAGGCCGCATAGATGGCGATGATTCCGGTTGCCGAGGCGCAGCAGCGCCTCATCGCGATGATCAAGCCGCTCGGCGCCGAGCAAGTGCCGCTCACCGAAGCGCTCGGCCGCGTACTCGCTCAAAATGTCGTCGCGCGGCGTACCGCGCCGCCCTGGGCCAACTCCGCCATGGATGGCTACGCCGTGCGTGCCGCCGATGTCGCGAACGTGCCCGCAAAGCTCAAAGTCGTGGGCGCGGCGCCGGCGGGCAGTGCCTATCCGCATCCGGTGCAAACCGGCGAAGCCGTGCGGATCTTCACCGGCGCGCCGCTGCCGCCCGAAGCGGACACGATCGTCATTCAAGAAGACACCGACCGCGACGGTGACATCGTCATCGTGCGCGAAGGCGCGCCGGCCGGCCGCTATGTCCGCCCTGCCGGTCTCGATTTCAAAGAGGGCGATGTCGGCCTCAAAGCCGGTCGCCGCCTGAGTGCCGCCGATGTCGGTTTCGCCGCGGCGATGAACCGGCCCTGGCTACTGGTCCATCGCAAGCCGCGCGTCGCCATTCTTCCGACCGGCGATGAGGTGGTGATGCCGGGCGATCCTGTCGGACCGCATCAGATCGTTTCATCGAACGGCATCGCGCTCGCCGCGCTCGTCACCGCTTGCGGCGGCGTACCCGTACATCTGCCGATCGCACCCGACGATGATTCCGCGCTTCAGCGCATCGCCATGGGGGCTGCTGGCGCCGATCTGTTGCTGACCACCGGCGGTGCATCGGTCGGCGACCACGATCTCGTCCGTGGCGCGCTGGGCGCGTCGGGACTGACGCTCGATTTCTGGACGGTCGCCATGCGGCCCGGAAAGCCATTGATGGTCGGCAAATATCGCGAGACACCGATGATCGGCCTGCCGGGCAATCCGGTCTCGACCCTGGTCTGTGGGCTGCTCTTTGCCAAGCCGGCGCTCGACCGGATGCAGGGCATCACCGACGTCTTCCCGACGCCGAGCCGTGCCCGGCTCAAAGTGGCGCTCGAAGAAAACGACCGGCGGCAGGATTACCTCCGCGCGACGCTTTCCTACGGCGCTGACGGTACGCCCGAGGCGGAGCCGTTCCGGAAGCAGGACAGTTCGATGATCTCCCTGCTGGCCCACGCGGATTGTCTCGTCATCCGCGCGCCACACGCCTCCGCGGCCAAAGCTGGCGATTGGGTCGAAATCATCCGGTTGACAGGACTTTAGCCGCCTAACTTCGTCGCTTGACTTATCCCGAGGAACTAAACTAGAACATCCACAGAAGTTTTGGTTTTGTTCGCGGCCATTCTGTCGCCGCCGTTTTGAATGGGCTGCGGCCGTCGATGGCCGCTCGATTCGGGAGTCCGCCGATGCTGACGCGCAAGCAACATGAGCTGCTGCTGTTTATCAACCAGCGCCTCGCCCAGGGTGGCGTCTCGCCGTCCTTCGAGGAGATGAAGGAGGCGCTCGATCTCAAATCGAAATCAGGCATTCACCGGCTGATCAGCGGCCTCGAAGAGCGCGGCTTCATCCGCCGCCTCCCCCACCGTGCCCGCGCACTCGAAGTCGTGCGCCTGCCGGAAGAGACGGCAGTCGCGCAACGCCGTCAGCCCGCGAACCCGCCGCCGACCGATCGCAATAAATTTTCGCCGACCGTTATCCGCGGCGATTTCAAAGCCAATGCCAACAGTGCCGCGGCCGCCAACATCAATGAAGCGGTCGAAGTCGAAATGCTCGGCCGCATCGCCGCCGGCACGCCGATCGAGGCGCTCACCGGCCACAAAGACACCGTCGCCGTTCCGCCGAGCCTTGTCGGGAGCGGTGATCATTATGCGCTCGAAGTCGCCGGCGACAGCATGATCGAAGCCGGCATCATGGATGGCGATACAGTGCTGATCCAGAAATGCACCGTGGCTGAGAACGGCGCCATCGTCGTCGCGCTGGTCGATCAGAACGAGGTTACACTGAAACGGTTACGGAAGCGTGGCGATTCGATTGCACTCGAGCCGGCCAATAAAGCTTATGAGACGCGCATCTTCGGCCCGGATCGGGTTCAGGTGCAGGGCAAGCTCGTCGGTCTGATGCGCCGCTATTAGTCGCGGCGCCACTAACCCCGCGCGACGCTGTTATGCGTTCGCGGGGTTTTGCTGGAACTTCCGCTCAACGCTAGGGTTGGCTCGTTGCCGTTGCTTCGAGTGGAAATATCATGCGTATATGCCTGCGTTGGATTGCTCTCGGCGCCGCCGCCTTGGCGCTGAACGGGTGCTTGAGTGCCACCGATAAGGAAGCCATCGGCTTCCCGGCCATGCCCGGACAAGCGCGCTACCTACCCGCCAATGGCCAGCAATTCACAGTCGATGGGCTGACGACCGCCGAAGCGGCCTGCCGCAATCAGAACGGCAACGGCGCGACACCCTCGATCATCGGCACGCCGGCTTTCGATAGCTGCATGCAAAGTCAAGGCTATCGCCGGGTGCAGTAAGCGGTCGATTAAAGGCCAATCGATCCACCGATCCAGCTCCAATTCACGGTCAGCCAGATCAG
>DASZLU010000089.1:0-10420 GCA_035552195.1 Allostellaceae bacterium | reverse complement strand
GCGAAAATTGGGCTCGGGAGAAAATGCGACAAAATGGTCGGAGTGAGAGGATTCGAACCTCCGGCCCCTGCCTCCCGAAAGCAGTGCTCTACCAGGCTGAGCTACACTCCGGCGCCGCGCGCGATATAGCCGGAAGCGCGTCGCACCGCAAGGCGTCGCGGGGGAGGAAAGCCGGCTCTAAAAGGCGAGCCGGGCGCCGGCCATCACACTGTGGGCGGTCGATTTGCCGAGGCCAAGCGTCAGCGTGTAATTGGCGGTCAGTTCCAGCGACTGACGCAGCCGCGCCGTCACGGCCGGACCGACAATCACGGTATTGTGCGCGGCGGAGGTGCTGAGCGCGTTGATCGACGTGCCGCTGGCCGTGCTGAGTACGAGATTGCGAGAGGTATCGAGCAATTCGCGCGCATAGGCCGCTTTGACCGAAGGGATCAGTGTCGCGCCGTCGCCGACGGCGAACGGTTTGACGAGGCTCGCGCCGATCGAGGGCTGCAGGCTTTGTGTCGTGCTGCCGCCGGCGGAAAGGTCGGCGCTGCCGGCGCCGCTTTCGGAAAATTTAGTTTCATCGAGCCGCACATATTGCAGGCCGAGATGCGGCACCAAGGCCATGTCGCCGAGCGCCAGCGGATAGGCCGCCTGCAACGCCGCGTTCTTCTCGAAGCCGTTATGGCCTTCGGTCGCATTGGTCCCGGTGTTGACGGGCCGCGCCGTGCCGATGCGGTCATAGGCGAGGCCGAACGTCCCTGCGAGGGCGATAGGCCCGGCGCGATAAAGCCCATAGGCGAGGAGGCGCGGCGTCTGGATCGTGCCGCTGGTGCCGTCGGATTGTGACAGGTTCGTGTGGCTGTAGCCGGCGGCGATGCCGAGCGTCAGATCAGGCGTCAAACTGCGATCGATGCCGGTGAGGAAACCGCCGCTCTGCCCGCTATAGCCCGGCGCCGCGCCTTGGCTATGCGCCGATTGGAATGTGCCGACGCCGTGCGCCCAAACACCGTGACGCTGTGCCGTCGCGGGAAAGGCGAGATTCGCATCGCTGAGTTGCGCCGTCTGCTTGTTGTTGAGCGCAAGGGTCATCGGCGCGAAGGACGATGCGGTGTGGTTGACATCGCCCGCGCCGGTGAGGCTCGCGGTCAGATGTTCGAACACCGTGTCGAAAGCGGCAAAGGTGTTGTCGGTGCCGATTGTCGAGGGATCGGAGAAGATCGATGGCGCGGCGGGCAAGGCGACTGCGGCGGCGCCCGTGCTCGGCGGCTCGCTCGGTATGAGAGGGGGCGGGCTGAAGGTCGTCGTGGAGGGCGCGGGCTGCAAGGGCGGCGGGCTGTAGATCGTCGGCGTCGCGTTGTTGCTGCCGCCGGCCGGGTTGATGGAAATAGCGGTGATGCTGCTCGCGTTGACCGGGCTCACGACACCACACGCCAGCAGCGCGAAAGCGAACGATGCGAAGCGGAAAGGTAAAGATGAACGGCGCTCGCGCATGCGGCTCGCGTTAATAAAGATGAATGACGGGTGAAGAGAAATCGTGAAAAGAGAGATAAATCCGCGGCGCGAAATGCCGCAAATGTTTTCTATCCTTAACGCGAAAAGAAGAAGGTTAACGCCAAACGCAGCAGCGCTTTAGACGACGCGATAGCGATGCGCCCTATACGCCCTCAAGGGGCGCTCGCTGATGCGGAGAGGCTCAGTAACCGCGCTCGAGGCAGAATTCGATGACTTCGTCGAGCGCCTGGCGCTCGGGGCTATCGCGGAAAGTCGACAGCGCGCGCCGTGCGGCCGCGCCATATTCGCGGGCGCGCTCCAAGGTCGCGGCGAGGGTGCCGTGGCGGCGCATCAATTCGACCGCGTGCTCGAGATCGCCGTCGCGCTGCTCGGTGTCTTCGAGCGTGCGGCGCCAGAATTCGCGTTCGCGATCGTCGGCGGCGCGCAGCGCCAGCACGACCGGCAGCGTGATCTTGCCGTCGCGGAAATCGTCGCCGACGCTCTTGCCGAGTTCCGATTGCTTGGCCGAATAATCGAGCATGTCGTCGATGAGCTGGAAGGCGATGCCGAGATTGCGGCCGAAGGATTCGAGCGCGTCGGCCTCGGCTTCCGAGCGATCGGCGACGACGGCGCCGATGCGGCTCGCCGCGGCGAAGAGCTGCGCCGTCTTGGCGTTGATCACTTCGAGATAGGCGTCTTCCGTGGTCGCGACATCGTTCGAGGTGACGAGCTGCAGCACTTCGCCTTCGGCGATGATCGCCGAGGCGCGCGACAGGATCGCCAGCACCGGCAGCGCGCCGTCCTCGACCATCAGCTCGAACGCGCGGCTGAACAGGAAATCGCCGACCAGCACCGAGGCCTTGTTGCCCCAGACGGCGTTGGCGGTCGCGAGGCCGCGGCGCAGATCGCTGTCGTCGACGACATCGTCATGCAGCAACGTCGCGGTGTGGATGAATTCGACGGCGGCGGCGAGCGCGATGTGCCGATCGCCGCGATAGCCGCAGAGCCGCGACGTGGCGAGCGTGAGCATCGGCCGCAGCCGCTTGCCGCCGGCGGCGATGATGTGGCCGGCGAGCTGCGGGATCAGCGCGACCGGGCTGTGCATGCGCTTGAGAATGAGCGCGTTGACGCGCTTCATATCGTCTTGCAGCAGCGTGTTGAGCCGGTCGAGCGTGGCTTTGGGCGCGGAATTCTCATCCCGGGCATGTACCGCTACTGCCACTCGCCGCCTCTTTCCCTTGCTTGACGGAGCTTCACCTGCAAGCGAGCATAGAACCATCGCTTGAAGGGTCAAGCCCAAGCGCTTGGATGACCGCTCACATCGGCTTGAGAAAACGGGTTTTGAGAGACATGCGGGAGTTGCTCCGCACCAACGATACCGTGCGCCTGTCCTGGCTCCAAGCGATGCTCGCCTCGGCCGGCATCGAGGCGGTGATCCTTGATACGCATACCAGCATCATCGAAGGCAGTGCTGGCGCCATCCCGCGTCGGCTGATGGTGCATGAAAACGACGAGCCACGCGCCCGCGCCGTGCTGAAAGAGATCGGCGAAACGCCATGAGCGTCGATATACGGGCGGATATGGCGAGCCCGATCGCGACCAGCGACGATACGCTCCTGGGCGGACGCGTGAAGCTGCGCCAGCCGGTGGACGGCTATCGCGTCGCCATCGATCCGGTGTTGCTGGCGGCTTCGGTGCCCGCGCGCGCGAATGATCGCGTGCTCGATCTTGGTTGCGGCACCGGCGCGGCGAGCCTTTGCTTGGCCGCGCGCGTGCCGGGGTGCCAGATCGTCGGGCTGGAGCGCCAGCCCGATATCGCTCGCCTCGCGGCGGAAAACATAACGGCCAACGAATTCGCGGCGCGGCTGTCGGTGGTCGAAGGCGATCTGCTGTCGCCGCCGGCGGCGCTCGTGCCGGGCAGCTTTACCCAGGTAATGGCGAATCCGCCTTTCCTCGAAGCCGCGCGGGCGTCGGCGTCGCCGATTGCGGCGCGCGCGGCGGCCGCGGTCGAAAGCGAAGCGATGCTTGCCGACTGGATCGATATCGCGCTGGCGATGCTGCGCGATAAAGGGACACTGAGCTTGATCCATCGCGCCGACCGGCTCGGCGATCTGTTGGCCGCGCTCGACGGCCGCGCCGGTGGCGTCATTGTCTTCCCGCTCTGGCCGGGCGAGGGCAAGCCGGCGAAGCGCCTACTACTGCAGGCGAAGAAAGGCAGCGCTGCGCCGATGATCCTGTCGCAAGGCCTCGTTCTTCACCGCGCCGATGGGCGCAACAGTGAAACCGCCGAAGCGATCTTGCGTCGTGGCGCGGCATTGTCTCTGATATCGTGATGGTCCAGGTTTCGTAATGGTCCAGGTTTCGTAATGGTAGGGAAATTCCTCGAACACATTCCCTTATTGCGCCGGTTCGGCCCGGCACAGCCGACAGTCGCCGTCATCCGCCTCGAAGGCGTGATCGCGATGCGCGGGCAGCGCGCGATCAATCTCCGCCGCTTTGCCGGCGCGCTGGAGCGCGCGTTCCGTCTGCGCGGCCTCAAAGCGGTGGCGCTGGCCATCAATTCGCCGGGCGGCTCGCCGGCGCAATCGGCGCTGCTCTTTCGCCGTATTCGCCAGCTTGCGGCCGAGCGGGGCGTGCCGGTGATCGCGTTCACCGAGGATGTTGCGGCGTCGGGCGGCTATTGGCTCGCGCTCGCGGCGGACGAGATTTATGCCGAGGACACGTCGCTGGTCGGCTCGATCGGCGTGATCACCGCGGGCTTCGGCTTCGTCGATGCGATGAGCCGGCTCGGCGTCGAGCGCCGGCTCTTCACCGCGGGCGAGAATAAAGCGATGCTCGATCCGTTCCTGCCCGAGCGCGAAAGCGATGTCGCGCGGCTGAAGAATTTGCAGCGCGATCTGCACGACAGCTTCAAGGATCTGGTGCGCGAGCGGCGCGGCGCGAAGCTCAAAGGCGACGAGGCCTTGCTGTTCAGCGGCGAGGTCTTCGCCGGACGGCGCGCGCTGGGCTTGGGGCTCGTCGATGGTCTCGGCGATATCCGCGGCGTGCTGCGCGGCATGTTCGGGGAGAGCGTGAGATTGCGCGCCATCGAGCCCGAGCGGCAGCGGCGCTTCTCGCTAGCGCGGCTGGTCCCGTCTTTCGGCAGCGAGAGCGGCGATATCGTCGGCGATCTGTTGACGCGCGTCGAAGAGCGGCTCATCTGGGCGCGGTTCGGCCTTTGATGCTTCGGCTTCGAGATTAGCGCACATGTTCGGTCTCAGCCTCACCAAGCTGCTGACGCTCGCGATCCTTGTTCTGATCGTGTGGTACGGCTTCAAATACGCGGCGCGGCTCGAAGCGGTGAAGCAGGCAATCCGCGCCGAGGCGCAGCGTCGCCGCCCGGGCGGCGGCAACCTAGGGGGCGATATGCGATCGTCGGCGCGGCCCGTCGAGGATCTGGTGAAATGCCAACGCTGCGGATCGTTCGTTGCCGCCGTCGGCGCCGCCAATTGCGGCAAGCCGCAATGCCCCTGGGGCATCTGATACGCGATGGAGATGCTCGACAAATGGCACGACTTCTTCATCGTGCTCGGTGCGGCGGCGGGGACGCTGATCGGCGCGATGTTCGTTGTCATCTCGATCGCCAGCGGCCTGGTGAGAGAGAGCGAACTGACCAGCCGCATCTTCGTGACGCCGACCATCTTCCATCTTTCGTTTGTGCTGATGGGTTGCGCCTTCACCCTCGTGCCGTCGGTTGACCGTGTGTCGCTCGGCGCCGGCGCTGGTGTCGCCGGCATCGTTTTTCTCGGCTATGCCGGACGCAACGTCTACCATATCGTCCGCCGCCGCGCGGTCGTGTGGAGCGATCATCTCTGGTACGCAATTGTCCCGCTGCTCGCTTACGTCCTGGTGATCGGCGGCGCGGTGCTGGTGCTCAAGGGGGGGCCCGGCGGTCTTGAGACGCTGGCGATGGCTTTGGCACTGCTCGTGATCAGCGGCATTCGGAACGCGTGGGATTTGATTCTGTTCTTCCTCGAGCGCCAAGCCGGCGGGCGCGAGGATCAAAGCGAGGGCGGAGCCGGCCCCGTCGCTTGACCCTCTCCGAGTCGAGATTTATGTTGCGCTGCAACCTCAATCTCATGCGGATGAACCGATTTGGCGCCTTCGACCAGCTCCGGCCAGGCTTCGCCCAGCCCTTCTCCGAGCAATAGCTTCCAGGCGCTGATCCTCAAGCTGCAATCGTTCTGGGCCGAACAAGGCTGCGTCATCCTGCAGCCTTACGATGTCGAAATGGGCGCGGGCACGTTCCATCCCGCGACGACTTTGCGCGCCCTTGGTCCGAAGCCGTGGAAAGCCGCCTACGTGCAGCCCTCGCGCCGTCCGACCGACGGGCGCTATGGCGAAAATCCCAACCGGCTGCAGCATTACTATCAGTTTCAGGTCATTCTGAAGCCGGCGCCGCCCGACAGCCAGGCGCTCTATCTTAAAAGCCTTGATGCGCTTGGCATCGATCCGAAGCGTCACGACATCCGCTTCGTCGAGGACGATTGGGAAAGCCCGACTTTGGGCGCTTGGGGGCTCGGCTGGGAGGTATGGCTCGACGGTATGGAGGTGACGCAGTTCACCTATTTCCAGCAGGTCGGCGGCATCGAATGCGATCCGGTCTCGACCGAGCTCACCTACGGGCTCGAGCGTTTGGCGATGTATGTGCAAGGCGTCGAGAATGTCTACGACCTCGATTACAACGGCCGCGGCGTGACCTATGGCGAGGTGTTCAAACGCGCCGAATACGAATTCTCCGCTTACAATTTCGAATTCGCCGATACCGAGATGCTGTTCCGGCATTTCGCCGACGCCGAGAAGGAATGCCAATCGCTGCTCGGCAAGAAGTTGCCGCGTCCCGCCTATGACCAATGCATCAAGGCAAGCCACTGCTTCAACCTGCTCGACGCGCGCGGCGTGATCTCGGTGACCGAGCGCGCGTCCTACATCGCCCGCGTCCGCGCGCTCGCCAAAGCGAGCTGCGAGACGTGGTTGGAAGGCCAGGGCGTATGACGCGTGCACGCCACCTTTTGTCCGTAATTCCCGCGAAAGCGGGAATCCACAGCAACCATCGATGCGGTTCCATGGACCCCCGCCTTCGCGGGGGTGACGGTAAAAGAAAGCTCGGGGCATTAGCCCATGGCTGAGCTTCTTCTTGAATTGCTGACGGAAGAAATCCCGGCGCGGATGCAGAGTGTCGCGGCGGAAGAATTGCGCCGCCTGACCGAAATCGCGTTCAACGAAGCGCGTCTGACGTTCACCGAGCTGACGAGCTACGTCACGCCGCGGCGTTTGACCTTGCATGCCGAAGGTTTGCCGTTGGAGCAGCCGGGCTCGGTCGAGGAGAAGCGCGGGCCGCGTGTCGGTGCGCCGCAGAACGCGGTCGATGGTTTCCTCAAATCGAGCGGCCTCACCTCGCTCGATCAATGCGAGACACGCGCGACCGACAAGGGCGAGTTCTATTTCGCGATCATCAAGCGGACCGGGCAGGCGACGAAGGACATGTTGCCGCCGCTGTTGCTCGAGGTGATCCGCACGCTGCCGTGGCCGAAATCGATGCGCTTTCCGGCGGGTCCGTTCCGCTGGGTGCGGCCGCTGCAAAGCGTCGTCTGCCTGCTCGATGGCCGCATCCTGAAGCTCGATCTCGGCGACGTGCCGGTCGGCATGGAATCGCGCGGCCATCGTTTCTTGTTCAAATCGACTTTCAACGTCAGCAATTTCGCCGATTATCGCGATCAGCTGCGGAACGCCTATGTCATTCTCGACGCTGCCGAGCGCCGCAAGCTGATCGCCGACGCGCTCGCCAAAACGGCGCAGGATGCGGGCGTCACGCTGAAGCAAGACGACGGCCTGCTTGAAGAAGTGACGGGTCTCGTCGAATGGCCGGTCGTGCTGATGGGCCGCATCGAGCGCGACTTTATGGAATTGCCGCCCGAGGTGCTGACCACCTCGATGCGCGCGCATCAGAAATATTTCGCGGCGCTCGACGAGAATGGCGCGCTGGCGCCGCATTTCCTCGTCGTCTCGAACATGGCGGCGGACGACGGCGGCAAGGCGATCGTCGCCGGCAACGAGCGCGTGCTGCGCGCGCGGCTGTCGGATGCGAAATTCTTCTGGGACCAGGATCGCAAGCAAAAGCTCGCCGATCGCGTCGAGAAGCTGAAAGAGCGCGTCTTCCATGCCAAGCTCGGCACGGTTTACGACAAGATGAGCCGCGTCGCGCATCTCGCCTACGCGATCGCCGCGCATGTACCCACCAGTTCTGGAAAGATCGCCGACAAGACCAAGGTCGGCCACGCGGTGTGGCTCGCCAAGGCCGATCTGTCGACCGGCATGGTCGGCGAGTTCCCGGAGTTGCAAGGCGTCATGGGCCGCTATTACGCGCTGCATGACGGCGAGGATAAAGAGGTTGCCGACGCCGTCGCCGAGCATTATTCGCCGCTCGGCCCGGGCGATCGCTGCCCGACCGCGCCGGTCAGCATCAGTGTCGCCCTCGCCGACAAGCTCGACACGCTCGCCAATTTCTTCGCCATCGACGAGAAGCCGACGGGATCGAAAGACCCGTATGCGCTGCGCCGTGCCGCGCTCGGCGTCATCCGCCTCATTCTCGAGAATAGGTTGCGGCTAAAGCTCTTGCCGATTTTCGATGTCGCCTGCAAGCAGGCGCCGACGGTCACGGCAGCCGATCCCCTCAACGAGCTCCTCGACTTTTTCGCCGACCGGTTGAAGGTCGCGTTGCGCGATCAGGGCGTGCGCCACGATCTCATCGCGGCAGTGTTTGCGTTGGGCGGCGAGGATGACCTGGTGCGGCTGCTCGCGCGGGTCGAAGCGTTGGGCGCGTTCCTCAAATCCGAAGACGGCGCGAACCTGCTGACCGCCTATCGCCGCGCCTCGAACATCGTCCGCATCGAGGAAGGCAAGGACAAGACGCGTTACGCCGATGCGCCCAATCCGGCGCTCTTCAAGGAAACCCCGGAAAACGTCCTCGCCGAGAAGTTAAATCTTGCAACCGCTCAGAGCGGCGGGGCGTTAGAGGCCGAGAACTTTGCCGGGGCTATGGCGGCCCTGGCGGGGCTGCGTGTTCCGGTCGATGACTTTTTTAACAAAGTAACCGTCAATACAGACGATCGGGAGATACGGGCGAATCGGTTGAGGCTGCTGTCGCAAATCCGCGACACGCTCAACCGGGTGGCGGACTTTTCGAAAATCGAGGGCTGACGATGGCCAAAGAGAAGTGGGTCTACAGTTTCGGTGCAGGCGGTGCGGAAGGCCGCGCCGATATGCGCAATCTCCTCGGCGGCAAAGGGGCGAACCTCGCCGAGATGGCGAGCCTCGGCTTGCCGGTGCCGCCGGGTTTCACCATCACCACCGAAGTCTGCACCTATTTTTACGCCAACAATAAGACCTATCCGACAAACCTCGAGGCGCTGAGCGCTGCCGCGCTGGCCAAGGTCGAGAAGGCGGTCGGCCGGAAATTCGGCGACGCCGCGAACCCGCTGCTCGTCTCCGTGCGCTCGGGCGCCCGCGCCTCGATGCCGGGCATGATGGATACGGTGCTCAATCTCGGCCTCAACGATCAGACGGTCGAGGGTCTGGCCAAGGCGAGCGGCGACAAGCGCTTCGCCTACGATTCATATCGCCGCTTCATTCAGATGTACGGCCAGGTCGTGCTCGGCGTCGAGCATCACCTTTTCGAAGACGTGATCGAGGCGAAGAAGCTCGATAGCGGCATCAACCTCGATACGCAGTTGAAAGCCGAGGACTGGCAGGACGTCATCGCCGAATACAAGGCGCTGGTCGAGCGCGAGCTCGGCAAGCCGTTCCCGCAAGATCCGCAAGAGCAGCTTTGGGGCGCGATCGGTGCGGTGTTCGGCTCGTGGATGAACCAGCGCGCGA
Source organism: Allostellaceae bacterium (assembly GCA_035552195.1). Classification (GTDB taxonomy): domain Bacteria; phylum Pseudomonadota; class Alphaproteobacteria; order ATCC43930; family CGMCC-115725; genus CAIKMD01. Next base: position 1,030 of record DASZLU010000089.1, on the reverse strand, counting down.
TCACCTATCGCCGCCTCCATGAAATTCCGGCGGATTGGGGAACGGCCGTCAACGTCCAGGCCATGGTCTTCGGCAATATGGGCGATGATTGCGCGACCGGCGTCGCCTTCACGCGCAATCCCTCGACCGGCGCGCCCGAATTCTATGGCGAGTATCTCGTCAATGCCCAGGGCGAGGATGTCGTCGCCGGCATCCGCACGCCGCAGCATCTGACCATCGCCGGCAAGAAGGCGAACAATTCGCCGCTTCCCGCGATGGAAGAGGTGATGCCGAACGTCTTCGCCGAGCTCGCGCAGGTCCGCGGAACGCTCGAGACGCATTACCGCGACATGCAGGACATCGAGTTCACGGTGCAGCAGGGCAAGCTCTATATGCTGCAGACCCGGAACGGCAAGCGCACGGCGCCGGCGGCTCTGAAGATCGCCGTCGATATGGCGAATTCGGGCCTCATCACGCGCGATGAAGCGATCCGCCGCATCGAGCCGATGTCGCTCGACCAGCTGCTCCATCCGACGCTCGATCCCAAAGCGCCGAAGAACGTTCTGGCGCGGGGCTTGCCGGCTTCGCCGGGCGCGGCGTCGGGCAAGGTCGTGTTCTCCGCCGATGAAGCCGAGACGCGCGCGCAAAAGGGCGAGGCGGTGATCCTCGTCCGTATCGAGACGAGCCCCGAAGATATTCACGGCATGCACGCGGCGCGCGGCATCCTGACGACGCGTGGCGGCATGACCAGTCACGCCGCCGTCGTGGCGCGCGGCATGGGCCGCGCTTGCGTGGCGGGCGCCGGCGATCTGCGCGTCGATTACGGCTCGCAGACGATCTCGGCCAAAGGCAATGTCGTGAAAGCGGGCGAGATCATCACCATCAACGGCTCGACCGGCGAAGTGATGGCCGGCGAAGTCCCGACGATCCAGCCCGAGCTCTCCGGCGATTTCGGGACCTTGATGGAATGGGCCGACAAGGTCCGCAAGATGGGCGTGCGCGCCAATGCCGACACGCCGACCGACGCCAAGAACGCGCGGCGCTTCGGTGC
>DASZLU010000088.1:0-2115 GCA_035552195.1 Allostellaceae bacterium | reverse complement strand
TTCGTGAAAAGCGACGCCGCGATGGGGCAGCACCGGAAAGCGCACAGCGGTGATCAGCTCGTCCGGCTCGCGGGCGGTGGTCAGCATGTCTTGTTGAAACTCGCTCGCGGCGAGCACCCGGTCACCATGCGCCGAGCGCCTGGCGGAGGAAATCCGACAGCAGCATGCGCGGCTCGGCTTCGGCGGCAAGCTTCCGGCCGTTGAGCGTGAGCGCGATGCGCGGCTTGTCGGCACGGCTTACGCGGCGCATCGTTTGGCCTCCGCAATGACGTGCGGCCCGAGCTTCCGGAACAGATCGCGCCGCAGCGCCGCCGAGGCGTGCAGATCCTCGTAGCCTTCGAACTCTTCCGCCCATTCGCCGACCGCCGCTACCGCGTCGCCGTCGAGCCGGCGCACCATCGGGCGTCCCGCCATGCCGCCGACCCCGACGCGCACCGCGCCATCGTCGATCGCCACCGCCACCGCGACGATGGCGAAGTCGCCGTGGCGGCGCGCCACTTCGTGAAAAGCGACGCCGCGATTGGGCAGCACTGGAAAACGCACCGCCGTAATCAGCTCATCGGCCTCGCGAGCGGTGGTCAGCATGTCCTGCTGAAACGCATCCGCCGCCAGCACGCGCTCGCCCTTCGCGGAGCGCAGCACCACTTCGCCGCCGAGTACCGCGAGTGTCAGCGGCAATTCCGAACTTGGATCGGCATGTGCGATCGAGCCGCATACGGTGCCTTTGTTGCGGGTCTGGAAATGGCCGACGAAAGGCAATGCCGCATTCACCAGCGGGAGCTTTTCCGCAAGCTCCGGCCACGCCATCAAAGTGTTCTGCGTCACCGCGGCGCCGATCTCGATCTTGTTGCCGAGGTCGCGAATGCCGCCGAGGTCGCGCAGCTGCGAAATATCGATCAGGACGCCGACATCAAGGAGCCGCAGATTGAGCATCGGCAACAGCGATTGGCCGCCGGCCAGCACGCGGGCGTCGTCGCCATATTCGGCCAATAGCGCCACCGCCTCTTCGGCGGTGTCGGGCCGCGCGTAATCGAAGGGCCTTGGTTTCATTGGGCTGGCTTCATTGTTTCTCCAGGATGGCGTGGACGCGCCGCGGCGTTGCCGGCAGCGGCACGTCGGCAACGCCGAGCGCGTCGGCGATGGCATTGGCGATGCAGACCGGCGTCGACATGCAATTGCCTTCGGCCAGCCCCTTGGCGCCGAGCGGGGTGAGCGGCGACGGCGACTCGTAATGCAGAATTTCAAGCTTTGGGATTTCGCTCACCGTCGGCACCAGATAATCGGCGAAGGTGCCGGACAGAAACGCGCCCTCCTCGTTGTAGCAAAACTCCTCGTAAAGCGCGGCCGCCACGCCTTGCGCGAAGGCGCCGCGGATCTGGCCGGTGGCGATCATCGGATTCATGATGCGGCCGGCATCGTGCATCGACACGTAGCGGTCGACGCGGACCGCATAACTCAGCGGATCGATCTCGACGCCGCACATGTCGAAGATGAAACCGTAGGTCAGCGAGGTGTTGATCTTGTCGTCATGGGTCGGGGCCTCAAGCTCGGGCGGTGTCCAGACGCCGGTTTCGCTCAAGGCCGGCGCCATGCCCTCCGGCAGCAAGGTCGGCGCCCAGTTCGAGGTCGCGGCGACCCTGGTGAACGGCAGCGCATTGTCGGGATTGGAGCGGCTTCTCACCTTGCCGCCGAACAGCTCGACATCGTCGGGCAGCACGTTGAGCTGCTTGGCGGCGATGGCTTTGATCTTTTCCCGCATCTGGCCCGCGGCCATGTGCGCGGCGACGGCGGGGCCGCCGGCGAAGCGGCTCGAATAGGACCCGGCCGCGATCGACCATTGATCCTTGGCGGTGTCCAATTCGAGCACCACTTCGACATCGTCGGTGGAAAGCCCGAGCTCGTCGGCGACGATCTGCGCCAGCACCGTTTCGTGGCTCTGGCCTTGCACGGTGACGTCGGCGGTGACGGTGACGGCGCCGAGCGGATCGATATTCACCGTCGCCATCGACACCGCGCCGTTCTTCGGCCCGGCCTTGTCGCGCACCTGCGGCGCCAACAACGTCGAGAGGTACCCCATATTCGACATTGCCGGTTCGACCACGGCGGCAAAGCCGA
>DASZLU010000087.1:0-13069 GCA_035552195.1 Allostellaceae bacterium | reverse complement strand
TTCGGGAAGCGGTCGTAATGCTCGTAGGGCTTGCAGGCATCGATCACCATGCGCGAGTTGGTGAGTTTCGAGTAATCGAAAACCATCGTGTCGAGGCGTGACGACCAGCAATTGTCGAGCATCGTCGTACGCGTCTTCGGATCGCAGCGCGTGCCCATCGCCCAGATCACGTCGTGGATGTCGGTCGGATCGACATCGTCGTCGACCACGACGATCCAGCGGCTGATGTAGCCGACCGAGGCAACCTGGCTGGCGACCAGCCCGACTTGCGTCGAATGCCCGTGATAGCGCTGCTTGATCGAGACGACGCAGAAGGTGCGGCCAGCGCCGGCCTGATGCAGCCACGCGCCGCGCACATCGGGAATGCCGGCGCCTTCGAGCGCATCCAAGAGCGCCGCCGAGCGCAGGAAGCAACGCTCGAAGAGATGCGAATGCGGCGGCTTGTTCGAGGCGGCGCAGGTGAGGATCGGATCGTTGCGGTGATAGATGCGCTTGATGCGGATCACCGGCTCGTCCTTCGCCTCGCCGGCGTAATAGCCGTGCCATTCGCCGAACGGGCCTTCCAGCGTCGTCTCGGTTGGCGAGATCTCGCCTTCGAGCACGATCTCGGCGCGCGCCGGGAAGGGCAGGCCGGTGACCTCGCCGGTGACCAGTTCGAGGGGGCGGTCCATCAATCCGCCGGCCCATTCGTATTCCGGCATCGCATCCGGCATCGTGTAGCCCGCCGCGAGATAGGTGATCGGATCGCAGCCGACGATGATCGCGACCGGACAGGGTTTGCCCGCTTTTAGGTATTTGTCGCGATGGATGCGGCCCTGCTTGCCGTTGGAGATGTAAGAGGCGCAGGTGTTGCCGCTCTTCACCTGCACCCGATAGGTGCCGACATTGACGCGGCCGGTATCGGGATCGCGGGTGACGACGCCGCACGCCGTGCCGATATAGCGCCCGCCATCGTCCTCATGATGGATCGGAACCGGGAATTTCAGCATGTCGACTTCATTGTCGCGCACGATGTTCTCGGTGACCGGGCCGCTATCGACCATCTTCGGCTCGACGCGCTTGAAGCTTTTTTTGATCTGCTTGCGGAAATGGTCGAGCATTTCCTTGCGGTCGTTCGACAAGGTCGGCTCCATGCCGAGCACCAGCGCCAGCCGGAACGGCGAGCCGAACATGCCGTAGAGGCATTGATAGTTCTTCGGGTATTCGGGAATCTCGTCGAACAGCAGCATTGGCGATTTTTCGACCTTCTGCCGATAGAGCACTTCGGCGACCGCGCCGAGCTCGCGATCCCAATGCGCGTCTTTCACCCGCGCCAGCTCACCGCGGGCCTCGACGGCTTTGATGAATTCGCGAAGGTCGTTCTGGGGGATGGGATTATCGAGCGGCATATCTCTCTTCCTGATTTGCCGCTCATTCTACAACGCAATGACGTTGTGTGCACCGTACCCTAGAGCGCGTCGAGCCAGGCCATGAGGCAAGCGGCGCCGCGTGTGTTCGCGGCCGGGGCGAGGTCGTGCGATTGGGCACGCAGCGTTGGCACGGCGATTTTCTCTTTCGCCAGCTCCATCGTATGGCCGACATACCAGCGCTCGAGGCCTTTGGCGCCGGCTTCGATGTGGAATTGCAGCGCCAGTGCGTTCGTGCCGTAACTGAACGCCTGATTCTCGCAAATCGCGGTCGAAGCGAGGCGTGTCGCGTCATGCGGCAAGTCGAAGGTATCGCCGTGCCAATGCAGCACGGGGCCATCGCCGAGCGGTTTTAGCGCGCTGCGCTGGCCGGCATCGGTCAGGATGATCGGCGCCCAGCCGAGCTCTTTCGCCTTCGCCGGATAGACTCGCGCGCCGAGCGCCCGCGCCATCATCTGCGCGCCGAGGCAGATGCCGAAGAGCGGAAGCTTCGCGGCAAGGCGTTTCTCGATGAAGCGCAGCTCGGCGTTGATGAACGGATAAAGCGCTTCCTCATAAGCGCCGATCGGCCCGCCGAGCACGAAGATCGGGGCTGGCGTGTCGTGCGGCAGCGCGGCGAGATTGCCCGTCGCCGCTTCGACATAGTCGATGTCGTAGCCGCGTGTTTTGAGCACGCTCTCGAAACTGTCGAGGTCCTCGAAGGCGACGTGACGGATGGCAATGATACGGGACACAACACTCTCTCAAACGTCGGCGAGGTCGTCTTTCCGCGGCGCGTGGGCGTCGCCGCGGAAAGACGTGCCGCTCGCGTCAGCTAAAATAGCTGTCGTCGAGCAGCATGTCCTCGAAAAACGCACCGAATTTACGCGTGGGATGGCGGATGTGGATCTCCAGCACCCACACCAGCGGCGAGGGACAGAAGCCGACCGTCGCCATCGGCCCGTCGTAGATCGCCGCATGGGGAAAATCCGAGATGCGGTGGCCCGAGAGATCGAGATTGAGTTCCCAGCCCATCGCTTTCGCTTCGGCTTCGGCGAAATCGTAGAGTTGCTTGCCGGTCCAGCCTTCGTCTTTCCATTTCTTGCGCACGATATGGAACAGCGTGCGTGCATCCTCGGCGCTTTTTGCCATTTCCGCGTCCGTGCCGGTGAGGAAGGTCTCGCCGCCGTCGCCTTCCCATTGCTGAAACACCGGCCCGATATCGAGGAAGAAGATGTCGTTCTCGCCGAGGATCACGCCGGGGTCGGAATCGGCGCCGAAGGTCTTCGTCGTATTCGGCCCAAACCGGACATAGACATCGTGCCAGCCGCGCAGCATGCCCTGGCTGGCAAGCATGTCCTTTGCCATCGCGACAGCATCCTCCTCGAGCATGCCGGGGGTCACGCGCGCTGCGATCGCTTGGATCGCCGCGCGTGTCTTGTTGCGCATTGTCAGCATCTCCTCGCGCGAGAAAGCGGCGCCGCTGCGCTCAAGCTCGCCGCGCGTGGCGGTGGCGCCGGCCGTGGGCGGGATCGGAGCGGGGAGCGGAGAAGCAGGTGCTTCGGTGAGACTCATTGGAATATCCTTTTTGTGGAGGTTGAGAAATCAGGTCAGTCGAGCGTGTGAATTTCGAGCCCGTCATGTTCCGGCATGAGCGTGATCTGGCAGGCGAGGCGGTCGTTCTCCTCACCTTCGTTGATCGCGCCCAAGAGATTGAGCTCGAGGCGGCTTTGCGGCGGCAGTCGAGGCACCCAATCCGCACCGACCGTGACGAGGCAGGTGCCGCAGGAGGCCCGCCCCCCACAGACGGCGAGGATGGGAGCGCCGGCCCGTTTGAGGGCGACCATCAGGGTTTCACCGACGCTCGCCTCGACCCGCCGGGTGAGGCCGGCGATTTCGACCACGAGGCCGATCGTGGCGGCGGTAACGTCCCTCATACTCGCTGCCGCTTTCGCTTCGGGCTCGCCCGGCGCCGAGCGGTGCTCGGAACCGGGCGAAGATCGCCAGATAACCCTGGCACCATGGCTCGCTCAGGTCGGCAGCGCGTGGGCTGCTTTCGGCATCTCGACCTCGTGGACATAGAGGTCATGCGAGCGGTCGAGGTCTTCCTGGACAAAGGCGATCGCTGCCGGTTTGCGGCGGTAAACCGAGACGATCCAGACGATGCCGACGGCGAGATAGACCAGGAAGCCGTAGGGGAAGTAATTCACCGGCGGATCGGGGATCGGATAGACGCTGCCGACCGCCGGGATCGCGAGCAGGATAAGCGCGGCGGCGCAGCCGGCGATGTCCTTGCCCTTAAGTTCGCCGCGCCGTTTCAGATAGACGGGGGCGGCGATCGTCACGAGCGTATAGGCGACCATGAAGCCGAAAGCCGCGCAGGTGCCGACATAATTGAAGCAATCGAGCGGCGCGACCCCGCCGATGAGCGCCGCGGAAGGGACCGAGAAGGCGATCAGCGCCATGATCGTCACCGCGATATGCGGCGTCTCGTTAGTCGAATGGGTGTCGGCGGTCGCGGAATGGAAGAGACCGTGGCGGCCCATCGCATAGATCACCCGCCCGCCGGCATTGATGGTCGAGAGATTGAGCGCAAAGAAGCTCACCATCGCGCCGAGCGAGAGAATGACCTCGAGAATCGGCACATGCGCCAGTTGCGCCAGGACGTTGAGTGGTGCATCGATCTTGTCGAGCGTCGTCGAATAACCGCGCGTGCCGAGTACTTCGACATAGGTGATGAAGACGAAGAACACGCCCGAGATGATGAGGCTCCAGTTGACCGCTTTCGGGATCGTGCGCAGCGGGTTCCGGGCTTCGTCGCCGAAGGCGGTAGCGCATTCGAAGCCGACGAGGGAGAAGATCGCGACCACGACGCCGAGACCGACGCTCGACCACGGCAGTTCGCTCACCTGGAACTGCGGCGTGTCGAGGACGAAATGATGCTGCGACAGCACGATGACGCTGAGCAGCAGGATGAAGGCCATCGAAACGCCTTCGAGGATCAGCATCAACACCGCCGACAATTGGACGTTCTTCCAGGCGCAATACCAAGAGATGAGATTGCACGCGCCGAAGAGCGCGACGAACGGCAGATGTACCCCCACCATCCCGAGCAGCGTGTTGGCGAAGATCGAGGCGCCGGTGGTTCCCGCCATCGAGATGCCGAGATACGCCCAGATCAACGCCCAGCCGCTGATGCCGCCGGCGGTCAAGCCAAGGCCACGACAAGTGTAGGCATACATCGAGCCGGCGCCCGTCGAGCGCCGCGCGAACTGATTGAGGTTGTAGGCGACGAACAGCAGCATGACCGTCCCAAGCGCGTAGGACAGCCAGCTCCAATCGCCGGTGTTGGAATACATGACGGGGACGATCAGCGCCGCGGTCATCGTCGGCGAGATCAGCGCAATCCCTTGCGCCAGTAATTCGGTAAAGCCGAGGCAATTCGCTTTTAGTCGTGTCTGGGCCATGGGCGACCTGCTTCAAAAGCCTGGCGACCTCCCGCGCCATGTCGGGGCCCGATGCCTTCCTTTTCGCGTTTCTTTGCTTGTCAGCGAAGCATGAAAAGAGGCTATGCTGGCCATGGCCCAGTCAGAACATCCAGTTTCTAAATATTAGGGGGTCCAGTGCTCCGGCCCTGGCATTTGCGAATTGTTATCAGGCGCGACGTCCGAACCGCGGTCTATCTGCAGATCGTGCACGCGGTGATCGAGGAGATTCGGCGCGGCCGTTTGGCGCCGGGAAGCGCATTGCCCGGCACGCGGGAAATCGCCGAAAGCCTCGAGGTCAACCGCAAGACGATCGTGCAGGCCTATGACGAGCTCGCGGCGCAAGGCTGGGTCTCGACCGACAGGACGCGCGGCACGTTCGTGTCGCCAGAATTGCCTGAGATCAGCGATGCGGGAGAGGGCGGCGCGCGAGCCGCGTCGCGCCATATGCCGGAGAAGCCGGATTTCCGCCTTGCCGGGGCGACGCCGCGGCTGCCGCTGATGTTGCCGAATGCCGATACGCTGACCTTCGACGACGGCGCGCCCGATACGCGTGAGGTGCCGGTTGTCGCGCTGGCGCGTGCCTACCGTTCGGCGCTGACCCGCGCCGCGCGGCGCAATCGGCTCGGTTACGGCGATCCGCGCGGCAGCCTCGAATTGCGCGAGGCGGTCTCGACGATGCTCAATGTCGATCGCGGGCTCGGCACGACACCCGACAATATCTGCCTCACCCGCGGCAGCCAGATGGCAATCTATCTTACGGCGCGGATCCTGGCCGGGCCGAAGGATACCGTCGTTGTCGAGGAGCTGAGCTATCCGCCGGCGCGCGAATCATTCCGCGCGGCCGGCGCCGATGTCGTCGCCGTCGAGCTCGACGCGCAAGGTATGCGGCTCGATCATCTCGAAGAAATCTGCCGCAAGAAGCGCGTGCGGGCTATCTACGTGACGCCGCATCACCAATTCCCGACGACGGTGCTGCTGAAGCCCGATCGCCGGTTGCGCTTGCTGGCGCTCGCCGAGCAATTCGGCTTCGCGATCGTCGAGGACGATTACGATCACGAATTCCATTTCGTGCATCAGCCGATGCTGCCGCTGATCAGCGCCGATCGCTGGGGCAAGGTGGTTTATATCGGCTCGATGTCGAAATTGCTGACGCCAAGCCTGCGGCTCGGCTACCTTGCCGCGCCCAAGGCCTTCATCGATCGCGCCGCGGCCGAGATCATGATGATCGACCGGCAAGGCGATCCGGCGACCGAGCTTGCCGTCGCCGACCTCATTGCCGACGGCGAAATCCATCGTCACACGCGTAAAGCGATGCGGCTCTATGCCAACCGGCGATTGAACATGGCCCGGCTGTTGAGCGAGCGCTTCCGCGATCGCGTCGATTTCACCCTACCCGACGGCGGGCTTGCGATCTGGGCGCGCTTTGTCGAGAAGATCGATATGGACGTATTGATGCGTACCGCGCGCGATAAAGGCGTTCAGCTTTTGCCGGCTTCCGCGTTCACCATCTCGGGCAAGCCGATCCGTGCCGCGCGGCTCGGCTTTGCCAGCCTCAACGAGGCCGAGCTCGATCTTGCGACGCGCCGGTTACGGCAGGCGTTGAACGCGGCGTCGTGAGCGCGAACCGCACTATGATACGCGCCCCAAAAAGCCGATGGCTTCTGATCTTCAAGCGATTGCCGATGAAATTCTCGCCGCGCTGACGTCGCATCGGTCGATCGCGCCGTTCACCGCCGGCGAAATCGTCACCACGGGCACGCTGACGCGCGCCATGCCCGTCAAACCGGGCGAGACATGGCACGCGGCCATTCACGGCGCTGCGTGGACGGCATCGTTCTGCATTTCGATCTGCGCGACGGCTTATGCGGCAGGCTCTAGCAGTTTGCGGGGCGGAATCAGGCACCAGCCCCAGGCGCCGAGCTGCAGCGCGATCATCACCGCGAAAGCGAGCTGATAGGCGAGAGCGGGGTAATGGCCCGGCTCCGTCGCCGGCACGAGATCGATGACCAGGCCGATCGCCGATTGCACCAGGAAAGCGCCGACGAAGAAGAACGAGTTAAGCGCCGTCGTGGCGCGGCCGGTCATTGCCGCGGGGAAATATTGCGACAGGATCGGATAGCAGAGCGTGTTGATGTTCGAGAGCAGGCCGATGCCGAGGATGACGCTCCACATGCCGATGCCGGTCGGCAGCAGCAGCGGCGTCAGCGTGGTGATGTAAAGCGCCGAGCCGATATGGACGATGCGAACCAGCGGCACGTTGCGCTTGCCGAGCTCGGTCGCGATGAAGCCGACCAGGAAGTAACTCACGATTTGTAACAGGCTGAGCATCAACAAATGGCTGGCGACGGAGGCGGCGTCGAGCGCGCCGACGTCATGCAGCCAGGGGCCTGCCCAGAGGCTCTGGAAGGCCATCGTGCTGCCGGTGGTCGCGAGATAAAGCGGTGCGAAACGCCAGAACAAGCGGTCGCGGTAGATCGCCGCCATGCCTTTGAGCTGATCGCCAAGCGTTTCGCCTTTCGGCGCCTTGCGTTTCTCCGGCACGACACCGAACAGCACCAGCGAGCCGATGAAGCTGATGAGCGCGACGGCGACGAGGAGATGGTGCCAGTCGAGGAGATAGAGCAGGTATTGCGTCGGTAAGGTCGCGGCGAGTGAGCCGAGCGCGCCGAGGCTCAAGACGAAGCCGTTGAAGAACGGCCAGCGCGATGACGGAAACCACAGCGTCACTGCCTGGATCGAGGTCATGAGACCTCCGGCAGCGCCGATCCCCATGATAACGCGGCCGGTGATCAGCACCGGCCACGTGGTGCCGAGGGCGAAGATCATCGCGCCAATACCGGCGACGACGATCAGAACCGCCTGCACGCGCCGCGGCCCGTAGCGATCCATCAACAGGCCGAGCGGCGCCTGGAACAGCGCGGAGACGAGGAAATAGACCGAGATCAGCAGGCCGAGTTGGCCAGCGCTGAGGCTGAGCTGCTCGATGAGATAGGGCGCGAGCACCGCGTTGACGGTGCGATAGTAATTGCACAGCGCGAAGACCAGCGCGAACGGCACCAGCACCACGAGAACCGGGAAGCGTGGCACGGCATCAGATGCGTCGCGCGGGATTTCCGTCATCGGCGCAGTTTAGAGAATCTCGCTCGACGATGAAGCGCGAATTGCTCTTTCCCGCGTGCGCGGCGAGGGAATCAGATCGAGAACAGGAACCGCGCGGTGGTTTCGACGGCGGGTTGGACGAAGCGGCCGACGGGCGCGGCGAGGTCGAGCGGCTTCAGGATCATCTTCACCGCCATCTCGTAGGGGAAGGTGGTGCGGCCGAGGCGACGAAAACTGGCGCGGAACTCGTCATAGGCTTCCTGCGTAAAAGCCGCGTCCGCATTGTGCTCGAGGAAAACATGCTTGAAGGCGAAATAGGCGTCTTCGGCCTTCACATCGGTGCTGCGCTTCCAGAGCTGACGCAGGATCGATACACGGCCCGGCCGTTCGCTTTCCTTATAGTCGAGGAAGTAGCGGTAGAAATGCTTATAATGGCGAACCTCATCCGCGCTGATATTCGCCGTGATCTGCTTAAGCACGGGTTCGGGCGCGACCTCGGACAGCGTGCGATAGAAGGACGAGGTGCCGGTCTCGACGACGCAACGCGCGACCATCTCGAGCGAGCGAGTCTCGGCGAGAGCTTCCATCGTGCAAGCCGCGCCGTACTCGACAACGAAGCGCTCGTAAGCGTGCTCCCAATCGAACTCGGGCCACACCGCTTGGACATAGCGCTTCAGCGCCATGCCGTGCTGAACCTCTTCAAGTTCCCAGAAATTGGCGAGCCAATTCTCGATCTCGGGATTGCCCTGGAAGAATTCGATCAAGTTGCGGGTGTATAGATCCGAGGTGATCTCAATGAACGACGCAGCCGCGATGAGGTAAAAGAGCTCGTCGTTGTCGTGGATCAGCGAGCCGTCGATCGACTCATACGGGATGTCGCCGACCGACCAGGCGGCGCCGCCCACAAGGCCTTTGATTTCGCTGTCGTTCAACATTCTGTAGCCCCTGCATCCCCCGTTGCCGGCAAAGGCGAGATGTCCCATTTTATATGCAACACTGGCTCAGGTCATTCCTTTAGAGATACCCCAGTTTCCGCTCGCGCCGGTGCCTCCGCTCGGCATGGCGACCATGCCGCGAATGCATTGCAAAGATTGGCGAATCGCCTTGGAGCAAGCCTGAATCCTTGGAGCAAGCCTGAATGGAGCAGCCCCGCATCGCGAGCTACCAGGAGTTCTGGCACTATTACTTGCGCGAACATGCGAAGCCCGCCACGCGTGCTTGGCATTATCTTGGCACGAGCCTGACGCTGCTCTGTCTGATCGCCGCGATCGTGCTACGTGCGCCCTGGTTCCTGCTGGCATCGGTTATCCTCGGCTACGCACCGGCTTGGATCGGTCATTTCACCAGTGAGCACAACCATCCCGCGACCTTTCATTATCCGCTCTGGTCGCTGGTGAGCGATTTCCGCATGTTCGGCGCTTGGCTGAGCGGCGGTCTCGCACGCGAGCTTGCCGCCGCCGGCGTCGGCGCGTCCCCGCAGAAGCAAAAGGCCGGCACCTGACCTTTCGCCAGGGCCGGCCTTTTCAGCCCCGTGCGCTTTGGCGCGCCGAAGGCTGGCCTCCGCGATACGGATTACTGCTCCTGATCGCCGTAGGTGCGGTGCTGCGGCGAGGATTGGATCGCCGGATTCTGGCGCGCCGTGCCGCAGCTCGGATTGTCGGGGCTGCAGTTCGGGCCGCCCGCTTGTGCTTGTTGCGGCGAGCCGTTGTCGAACGGATTGGCCGGGTTGGACGAACTCATGCCTCGCGAACCCATGCTGCCGGGGCCCATGTTGTTCATGCTGCTCGATCCGCCGGCGATCTGCTGGCGGTTGAGCTGCATCGTCTCTTGATTCTCTTTGGCATCGCTGGCGTTGCCGCGCGCCCTGGCGACATGATGCGCCTTCGCTTTGGAGTTCATCGATGAATTCTTCATCGGCTTGCTCGAGCGATCCATGTCGCTCGATTGATCCATGCTGCTGCCGGATTTATCGATCGAGCCCGATTGATTCATCATCGTCCCGGACGACGTCCCGGTCGAGGTGCGCGGCGCACCTTCCGCTGCGCCTTTGGCGGCCGGTGTCGGTGTCGAATTGTTAATGGTCGAGCCGTTGACGCCTGCTGCACCGCTCGACGATTGTGCCTGTGCGAAGGCAGTGCCTGCCGTGAGCAAGGCGATGGCCGCCACATAGGTAAAGCCATTTTTCATGACGTTCTCTCCGTGTGAAATGAAACGGAATCGGCCCGTTCGTGCCGCCACATGGTCACTAAACGCGAAGTCCAGGCTGGGGTTCCCCCACGGCCCGGAACCGGGCTTTGAAGCCCTTGAGCGAGGGGATAGACTTGGGTGAGGGAGTCCCTTGGCGAGGGACAGGAGGAAACGCGCATGGCAACACCGCAAACAGCCGCGACCACGATCGACCCGATCAGCGATGGCGCGATCGATTCGTTCAGCGATTTCGACAATCGCTATCTCCACCAGGGTATCGCGCGTAACGACCTCGCAAGTCTGCCGGTGATCGATATCTCGCCTTTCGTGCAAGACGGAAGCGAGGCCGCACGCGAAGCGGTAGCGCGGCAGATCCGTCAGGCTTCGATCGATATCGGCTTCTTTTACGCCAAGGGACATGGCTTCAGCGCAGCTGAGCTGCAGGCGATGCTCGATTGGGGCCTGCGCTTCTTCCATTTGCCGAGCGAGGAGAAGAACAAGCTGTTTTGGAAGAGCGCGCCGGGGCGCGGTTATGTCCCGCCGGGTGGCCTCAATCCCGATGCAAATAAAGGCAAGGCGCCCGACCTGAAAGAGCGGCTCTACTTCGCGCGCGAACATGCCTTGAGCGCGGCCGAGCATCGCGGCGCCTTTCCGCAAGGGCCGCATCAATGGCCGGAAGAGGCGGCGCTGCCGGACTTCCGTCGCTTCGTCACCGAGACGCAATATCAGAGCGTCGCGCTGATCCAGCGGTTGGGCTTTGCGATCGCGCGCAGCCTCGGGCTGGACGAGGCTTATTTCGAGCGCGAGAACGGCCGCTTCGGCAGCACCATGGTTTACAACTATTACCCGCCGCTCGACCGCGAGACCTTGGAGCGAACGCAGTGGAGCTTCTCACCGCATACGGATTACGGCTCCTTCACCATCGTCGTGCAGGACGAGAATGGCGGGCTGCAGGTGCGTAATGCGTCGGGCCAATGGATCGACGTCACGCCGATGCCCGGCACCGTCATCGTCAATATCGGCGACCTGATCGCGCTCGCGACGAACGACCTCTACACCTCGAATCTTCATCGGGTCGCGAATTTCAGCGGCAACGAGCGGCTGTCCGTGACGTTTTTCGTCGGCCCGCCGTCGACGGCCGAGATCAGCTGTTTGCCGACATGTCGGGGACCCGACAATCCGCCGCGCTATCCGGCCGTCAATGCTGAGGACTATACGCAAGCGCTGATTGAGCAATATCACCGTACGGGGCGTCCCGGCATTGCGGTTACAACCGCGAGTCGCTTCAAGAAACAGTAAGCGCGACAAGCTTAAGCGAGAGTAACGGAGCTTTTCTGTTGCCGGCGGGTCGTCCACAAATCGCCACAATTGGGGCAGCGTAACGCCACATTTCGGCCCAAATATCCAACCTGATCTCAGACAAGGGGAACTCCGTGGTACGTGCCGTTCGCTCGCAACTCGAGGCCAACAATGCTGGTCTCGCGACAGAAGCCGCTGTTTCCCGCCCAACGCCTTTCCTTCCCAAAAAGTCCAAAAACAGCGGCGGAGGCGGCGGCACGCTCGACATGCGCGTCCTGCTGCACGCGATGCAGGCGATGCGCAACGGCGATTTCTCGGTGCGTCTGCCGCACGATCTCGATGGTCTTTCCGGCAAGGTCGCCGATGTTTTCAACGAAATCGTCGGCGCCAACGAGCGCATGGCGCAGCAGCTTGAATTCGTCGGCCAGGCTGTCGGCCGGCAGGGCCGCACGCGCCAGCGCCTGAAGCTTGGCGTGCCCGGCGGCGCCTGGGCCGGAATGGAGACGTCGGTCAATTCGCTGATCGACGATCTGCTTTGGCTCAACAACGCGGTGACGCGCTCGATCGCTGCCGTGGCGCGCGGCGATCTGTTGCAGACCGTGCCGCTCGAAGCCGATGGCAGGCCCCTCGAAGGCGAGTTCCTCACCTCGGCGACGATCGTGAACACGATGGTCAGCCAACTCAGCGTCTTCACCTCGGAAGTGACGCGCGTCGCGCGCGAAGTCGGCACCGACGGCAAACTCGGCGGTCAGGCGCAGGTGAGCGAAGTCACCGGCGTGTGGAAAGACCTGACCGAAAGCGTCAACTCGATGGCATCGAACCTGACAGCGCAGGTTCGCAACATCGCCGAAGTGACGATCGCCGTCGCCAACGGCGACTTGTCGAAGAAGATCACCGTCGACGTGCGCGGCGAAATCCTGCAGCTCAAGGAAGCCATCAACACGATGGTCGATCAGTTGCGCTCCTTCGCTTCGGAAGTGACGCGCGTGGCGCGCGAGGTCGGCACCGAAGGCAAGCTCGGCGGTCAGGCGATCGTGCCGGGCGTCGCCGGCACCTGGAAGGACTTGACCGATTCGGTCAACGCCATGTGCGGTAACTTGACCGATCAGGTGCGCAACATCGCGCAAGTGACGACCGCCGTGGCGCGCGGCGACTTGTCCCGCAAGATCACCGTCGACGTGCGCGGCGAAATTCTCGAATTGAAAGACACCATCAACACGATGGTGGACCAATTGAACGCCTTCGCCGCCGAAGTGACGCGCGTGGCGCGCGAAGTCGGCACAGAAGGCAAGCTCGGCGGTCAAGCGGCGGTGCCGGGCGTTGCCGGCACGTGGAAGGATTTGACCGACAACGTCAACTTCATGGCGTCGAACTTGACGGGTCAGGTGCGTAACATCGCCGAAGTTGCGACCGCCATCGCGCGCGGCGACTTGTCGAAGAAGATCACCGTGACGGTGTCGGGCGAGATCCTGCAGCTGAAAGAGACCGTCAATACGATGGTCGATCAGCTCAACGCTTTCGCCTCGGAAGTGACGCGCGTCGCGCGCGAAGTCGGTACCGACGGACGTCTCGGCGGTCAGGCCAACGTGGTCGGCGTCGCCGGCACGTGGA
>DASZLU010000086.1:0-19948 GCA_035552195.1 Allostellaceae bacterium | reverse complement strand
AAGAGCCGATCGGCACGCGTATCTTCGGGCCGGTGACGCGCGAATTGCGCGCGCGCAAGTTCATGAAGATCGTCTCGCTGGCGCCGGAGGTGCTGTGATGGCGAAGTTCAAGATCAAGAAGGGCGACAAGGTCGTCGTCCTGAGCGGTAAGGACAAGGGCAAGAGCGGCGAAGTGCTGCGCGTTGAGCGCACGGAAAATCGCGTCGTCGTTCAAGGCATCAACATGATGAAGCGGCATACCCAGCCGCGGCCCGGCGAGCCGGGCGGCATCGTGGAGCGCGAGGCGGCGATTCACGTCTCGAACGTCGCTCATGTCGATCCGAAATCGCAAAAGCCGACGCGGGTCGGTTATCGCTTCCTCGATGATGGTCGCAAGGTGCGCTTTGCCAAGCGCTCCGGCGAAATCCTCGACGCGTGAGGGTGAAATGGCAACGCGACTGAAAGATCATTACAACAAGGTAGTTCTGCCGTCCCTGATGAAGGAGTTCGGCTACAAGAACTCGCTCGCGGCACCGCGCCTCGAGAAGATCGTCATCAATATGGGCGTCGGCGAGGCGGTGCAGGACACCAAGAAGGTGGACGTTGCCGCGAAAGAGTTGACGGCGATCGCGGGCCAACGCCCGGTGATAACGCGCGCGAAGAAGTCGATCGCCACTTACAAGGTGCGCGAGAACATGCCGCTCGGCTGCAAGGTCACCTTGCGCAAGGACCGCATGTACGAGTTCCTCGATCGCCTCGTGAATATCGCGCTGCCCCGCGTGCGCGACTTCCGCGGCGTCTCGGGCAAGAGCTTCGACGGGCGCGGTAATTACGCGCTCGGCCTCAAGGAACAGCTCGTGTTTCCCGAGGTCGATTACGACCAGGTCACCGATGTCCGCGGCATGGACATCATCATCGTCACGACAGCGCATACGGATGCCGAAGCCAAAGCCTTGCTCAAGGGCTTCGACATGCCGTTCGTCAACTGAGCCGGAAAGCGATCCATGGCAAAGACCAGTTCCATCGATAAAAACCGGAAGCGTTCCGCGCTCGTGAAGCGCCTCGCGCCGAAACGCGCGCGTCTCAAGGCGATCGCCGAAGACAAGTCGCTGGCGCCGGAAGACCGGTTCAACGCGCGCCTGAAGCTCGCGGAAATGCCGCGTAACTCGTCGGCCACGCGTATCCGCAATCGCTGCGAGCTCTCGGGCCGGCCGCGTGCCTACTACCGCAAATTCAAGCTGTCGCGCTTGGCGCTTCGGGATCTTGCCTCGCAGGGCCAGATTCCGGGCGTGGTCAAGTCCAGCTGGTAAGGGAGAGACCGAATGTCGATGAGCGATCCCCTCGGGGATATGCTGACTCGGATCCGGAACGGTCAGGCCGCGCATAAGCCTGTCGTGGAGTCGCCGGCTTCGAAGATCCGCGCCAACGTGCTCGAAGTCTTGCAGCGCGAAGGTTATATCCGCGGCTATCAACGCGAAGATAAAGGCGCCGGCATGGCCGAGCTCAGGATCGAGCTCAAATATGTCGATGGCGAGCCTGTGATTCGCGAGATCACCCGCATCTCGAAGCCGGGCCGTCGCGTCTATTCGCGTATCGCCGATCTGCCGCGTGTCTACAATGGCCTGGGCATCTCGATCCTATCGACGCCGCGTGGCGTTATGTCGGACAACGAGGCGCGCGCAGCCAATGTCGGCGGCGAGATTCTCTGCCGCGTGTTCTAAAGGCACCTGATCATGTCGCGTATCGGAAAACTCCCCGTCAATATTCCGCAAGGCGTCACCGTCGATCTCGCCGGTGGTATCCTGACGACCAAGGGCAAGCTCGGCACGTTGAAGATGCCGCTCAATGGCGATGTCGATACGGTGGTGCAGGACGGCAAGGTCGTCATCACGCCGAAGAACGAGACCAAGCGTGCGCGGATGGCCTGGGGCACGACGCGGGCGCTCGTCAACAACATGGTGAGCGGCGTCAGCGCGGGCTATACCGTCAATCTCGAGATCAACGGCGTCGGCTATCGCGCCGCGGTGCAGGGTAAGGATCTCGTGCTGCAGCTCGGCTACAGCCACGATGTCCATTTCCCGATCCCGTCCGATATCAAGATTGCGTGCGAGAAGCCGACCTCGATCGCGGTGACTGGCGCTGATAAGCAGCGCGTCGGTCAGGTTGCTGCCGTGATCCGCTCGTATCGTGGTCCCGAGCCCTACAAGGGCAAGGGCATCAAATACAATTACGAGAAGATCCGCCGCAAGGAAGGCAAGAAGAAGTAGGAGCGCAAGCGATGAGCGGCAAAGTCGATACAATTTTCGAACGTCGCCGGCGGCGCGTACGTACGCGCCTCGCGCGCACCAACAGAGGACGGCCTCGGCTCTCGGTCTTCCGCTCGTCGAAGCATATCTATGCGCAGATCATCGACGATGTCGCGGGGCTCACGCTGGTCTCGGCCTCGACGCTCGATGAGTCGTTGCGCGGCGGCAAGAGCGGCGCCAACAAAGAGGCGGCCGAGGCGGTCGGCAAGCTTCTTGCCGAGCGTGCCAAGGCGGCCGGCGTCACCGCGGTCGTCTTCGATCGCGGCGGTTATCTCTTTCATGGCCGGGTCAAAGCCCTGGCCGACGCCGCCCGCGAGGGCGGACTCGATTTCTAGGAAGGTAGCATGGCAACGACACCACCTAGCGGCACTGAGAGACCATCGCGTGGACGTGGCGGCGACCGGGGCGACCGGCCGCAACGCGGCCGTGGCGGCGAGGGCGGCGATCGTTCGCGCGGGCCGCGTGCCGACCGCGAGGAAAGCGAATTTATCGAGAAGCTCGTCGGCATCAACCGCGTCGCCAAAGTCGTGAAGGGCGGCCGACGTTTCGGCTTTGCCGCGATCGTCGTCGTCGGCGACGGCAAAGGCCGCGCGGGCTATGGCACGGGCAAGGCGCGCGAAGTGCCGGAAGCGATCCGCAAGGCGACCGACCAGGCGCGCCGCTCCATGATCCGCGTGCCGTTGCGCGAAGGCCGCACGCTCCATCATGATGTCGTCGGTCATTACGGTGCCGGCGAAGTCGTGTTGCGCGCAGCCTCGCAAGGTACCGGTATCATCGCCGGCGGTCCGATGCGCGCGATTTTCGAAGCGCTCGGCGTGCAGGACGTTGTCGCGAAGTCGGTCGGCACCTCGAACCCGCACAACATGATCAAGGCGACTTTCGAAGCGCTCGACCGCTCGGTCAGCCCACGTTCGGTTGCTACGCGCCGCGGCAAGAAGGTCTCCGACATACTGCCGCCGCGTCGCGACGGTCAGCAGCAAGCGGCCCAGGAGTAATCGATGGCCGACGAAAAAGAAGCCAAGAAGCCGGCGGCGAAGAAGCCGGCTGCGCCTAAGGCCGAGGGCGGTGCCAAGAAAGAGGCGGCGCCGAAAAAGGCTGCGCCAAAGAAGGTTGCTGCCGAAGAAGCCGAAGCGGCGCCGAAAGCGCCAAAGGTGAAGAAGCCGAAGGCGCCGCGCGCAAAGCTCGCGCCGGCAGACGAGCGGTTTGCGGCGATGGCGAAGATTTTGGCGAAGCCGCAAGCGGCGCCGGCGAAGCCAACCGGCAAGGTGCGCATCACGCAGTTCGGCAGCCCGATCGGCCGCGAGGATTATCAGCTCGCGACGCTCAAAGGCCTCGGTCTCAATCGGCTTCATCGCTCGCGTGTGCTCGAAGACACGCCGTCGGTGCGCGGCATGATCGAGCGGGTAAAACATTTGGTTCGTGTGGAACCGGCCTCGTGACAGGCCAAGCTTCCGCGGTGGATGGAACATGAAGCTCAACGAGATCAGAGACAATAACGGCGCGCATTACGTCGCCAAGCGTCGTGGCCGAGGCATCGGCTCGGGCAAGGGCAAGACCAGCGCCCGCGGCGGTAAGGGCCAGACAGCGCGTAGCGGCGTTGCGTTGAACGGCTTTGAAGGCGGTCAGACGCCGCTGCACCGCCGTATTCCGAAGCGTGGCTTCAACAATACGGACTTCCAGAAACGCTTCGTCGTCGTCAATCTCGGCACGCTGCAGAGCGCGCTCGACGCCGGGTACCTCAATAAGGATGCCACGGTCAACGGCGCGTCGCTGGTCGAGGCCGGCGTGCTGCGCCGCGTACGCGACGGCGTGCGGCTGCTCGCCAAAGGCGAATTGAAGTCGCCGCTGACCATCGAAGTCGCGGGCGCGTCGAAGGCGGCGGTCGATGCGGTCGAGAAGCTTGGGGGAAAGGTGATCGTGGCGGCGGAGAAACCCGCTGCCGCTGTGCAGTCATAAGGATCTCCTAGATGGCATCCGCTGCCGAGCAACTGGCCTCCAGTATCAATTTTTCGGCGTTCTCAAAGGCCACCGATCTTAAGAATCGGATTTGGTTCACGCTTGGCGCGTTGGTGATCTATCGCCTCGGCACGTATATCCCGCTGCCGGGGATCGATTCCGCGACGCTGCAACAGCTCATGTCGCAGAATTCCGGCGGCATTCTCGGCATGGTCGATATGTTCTCGGGCGGCGCGCTCGGGCGCATGACGATCTTCGCCCTGAACATCATGCCCTATATCTCGTCCTCGATTATTGTCCAGCTGATGACGGCGGTTTCGCCGCAGCTCGAGGCACTGAAAAAAGAAGGCGAGACCGGGCGCAAGAAGCTCAATCAATATACGCGCTATGGCACGGTGTTGCTTGCCATGGTCCAAGCCTATGGCATTGCCGTCGGCATCGAAGGATTGCCCGGCGCGGTCACCGATCCGGGCATCTTCTTCCGCATCACCTCGGTGATCACGCTGACCGGCGGTACCGTCTTCCTCATGTGGCTCGGCGAGCAGATCACCGCGCGCGGCGTCGGCAACGGCATTTCGCTGATCATCTTCTCGGGCATCGTCGCAAGGCTTCCTTCCGCGCTGGCGGGCTTCCTCGAGCTCGGACGCACCGGCGCGATCTCGACCTTCTTCATCCTGGCGTTTTTTATCGGCGCGATCGTCGTGATTACCTTCATCGTGTTCATGGAACGCGCCCAGCGCCGCATCCTGGTGCAGTATCCGAAGCGCCAAGTCGGCAACCGCATGTATGGCGGCGAGGCGTCGCATCTGCCGCTGAAGCTCAACACCTCGGGCGTCATTCCGCCGATCTTCGCGTCCTCGCTGCTTTTGCTGCCGGCGACGATCGCCAGTTTCAGCCAGAATCAGACGGGTTGGCTCGCTGA
Source organism: Allostellaceae bacterium (assembly GCA_035552195.1). Taxonomy (GTDB): domain Bacteria; phylum Pseudomonadota; class Alphaproteobacteria; order ATCC43930; family CGMCC-115725; genus CAIKMD01. Next base: position 14,785 of record DASZLU010000086.1, on the reverse strand, counting down.
AGTCGGGGCCTTCCTCGGCCGCGGCCAGCCGATCTATCTCGGCCTCTACGTTGCGCTGATTATCTTCTTCACGTTTTTCTATACGGCCGTGGTCTTCAACCCGGTCGAGACGGCGGACAATCTGCGGAAATACGGCGGTTTCGTCCCCGGCATCCGTCCCGGCAAGAACACCGCCGACCATCTCGATTATGTGCTGACCCGCCTGACGGTGGTCGGTGCGCTCTATCTCGCCGCGGTCTGCGTGTTGCCCGAATGGCTGCTGACGGCCTATTCGCTGCCCTTCTATTTCGGCGGTACCAGCCTGCTGATCGTGGTCAGCGTCACCATGGATACGGTGGCGCAAATCCACTCGCATTTGCTGGCGCATCAATACGAAGGCTTGATCAAGAAATCCAAGCTGAGGGGGAGGCGCGGGTGAACATTCTTTTGCTCGGCCCGCCCGGGGCCGGGAAGGGGACCCAGGCCAAGCGGCTCGAAGAGCGGTACGGCATGGTCCAGCTTTCTACCGGGGACATGCTGCGCGCTGAGCGCGCCGCCGGCACGCCCCTGGGCAAACAGGCCCAGGCGATCATGGACGCCGGCAAGCTGGTGTCTGACGACATCATGATCGCGATGATCAAAAACCGCATCGGCCAGCTCGGCGGCAAGGGATTCATCCTCGACGGCTTCCCGCGCACGGTCCCGCAGGCCGAGGCGCTCGACCATATGCTGGTCGCAAACCAGATTACCCTCGACGCCGTGATTGAGATCACGGTCGACGAGGAAGCCCTGATTGACCGCATCGGCGGCCGGTTCAGCTGCCAAAAATGCGGCGCTTCCTATCACGACCGGCACAACCGGCCGAAAGTGGAGGGCGCTTGCGACGTCTGCGGCGCGACCGAATTCGTCCGCCGGCCCGACGACAATCCCGAGACCGTGAAGGCCCGGCTCGACGCCTATCGTAAACAGACCGCCCCCATCCTGCCTTATTATAAGGCCAAGGGGATGCTTCGGTCGGTCGACGGCATGGCGCCGATCGATACAGTTACGCAACAGATTGAAATCATTCTAAACAAGGCAAAAGGTTGACTTTGTTGGAGGGTTTCCGATATAAGGCGCGTTCGGCCGTCCGGGGCGTCTGGTCACCGTCCGAAACCGACAATTCGATTTAAGGAGAAGCGCAGGTGGCGCGCATTGCCGGCGTTAACATTCCCAATCAAAAGCGAGTTCCGATTGGTCTCACCTATATCCATGGGATTGGGCGGACCTCGGCCGAGAAGATCTGTGCGAAGCTGGGCATCCCGGATTCGCGCCGTGTCCATGAACTGACCGATGACGAAGTGCTCCGCATTCGCGAAGCCATCGACCGCGACTATCAGGTCGAAGGCGATCTGCGCCGTACCGTCGCGATGAACATCAAGCGGCTGATGGATCTCGGCTGCTATCGCGGGCTGCGTCACCGCAAGGGCCTGCCGGTCCGCGGTCAACGGACCCACACCAACGCGCGGACCCGCAAAGGTCCGGCGCGTCCGATCGCCGGCAAGAAGCAAGCGACGAAGTAAATAGGGAAAGAACATGGCGACGACGACTTCGAAGCCCGGTGCCGCTGGACGCGTCCGCCGCCGCGAGCGCAAGAACATCACGGCGGGTACGGCGCATGTGAATGCGACCTTTAATAATACGATGATCACCATCACCGACGCGCAGGGCAATACGATCGCCTGGTCGTCGTCGGGAACGATGGGTTTCAAGGGATCGCGCAAATCGACGCCTTACGCCGCCCAGATGGCGGCCGAGGATGCCGGCCGCAAGGCGATGGAGCACGGCATGCGCACCTTGGAGATCGAGGTCAAAGGTCCGGGTTCGGGCCGTGAGTCAGCGCTCCGCGCTTTGCAGACGGTTGGTTTTCAGGTGTCGTCTATTCGCGACGTGACCTCGGTTCCGCATAACGGGTGCCGTCCACCGAAGCGCCGGCGCGTGTAGCCGCGGTATTTTTTTATTTGGCGCGTGCGGCGGCCGCTGGCCGCGCATGCTGATCGCCTAAACGCGTGAGGGTCCGCTCGTGACGCAAATCCAGAAAAATTGGCAGGAATTGACGAAGCCCAATCAGCTCGAAGTGCAGCCTGGCGACGATCCGGCGCGTATTGCGACCGTGATCGCGGGCCCGCTCGAGCGCGGTTTCGGCCTCACCCTCGGCAACGCGCTGCGCCGCGTGCTGCTGTCTTCGCTTCAAGGCGCAGCGATCACCTCGGTCCAGATCGAGGGCGTGCTGCACGAGTTCTCGTCGCTTCCCGGCGTGCTCGAGGACATCACCGACATCGTCCTCAATATTAAGGGCGTTGCGTTGCGGCTTCATGGCGATGGCCCAAAGCGCATGCGTTTGCGTGCCAACGGCCCGGGCGAAGTGCGTGCCGGCATGATCGAGTTGCCGCACGATATCGAGGTTTTGAATCCAGACCATCTCATCTGCACCCTTGATAAAGGCGCGAAGGTGTCGATGGAATTCACTGTCGAGACCGGCAAGGGCTATCGCCCGGCGACCGACAACCGTCCCGAGGATGCGCCGATCGGCCTCATCCCGGTCGATGCATTGTTCAGCCCGGTACGCCAAGTCAGCTACAAGATCGACAACACCCGCCAGGGTCAGCGCACCGACTTCGACCGACTGTCGATGTCGATCGAGACCAATGGCGCGGTGACGCCGGAAGACGCTGTCGCGCTCGCAGCGCGTATCCTCCAGGACCAGTTGCAGCTCTTCATCAACTTCGAGGAGCCGCGTGCGGCGACCGAGGAAGAGCGTCCGTCCGAGCTGCCGTTCAACAAGAATCTGCTCCGCAAGGTCGACGAGCTCGAGCTCTCGGTTCGCTCGGCGAATTGCTTGAAGAACGACAACATCGTCTACATCGGCGATCTCGTGCAGAAGACCGAAAGCGAAATGCTGCGCACGCCGAATTTCGGCCGCAAGTCGCTGAACGAGATCAAGGAAGTCCTGGCCCAGATGGGTCTCTATCTCGGCATGGAGATCCCGAACTGGCCGCCTGAGAACATCGAGGAGCTGGTCAAGCGCCTCGAGGAACCGTATTGAGCCTTAGCCTGATCGAGTAACGAACATGCGTCACCGCCTTAGAGGCCGCAGCTTCAGCCGTAAATCGGCGCATCGCAAAGCGATGTTCGACAATCTCTGCCATGCACTGTTGAAGCATGAGCAGATCACCACGACCCTGCCGAAGGCGAAGGATCTTCGCCCGGTGGTCGAGCGTCTTATCACCATGGGCAAGCATGGTGGCCTCGCCGCGCGTCGTCGCCTGATCGCGACGCTGCAGGACGAGAAGATCGCCGACAAGGTTTTGACCACGCTGGCCGAGCGCTACGGCAAGCGCGCCGGCGGCTATTGCCGCATCTACAAAGCGGGCTTCCGCCACGGCGATGCCGCGGCGATGGCCGTGATCGAGCTGGTCGACCGCGATCCTGAGGCCAAGGGCCAGGATTCTGGGCCGGTCCAGACGAACGAGGACGAGACTGAGGAAGCCGCCGCGTCGTAACGCAGCGTTATCTGAAGGATATATCGGCGGGCGTCCGTTCATCGGACGCCCGCTTTGTTTTTGCCGTTGCTTATTGTTGTTGTCGAATCGGCCGTTGCTTGCGCAGCCGCCACGAGGCGATCGCCACAACGAGATTTGAGACACCGACCACCAGGAAGATGTCGGTTACGCTCGCGCCTAGTTTCAGCATGACTGCACTGCCGAGCCCGGCGCCGACCATGAACAGCGCGTTCCAGACATTATTGGCGGCGACGACGCGTGAGCGGTGCTGGCTCTCGCTCTTCGCCTGCATAAGCGCATAGAGCGGCACGATAAAGACGCCGGCGGCGATAGCGATCGCCGTCAGATCGAACGACACGCGCCAGTTCTGGGCGATGGTCAGGAATTCATGCGCGCTCATCAGGCCGCTGCCGATATGCCGCCCGTCGGAGAGCCAGAGATCGGTGGCAAACAACGCCATAGCGAGGGCCGAGATCGGAACCAGCCGCAGCGAGATGTTGCCGCCTAGCAGGCGCCCGGCGAGCAGCGAGCCTGCGCCGATGCCCAAGGAGTTGAGGGTAAGGAATAGCGTCACGACCTGATTGTCCGCGCCGAGCACGTCCTTGGCATAATTCGGGAATTGCGAGACGAGAGCGACCGCGACCAGCCAGAACCAGGAATTGCCGAGGATGATCCAGCGCATCTCGACGCTTTCATTGGCGTAGCGCAGCACTTTCCAAGTCTCGGCGGCAATATTGGGGTTGATGCGCAGATCCGAGGCGCCGCCTTCGGTGCGCGGGATGTAGAGGCTGGCAATCCAGCCGCCGATTGCACAGATCAGCAAGGTCGCCGAGACGATCGCCGGGCCGTCCTTCATCAGGATCAATAAGCCGCCGGCGATGGTGCCGATCAGGATCGCCAGGAAGCTTCCGGCCTCGATCACGGCGTTGCCGGGCAGCAATTCCTCGGGCGTCAGCAATTCCGGCAGGATGCCGTATTTCACCGGCCCAAAAAATGCCGCCTGAATCCCCAGCAAGAACAGGATCGTCAGACCGATGCCGATACCGCCGCCGAACAGGAATCCGCCCGCGGCGAGGATCATCACGCCGATCTCCCAGATCTTCAGGGAGCGGATAAGTTGCATCTTGGCGAATTTATCGGCGAGTTCGCCGGCGGTCGCCGAGAAGAGGAAATAGGGCAGGATGAAGAGCGCTGTCGCAATCGTCACGATGACTTCGATATCGCTCGCGCTTTCCGAGCGGCCATAGGCGACCTGAATGACGAGTGCGTTCTTCAAAAGGTTGTCGTTGAGCGCGCCAAGGAATTGCGCGACGAACATGCCGGCGAGGCGCCGGCTGAACAGAAGCCGTAGCTGTGATCCCATGATCGATCAGACCGTCGCGCGCTCGACGAAATCGGTGCTGGCGTCGTCCTGCGCGGGCACGGTATCGAGACGATCAACGCGTCCCGTCGGCGGGCCGCGACGGCATTGCTCGATTGCGGCCGCAACGGCCGCTTCCTCCCCGATCAGCAGTGCTTCGACGTTGCCGTTGAGCCGGTTGCGGACCCAGCCGCGCAAACCGAGGTGTCGCGCCGCGCGCGTAACGAAAAAGCGAAAGCCGACGCCCTGGACCTTGCCGGCAATGTCGAGATGCATCGCGACGATCATGCGAATTCGAGGATGATCTGGTCGACAGCCAAGCTGTCGCCTGGCCGGGCGCAGAGTTTCTTGATCGTGCCGTCGCGATCCGCCCGCAAAACATTTTCCATTTTCATCGCCTCGATCACCGCCAATTCCTCACCGGCTTTTACCTCCTGACCCTCGGTGACGGCGAGTGAGACCAATAGTCCCGGCATCGGGGAGACCAGATGCTGCGAAAGATCGGGCGCCGGTTTCGCCGGCATCCGCGCCAGCGCTTCGGCAGCCGCGGGCGGCAGGACTTTCAGCGCTAGTACCGCGCCGCCACGCTCCAGGCGCCAGCCGATGCCGGCACGCTCGATCTGGAAAAGTGTCGCGACGCCGTCAATCGTGCCACGGAAGATCGCGTCGCCTGGCTGCCAGTTTGTCGTCACCGCTTGGCTTGCGGTATAGCCCGCGACGATGATGCTTTCGTTATGCCGCGTCAGCTTCGCCGGGTACCGCGATTCGCCCTGCACGATGACCCAGCGCTCGGGGATGGCGGCGCCGGCGATGGCGGCGTCGCGCTCGGCGGCGATGCGCTGCGCGGCACCGGCGACCGCGACGGCTTGCGCGGCGATGTCGGGCGGCAGGGTCTCGCCCTTGAAGCCGCCGGGAAATTCCTCGGCGATGAAATCGGTCGAGAGATGGCCGGCTTTGAATTTCGGCCGGGCGATGATCGCCGAGAGCAAGCCGATATTGTGCGAGACGCCGCGGATGACGAAAGCGTCGAGTGCACCCGCGAGCCGCGCGGTCGCTTCCTCGCGTGTCGAGCCATGCCCGATCAGCTTGGCGATCATCGGGTCGTAGTAGATCGAGATCTCGGCGCCTTCCTCGACGCCGGTATCGACGCGGATGCCGTCGCCTTGCGGCGGCAGATAGCGCGACAGCCGCCCGATCGAAGGCATGAAATTGCGCCGCGGATCCTCGGCATAAAGCCGCGCCTCGATTGCCGAGCCGGTCAGCTTGATGTCTTTTTGCGCCAGCGGCAGCTTCTCGCCGGCGGCAATCCGGATCATCAACTCGACGAGGTCATAGCCGGTGACGAGCTCGGTCACGGGATGCTCGACCTGCAGCCGTGTGTTGATCTCGAGGAAATAGAATTTGCGCTTCTGGTCGACGATGAATTCGATCGTGCCGGCCGAGCGATAGCCAGCCGCTTTCGCGAGCGCGACGGCTTGTGCGCCCATCGCCGCGCGGGTCTTATCGTCGAGAAAGGGGCTCGGCGCTTCCTCAATCACCTTCTGATGGCGCCGCTGGATCGAGCATTCGCGCTCGCCGAAATGAATGGCATTGCCATGGGCATCGGCGACGATCTGGATTTCGATGTGCCGCGGCGAAGCGATGTATTTCTCGATGAAGACGCGGCTATCGCCGAAAGCCGATTGCGCCTCGCTTGCCGCGAGACGAAAGCCTTCGCGCAGTTCGGCATCGCCGCCCGCGATGCGCATGCCTTTGCCGCCGCCGCCGGCCGCCGCTTTGATCATCACCGGATAGCCGATCTCACGCGCCGCAGCGACGGCTTTTTCTGCATCGGCAGCGGTATCGAGATGACCCGGCACCGTCGAGACGCCGGCTTGCTGCGCGATTTTCTTCGCCGCGATCTTATCGCCGAGCGAGGCAATGGCGGCCGGCGGCGGGCCGATGAAGACGATGCCGGCCGCCTCGATCGCGACGGCGAAATCCTCGTTCTCGGAGAGGAAGCCGTAGCCCGGATGCACCGCCTCGGCGCCGGTTTCTTTGCACGCGGCGACAATGCGCGCGATGTCGAGGTAGCTCTCCGCCGCTTTCGGCGGCCCGATCCGCACCGCCTCGTCGGCCTGACGCACATGCAGCGCCTCGGCATCGGCATCGCTGTAAACCGCGACCGTCTTGATACCCATGCGCTTCGCCGTCGCGATCACGCGACAGGCAATCTCGCCGCGATTGGCGATAAGGATTTTCTTGAACATTCTATTCGGTTGCGTGCATCAGAGCGGGATGTTGTCGTGTTTCTTCCAGGGATTGTCGAGGGACTTGTCGCGCAGCATCGCGAGCGAGCGGCAGAGCCGGGCGCGGGTGTCGCGCGGCAGGATGACGTCGTCGATGTAGCCGCGCGCGCCGGCAACGAAGGGGTTGGCGAATTTGGCACGGTATTCTTCGGCGCGCGCTTCTATCTTGGCGGCATCGCCGAGATCGGCGCGGAAGATGATCTCGACCGCGCCTTTCGGGCCCATCACCGCGATCTCGGCCGAGGGCCAGGCGTAATTCACATCGCCGCGCAAATGCTTCGAGCTCATCACGTCATAGGCGCCGCCATAGGCTTTGCGCGTGATGACGGTGACCTTCGGCACCGTGGCTTCGGCGAACGCGAAGAGCAGCTTGGCGCCGTGCTTGATGATACCGCCATATTCCTGATCCGTGCCCGGCAGGAAGCCCGGCACGTCGACGAAAGTCACGATCGGGATGTTGAAGCAATCACAAAAGCGCACGAAGCGCGCCGCTTTGCGCGCGCTGTCGATGTCGAGGCAGCCGGCCAGCACCATCGGCTGATTGGCGACGATGCCGACCGGATTTCCGTCGAGCCGTGCGAAGCCGATGAGAATGTTCCTTGCCCAATTCGGCGTGATCTCGAAGAATTCGCCTTCATCCGCGACCTTCTGGATCAACTCGCGCATGTCGTAGGGCTTGTTCGGATTGGCCGGCACCAGCGTGTCGAGCGAAGCTTCGGCGCGCGTCGCCGGATCGTGCGTCGGCCGGTGCGGCGGCTTGCCGCGATTGGAGGAGGGCAGGTAATCGAGGAAGCGGCGCAATTGCAGCAGCGCCTCGACGTCGTTCTCGAAAGCGAGATCGGCGACGCCCGAGCGCGTCGTATGCGTGACCGCGCCGCCGAGCTCTTCTTGCGTTACCGTCTCTTGCGTCACGGTCTTCACCACGTCAGGGCCGGTGACGAACATGTACGAACTGTCTTTCACCATGAAGATGAAATCGGTCATCGCCGGCGAATACACCGCGCCGCCGGCGCAAGGCCCCATCACCACCGATATCTGTGGCACGACGCCGGAGGCGAGCACGTTGCGCTGGAACACTTCGGCATAGCCGGCGAGCGACGCGACGCCCTCCTGGATGCGCGCACCGCCTGAATCATTGAGGCCGACGACCGGTGCTCCGACTTTCAGTGCCTGGTTCATCACCTTGCAGATTTTCTCGGCATGTGCCTCGGAGAGGGCCCCCCCGAAGACGGTGAAATCCTGACTGAAGGCGAAGACGGTGCGGCCGTTCACGAGGCCATAGCCGGTAACGACGCCGTCACCGGGGATTTTTTGCTCGCCGAGGCCGAAATCGTTCGAGCGGTGCTCGACGAACATGTCCCATTCTTCGAAGGTGCCGGGATCGAAGAGGAGATTGAGCCGCTCGCGCGCCGTGAGCTTGCCCTTGGCATGCTGCGCGGCGATGCGCCGCTCGCCGCCGCCGAGACGGGCTGCCGCACGCTTTTCCTCCAATTGCCGCAGAATATCCTGCATAAGGCTCTCCCCCGGGCCCTTCAATCGCACCGCAGCTTAGTCGGCGCGCAGCAAAGCGGCAAAGCGCGCGGCGAGGGCGATGTCCTCTTTGAGCGCCGCGCGGCGCTGGGTCTGTTCCGCATCTTCGCCCCAGCGCTCGATCTGAAAGCTTTCATCGAGCGAAGCGGCGGCAAAGGCTTCGTCGGGCGATACGTGCTCTGCCAGCAGCGCCAGGCCAAGCACGGCCGAGCCGCAAGCGGTGGTCGCGAGGTGCAGCGCGACGATTTGCAGCGAATCATGTGCCGCGATGGCGCGCTCGATCGCCGCGAGCGCCGCCGGATCCTGCTCAACCGGCAGGATGCCCTGTGTCGCTCTGAGCGGCGCGGCGAAGCGCGCCTCGGTCCAATCGAGCAGCGGCTGCCAAATCGTCTGTTGCCGCTCGATCAATTCGTGGGGCTCGTCGGCGCGATAGCAGAGGAGGTCGGTGGTCGCATATTTCGCAATCTCGGCGATGACTTCGGCACGCCGCGGCTCGACGCGATCGAGCGCCGTGCTGACGAGACGCGTCAGCGACAGTTCGAGCGGCTTCACCGTGATGCCTTGGCCCTGCCATTCGGCGGCGATGGCTTCGGCCAGCGCGCGACTCGGGACGCGCAGCTCGCGCTTCCCGGGTGTAAGCAATGGCTTGCCGTCGAGCTGCACGCCGTATTGATCGCCGGCGGCGACGATCTTGGCCTCTTTATAAAAGCGCTTCATTTCTCGGGCGCGAGATCGACAAAAGGATCGCGCTCGCTGCCCTCCTCGAAGCCGAAGAAGTCCCAGCTTTCGCGCATATGGGGCGGCAGCGGCGCGGTGACGGTCAGCGTCTTGCCGTTATGCAGCGGCAGTGCGATGGCGCGCGCATGAAGATGCAATTTCCGCGCGTGCGCCAAGCTTTCGGGATGCGCGGCAGCGCCGCCATATTTGCCGTCGCCGAGAATGGGCGTATCGAGCGTCAGGCAGTGGACGCGCAGTTGATGGGTCCGTCCGGTCACCGGCTCGAGGGCGAGCCACGCGAAGCGATCGCCCGCACGCGCGACGGTTCGGTAATAGGTGAGGGCGCGATCGCCCTCCTCGTCATCGGCGGCGACACGCTCGCCGCCTGGCCCGGCTTGCTTGGCGAGCGGCTGATCGATTTTGCCGGCACGCGGCTTCGGCACGCCGACGGTGATCGCCCAATAGACTTTGTGCACGCTCTTGCCGCGGAAGAGCTCGCCCAGCCGGGCGGCGGCACGGCCGCTGCGCGCCAGCACGAGCACGCCGCTGGTGTCCTTGTCGAGACGATGGACCAACCGCGGGCGCTCTTTCGCCTCAAAGCGCAACGCCTCGAGCAGCCCGTCGAGATGGCGGCTGGTGCCGGTGCCGCCTTGCACCGCCAGGCCCTCGGGCTTGTTGATGACGATGATGTCCGGGTCTTTGTAGAGGACGCGCTCCTGCAGCAGCTTCGTGTCGGCGGCGCTGGGCGCGGGGCGTTGCGGCTTGGTGGCCGCCGCCTGCGGGGGCGCTGCCGGCAGCGGCGGCACGCGGATAAGCTGGCCGGCCGTGATTCGGTCGCTCGCCTCGGCGCGCTTGCCGTCGAGCCGAACCTGGCCGGTCCGCAAAAGCTTCTCCAGCCGGCCATGTCCCAGGTCGGGGAAATGCCGCTTGAACCAGCGGTCTAAACGGATTTCGGCGTCCTCAGGCGCCACGGTGAGGGTCTGGACGCCGCTCATGCCGCCAATCTAGCGGCGCATGAGCGGCCGATCCATCCCAAGAAAAGACCAGGGCCCGGCGGGCGCGCCCTGTCGAAACTCAGCGGCGCCAGTGGCCTTCGCGCCAGACCCAGCGGCCGCGAACCAGAACCCAATTCCCCGGTACCCAAACCGCTTGAGCATAGGGAGCATGGACATAGCGTCCCGGGGACCAAACATAGCGGCCCTGGCGGGGCGCCCAGCGCCAATATCCGGGCTGCCAAACCCAATACGCGCCGGGCCGAGCGGCCGGCGGCGGCGGCATGCGTTCCGTTTGCAGCGGCGGCGGCGCCATGGCTTGGGCGAGTGCTGATCCTGCACCGGCCAAAAGCGGCAGAATCGCGGCGGCCGTCAAAGCAAGGCATTTTATTGTACGTTTCATGCTCGAAACCTCCGAAGCGTGAGCCTGCCCGGAATTATAGGTCATGGCCGATAGTTGCGTCCCCGGGGCCGTTAACCATCTTGAAACGAGAATATGACTCCACCATTGCGATCGCCTTGCTCCTCTGAACGAGCAAGTTGTGCGAGTCATTTCTGCTTCGTCTGGCGCAGCTTCGCCCAGTAATCGAGACGCTTCCTAATATCGCGCTCGAAGCCGGTATCGAACGGCTCGTAGAATTGCTGACGCGGCAGCTTGTCGGGAAAGTAGTTGAGGCCGGAGAAGCCTTCTTCGGTATTCGGATCGTAGACATAGCCTTCGCTATAGCCGAGATCGCGCATCAGCCGCGTCGGCGCGTTGACCGCATGCATCGGTGGCATCAGCGAGCCGCTTTCCTTTGCGGCACGCATCGCGGCGCCCATCGCCGTGTAAGCGGCATTCGATTTCGGCGCGGTCGCGAGATAGATCACCGCTTGCGCCAATGCGAGCTCGCCTTCGGGCGAGCCGAGGCGCTCATAGGCTTCCCAAGCGGCGAGCGCCATTGGCAGCGCTTGTGGATCGGCCATGCCGATATCTTCGGACGCCATGCGCAAGACGCGCCGCGCAATATAGATCGGATGCTCGCCGCCGCTCAGCATGCGCGCGAGCCAATAAAGCGCCGCATCGACATCCGAACCGCGCACCGATTTATGCAGCGCGCTGATGAGATTGTAGTGACCTTCCTGCGATTTGTCGTAGAGCGGCGCGCGGCGCTGCACCGTTTCCATCAATTTCGCCGTATCGAGCATCGCGCCGTCGGGCAGCAGCGCCAATTCCTCGGCGAGGTTGAAGATGAAACGGCCGTCGCCGTCGGCCATCGCCTTCAGCGCCTGCCGCGCCTCATCGTCGAGCGGCAGCTTCTTGCCCAGTGTCTTTTCCGCCCGCTCCAGCAGCGTTTCCAGCGCCGCATCGTCGAGACGATGCAGCACGAAGACCTGGCCGCGCGAGAGCAAGGCGCCGTTGAGCTCGAACGACGGATTCTCAGTTGTTGCGCCGACGAGCACGACGGTGCCGTCCTCGACATAGGGCAGGAAACTGTCCTGCTGGGCGCGATTGAAGCGATGGATTTCGTCGATGAAGAGCAAGGTACCCTGGCCGCCGACGCGGCGCTGGATCGCGGCTTCGAACACTTTGCGTAGATCGGCGACCCCCGAGAACACCGCCGACAGCGGCTCGAAATGCATCGCTGTCGTTTCGGCCAGCAGCCGCGCGATCGTCGTCTTGCCGCAGCCGGGCGGCCCCCAAAGGATCATCGAAGACAAACGATGCGCCGCCACCATGCGGCCGATCGGCGCGTCGGGCGCCAGGAGATGATCCTGGCCGACGACATCGCTCAACTTCTGCGGGCGCAGCTTGTCGGCGAGCGGCCGCGGCGCCGTATCCTCGAACAGGCTCTTACTCTGGCCCCCGCGTGGATTGCGCGCTGCGCTCACCGCACACTCACCGCGAAAAGTTGACCGCCGCGGCGGATGCCGAAGGTCCAGGGACCTTGGGCGGCGCCGAATGCCTCCTTCAGCTCCTTGACCGACGCAACCTGGCCGCGGTTGACGGTAGTGATGATGTCGCCGGGGTGTAGTCCCAAACGATCGGCGAGAGTTCCGCTTTTGGTACTGACCACGGCAACGCCGCGCAGCGAGGTCGCGAGCCCCAATTCATCGGCTTGCGCCGGGTTGAGGTTGGCAACGGTCGCACCGGCCAGCGGCGTGTTGTCGGCCATCGTCGCGGTCTGACGCGACGGCGTCTCCGGCAGCGCAGTCAGCGTAACGGTCGCGGTGGTTGCCTGGCCATCGCGCCAAAGCTGAACCGGCGTCGCCACATCCATCGGCAGGATGGCGATGCGGTAGCGCAGATCGTCGGGATCGCCGACATTGTGACCGCCGATCGAAGTGATCACGTCGCCAAGTCGAATGCCGCTCTTGGCCGCCGGTCCGTCCGTGGTGACCTCCTTCACGAGCACGCCGCCTGGATGCGGCAAATGAAGCGCGTTGGCGAGTTCGGCCGTTACAGCCTGACCCGTTGCGCCGAACCACGGCCGCCGGACGGGCGCGCCGGATGTGGCGGCCTGCAGCACGGTGCGCACCAAAGTCGTCGGAATGGCGAAACCGATGCCGATCGAGCCGCCGGATTGCGAGAAGATCGCGGTGTTGATGCCGACGAGCTTGCCGTCGAGATCGACCAGCGCACCGCCGGAGTTGCCGGGATTGATCGCAGCATCGGTTTGAATGAAGGACGAGACGTCGCTGCCGATGCCGGTCCGCGCCAAGGCCGAAACAATGCCGCTGGTCACGGTCTGGCCAACGCCGAAAGGATCGCCGATGGCGAGGACGAGATCGCCGACCTCGAGCTGGTCGCTATCGCCAAGTTCGAGCACCGGCAGATGCTCGCCATGGGTGTCGATCTTCAGCACGGCGAGATCGGCGTGCTCGTCGGAGAGGAGGACTTTCGCCTCGAATTCGCGGCGGTCGTTCAGCACCACGGTTATCTGTTGCGCCCCGTCAATCACATGGTGATTGGTGACGACGGTGCCGTCGGCGCCGAGGATCACACCCGAGCCAAGCGACTGCTGGACGCGCTCGCGCGGCAGGCCAAACGGCGCTTGATTGCCGAAGAAGCGGCGAAACAGCGGGTCGTCGAGGAAAGGCGAGCGGGTTTGCACCGTCCGGCGCGAATAGACATTGACCACTGCCGGCGAGACCTTTTTCACCACCGGCGCGAAGGAAAGATGGATCATCTCGCGGCTGGTGGGCGGTGTGCGGTTCTGTGCCCCGGCCGGCGCCAGCGCCGCGAGAACCAGCCCCAATCCGAGCGCGAGCGAACGTGCCGTCATTGCCACTGTCATGATCCAGCGCAATCTAGTCACGCCGCCGGAACCGCGCCAGCCCAGCATGTCTAGCTCCCTCGCCGTCAAAGAGTCGATCGTCGGCACTTTGGCATTTATGCTGGGGCGGCAAAAAAGCCAATAAACATCGGCCATTTTGCTTCGGGGGCGGGGTCACGCGGGATGGAGGACGAGACATCGCTGCCGATCGACGAAGCAGTTGCCGGCGACGAGCGTCGTGGTGATCAGCCAGCCTTGATTTAACCAGGCTTGATTTAAATCGTGGCGCGCGCCGGGGTAAAAACCTCGGCGAACGCGGCTTTCAACGCGGCGTCGACTTCCGGCATCGATGCGGTGATGCCGAGGGCCGCGAGAGAGGTGACGCCATGCTCGCTGATGCCGCACGGCACGATGCCGCGATAATGCGATAGGTCGGGTTCGACGTTGAGCGAGACGCCGTGGAAACTCACCCAGTGGCGCACGCGCACGCCGATTGCGGCGATCTTGCTCTCCTTACCGCCGCCCTCGGCGATCCAGATACCGACGCGGCCGTCGCGCCGCTCGCCTTTCACGTTAAAGCGCTGCAGTGTGCGAATCAGCCATTCCTCGAGATCGCGGACATAGGCACGCAGATCGGCGCCACGCTGTTGCAGGTCCAGCATGACGTAGCCGATGCGCTGGCCGGGGCCGTGATAGGTGTATTGCCCACCGCGGCCGCTGCGGAAAATGGGGAGCAGATCGGGTGCGATGAGATCGTCGGGCCGGGCGCTGGTGCCGGCCGTGTAGAGCGGCGGATGCTCCAGAAGCCAGACTTGCTCGGGCGCGGTCCCGGCGCGGATCGCGGCGATGCGTGTTTCCATGGCCGTCGTGGCCTGGTCATAGGGCACGAGCGCGTCGGTGATCAGCCATTCGATGGGGTGAGAAGTGGGGGCCATGTCTGCAGCCAAGATATAGGTTTTTCGTCTCGCTTGCGATGCCGCCGCCGGTTTGCTAAATCGCCCGCGCGGCTCGGTCCATGTTACCGCCGCTCCGTGCGGTCGTGGCGGAATTGGTAGACGCACTAGCTTGAGGTGCTAGCGGGGGAAACCCCTTGGAAGTTCGAGTCTTCTCGACCGCACCA
>DASZLU010000085.1:0-14562 GCA_035552195.1 Allostellaceae bacterium | reverse complement strand
CCATCGTCGCCAAAGACACGCCGGACAGCTATCGCATGCCGCAGTTTCGCGTGCAGCTGACCGACGACGAGATCGCCAACGTCGTGAGCTTCATCCGCAACGCCTGGGGCGATGGCGCGCCGGCGGTGACGGCGAATGCGGTGAAGAAGCTGCGCCCGGTCACCGACCCGAGCAGCGACCACGTCATCGTCCTGAAGATGCGATAAGACGCCGCCGATTGGGTTAAGGCGGCGCGGTCGCGCCGCTCCCTGTCGCTGCGCTCTTCGCTCCCTCCGTTAGCAGTCTGACGGAGGGAGCGGCATTTTGAAGCGCGGCGCGCGCTGGGGCCGCGCAGAGTGGCCTTTGCCCACGCATTCGAGCCGCGGCAAATCCCCGCTTTGCCTTGACAAGGCTTTGAAACGCCACAAGGATCGCCGCCGTCAAGAACCGGCGGCGTCAACGGGTGGCGCTCGTCGGAGGGGAGGTTCCACTGCGCCCGCTTAATCGTTTTTTCGCCAGCCTCGCGGCTGTTTCTTCCGCTATTTCCGTTTCCTGTGCGCTCAGCCAGCCGGCCGCGGCGGCAGACAAGCTGAGCCATGTGGTGATCGCGGTCGTCCCGACCATCGCCTCGGGCTCGACCTTTATCGCCGACGGCAAGGGCTATTTCAAAGACGTCGGCATCGATGCCGAGATCCAGAATATCGATTCGGTCAGCACGGCGATGGCCTTGCTTGCCGGCGGCAAGGTTCAGGTCGCGCAAGGCGGGCTCGCCGCGTCGTTCTGGAACGGCGTTGCGCAGGGCATGCCGGTGATCATGGCATTCGAGGGCGGCTCGACGCCGCTCAATCACCACATCCTCGTCAACAACAGCGTCAAGGACAAGCTCAAGACGCCCGCCGATCTCAAAGGCCGCACGGTCGCGCTCAACGCGCCGGGGTCGATCATCGGCTACGACCTTTACAAGGTGCTTCAGAGCGCCGGACTCGACTTCAAGGACGTCGACATCAAGAATATCTCGTTCGCACAGATGGGCGTCGCGCTGCAGAACGGCGCGGTCGATGCGGCGGTGAACGTGCCGCCCTTCGGCGATCTCATCATCGAGAAGGGGCTCGGCACCAACTGGATCAACACCGACGACTATCTGAAGCCGGCGCCGGTGACGGTGGTGCATTACGTGATCAATTCCGATTGGGCGAAGGCGAATAGCGACGTCGCGCATCGCCTCTTCGTTGCGGTGGCGCGCGGTACGCGCGATTACTGCCAGGCCTATCACCATGGCGCCAATCGCGACGAGGTGATCGATATGATGATCAAGCACGGTGTCGCCGGCGATCATCAGACGCTCGACAAATTCCCGTGGCAGGCGCGCGATCCGAACGGCCGCTTCAACATGGCGAGCCTGCTCGATGTGCAGGATTGGTATCTCAAAGAAGGCTACGTCAAAAACAAGCTGACGCCGGAGCAACTCGTCGATCCGAGTTATGCCGAGCAAGCAGCCAAGACGCTGGGGCCGTTCACGGTCGCCAACGCGGCGGATCAGCTCGCGGGCTGCCGCTGAGTTTCGTAACGGAGGGGATATGATGCGGTCGTTCATCGGGGCGGCGTTGGCCAGCTTGGTATTGGGCGGTGTGCTGACGACGGGCGCTGCCCGGCAAGCCGCGGCGCTGGACAAGGTCGTGATCGCCAGCGTGCCGGGGATTGCCGCGGCCGGCACCTATATCGCCGACAGCAAGGGCTATTTCAAAGACGAAGGCATCGACGTCACGATCGCCGATCTCGCCTCCGCCGCCGATGCGATGGCCTCGCTGGCGACCAATCAGTTCAACGTGGTCGAAGGCGGTTATTCGGCCGGCTATTGGAACGCCCTCGCCAAGGATTTTCCGATCATCACCGCATTCGAGCGCGGCATGCGGCCGACCAACCACATGATCTTCGTGCCCACGCAGATGGCCGACAAGATCAAGACGCTGAAGGACCTCAAAGGCCACAGCCTCGCGGTCAACGCGCCGGGCTCGCTGACGGTCTACGAAGCCGGCAAGATGCTGGAAAGCGCCGGCCTCACCATTAAGGACGTCGACGTCAAATACATGCCGTTCCCCCAGATGCTGGTCGCGTTCAAGAACGGCGCCGTCGATGCTGCCGAGGATATTCCGCCCTTCGAGAATATCGGCATCGAGCAGGGGCTGATGAAGCCGATCGCCGCGATCGACGACACGTTGAAGCCCTATCCCATCGTCAGCATCGCCTACCAGATCAACACCGACTGGGCGTCGAAGAATAAGCAGGTGGCGCAGAAATTCTTCCTCGCCATCGCCCGCGGGACGCGCGACTACTGCCAGGCCTATCACCACGGACCCAATCGCGACGAGATCGAGGACATCATGATCAAATACAAGGTGATGTCCGATCGGGCGCTGCTCGACCGCATTCCGTGGCAGGGGCGCGATCCGAACGGTCATCTCGATGCCGGCACCGTGCTCGACATTCAGGATTGGTTCTTCAAGGAGGGGATGATCACGAAGAAATTCCCCGCCGAACGGCTGATCGACGACGAATATGCCGATTACGTCCAGAAGACGTTGCCGAAGTTCGAGCTCATCAATAAGAACGACCCGCTGCCGAGCTGCCGGTAGAGCGGCAGGCGCGGCAGCGGTAACGCCGCCGCGGACGGACTGGATGGGACAGGGTGAGGCGATGCAACGATTGTTCATGATCGCGGCGCTGCTGCTGATTGCGGCGGTGCCGGCGCGCGCGCAAAAAGCACAGATCGTCATCGGCTCGGTGCCGAGCCCGACCGCTGTCGGCACCTATATCGCGATCGATAAGGGCTATTTCCGCGACCTCGGCATCGAGGTCGATCTCGAGCCGGCGCAAAGTGCCGGCGCGGTGATGGGAATGCTGGCGAGCAACCGCATCCAGGTCGTCGAAGGCGGCATGGCGGCGAGTTATTGGAACGCGCTGAGCCAGGGCATGCCGGTCACCATCGCGATGGAGCGCGGCACGACGCCGCTCAATCATTCGCTGCTGGTGCGCGCCGATCTCAAGGACAAGATCAAGACCGTCGCCGATCTCAAAGGCCACACTTTTTCCGAGGTCTCGGCCGACGGTATCCAGCAATACGAAGCGGGGAAGGCGATCGCGCCGGGCGGCCTTCACATGAAGGACCTCGATATTCACTACATCCCCTACCCGCAGCTGATCATCGCCTTTCAGAACGGCGCGGTCGACGCCGGGATGTCGATCCCGCCGTTCAGCGACGCGATCCTCGACCGTAAGCTTGGCTTCCTGCTGGTCGATATCGACAAGGCGGTGCAGCCGACGCCCATGGCGAACGTGGTCTATATGATCAATACCGATTGGGCGAAGCAGGACCCCAAGGTCGCGCATAACGTCTTCGTCGCACTGGCGCGCGGCGCCCGCGATTATTGCCAGGCCTATCACGGCGGCCCCGACCGCGAATACGTGATCAAGCTGATGATCGACAAGAAGATCGGCACCCGCGATATGCTGGACGCCCGGCCTTGGGCGGCGCGCGACCCGAACGGCCGCGTCAGCCAGGCGAGCATGCTCGACATCCAGGATTGGTTCTATAACGAGGGCCTGGTGAAGCAGAAATTTCCGATCGATCGCCTGATCGATTCGAGCTATGCGGATGAAGCCGCGAAGGAATTGGGACCGTTCGAGCTGATCAACAAAAGCAGCCAGCTTCCTGGCTGCCGCTAACGAGGAGGGGTTTAGAGATGGGTCTTGCACCGTATTCGCCGGCACGCCGCGTCGTGACCGGGCATGACAGCACCGGAAAAGCTGTCGTCCTGATCGACGACAACACGCCCTATACCGCGCGCCGCGACGAGAAGACGCTGCAGCAGCGTCTTTGGGTGACCGACAAATTCCCGGTTGCGATGGACGGCGACAAGGATCGCGGCGCCATCGAGGTGAAGATCGCACCGCCGGCCGGCGGCACCATCATCCGCTATCTCGACATCCCGCCCGAGAGCGCGGAAGCCAAGAAGCTGCCGAACGACCACATGGCGAAGATGATCGGCGATCAGCACCATATGCCGCCGGGCGTGCGCCCGCCGCGCCATCCCAGCATGCATCGCACCCGCACGCTCGACTACGCGATCGTGCTCTCGGGCGAGATCGACATGCTCTTGGACGACAGCGAGGTGCATCTGAAGGCCGGCGACGTACTGGTCCAGCAGGCGACCAATCACGCCTGGGTCAATCGCGGCACCGAGACATGCCGGATCTGCTTCGTGCTGATCGACGGCGCCGATCCTCTCGTCAAGTAAGTGGACTGAAGTAACGGTTATGGCGACAGAACCCGCGCGCAAGGGAGCGAAGATCGAGATCGCCGGCTTGCGCAAAATCTTCGAGACCCCGCGCGGGACCGTCGAGGCGATCACGACGATCGATCTCGATATCAAGCCCGGCGAATTCTTCTGCATCGTCGGCCCGTCGGGCTGCGGCAAGTCGACCTTGCTGCGCATCCTGGCGGGCCTCGAGAAGCAGAGCGCCGGCACCATCACCGTCGACAGCGCCGGCTGGCGGGTCGAGAATGCGATGGTGTTCCAAGAGAGCGGTCTTTTCCCCTGGATGTCCGTCCAGGAGAATGTCGGCTTCGGCCTGATGACGCGCGGCGTGCCGGCGGCGGAGCGCGCGCCGCTCGTCGATGGGGCGATGCGTCTCGTCGGCCTGACGCAGTTCCGCAATCACTTCCCGCATCAACTCTCGGGCGGTATGCGTCAGCGCGGCGCCATCGCCCGCGCTTTCGTGACCGATCCGGCGGTACTTTATATGGACGAGCCTTTCGCCGCCTTGGATGCCCAGAACCGAACCATTCTCCAAGAAGAGCTGGTGCGGATATGGGAGACGACGCGCAAGACCGTCGTCTACATCACCCATTCGATCGACGAGGCGCTGTTCCTTGGCGATCGCATCGCGATCATGACGGCCCATCCCGGCCGCATCAAAGAGATCATCGACGTGCCGTTCCCGCATCCGCGCAATCTGATGGAGCTGTCGGTGACGCCGACCTTCGGCGATCTGAAGCTCAAGATCTGGCACGTGCTCGAGGAAGAAGTGAACCGCGCCCGCGCGACCGAGGACGCCCTATGAGTATGACCGAGGCGGCCAAGCATGTCCGGCAAGAGCGCCTGCTGTATCTCCTGTCGCCGATCGGCCTCTTGGTCTTGTGGCAGCTCGCGATCATGGCCGGGCTCGGCGATCGCCGTTTCGTGCCGGAGCCGACTGATATCATCGAGCGCTTCTGGCTGCTGTGCGTCTCGGGCGAATTGCCCTGGGACACGGCGGTAACGCTCTGGCGCATCGTCGCCGGCTTCCTGGTCGGCGCAATCCCGGGTGTAGCGCTCGGCCTCGCCATGGCGATGTGGCGCGGCGTGCGCATCATTGTCGATCCGCTGATCGCCGCGCTCTTTCCGATTCCAAAACTCGCGCTGATGCCGCTGATCCTCCTGGCGTTTGGTTTCGGCGAGACCTCGAAGGTCGTCGTCGTCGCCATCGGCGCGTTTTTCCCGGTGATCGTCAACGCCTATGCCGGCGCGGCGAATATCGACAAAATCTATATCGACGTGGCGCATAACTACGGCGCCAGCCCGCGCATCATGTTCTCGAAGGTCGTCTTCTACGGCGCGTTGCCGTTGATCTTCGCGGGCCTGCGCGTCGCGCTCGCGATCTCGTTCATCATCGGCACGGCGGCCGAATTCATCGCCGCGAAAAGCGGCATCGGCTACCTGATCTGGTCGTCCTGGGAGCTGTTGCAGGTCGATGCGATGTTCGTCGGCATCGTCACCATCGGACTCCTGGGTGTCATTACCTCGACACTCTTCGTCGAGCTCGAGCGCAAAGTCATTCCGTGGAAGACGCCATGAAACACATCATTCGAGTCGCGATTCTTCTGTCTGCTTTTTCGGTTTCGGGCTGCAGCTTCTTCCAGATCTCGGACGAATACGGCAACACCTATGGCGGCCTGACCGATTTCGGCAATCAATATGCGTGGCAGCTCTCGACCTGCGAGGCCGATCCGGGTCTCGTCGAGGCGCTGTCCTCCGATCGCGGCCGCTGGATGCAATGCTGCATGTGGCGGCACGGCGTGTCGATCGACGATCCGAAGGGCTGCGACGCGCCGCCTTACTACAAGGGCATCGCGGGCTGAACGATAAAAGGCCGAACGAGCCTGCGGACCGATAAGAAAGCGTGGGGGAGCCGATGAAGCGCAACGATCGCATTCTGACGACGCATACCGGCAGCCTGCCGCGGCCGAAGGCGCTGGCCGAGATGCTCGTCGCGAAGGATCAAGGCCAGGCGTATGATCCGGCCGCGCTAACCGCCGCGGTGCGCGCGGCCGTGCTCGATATCGTTCGCCGCCAGGTCGAGACCGGCATCGACATCGTCGACGATGGCGAGATGTCGAAGCCCGGCTATTCGACCTATATCGCCGACCGGCTGACCGGCTTCTCCGGCCATGCGCCGCGCAAGCCGCCGCTCGATACGGCGGGCTATCCGGAATTCAACGCCGCGATGGTGCGCATGACCGGCCCGCAGAACTTGCGCCGCTCGACCTGCACCGCGGCGGTGAGCCTGCGTGACCGCGCGCCGATGGAAGCGGACATCGCCAATCTGCACGAAGCCGCCGACGTGTCGGGCGCCGACGAGATGTTCATGACTTCGGCCTCGCCGGGCTTGGTCACCGCCTTCCAGCCGAACAATTTCTATGCCTCGCATGAGGACTATCTCGAGGCGATCGCGACCGCAATGCAGCCGGAATACGAGGCGATCTATAATGCCGGCTTCGCGCTGCAGCTCGACTGCCCCGATCTCGCGATGGCGCGGCATACCGGCTTCCAGGATCTGGGCGAGGAGGAATTCCTCAAGCGCGCCGCGCACCACGTCGCGGTGCTGAATCACGCGGTGCGCAACATTCCGGCCGATCGCATGCGGCTCCATATCTGCTGGGGCAATTACGAAGGCCCGCACGATCACGACATTCCGCTGGCCAAGGTCGCGCCGATCCTTTTGAAGGCAAAGCCCGCCGCGCTGGTGATCGAAGCGGCCAATCCGCGCCACGAGCATGAATGGTCGCTGTGGCGCACGCAGAAACTGCCCGACGACAAGAAGCTCATCGCCGGCGTCATCGACACCTCGACGAACTATGTCGAGCATCCCGAGCTGATCGCACAGCGCATCGAGCGTCTCGCCGAAATCGTCGGGCGCGAGCGCGTGATCGCCGGCACCGATTGCGGCTTCGGCACCTTCGCCGGCTACGGCAAGATCGATCCCTCGATCGCCTTCAAGAAACTCGCCGCGATGGTCGAGGGCGCCGAGCTCGCGACGAAGCGCCTCTGGGCGAAAGCCAAGCCGCAGAAAAAGGCCGCTACACCTTCGCGCCGCGCGCGTCCCGCCACGCGCAAGAAAGCGGCCGCGCGCGAACGGGTCAAAGCAAAGCGCGGACGCCGATAGCGGGTTGCGATTGCAATAGACGCAGCGCGCTACCGCGCGAGCTTGTACCGCGTTTCCAAGCTTGGTGGGCCGTCGCAAATCACACGGGTTTGTTCGACCAGTTCGACCAGTTGCGCATAGACCGAGCGGCCGGCGGCGGGGATGAGCTTCGGGTCGAGCCCCGTGTACACACGCGCAACGATCTGCGGGATTGTCTCGTCGCCGGCGGCGAGGGCGCGGACGATTGCGGCGCTGCGCTCTTCGCGATGCGCGATGAAGGCTCGCACGAACGGCTTGGGATCGGGGATCGAGGGGCCGTGCGTCGGCCAATAGACGGCGTCGTCGCGGTAGAGCAGCTTGTTGAGCGAGCGCATATAAGCGGCCATGTCGCCATCGGGCGGCGAGATGACGCTGGTCGACCAGCCCATCACATGATCGCCGGTGAAGAGCGTCTCCTCTTCACGCAGCGCGAAGCAGAGATGATTCGACGTGTGGCCTGGCGTTTCGACCGCGCCGATATGCCAGGCGTTGCCATCGCCGCCGCCTTGCACCGTGTCACCTTCGTGCAGTCTCACATCAGGTACGAAGTCGCGGTCGCCGCCTTCTTCGGTGACTCCGCCGACGCGCTCTTCCGGCCTTCCCGAGCCATGCGGGCCGAAGCCATAAGTCTTGGCACCGGTCGCGGCTTTGATCGCCGCCGCGGCGGGCGAGTGGTCGTTATGGGTGTGGGTAATGAGGATGTGCGTGACCGTCTCGCCGTCGAGCGCTTTGAGCAGCGCGTCGATATGGTCTTGCTGCTTGGGGCCGGGATCGATCACCGCGACCTTGCCGCTGCCGATGATGTAGGTGCCGGTGCCCTTGAAGGTGAAACGGCTGGGATTGCACGCGACGACGCGGCGGATAAGCGGCGTCAGGCGCTCGGCCCGGCCGTATTCGAAGGTAAAGTCGCGGCGGAAAGGGATTTCACCGGCCATGTGTCCGGCATTATCTCAGGCGTGCCGCTGCTTTGCCAGGGATTACGTGGCTTCAACCGCAGCGCCCGCTTCTCAACGAGGTGCCACGAGAGGAAGGCGAGTCCGCCGGCCAGCAAGGTCGCGAGGATAAACACCTGCCACCATTCGGCATGGCCGTGCATCAGCCAGATCACGATCTGCTCGGACGGCCAGCCGAAAATGTAGAGCCCGTAGGAGAGATCGCCGAAGCGAGTCGCGCGGATGACCGGCAGTCTCGGATGCAACGCGACATAGAGCGCGAGATAGCAGCCGAAGACGGGGAAAAGCAGGATGAACTGGCGCAGCGGGATGCTGAGCGCCAATCCCGCGAGAGCCAGCAAGGCGAGCCAGCCGTTGAAGATGCGCGTGTCGCGCAGCTTGTAGAGGACCATGCCGCTGGCGAAGAAGCTCAGCGTCCAGCCCCAGCCGCCCAGAAATCCGAGCGCGGACGGAAACGCGATGCAGGCCATGCCGAGGGCGAGGAGCGCGACGCAGACCGGCCAGCGGATAAGGCGCAAGAGGCCGAGCACCAGCACCATCAGATACATGTCGAATTCGCAGCCGAGCGACCAGAGCGAGCCGTTGACCTCGAGCCCGACCGGATTGTCGACGAACATCACGCCCGGCAATTCATGGACGCGAATGTCGAAGAAGGAATTGTAGAAGAGATAGCGGTAGGGTTCGGGCCGGTGGAGATAATCCCCGAGCGACAGCGTCGTGACGATCGGGCCGAGCACGAAAGCGGCCAGCACCAGGCAGACGAGATAGGCCGGGAAGATGCGCAGCACGCGCTTCATCAGATAGCGCAGCGGCGAGCGCGTCTGCTCGAAGCTTTGCGTGACGAGGAAGCCGCTCACCGCGAAGAACACGAACACGCCGGTCAGGCCCAGCATGCATTGATTGCCCGTGAGCCAGTTGAGCGGGTCGTTCTTCTCGGTGCCCTGCGCGATCAGGAAAGCATGCGACAGAATGACCGCGAGCGCCGCGAGCAGGCGCAGCGCGTCGAAATTGTTTTCCCGCCGATGGCGGGCGATCGCCGGAATGTCCGTCTGAGCCCCTGGAATTTCTACCGGGCCGGGCTCGGCCGTGAGGACGCCGCTATCCACTAAAATCCGCCTGTTTTGCCTGCCACCCGTGCCGCACCGGGGATAACGGTTGGGCTGGGGTGAAAATGCCCTCATCCGCCCTGTTCGCTCGAGGCGCGGCTTAGCTGGTCGGCTTCATCGCCACCGAGAACATCACCGTCGGCAACATCTCGCGGATGGCGGTGCGGAGGCTGGCCTCGTCGGCGCCCTCGGCGCAGGCGATGGCGCCGCGCGGATTGCGGCGCAGGACCGTGGCGGTGGCGCGGCCGGCGGCGTTCGAGCCGAGGGTCACGAATACCTCGGCGGGATCGATGCGGGCGAGGGTCTTCTTCAGCCCGGCGCGGCCGTCCTCGGTATCGAGATCATGCGCCGGCAGATCGGCCGAAGGCGGCCCCGGATCGGGCGGCACGACCGCGTCAATCGCCTCGACCGGCTGATGGCGGGCGAAGCGCTGAAAGATGGCCCGACCTTCGCCGGTGTCGATTCGGAATTGCAGCTCCCACGTCTCGCCGCGCGCCGCCAGCTCGCTGATCAGCGCGAAGAGATCGTCGCAATCGGCATCGTGGCTGCACGTGATGAAGGCGAAACGGCCTTCATGCTCGATCACGCGATCGTCGTTCTCGGCAAAGCCGAGCTCGTCGAGCGCGTTGACCAGCGCGCGCTCGGAAGCGACGAGCAGCGTGCTGACATGCAGGCGGGATGATGATTCGCGAGAAGGGTCGACAGCGTCCATGGCATTCTCACTTAGCGATTCAGCCCCCGTTGAGCAAGCGATCCGCCCGAAAGGCGGTCACCGAGCGCAATATCGAGCGGCAATATGTTGCCTTAGCCGCTTACGCGCAGGCCTTGCGTTGCGTAGGAACCGCTTACCGGATCGCGCAGGGTGACAATAAAGGTATCGCCGTAGTCGCGGGCATTGACGTTGAAACGCCCGCCGGTCGGCGGCAGCGAGTTGATCTCAGCGTAGAAGACATCGCCGGGTTTCACGACAACGGTCTTGAACTGATTGGGGTAGGGCAGGCTCGGCGCTACCGAGATCATGTAGGTGCCAGGTGTCACGTCGCGATAGAACACGGCGCCATTCTGGCTGACGCCCTCGGCCTCGTTGTTGAGATAGACCGTCGGCATCGATTGAGTCGCGTAATAGTCGAGCTCGCGAAAGAAGACGATGCGCGCGCTGCCGGGAGGCGCCGGCGGCAAGGGGCCGCTCAGCAAGGGGCCCGGCGGCGCCGGGATGCAGCCGGCCAGCAGCAGGGCGATGCCGGCGACCAGCCCGCTCCTCATACGCAAAAAGCGGGCGGCCCGTAAAACCTTGGCTTGCAACATAATCTAGCGGCTCCTGGCCATGCGACGGCAGGCTCGCCGACGGTGGCCTGACCTATTATAAACCCTTTGTCGAGGCGCGGGTTCATCAAGAAACCCGCCCCCTAAAAGACGGCAGACGGGGAGGCAGGATGTTCGGGCTCATCCAGGATCGGCCGCTGCTGATCTCGTCGCTTATCGAGCACGCCGACCGGCATCACGGCGCGACGGAGATCGTCAGCCGCTCGGACGCGGGACCCCTCCACCGCTACACCATCCGCGACGCGCACGCTCGGGCCAAGCAGCTCGCCCATGCGCTGACGCGGCTCGGCGTCGCGCCGGGTGATCGCGTCGCAACGCTCGCCTGGAACAGCCACCGGCATTTCGAATTCTACTACGCCGTCTCCGGCATGGGCGCCGTATGTCATACGATCAATCCGCGGCTCTTCCACGATCAGATCGTCTTCATCGTCAATCACGCCGAAGACCAAGCCGTGTTCTTCGATCTGGTCTGCCGCGACGTCGTCGAGAAGCTGCGGCCGCATTGCCCGGGTGTGAAGCATTGGGTCGCGCTCGCCGATCGCGCGGCGATGGGGGAGGCGCCCGCGGGCACGCTTTGCTACGAGGATCTGCTCGCGGCCGAAAGCGGCGATTTCACCTGGCCTGCGTTCGACGAGCGGCTGGCGTCCTCGCTTTGCTACACCTCGGGCACGACGGGCGATCCCAAAGGCGCGCTCTATCAGCATCGCTCGACGATCCTCCATTCCTATGGCACGGCGCTGCCCGATTGTCTCAACCTCTCGGCGCGCGATGTGATCTGCCCGGTCGTGCCGATGTTCCACGTGAATGCCTGGGGCCTGCCCTATTCCTCGATGCTGGTTGGCGCGAAGCTGGTGCTGCCGGGCCCGGCGCTCGACGGCAAAAGCGTCTACGAGCTCTTCGAGAGCGAGCGCGTGACGATGAGCGCCGGCGTACCGACGGTGTGGTTCGGTTTGCTGAATTACATGAACGAGAACAAGCTGCGTTTCTCGAGCTTGCAGCGGCTCGTCATCGGCGGCTCCGCCTGTCCGCCGGTGATGCTCGAGCGCTTCGAGGACGAGTACGGCGTCGCGGTCGTGCATGCTTGGGGCATGACCGAGATGAGCCCGATCGGCTCTTTCGCCCAGCCGAAGGAAAAGCATCGCGATATCGAGACATCGGCGTTGCGTGCCATGAAGGTGAAGCAGGGCCGCGTCATTCCCGGCATCGACATGAAGATCGTCGATGGCGAGGGCAGGGATCTGCCGTGGGATGGGAAAAGCGCCGGCGATCTCATGGTGCGCGGCTGGTGGGTGGCGAGCGCCTATTTCAAGCAGCCGCCGGGCTCGGCGCTGTGCGACGGCTGGTTCGCGACCGGCGATGTCGCGACCATCGATGCCGACGGTTACATGCAGATCACCGACCGCTCGAAGGATGTTATCAAGAGCGGCGGCGAATGGATCAGCTCGATCGAGCTCGAGAATATCGCCGTCGGCCATCCGGCGGTGGCCGAGGCCGCGGTTATCGGCGTGCCGCATCCCAAATGGGGCGAGCGGCCGCTGCTCGTCGCCCAGCTAAAGCAAGGCGCGCAGTGCTGCTGCGAGGAACTGCTCGAATTTTATCGCGGCAAGACCGCGGCGTGGTGGATCCCGAACGACGTCGTCTTCGTCGGTGCGCTGCCGCATACCGCGACCGGCAAGCTCCTCAAGACGGAACTGCGCCAGCGCTTTGCCGATTACCGGCTGCCGGCGGTCCCGACCTGAAATTTCTTGCCGAGATCGTCGAGCGCGGCTTTGAGTTGATAATCCTTGGCCGTGCCGATCGCGGTGGCCTCGATCAGCGTCTCGCTCTTCACCACCGGCTGGGCAGCCGCGGCCTTGGCGCCGGTCTTGGCCTTGGCGCCGGTATCGAGCGCGCCCGGCAGATCGGCCTCGCGCACCAGATCGACTTCCGCCGTCTGATCGCCCTTCGGCTGCTCGACGACGCGATCGGGCGTGATGCCCTGCCCCTGGATCGAGCGGCCGCTCGGCGTGTAGTAGCGCGCCGTGGTGAGCCGCAGCGCGCCGTGGCCGTCGAGCGGGATGATGGTCTGCACCGAGCCCTTGCCGAAGCTCTGCGTACCGAGGACTTCGGCGCGGTGGCGATCCTGCAGCGCGCCGGCGACGATCTCGGCCGCCGAAGCGGAAGCGCCGTTGATCAGCACGACCATCGGCACGTTGGCCAGGCGATCGCCGCCCGGGGGCGCCGGGAAGACGCGATTGTCGTCGGGCGAGCGGCCGCGGATCGACACGGTGGTGCCGCCATTGAGAAAATCGCCCGAGACGCGGACCGCCTGGTCGAGCAGGCCGCCGGGGTTGTTGCGCAGATCGAGCACCAGGCCGTGAAGCTGGCCGTGGTTCTTTGCTTTGAGATCGTCGATCGCTTTGGCGACTTCGCGCTGCGTCGTCTCGGCGAAGCTGGTGATGCGGATATAGCCGACGCCGCTGGGCTCGAGCGCACTCTTCACGGAATCGACGTGGATGACGGCGCGGGTCAGCGTCACGTCGAAGGGCTGCGAATTCTTCCGTCCGATGGTGATCGAGACCTTGCTGTCGGCCGGGCCGCGCAGCGCATCGACCACATCTTTGAGGCTCAGGCCTTCCGTGACACGGCCGTTGATGCGCAGGATGATATCGCCTGGATGGATGCCGGCGCGCGAGGCCGGCGTGTCGTCGATCGGCGACAGGACCACGGGGCGATCCTGCTCGCGCGTGAGCTCGGCGCCGATGCCGGCGAATTCGCCGGCGCTGTCGTCGAGCATGTCCTGATAGTCTTTCTCGCTGAGATAATCGGAATGCGGATCGAGACCGGTCAGCATGCCTTTGAGCGAGTTGTCGACGAGCGTGTTGTCGTTCACCGGATCGACGTAGCTCTGATGCACCTTGTCGAGGACTGCGCGATAGAAAGCGAGATCGGCGGAGCTGGCGCCCGCGGTCGTGCTGTCCGGCGCGCCGCCCGACAGGCTGCCGTTGCAGCCGGCGAGCGCGATCGCAAGAACGACGAGAATCCAAGAGGGGCGGAGGGTGCGCATCAAAGCCGTGATACCTTCGTGGTGATCATGCGTCCCGACTTCCCCCGCTCTCGGCACGGAACGCCAGAACTATGCCGAAGGGGTTTGTGCGAGGCGAGAGCCTCAATGTCGCAGCTTCTCGTTCACCAACTCGCGTACTTTGCGCTTTTCCCAATCCTGCGTCGTCCAGGGCAGAAGTTCGAAAGCGTGTAGCGCGTGCAGCCCGAGAACCAGTCCCCAGCCGACGAGCGGCGCGTAGAACCAGGCAGGGCCAGGCGAGGTGCTGTCGATGAGGAAGAGGACGAAATTGATCACCACATAGGCGGCGAGATGGCTGTAGAAGATCTTCTGCGCACGGGCACGGCCCCACGCCCATTTCTCCAACTCCGCGATGCGCGCGGCTTCGCGCACGCTCGCGCCCGGATGAAGCTCCAAGGGCTCGCTTTGTTGACCGCGCATCGCCATGCGGCAGAAATCCTGTCCCCGAGGTGGATAAGTCTAGCCCGTCCCGCAAACCCGGGACAGTGAATTGTCTGCGAAAATTGGGCTCGGGAGAAAATGCGACAAAATGGTCGGAGTGAGAGGATTCGAACCTCCGGCCCCTGCCTCCCGAAAGCAGTGCTCTACCAGGCTGAGCTACACTCCGGCGCCGCGCGCGATATAGCCGGAAGCGCGT
>DASZLU010000084.1:0-173732 GCA_035552195.1 Allostellaceae bacterium | reverse complement strand
GTGGCGCTACGTCGGGTCGGCGGGCATACTCCCCTCCCTACCCTCCCCCTCAAGGGGGGAGGGGGTCTTCGGACGGACGACGACGAATTCGCTCTAACCTTCAATCAACGCCCCTCCCCCCTTGAGGGGGAGGGTAGGGTGGGGGGTGAGGGAACAGAGACTCGCGATAATCGGCTGTCGTCATCGGCGCCGGTTGTTGAAAAGGCGCGGCGCTCATACAGTCGCGCCACTATGGCTGCGCAGTACACGCTCTTTGATACGCCCCTCGGCCGCTGCGGCATCGCGTGGGGGGCGCACGGCATTGTCGGGCTGCAATTGCCCGAGGCGAGCGAGAGCGCGACGCGGGCGAAGCTGCTCGACAAAATCGGTGAGGCCGAGCCGGCGTCGCCGCCGGCGGTGATACAGAGCGCGATCGACGGTATCGACACGCTGATGCACGGTAATGCAAGCGACCTCAGCGCCGTGCCGCTCGATATGAGCGGTATCCCCCCGTTTCATCGCCGCGTTTACGACGCGGTCCGCGCGATCCCGCCGGGCGCGAGCCTGTCCTATGGCGAGGTTGCGGCCAAAGCCGAGGCGCCGGGCGCGGCGCGCGCGGTCGGACAGGCGATGCGGCGCAATCCGTTCTCGATCCTGGTGCCGTGCCACCGCGTCTTCGCCGCGGGCGGCAAGATCGGCGGCTATTCGGCGCATGGCGGGCTCGCAACGAAACTGCGCTTGCTGTCGCTGGAAGCGGCGGCGGCCGAAGGCGCAGCGGCGCTCTTCGAGGGCGACGGCGTGCTGCCCTTCGATCCGGCTTTCGCCCTCGATTATCTGCGCGATGCCGATCCGGTGCTCGGGCGCTTGATCGACACCGTCGGCTCGTTCCGGATGCAGATCCGCCGCGCGCCCAGCATCTTCGTCGCCCTCGCCGAGGCGATCGTCTATCAGCAGCTGCACGCCAAGGCCGCAGCCTCGATCTTCGCGCGGCTGCGCGCGCTCTATCCCAAGGCGCATGAAGCGCCGACCGCGGCGCAGATCATCAAGACCAGCGACGTAAAGCTGCGCGGCGCCGGGCTGTCGCAATCGAAGCTGCTCTCCATCCGCGATCTCGCCAAGCGGGAGGCGGCGGGCGAGATCCCGCATCTCGCCGATATCAACAAGCTCGACGACGCGACGATCATCGAGAAGCTGACGCAGGTGCGCGGCATCGGCCGCTGGACGGTGGAGATGCTGCTGATCTTCCGCCTCGGCCGCTCCGACATCCTGCCGCTCGACGATTTCGGCGTGCGCAAGGGCTTCGGCACGACGTTCAAGCGCGGCGCCGCGCCGACGAAGGATGAGATGGAGAAGCGCGGAAAGCGCTGGGCGCCCTATCGCAGCGTCGCGAGCTGGTATCTCTGGCGCGCCGCCGACATCGCGACGCAGCGCGAGCGGGCGCAAGGTAAATCAAAACAGGCCGCTAAGGCCGAACCGGTGCGCAAGGCCAAGAAAATCGGCAAAGCGCCGAAGGCGAAGAAGTCTCAGCGCCGCGCCTGAGTCCAAAGCCCGAGCAACAGCGAGCCGGTCAGGATCACGCATTGCGCGGCCATGGCGATGCCGAGTGCGTGACCGTAGGCGGCCGGGCCGCTGCCGTCGCCCAAGACCGTGAAGAACAACGCGCCGATCGCCGCGACGCTGATCGCCGAGCCGATCTGCAAGGTCGAGTTCATCGCGCCGGCGGCGAAGCCCGTGTCTTTGCCCGGCACGTCGCCGAGGATGAAGCTGATCATTTCGGGCATCGCGACGCCCTGGCCGAAGCCGCCCATGAAGAGCACGAAGAAGAGCGGGATGCCGCCGGTCTGCGTCGCGGCGCACAGCGCGACGCCGGCATAGCCAACGAAGATCTGCACGCCCATGCCGAGACCGAAGAGCCAGCGGCGCAAACGTGGGCCGGCGCGCGTCGCCATCATCGGCCCGATGAAATTCGCGACACCATAGGGCAGCACCGCGAGACCGGCGGCGAGCGCGCCTTCGCCGAGCCCGGCCTGAAGATAAAGCGAGAAGAAAAGATAGAAGGGCGAGGTGAAGAAGAAGAGCAGCGCGACAATGAGGCCGCGGCGGAACGTGTCGATCTCGAGCAGTGCGGGATCGAGCAGCGGCATGCCGCCCTCGCGTGCCATGCGTTTCTCGAAGGCGAAAAACCACGCGAGCAGCAGCGGCGAGGCGGCGATCAGACCGAGCACAAACGGTGACCAGCCTTGTCCGCGCCCGATCGAGAGCCCGGCGACGAGGCTGCCGAGCGCCGCCGACAACAGCAGCACGCCGATGACATCGAGCCGCGGCTTTTCGCTGCCGCCGCTTTCCGGCACCAGCGCCAGCGCCGCGGCGATGACGATGAGGCCGATCGGCACGTTGATCAGGAAGGCCGAGCGCCAGCCGAGCCCGCCGATATCGGCTGCGATCAACACGCCGCCGAGCAACTGGCCGGCGGCCACCGCGACGCCGACGCCGGTGCCGTAGACGTTGAGCGCCCAGGGAATATCCTCGCCGCTGAACAGCGAGCGCAGCGCCGCCAGCACCGGCGGCGCGATGAGCGCGCCGGTGACGCCTTGGAAAATGCGCGCGCTCACCAGCACCGCGGAATTCGGCGCGATGCCGCAGAGCAGCGAGCTCAACGTGAAGCCCGCCATGCCGATGAGGAACATCAAACGCCGGCCGTAAAGATCGCCGAGCCGCCCGCCGGTCACGAGGCACACCGCATAGGCCGAGGAATAGCCGGCGACGATAAGGTTGGTTTCGGAATCCGACGCATCGAGCGCGGCGCGGATCGCCGGCAAAGCGATCGTCACGATAAAGGTATTGAGCGACGGCAGCAACGCGCCGCCCAGCAGCGCATAGAAAGCCAGCCGCCGCCGGCCTGGCGATAGATCGGTCAGGATAGCGGCCTCACTCATGCGCTGTCGTCGCTCACGCGTGCCGTGCCTGGTTCCAGATGCCCAAGATCATCGAGCCGGTCAGCATCACGCAGATCGCCGCCATGGTGATGCCGAGCGCGTGGCCATAGGCGACGGCGCCACTGCCGCCGCCGAGGATCACGAAGAACAGGCTGCCGATCGAGGCGACGCTGACGGCGACGCCGATCTGCAAGGTCGAATTCATCGCGCCGGCGGCGAGGCCGGTGTGCGCCGGCGGGATGTCGCCGAGAATGGTGTGGATCATCTCCGGCATCGCCACGCCTTGGCCGAAGCCGCCGGCGAACAGCGCGATGAAAAGCGGAATGCCGCCGGTCTGCGTCCAGGCGCAAAGCCCGACCCCGGCATAACCGACGATGATCTGCAACCCCATGCCGAGGCCGAACAGGTGACGGCGCAAGCCCGGCGGCGCGCGCGTCACCGAAAGCGGCCCGAGGAAATTCGCGACGCCGTAGGGCAGCACCGCGAGACCGGCGGCCAGCGCGCCTTCGCCGAGTCCGGCTTGCAGATAGATCGAGAAGAAAATGTAGAACGGCATCGTGAAGAAGAAGAGGATCGCCACGATCAAGCCGCGGCTGAAGCTTTTGATGCGCAAGAGCGACGGATCGATGAGCGGCATGCCGCCGGCGCGCGCGATGCGTTTCTCGAAGACGAAGAACAGCACCAGCAGCAGCGGCGCGGCCGCGATCATGCCGAGCACCCAAAGCGGCCAGCCATGTTCGCGGCCAAGCGAAAGGCCGACGACGAAGCAGCCGAGCGCCGACGAGAGCAAGATCACGCCGATGATGTCGAGCCGCGGCTTCTCGCTGCCGCCGCTTTCGGGCACCAGCGCGATGGCGGCGATGATCAGCGCGATGCCGACCGGCACGTTGATGAGGAAAGGCGCGCGCCAGCCAAGGCCGGCGATGTCGGCCGCGATCAACACGCCGCCGAGCAATTGTCCGGCCGCCACCGCGACGCCGACGCCGGTGCCGTAGATGCTGAGCGCGCCGGGAATCTCGTCTTGCTGGAAGAGTCTGCGCAGCGAGGCCAGCACCGGCGGCACCATGAGAGCGCCGAAAATCCCCTGCGTGATGCGCCCGACGATCAGGAAGATCGGGTTGGGCGCGAGACCGGCGCAGAGCGAGCCGAGGGTGAAGCCGGCAATGCCGATCATATAGATGAAGCGCCGGCCGTAGAGATCGGCGAGCCGCCCGCCGGTGATGAGGCAAACCGAAAAGGCCGACGAATAGCCGGTGATGATCAGGCTGGTCTGCGATTCCGGCGCGCCGAGCGCCGTGCGGATCGAGGGCAGCGCGATTGTCACGATGAACATGTTGAGCGACGGCACGAGCGAGCCGATCAGCAAGACGAAGAAGGCCAGCCTGCGCCGCGTCGTCGACAGATCGGCCAGGACCGTCGTTTGGGTCATCAGGGGTCGCGGGTCACTCTTTGCCCGG
Source organism: Allostellaceae bacterium (assembly GCA_035552195.1). GTDB lineage: Bacteria > Pseudomonadota > Alphaproteobacteria > ATCC43930 > CGMCC-115725 > CAIKMD01. Next base: position 169,360 of record DASZLU010000084.1, on the reverse strand, counting down.
CAACATGCGATAGAAGACGCGATCGCGCAGCCAGAAATGGTGATACAGCGTCGCCAGGACATGCAGCCCGATCACGCCGAGGAGGATGTAGGAGACGAGCGTGTGGATGTCGCCGGTCCGGCCGGCGAGCGCGCGCGAGGCCGCGATGATCGGCGGGATCGTCACGAGCTCGTAAAAATTGATCGCCAGGGCGCGGAAGCCGGCATCGACCCAGCCGAGGATCGGCAGGACGAAAAGCAATAGATAGAGCAGCGCATGCGTCGCGCGCGCGGTCCAATCCTGCCAGACGGGAACGTTATCGCTGATCAGCGGCACCGGATAGCGCCAGCGCCACAACAGCCTTACCACCGCCAGAAAGAGAATTGTCACGCCGATAGAGAAGTGGAGGTCGATCAGCGTGTTGGGCGGGGTGCGCGGATTGATGTCGGGCATCGTCCAGGCGATCGCGTATTGCGCGATCAACAGAATGACGATCAGCCAATGCAGCGTTTTGGCGACGCCGCCATAGCCTGGCACGCGTGCTGTTCTTTCCCCGATCACCTTCTCGGCCATACCCCTCACCTGTCAAAAACGGAACCGTTGATCAACGCGGACCTTGCCTAGCGGTTTCCTTGCCGCGATCATAGCGACAACGTCGCGCCGAAGCGGCGCATTTTAGGACGGGGAGCATTGCATGCTGAAGTTGTGGGGCGTGATGGCAGTGGCTGCGGCCGCGTTGCTGGGCGCTGCGATGGGGCCGGTACAAGCCGATCCGGTGAAATTCCGCATCGGCTGGGCATCGGTGCCGGGCTCGCGCGCCGGCTTCATGCTGGAGAAGCCGGAATTGCTGTCCCATCTCAATCAATCCTACACGATCGAGCCGATGCATTTCAGCAATACGCCGGCTGAGCTGCAGGCGTTGGCTTCGGGCGATATGGACATTGCACAGCTCGGCTATTCGACGCTCGGCGCCGCGGTCGAGAATGCGCATATGGCGGATATCCGCCTTATCGCCAATGAGCTCGAAGACGGCGTCCCCGGCTGGGCCACGACGCATTTCATGGTGCTGCAGGACAGCCCGATCAAAAGCATCGACGATCTGAAGGGTAAGGTCGTCGCCACCAACGGCATCGGCAGCGGCCTCGATATCGCGATGCGCTACATCCTTTTGCAGCATCACATGAGCGAGAAGCGCGACTACACCGATGTCGAGATCAACTTCCCCAATATGCGGCCGGCGCTGGCCGAGCATAAGGTCGATCTGGTCTCGGCAATCCTGCCCTTCATGTACGAGCCCGAGATGCTGAAGATCGGCCGCGTGCTGTTCGAGCAGGGCGCCGAAGTCGGCCCGTCCGAGTTGCTGATGTGGGCGGCGCGCGCGCCTTATATCGCGGCACATCGCGCGGCGCTGGTCGATTTGATGGAGGACAATTTGCAGATGATTCGCTGGTATTCCGATCCGGCGAATCATCAGGCGGCGGTGGCGATGGTCGCCAAGTTGACGAAGCAGCCGCCCGAAGCGCTCGATTGGGTCTTCACCAAGCGCGACGATTTCCGCGGGCCCGATGGCGCGCCCGACCTAAAATCGGTCGACACCGATCTCAAGATGGAAAAGACGCTCGGGTATCTCAAAAGCGAGATCGATGTATCGAAATACGCCGATCTCACCATCGCGGCCGAGGCGTTTAAGCGGCTCGGCCCGGAGAAATAGGGGTCGCTTGCGCGGCGCGGGGCCGTCGTCGATCATGGCGGCGACGCCGCGCCAAAGCGGTGCGATTGGGAACGGGGAAAAGACCATGCGGAAACCGCTCGGGATGATGGCGATGCTTGGTGTCGCGTTGCTTGCGGCGTGGGCCCCGGCGCAGGCGGATCCGGTGAAATTCCGCATCGGCTGGATCGCGATGCCGGCCTCGCGCGCCGGCTATCTCCTCGAAAAGCCCGAGCTGCTGCATCATCTCAATCAGAGCTACACGCTCGAGCCGATGCATTTCTCGTCGACGCCGGCGCAACTGCAGGCGCTTGCTTCGGGCGATCTCGACATCGCGCAGCTCGGCTATTCGACGCTCGGCGCCGCGGTCGAGAACGCGCATATGGAAGACGTGCGTCTCATCGCCGACGAGCTCGAGGACGGAAGGCCCGGCTGGTCGACGACGCGCTTCACGGTGCTGAAGGACAGCCCGATCAAGACGATCGACGATCTCAAAGGCAAGGTGGTCGCGACCAACGGCATCGGCACCGGGCTCGACATCGCGCTGCGCTGGGTATTGTTGCAGCATCACTTGGAGGCGAAGACCGATTACACCGATGTCGAGATCAATTTCCCGAACATGAAATCGGCGCTCGGCGAGCATAAAGTCGATCTCATCTCGGCGGTGCTGCCCTTCATGTACGATCCCGAGCTGGTGAAGATCGGCCGCACGCTTTTCGAGCAAGGGGCCGAGACAGGACCGTCCGAGCTGCTGATGTGGGCGGCGCGCGCGCCTTACATCGCCGAGCACCGCGCCGCGCTGGTCGATCTGATGGAAGACGTGCTCAGGATGCAGCGCTGGTATTTCGATCCCGCCAACCACGCCGAGGCGCAGCAGATCGCCGCCAAGATCACCAAGCAGCCGATCGAATCGCTCAACTGGGTTTTCACCAAAGGCGATTTCTATCGCAGCCCCAACGGCAACCCCGATCTCAAGACCGTGGCCGACGATCTCAAGATGGAAAAGACGCTCGGTTTTCTCAAAAACGATATCGACGTGTCGAAATACGCCGATCTCTCGATTGTCGACGAGGCGTCGAAGCGCCTCGGCAAGCTGAAGGAAGAGTAGAGGCGAGCGCTCTCACCGCCATGACGCTGAATCGAAAGCGCGTAAAGCTACAAGGTCAGCAATATCTTCCCGATATGCGAGCCCGCCATGTGAGCATGCGCGGCCTCGATCTGAGATAGCGGGTAGGTCTTCTCGATGATCGGCTTGAACTTGCCGCTCTCGATCAGCGGCCACACTGCTTTGCGCACGGCGGCGGCGAGGCGGCCTTTCTCGGGGATCGGACGCGGACGCAGGCGCGAGCCGGTCATGCGGCCGTCTTTCTCGGTCAGCGCGGTATAGTCGAATTCGATCTTGCTGCCTTTGCGCGCGGCGATCATCACCAGGCGGCCGCCTTGCGCGAGCAGGCGGATGTCGCGCATCACGTAATCGCCGCCGACCATGTTGAGCGACACATCGATGCTGCGCTTGCCGAAAGCGCCCTCGATGGCCTCGACGTAATCCTGGTTATTATAATCGATGGCGAGGATCGCGCCGAGCGCGGTGCAGCGTTGGCATTTATCGGCGTTGCCGGCGGTGATGGCGACACTCGAGCCGAGCGCGCTGGCGATCTGGATCGCCGTGGTGCCGATGCCGGAAGAGCCGCCATGGACGAGCAGCCGGTCTCCGGGCTTGAGGCCGCCCAAATCGAAAACATTAAGCCAAACCGTGATGACGCATTCGGGCAACGAAGCCGCCTCGACGACGCTCAATCCTTTCGGCACGGGCAGGCATTGCACCGCCGGCACCGCGACGTATTCGGCATAGCCGCCGCCGACGAGCAGCGCGCAGACTTTGTCGCCGATCTTCCATTGCGAAACGCCGGCGCCAAGCGCGGTGATCTCGCCCGAGGCTTCCAAGCCGAGGATATCGGTCGCGCCGGCCGGTACGGGATAACGGCCTTTGGCTTGACTGAGATCGGCGCCATTGATCCCGGCCGCCGCGATCTTGATCAACACCTCGCCATGTCCCGGCACCGGCACCGGCCGCTCGACGAGTTCCGGACCGCTATTGTCGGATTTGCAGACGACGGCTTTCATGAACGGACTCCTTCTGAGGTCTTATTCCCTTTCCGCCCCGCCGGGGCGGAGAGGGTAGGGTGAGGCGGGGGCGCTTCCAGCTCGCGGTAAATCGACTCGAGCACGTCGGTGAGATTTCTCATCACTTCATTATTCCAAAATCGGATCACGCGATAGCCGTGGGCCGCGAGTTCGGCGGTACGCTTCTCATCCGCACTCGTCTCATCCGCATGTTGGCTGCCGTCGAGTTCGATGACGAGCTTCTTCTCCGGACAGGCGAAGTCGGCGATGCGGTTGCCGATCGGGTGTTGGCGGCGGAATTTGTAATCGGGGAGGCGCTCGCGGAGAGCGCGCCAGAGGATGCGTTCGGCGTCGGTTGAGTCGGCGCGGAGTTTTCTTGCGATGATACTCCGGCGGCGGAGTTTGTGGAGCGGCATCCCCCACCTCACCCTACCCTCTCCGCCCCGCGGGGGCGGAGAGGGAATTCTGGGTGAGATATCGACGTACGTTACCGGCTCAGGCAGACGTTGAGGATGGAGGTGGTGCCGCTTTGGATCGAGGCGAGGCCGGCTTTGAGGGCGGCGGCGAGTTCGCTCGATTTCTCGACGCGTGCCCCGTGAAAGCCGAAGGGCTTGCCGAGTTCGGAATATTCCGGGCCGTCGATGTGCACGCCGTGCCACACGTCGTGCTGCACCGCCGCGCCCTTCGGATAGTATTCCGCGTGGTTGCGCTGCATCGCCGAGTATTTGAGATTGTTGCAGACGATGATGAGGATCGGCAGGTTGTGCTGCCGCGATGCGCCGAGCGCCTGGGTGATTGGGTTGTAAAGGAAGGCGCCGTCGCCGATGAAGAGCACGACCGGGCGCTTGCCTGCCGCCATCTTCACGCCGAGGGCGATGCCGGTGCCTTGCCCGAGCCCGCCGCCGACCGTGTAGAAGCATTGCGGCTCGTTCCAGGGCAGATGCTCTTTCAGCATGCCGGAATGCATGATCGTCTCTTCGAGATAGATCGTGTCCTTCGGCATCACTTCGCGGATGGCGCCGGCCAGCCACAGCGGATCGATCGCGCCGTCCTTGTCCTTGGCCTTCTGCTCGGCGTCGCGCAGCTTGGTGTGCCACTTGTCGTGCTCGGCCTTGGCGCGCGCATGACGCTCGGCGTATTTCGACGGCTCGGCACCTTTGGCCTTCAGCGCGGCGGTGAGGGCTTTCAGCGTCGTCGCGACATCGCCTTCGAGATAGTGATCGGCCTGGAGATTCTGATAGGGGAATTGGCCCTTCAGCGGATTCTCCGAGATCGCGATCACGGTGGCGTTCGCCGGACGGTCGCTCGGCGGATACCAAGGCGCGCGCGACTTCACCAGCAGCACGCAATCGCTTTCCTTGGCGATCTTCGGCCCTTGCATGCCGAGATACAGCGGATGGTCCTTGGGGAAATTGCCATAGGCGGTGACACGACCTTCGCCGACCGGGATCGCCATCAGATCGCAGAGCGCGACGAGCGCGCGGAACGCCTCGGGCTCGCGACCGACCGAATCCGTCACCACCACCGGGTTCTTCGCCTTAAGGATCATGTCGGCGACGGCCTGCACGTCGGCATCCATCGGCTGCAGCTTCGGCACCGGCGGCACGGTGCGCAGATTGGCCGGCGGCGTCCATGCACTCAGCATGTGCTCGAGCGGCACGTTCATATAGGTCGGCGCTTGCGGGATGTGCTGCGCCATCTCGCCGGCGCGCACCGTCTGCTCATAGAGCGTATGCACCGAACCGGCTTGCGTCGCCCATTTGGTCACCGGCTCGACGATGCGCTGCGGGCCGCCGACGATGCCGAGGCTGCCGTACCATTGCGCGCCCGGCTCGACGCTCGGATCTTCGCCGTAGGTGACGGACTCGCCCGACATCACGACCATCGGCACTTCGAAATTGCGCGCGGTGTGGATGCCGATCTCGCCCTGCATCAAGCCGACGCCGGCATGCAGCAGCACGGCCTGCATCTTGCCGCTGTATTGCGTGTAACCCATGGCCATGTTGACGGCGAGCGTCTCGTGCCAGCATTCGATGAAGTCGGGGCCCGGGCGATTGCTGGTCTTTTGCCGCGCCAGCGCTTCCCATACCGGGGACCATTCCGATCCCGGCGAGGACATGATGTGCTCGACGCCGAGGCTGCGGAATGCCTCCAGAATCGCTTCGCCGCCGTCGTGATTGGTCGCCACTTTAGCCCCTCCCGTTCGTTCTCGAGCGCTTTCGCCCACCGGCGGCATTATTCGGCGTTCGTGCGATGGGAACAATAGGGACTCCCCAATTTCCGCGCGGATATGCCTCATTGGTTGGCGTAGCCGACCTATGTCCCATCGGCTAAAGTCCGCGCCAGAAACTGGGAGGAATTACGGATGGACGGCAGCAGCGGGCGCGGCGTGGATTTCGAGAAATTCCGCCTGCGGCCCTTCGTCAAAAAACTGGTCGAGATCGGCGAGGTCGAGGTTCATGAAGAGCCGGTCGCGCTCGCCGATATGAGCGCGGTCGTCGAGAAGACGCCGAAGGCCGTGCTCTTCAAGAAGGCCGGTGCCGAGCAATACGAGGTAATCGCCGCCGTCTCGGGCAGCCGCAAGCGCGTTGCCGCCGCTTTCGGTGTCGGCGAGGGCGAGATCGCCGCCGAATTCAACCGCCGTGTCGCCAAACCGCAGCCGATCGTCGAGGTGAAATCCGCCGATGCGCCGGTGCATGAGATCGTGCGTACCGGCGATCAGATCGACCTGACGACGCTGCCCTTTCATCCGCAGCATCAATATGACGGCGGCACCTATATCTCGTCGGCTATCGACTTCTCGGTCGATCCCGCGACAGGCAAGCGCAATGTCGGCTGCCGCCGCCTCATGCTGCGCTCGAAGAACACGATGCGCACCAATCTGACGGCGCCCTCCGATCTTCGTGCTTGCTACAAGGCCTGTGTCGAGCGCAAGCAACAGCTGCCGATCAGCTTCGTCATCGGCTCGCATCCGCTCGATTTCCTCGCCGCCAGCGGCCGCTTTCCGGCCGACGAGTTCGCCGCGCTGGGCACGCTGCGCGGCGAAGCGGTGCCGATGGTGAAAAGCCTCACCAACGATATTCTCGTGCCGGCCGACGCCGAGTTGGTGATCGAAGGTTATCTGCACGAGCATGGCTATACCGAGAACGAAGGTCCCTACGGCGAGTTCTGGGGCTTCTACGGCCCCGTGCATATCGATCCGGTGTTCCACGTCACCGCAATCACGCAGCGCAAGGACATAATTTATCAGACGGTGCTGCATTCGGGCCGTGCGCTCGGCCGGGCGGATTCATCGAACCTCGCGGCCGTTCATGCCGAGGCGCAGGTCTATCGCCTGCTGCGCGAGGCGCGCATCGCGCCGGTGGCGATGAATGCGGTGGTGGCAGCGGGCGGCCGCGTGCATCTGCGTCTCGCGCTGAAGAGCCCGACGCCGGGTCAGGCGCGCGCCGCGATCTCGACGATCTTCGCGATCTCGGGCATCCGCAACATCGCGGTCTTCGACGACGACGTGAACATCTTCGACAACGACGAAGTCGAATGGGCGATGTCGACGCGCATGGATCCGGCGCGCGATGTCGTGATCCAAGGCGGCATGCCGGGCTATTACACCGACCCCGTCATGCTGAAGAACGGCACCGTCTCGAAGATCGGCTACGATTGCACCATGCTGCCGGAGCAGCGCGAGGATTTCGAATTCCGCCGCGCCTGGGGCTTCCATGCCAGCAACGCGCCGGCGCGCTATCAGACCGTGCAGCAGGCGCTGGAAAGCGGCCCGATGTTCTTCTCGGAGCTGATGGAAGCGGTCGGCAGCAAAGACGGCCGCGAGGTCGCGCTCTCGCTCGACACGCTGCGCGAGAACGGCACGCTCACCCGCCTCAAAGAAGGCCAGTGGGCGCTGAAAGGCAAAGAGCAGAAGAACTAAGGGCTTCGTCATTGCGAGCGTAGCGAAGCAATCCAGTCGTTGAACCGGACTGCATTGCTTCGTCGCTTCGCTCCTCGCAATGACGGAATTGAAACAGCAATAACACTTCACCAGGAGGCAGTATGAGCAACGAAATCCTCACCAAGCAGGACGGGCAAGTCCTCAACATCACCATCAACCGGCCGGATAACGGCAACGGCATGACCGATGCGATGGTGGTTGAGTTCACCGGCATCATCCGCGAAGCGCCGAAAACCTCGCGCATCGTCGTCGTGCGCGGCGCCGGCAAGGATTTCTGCATCGGCCGCGCCGGCATGGGCCAGCGCCCCGCCGGCAGTGCGCCGCCGCCACTGCCCGAGGCTTTTGCCCGCCGCAACGAAAGCGACATCGTGTTCGATGCCTACGGCATCATGCGGACGGTCTCGATTCCGGTGGTTGCGGTGGTCCAGGGCCAGGCGCTCGGCTTCGGCTGCGCCATTGCCGCGGCGTGCGACGTGACGCTCGCCAGCGACGCCGCCACCTTCCAGGTGCCGGAGATGGGCCACAACATTATGCCCGGCATGGTGATGTCGTCCTTCATCGATCGCGTGCCGCGCAAGGCGCTCAGCTACCTCGTCTGGTCGACGAATGTCGTCAGCGCCGAGCGGGCACTGAGCTACGGCATCGTCAGCGACGTGTTCCCGGCCGCCAAGCTCGATAGCGCGGTCGATGCCTTCGTCGCCTCGGTCCTCAAAGCCCCGTCGATCGCAGTGCAGGGCACGAAGGAATTCACCAAGGTCGCGTACGACATGCCGACGCCGGGCGCCGTCGATTACGCGCGCAATCTCCATTCGCTGATCAACACTTCGAGCGAGATTCGCAAGGGCGGCGGCGGTCACTAAGCCGCAGCGATTACTCGGCGGCGGCTTGGGCCGTCGCCGGATTTTCCATTTGAGAAATCGCCCGCAGATCGGCGCGCAGCCGATCGATGCGTGTTACACCGACAGCATTATCGATGACGGCATGCGCCGCTTTCCATATCGGGAAAGCGACTTTCAGCTTTGCCCGGCCTTTCGCCGTGATGACGAGGCGGCGGCTGCGCTTATCCTGCCGGTCGACCATGATCCTTACGATGCCATCGCGTTCGAGCGGCTTGAGGTTCGCCGTCAACGTCGTGCGATCCATCGCCAGCGCGGCAGCGGTCTCGCTCATGATCGGCGGCTCGTCCTGATTGAGCGCGGCGAGCAGCGAATATTGTCCGTGCGTCAGGCCGACAGGACGCAGCGCGTCGTCGAAATGCCGCGCGATCGCTCGCGCGGCGCGCTGCACGCGAACGCAGAGACAGGTCTCGCGAATATGACGCGTCGCCTCCCAGGAAAGTTCGTCGCTGCTTGACATGAGCATATTATGTTGATATCAACGTAATATGTCAAGCGCGATTGCGCGTGTAGGTAGTGGTGGTGGGAGAGGCGAATGAGCGGCGGGTTGTCCAAGGCGCGGCTGGCGCGCATGCACGACATCATGGCCGGCCATGTCGAACGCGGCCTCGCGCCCGGGTTGGTGACGCTGATCGCCCGCCGCGATGAGGTTCATGTCGAGGCCATTGGCAACGCCGTGCTCGCCGGTGGCAGCTCTGAACCGAAGGCGCCCATGCGCCGCGATACGATCTTCCGCATCACCTCGATGACGAAGCCGATCTCGGCGGTTGCGGCGATGATCCTGGTCGAGGAATGCAGGTTGCGGCTCGACGAGCCGATCGATCGCTTTCTGCCGGAACTTGCCGATCGCCGTGTGTTGAAGCGCCTGGATGGGCCGCTCGACGAGACCGTGCCGGCGCAGCGCCCGATTTCGTTGCGCGATCTGCTCGCCTTCAGGTCGGGCTACGGCATGGTGTGGGGGGCGCCCGACAAATTCCCGATCCTCAAAGCGATCGACGATCTCGGCATCGTCGGTTTCGGTCCGCCCGATCCCGCGTCGCCCCATCATCCTGACGAATGGTTGAAGCGGCTCGGCACTTTGCCGCTGATCCATCATCCGGGCGAGCGCTGGCTCTACGGTGCCGGCTCTTACATCCTGGGGACCTTGATCGCGCGCGTCTCGGGCAAGAGCTTGGGCGATTTCCTGCGCGAACGCATCTTCGAGCCGCTCGGCATGAAAGACACCGGGTTCTTCGTGCCCTCGCACAAGCTCGACCGTCTGGCGACGAGTTATTTCGTCGATAAGGCCGGCGGACTCACGCATTACGACGGTGTCGTCGACAGCCGGTGGGCCAAGCCACCGGCTTTCGAGGATGGCGGAGCCGGGCTGGTGTCGACGGTGGATGATTATTTCGCTTTCGCGCGCATGCTGCTCGATCACGGCAAGCACGGCAAAGACCAAATCCTGTCGCGCGCCTCGGTCGCGCTGATGACGACCGATCAGCTCACCCAGGCGCAAAAGGCCGCGTCCTCCTTCGGTGACGGCTGGGACAATCGCGGCTGGGGCTTTGGCGTCGGTATCGTCACCGGCCGCGACGGTCTGGCGATGACGCCGGGCGCTTATGGCTGGGACGGCGGCTACGGCACAGCCTGGCAGAACGATCCGGCGGAAGACGCGATCGTTCTGTTGATGACGCAGCGCGCGCAATTTCCCTCGCTATCGCCGGTTTACCTCGATTTCTGGACCGGTGCCTACCAAGCGTTCGAAGACTGATTCGCAATTAGGAGAGTGACCCCGTGCGCTTCATGATCATCGTCAAGGCGAACAAGGACAGCGAAGCCGGCATGATGCCGAGTACCGAGCTGCTGACGGCCATGGGCAAATACAACGAGGAGTTGGCGAAGGCCGGCGTAATGGAGGCGGGGGAGGGCCTCCATCCGACGAGCAATGCCGTGCGCGTCAAATTCTCCGGCGCCGATCGCACAGTCACACCTGGGCCCTTTGCGAGCGGCGATCTCATCGCCGGCTTCTGGATCTTCAACGTGAAGTCGAAGGAAGAAGCGATCGAGTGGGTGAAACGCGCGCCCAATCCGATGAACGATGGCGGCGAGATCGAAATCCGCCAGATCTTCGCGGCGGAAGATTTTGGCGAGTGCATGACGCCCGAATTGAAAGAGCAGGAAGAACGGTTACGCGCTCAGACGGCGAAACACTGACGATTTTGGTAAAGGAAACACGACGATGAAGCTCAATCCCTATCTGTTGTTCGACGGCAATTGCGAAGCGGCCATCAAATTTTACGAGCAGGCGCTCGGCGCCAAGCCTCTGTCGATGATGCGCGTCGATGGAACGCCGGCCTGTGCCCAAATGCCGGCGGAGATGAAAGATAAGGTGCTGCATGCACGTTTCGCCGTCGGCGATCTTGTGGTGATGGCGTCCGACTGCCCGCCCGACCGCTATACGACACCGCAGGGTCAGGCGCTTGCGCTCAGCACGGACAAGCCGGCCGATGCCGAAAAGCTGTTCCATAGTCTTGCCGAAGGCGGCATCGTGACCATGCCAATCGATAAGACCTTCTTCGCCGAGCGTTTCGGCATGGTGACCGACAAATTCGGCGTGCCGTGGATGGTGAGCTGCGAGACATCTGCCTAGCACATAGGGCCGGCTCATGACCAAAACGCTCATCCTGCTTGGCACGCGCAAAGGTGCTTTCATCGTCGAAAGCGACGGCGCGCGGCGCGACTGGCAATTGCGTGGCCCTTATTGCGATTGCTGGCCGATGAATCATGTCATCGCCGATCCGGCGAACGGCACGATCTATGCCGGCGGCGGCAACGAATGGTTCGGTCCGGCGGTTTGGAAATCGTGCGATCTCGGGCAAAGCTGGACGCATTCGAGCGAGGGGCTGAAATACGCCGAGGGCGAGGAGCCGATCAAAGCGGTGTGGAGCCTCGCGGCGAGCCCGCGTGGGCTCTACACCGGCGTTCAGCCGGCGGGACTGTTCCTATCGGGCGACGAGGGGCAGAGCTGGCGGCCGGTCGAAGGATTGCGCAATCACCCGACGCGGCCGAAATGGAATCCGGGCGGCGCCGGGCTCATCCTCCATTCGCTCATCCCGCATCCGCGCGATCCGCAACAGATATGGGTCGGCATCTCCGCCGCCGGCGTCTTCTACACGAAGGATGGCGGCGAGACCTGGGAGCCGCGCAATCGCGGTACGCGCGCCGATTTCAATCCCGAGGATCAACGCTATCCCGAATTCGGCCAATGCGTGCATTGCGTGGTGATGGCGCCGGGCACGCCCGATCGGCTCTATCAGCAAAACCACTGCGGCACGTATCGCAGCGAGACGGCAGGCGCGGAATGGGAAAGCATCGAGACCGGCCTGCCGTCGAGTTTCGGCTTTCCCGCCGCGGCTCATCCGCGCGATCGCGATACGCTCTATCTCGTGCCGCTCAACGGCGATATCGCCGGGCGCTATGTGCCGGAGGCGAAAGCTGCGGTGTGGCGGACGCGCGATGGCGGCCGGCATTGGCAGGCGTTGCGTGAAGGCTTGCCGCAGAAGGACGTTTATTTCGGCGTGCTGCGCCAGGCGATGGCGACCGATCGCCACGACCCCTCCGGCGTTTATTTCGGCACGAATAGCGGCGAGGTCTACGCCAGTATCGATGAAGGCGAGCGCTGGACCCGCATCGCGCAGCATCTGCCGCCGATCGCCTCGGTCGAAACGCTGGTCCTCGAATAAGGGATGGCGCTTGACCCGATGCCGAATGTCGCGATCACGCTGACGCCGGCGCTGACGCGGCTTTTCCCCGGCTGCCCGCGTCAACTCGAATTGGAGGCGGCGGACGTGCGCGGTCTGCTCGATGCGCTCGACCGGCGCTGGCCGGGAATGCGCGATCGGCTCAGCGATTCCACGCCGCGCGTCCGGCCGCACGTGAATATTTTCGTCGACGGCGAGCGCTCGGTGCTGGAGACGCGCCTCAAGCCGGGTGCTTCGGTTCTCGTCATCACCGCCATCAGCGGCGGTTAGTTCGAGTGGAAGGAGTACGGCGATGAAGGTCTGTCAGCATCTCTGGTTCGAGAAAGATATGGAAGCGGCGTTGCGTTATTACGTCTCGCTGATTCCGGGCTCGTCGCTCGATTTCCTCTCGACGATTCCCGCCGATACGCCCAGCGGCCCGGCGGGGACGGTCAAGATCGCGGCTTTCACCCTTGGCGATCAGCGCTATCGCGCGATCGAGGCCGGACCGTTCGATCCCATAAGCCGCAATTTCTCGATCATGGTCGAATGCGACACACAGGCGGAAATCGATCGCTTGTGGGGCGGGCTGACCGACGGCGGTAAGGGGATCGCTTGCGGCTGGCTGACCGACCGCTGGGGCATCACGTGGCAGATCACGCCGAAGCAGCTTCTCGACCTAATGAACGATCCCGATCGCGCCAAGGGCAAACGCGTGATGGAGGCGATGATGAAGATGGTGAAATTCGATATCGCCGCGCTTGAGGCCGTCGCGCGCGGCTGACGCTCCTACGCCCGGCCCAGAAACGGCATGCCGACGGGCAGAACGAACGCCTCCATGAGATTGGTCTCGTCGGGCAGTCGGGCGATCAGCAGCGCGATCTCGGCAATCTCCTCGGCTTTCATCATCTGAGTGGCCGGCCGCGTCGGTCGCGCGCCGGTAGCTCCGGAGAGATGGCTCTCGGTCACGCCGGGATCGATGATCGATACGGTAATGCCGTGCTCGCGCCCGTCGAGCGCCATCGACTGCGTGATGCCATGAAGACCGAATTTCGCCGCGGCATAGCCGATAGTGTCGGGCCGGGGTCGGCGCGACGACACGCTGCCGATATTGATGATGCGCCCGCGCTTCTGCTTCACCATCACGCGCATGGCTTCGCGCCCGCACAGGAACGGGCCGGTGAGCATCACGTCGATCGAGCGCTGCCAATTGGCCAGGCTCAGATCGAGCGTCGGGATGTGGTCGGCGAGGCCGGCGTTGTTGACGAGAATGTCGACCCGGCCATAGGCCGCCATGACGGTCTCAAATAGCCGGACGACCTGGTCCTCTTTCGTGATGTCCGTCGCGCAGGCCAGCGCGGTCCCGCCCTGGGTGTTGATCTCGGCGGCGATCGCTTCGAGTTTGTCGGCCGAACGGGCGGCCAAAACCGTCTTGATCTCAGCCTCGGCAAAGGCGCGCGCGATCGCCGCGCCGATACCGGAGCTCGCGCCTGTGACGATGGCCACGCGGTCGGACATATCTTTGATCTTCATCTGTGCCTCGATGCCGCCGGAGAATTTTTCTGCCATGAGTATGGCACGAGAAATTCCCGCGTGGGAGATCGTCGCGTATTCGCCCCGCGCAAAGTTTTTGTACTCTTCGACGTGCAAGAGACGATAAGGCGGTTATTCGTTGCGCTTCGCATCAGACGTCAATTTCCGCCGCTACGTGCCCGGCGCGGTTCTCGCCGCCGCTTGCTTAGGCTTGTCGGCGCTCTTCGTTTTGGGCGATGCCTCTGCCTATCGCGGGATATTGTCGCAAATGGGGTTTCGCCCCTTCGACTTCCCGTTTCTCGACATGCATGGTGTCCTCGCGACGGCGGAATGCTATCGCCGGGGGATCGACGTTATCACCAGCAATCCGTGCGATGTTTACGGCCGAACCCTCGACTACTCGCCCTTCTGGCTGGTGACCGCGTCGCTCGGCGTCGACACGAGCATGACCATGCGGCTCGGTATGGCGCTGGATGCCGTTTTTCTCTGCTCGGTGTTCTTTCTGCCGCGTGCAGAAAGCTGGAGTGGGGTTGCGGTGATGATCGCGGCGCTCCTGTCGAGTGCGACGGCGATGGCGCTCGAGCGTGCCAATCTCGATCTCGCGGTCTTCGTCATCGCCATCATGGCCGCTTCTTGGTCCCGGCGCGGTGCAACCTGGCGCGGCCTCGGTTACGGGTTCATCATCCTGGCCGCCTTGCTCAAATATTATCCCGGGATCATGCTGCTGCTCGCTCTGCGTGAGCGGCGGCGCTTCCTTGTGCCGCTCGCCGCGGTACTCGTCGCGGTCGGAACGCTTTTCGTTTGGATCGACGGCACCATGCTCGTGCAAGCGCTGCGCAATATCGATACGCGGCCGTTCCCCACCACGTTCGGCGCCCTCGATCTCGCTGACGATATCGCGCAGTTTTTCGCACCGGGCGCCGAGTCGCTGGGTCGCATCGTCGAAGTCGTCTTGGCGGCGATTGCAACCGGCTGTGCCTATGCCATCGCGCGCCGCGGCGATATTCGAGGCGCGGTGCGATCTCTGCCGCCGCGCGATCGCAATCTCATGCTGCTCGGCTGTGCGCTCATCCTCGGCTGTTTCTTTGCCGCCGAGAACGGACCCTATCGCAGCATCTATTTCCTGTTCATCCTTCCCGGGCTCGCGGCGATGGGACGCGTCGTATCGAGCGCCGCGGCGCGGCGTCGCCTTAAGCTTCTCGTCGGCGCGCTTCTTTTCCTGATGTGGGATCCGTTCTTTCGCCTTGCCGTCGAGCAGAGCGTCGCAGCCTTCGGGCTCGGAACGATCTATACGAACGCGTACTGGCTCCTGCGCGAGACCATTTGGTGGTGGGTGGTCAGCGTCCTGCTCGCTCTCCTGTTCGACGCGTTTCTGACGGCATCCGTCGGCGCTCAGCGGCGAGCGAGCGCGCGCTCTGCCGCATCGACGACCGCGTCGGCGTCGATACCGTAGCGCGCGTAGAGATCGGCGATATCGCCCGATTGGCCGAATTGATCGATGCCGAGTGGCGCAATGCGCTGGCCGCGCACCGCGCCGAACCAGGACAGCGTCGCGGGATGACCGTCGGTCAGCGTCACCAGCGCGGCGTCGCGTGCCAACGGTCGAAGCAGCCTGTCGATGGTCGATCGGCCCGGCGCCGCGAGCCAGTCGCGATGCAGGAGATCGGCTGAGGTCACGATCATCAGACCGACGCTCGGATGCCGCGCGCCGAGCCGCGCCACGGCGTCGATCGCTTCCGGCGTCACCGCGCCGACGCAGACGACCGCAAGCTCGGCTTGCGTGCCGGGCGGGCGCAGCCAATATCCGCCTTGGGTCGCGAGCGCCGGATCGAGCTGACGCCGCGGCTGATCGATCGTGCGCGTCGAGAGGCGCAGATAGACCGAGCCGCCGTCCGTGCTTTGCATGTGCTCGAAGGCCCAGCCCATGATCGCTTGCAGCTCGTCGATAAACGCCGGCTCGAACATGGTGAGGCCGGGCTGGCCCATGCCGATGAGCGGCGTGACGATCGATTGATGTGCGCCGCCTTCGGGCGCCAGCGAGATGCCCGATGGCGTCGCCACCAGCAGAAACCGCGCGTCTTGGTAGCAGGCGTAGTTCAGCGCATCGAGGCCGCGCTCGATAAACGGATCGTAGACGGTGCCGACCGGCAATAGCCGCGCGCCGAAGATCGGCTCGGCCAGGCCCAGTGCGGCGAGCGAGAGGAAGAGATTGTTCTCGGCGATGCCGAGCTCGATATGCCGGCCTTGCGGGCTGTGAACCCAGCGTTGGATCGATGGAAGCTTGCGGTCGCGGAACACGTCGCCATGCGGCGCGCGCGCGAAGAGACCGACCTGATTGACCCAGCCGCCGAGATTGGTCGAAACGGTCACGTCGGGCGATGTCGTCACCACGTGCTGCGCCAGCGCGCTGCCCGATCGCGCTAGCTCGAACAGCATGCGGCCAAATCCTTCCTGGGTCGAGCCGCGCTCGCTCGCTGGTAGGGCGAGGACCGGCATCGCCAGCGGTGCGGCGTGAACCGGCTTGCGCGGCAGAGCAAGCTTTGCCGGCAGGCCTTCGACAAAGCCGCGCAGCCGCTGCGCCGCGCCTGCGTCGAGGCCGGCGAATTTTTCCCATTCCTCGCCCGGCGCGATGCTTTGCGATTGTTGGAACGCCGCCATCTGCGCCTCGGTCATAAGGCCGGCGTGATTGTCCTTATGCCCGGCCAGTGGCAAGCCCATGCCCTTGATGGTGTAGGCGACGAAGCACGTCGGCTGCTCGCTCGCACTGGCGCGATCGAAGGCCTCCACCATCGTCGCCATATCGTGACCGCCGAGATTGGTCATCAGGCGATGGAGCGACGCGTCGTCGTGATGGGCGAGCAGACGCTTGACGCCGGCATTCTCGCCCAGCGATCCTTCGAGCTCGCGGCGGAAGCCGGCGCCGCCTTCGAAGGTGAGGGCGGAATAGAGATCGTTCGGGCAATGATCGATCCAGTCGCGCAGCGCCTCGCCGCCCGGCTCGGCGAACGCAGCGTCGAGCCGCTTGCCGTATTTCAGCAGCACGACATTCCAGCCGACGGTCGCGAAGAAGGACTGGATCTTCTGGAACAGCAGATCGGAGACCACGCCATCGAGGCTGTGGCGGTTGTAATCGATCACCCACCAGAGATTGCGCACGTCGTGCTTCCAGCCCTCGAGCAGCGCCTCGAAGACATTGCCTTCGTCCAGCTCGGCGTCGCCCATCAGCGCGATCATGCGGCCAGGTTCGCGATTGAGCAGTCTATGGGCAGCGAGATAATCCTGCGCGATGCTGGCGAAGAGGGTCATGCCGACGCCAAGCCCCACCGATCCGGTCGAGAAATCGACCGGCACCTTATCCTTAGTGCGCGACGGATAGGATTGCGCGCCGCCAAGGCTGCGGAAACGCTCCAGCGCCTCGCGGCTTTGCAAGCCCATCAGATACATGATCGCGTGCATGACCGGTGCGGCATGCGGCTTCACCGCGATGCGGTCTTGGGGCCGAAGCGCGTGGCCGTACAGCGCGGCGAGCAAGGTGACGGATGAGGCGCAGCTCGCTTGGTGGCCGCCGACTTTCAGCCCGTCGCGGCTTGCCCGCAGATGGTTGGCGTTATGGATCATCCAGGATGACAACCACAGCGCCCGTCGCTCGAGATCTTCGAGCGTGGCGATCGCCGCGGCGGGACGTGCGAGCGTATCCATGCGAGAACTATAACGCTTGTCGCCCCGCCTCGTTCTTGCGAAGATGGCGCCATATCCGGGAAATTTAGGAGATATATTGCGTGGTAGCCGATCTGCCGGACGACAAATTGCGCAATTCGCCGTTAGACGCAATCGACCGCAAAATCCTCGCCCGGCTCCAGGACGATGCGCGGATTGCCAATGTCGCCCTCGCTGACGCGGTCGGGCTCAGTCCGGCGCCTTGTCTGCGCCGCGTCCGCGCGCTCGAGGACCGGGGCGTGATCCGCAAACATGTGTCGCTCGTCGATCCCGCCGCCGTCGGGCTGAGCGTCAGCGTCTTCGTTCATGTCTCGCTCGAGCGCCAGATCGAGACATCGCTGAAGCGCTTCGAGACGGCGATCCTCACAAGGCCGGAGGTGATGGAGTGCTATCTCATGACCGGCGATGCCGACTATCTGCTGCGCGTGGTCTGTGCCGATCTCGGCGCCTTCGAGCGATTCCTCCTCGATCACCTGACGCAGGTGCCTGGCGTCGCCTCGATCCGCTCGTCTTTCGCGCTGAAGCAGGTGAAATATTCGACGGCGTTGCCGGTGGCGATACCGCCGCTTCAGCGCCAATCTTCCAGAGCGAAAACGTCGCGCCGATCGTAGATATCGATCCACGGCCGATGCATGGCGACGCCTTGCAGGAATGAGCGGAAGCCGATTGCCGTCATCAGGCGATAGGCTTCCATCGCGCCCATATTGACGCCGGCGTTGAGCTTCGTCGCACCGTTGCGCCGGGCGAAATCGCCGGCTGCGTCGAGCAGGCGCTCGAAATCGCGCGCCGCGTTCGGTCCCGGCCGCGCCGCCGCGAATTTCGCATAAGTCACGCCGGTATCCGCTTCGCTGCCGGCGCCGTTATGGCAAATGGCGAAGCCGGTGATGGCCGAGCCTTCGGTCAGCACCAGTGCATCGCTGGTCGGGTGCGCGATCACCAGCGCGATCTCGTCGCGCAGGTCGAGGCCAGGATAAAGCTGATCGGTCAACACCGCGCATTGCGCAATCGCGTCGTGCTGCTCGGCGGGGCTCATCGCGGTGAGCGAACGCGCTTGCGGCGCCGGGCTCGGCGCGGCGACGGGCCGGCTCATCAACGCGGTGAGGCTGCGCGGCCAGAAGCCGTAGCGCTGATAAAGCCCGACATGGGCGAGGCTCGACGGGAAGGTGAACAGCGCGGCGGCGCGGCACTGCCAGCGGTCGTAAATCGGCATCGTCGCGTCGAGCAGCTGCCGACCGACGCCGCTGCGCCAATGCTGCGGATGAACCGCGAGCGGGCCGAAGATGCCGAGGCTACCCCACCGGCTCGCGATCGCGAGACCGGCGATGTCGCCGTCGTGCTCGGCCAGGATCGCACCGTCCGGCCAAGCGCGCTGGCGCGCCGCGACGAGACGCGACGTGCCGGAAAAGCTCAAGGGATCGGGGAGGCCGAAATAGGTGCCGAAAGCGAGGCGGCGGACCTTGTCGGCGGCGTCGAGATCGGCTTCGGTAAGGGCGCGAATGGTGAGGCTCATCGCCCCAATCATAGCGCGATAAAATCACGGCGTGGTAGAATCCGGCCATGGAAGCAGCCGATAAGCCGCTCGCCGGCCGACATATCCTGGTACCCGAAAGCCGCGAGCTCGATATCTTCGCGCGCATGCTGGAAGAGCGCGGCGCTGTCGCCGCGCGTTGTCCCCTGGTGACGATCAACGATCTCGAAGATCCGGCGCCGGTCGAAGCGTGGCTGCAGCGCCTCGTTGCCGATGAATTCGACGATCTGATCCTGCTGACCGGCGAGGGGCTGCGGCGGCTGATGGCGGTGGCGCAGCGAACCGGGATCGAGACGCAAGCGCTCGCCGCGCTGAAACAATTGCGCACGATTACGCGCGGCCCGAAACCGGCGCGCGTGCTGCGCGAGCTCGGTCTCGCGCCGGGATTGGCGGCGGAGGCGCCGACCACCGCCGGCGTCATTGCGACTTTACAGCGTGAGGACATCAGCGGCCGTACGGTTGGCGTGCAGCTCTATCCCGGTAATCCGAACGGGCCGCTGCTCGATTTCCTGCGCGGCGCCGGTGCGACAGCCGCAGCGATCGTGCCCTATCGCTATGCGTCGGACGCGGAGAGTGCACAAGTCGACACCGCGATCCGCGGCATGGCGGCGGGACAATTCGATGCCGTCGCTTTCACCAGCACGCCGCAGATCGAGCGGCTGGAAGAGGTCGCCCAGCAGCACGGCATCGAAGCAGAGCTACGCCAAGGGCTTGCGCGCGTTCTTATCGCCGCTGTGGGACCCGTCGTGGCGAGCGCATTGACGAAGCGCGGCTTTCACGTCGCGGCGATGCCGGCGTCGAGTTTTCACTTGAAGCCGATGGTCAATGCTTTGGTGGAAGCACTTTCATCCAAATCATCGCGAACATGAAATCTCTGTTCGTCATGGCGCCGGTCTAACTTCCGTCACATTACCGCGCTAGTCTTTCATTCTCGTCAGACCAATCTGATCAACTTGGCTTCATTGGTTCCTGCGGCAGGAAATGAGGAGGCATTCGTACCATGGCGCGAGGACAGAAAACCGGTATCGAACAAAGGGTGGAGACGGCGATGGAAGCCGCAAAGCAATTGCCGTTCTTTGACGGATCGATGGCGCGCATGATGACTTGGCCGGTCGAGGCGTGGTTGCGCGCGCAGGCCGGAATGCTAAAGGCGAGTGCGCCGGCGACGACGGGCTGGCTCGAGCGGCGGCGTGCTGCCGTGACCGCGACGCTCGATACGATCGAGCGGCTTTCCAATTGCCACGATCTGCAAGAAGCCGCCGCGATTCAGCGCGGCTGGTTCGACGAAAGCATGAAGCGGCTCGATTCCGATCTCGACGCTTTCACCGGTCAGGCGCTCGCCGTGTCGCGCGAGGCGATGTCGGCGACACGCTATGCGGCGCAAAGTTCCGCGGAAGTTGTCGCGCTCGCGACACAGTCGGTGCAGCGCGAGGCCGAGCCAGCATCGGTGGTCGAAGCGGCCTAGCACCGCGTATCACCGCCCGGTAGAGCGAACCTCGCCAAGCATCGGGCTCAGGCGGGGTTCGTCTTGATCAACGCGACATAGACCTACTCGACCCGGAAGACGGCTTTGCCGCGGACCCGGCGCTCGCCCAGAGCTTGGGCAACGCCGGCGAAATCGCGCCAGCTATGTTCCTCGATCTCCGGCTTGAGCGCGCCTTTGGCGATGAGGGCGGCAAGCAGCGCGAGATCGGGACCGAAGGTTTCTTCGGGACCGGAGGCGAAGGAATGGAAGCTTTGGATCCGCGCATTGTTCGCGGGGCCGAAATCGCGAAAGCTGATACTCGTCTCCTCGCCCGAAGAATTGCCGAAGATCACGATCGTGGCTTTCGGCTCGAGCAAGCCGATCGCCGTCTTAAGCGAAGGCCCGCCGGCCGACTCGAGGATCAGCCAGAATTTTCCCTGTGCTTTGGCGATGTCCTCAATGACGTCGTGCGCGCCGAGCGCCGTCAGCGGCTCGCCGCGGGCGCCGCGCGCGATCGCCGTGACCTCGGCGCCTGAATGAGCTGCAAGCTGTACGGCGAGATTGCCGACGCCGCCGGCCGCGCCGGTGATCAGCACGCGCCGGCCGAGCAGCGGATCGCCATGGTGCAAAGTGCGCAACGCCGTGAGGCCGGCGACCGGCAAAGCAGCGGCCGCGCCGAAGCCGACATTGTCGGGCAGCGCGGCGAGGCGATGCGTTGAGACTGCGGCTCGCTCGGCCCAGCCATGCCAATCGAGAATGCCGACGACGCGTGTCCCTTCTTTGGGACCGCTTCCGTCGGCCGCGGCTTTCAGCACGATGCCGCTGACATCCTGGCCCGGTTGCCAACCCTCGGGCCGGATGCGCATCAAGGTCAATTCCCCCCGATTGAGCGAGAAAGCGTGCACCGCGATCAGCGCTTCATATGGCGCGGGGCTCGGCTCCGGAACGTCGCGAAGCTCGACGGGAGCACTGCCTTTCGGCGTATTCACCAACGCTTTCATCCGAAACCTCCGATCGGCGGGCAACATAATTCACGACATAATAACGCCATATTCGCCCGTAATCGTCACCCGCTATCATGATGAGCCATCGATCGCCCCTCCGCCGCATCGGCCTCAGCGTTCTCGCGCTCGGCGCCGCTTTTGCCATTCATTCACGCGCCGTCGCGCAGACGGGCGGCGATCCCGGCCCATCGCCCCATTACGGCAATTGGCGCACGACGCTCTTGGAAGAGAACGACTCGCTCTATTTCAACAGCGACAAGCACTACACGCAGGGCCTGCGCCTGTCGATGCTAAGCCCGGTGCTGCAACCGGGCGGCTGGACCGATGATGTGTTCCAATTCGCCAGCAACATTCCGCTGGTTTTTGCCAATGGCGCGGAATCGCAGCGCCGTGTCTCGTGGTTCCTCGGCCAAAGCATCTTCACGCCGAAGAACATCGACATCAAGCCGCCCGATCCGAGGGACCGGCCTTATGGCGGCTGGCTCTATACCGGCCCCAGCCTGTTGCAGGAAACCGATGGCTATCAGCTCGAGAATTTCGAGATCGAGCTCGGCGTTATCGGTCCCGGCGCGTTCGGCCGCCAGGTGCAGAACGATTTCCATCAGCTGATCGGCGTGCATCAAGCCGAAGGCTGGAGCAACCAGTTGCAGAATGAGCCCGGCGGCGTGTTGGCCTATGATCGCTACTGGCGTCTTGGCGTGCCGTTCCTAAGTTGGACGACGGATGGTGTCGAGAATGGCGTCGACGTCGTGCCGACGATCGGTGCCACCGTCGGCAACGTGTTCGACTATGCGCAGGCCGGCGCGCAAATACGCATCGGTCATCATCTCGAGACGGATTACGGCCCGGCGCGCATCCGGCCGTCGATCTCGGGCACCGATTATTTCAACGGCGCGCATCTCGGCGACGATATCGGTTGGTACCTCTATGCCGGCGCCGGCGGCCGCGCGGTCGCCCGCAATATCTTCCTCGACGGCAACAGCTTCCGCACCAGCCCGCATGTCGAGCACAAGACCTTTGTCGCCGATCTCCAGGCCGGCGTAGCGCTCTATTGGTCGGATCGCGTCCGCGTCGATTTCAGTGCCGTACGCCGTACCGACGAATTCGTCGGCCAACGCGCGCCCGACGTCAACGGCACCGCGGCGATCTCCTGGTCCTGGTGAGTGGGGTCTTGGTGATTGGGGTCGGGGTGATCTAATCCGCAGCGGATAGCGGCCGCGCCACGCTCTCGAGCGATTGGCGCTCGGCCGCGACGCCGATCCAGGCTTCGGTGGCGGCGGCGATCAGCATCAACGCCGCGCCGCCGAGATAACCCCACATCAACGTGCCGCGCTCGCCGGTCGCGATCAGCGCACCGAACAGCGCGGGTGCGGCGACACCGCCGATCGCCGTGCCTGCGGCATAGAACAGCGCGATCACGATGGCGCGCGCTTCCAAGGGGAAGCTTTCGCCGACCGTGAGATAAGCGGCGCTCGCCGCGGCCGACGCGATGAAGAAGATCGCGGTCCACGCGCCGGTCTGCTGCGTCGCATCGAGCAGGCCTTTGGCGAAGAGGATCGCGGTCACCGCCATCAAGATGCCCGCCAGCGCATAGGTGAGGGTGATCATGCGGCGGCGGCCGACGGTATCGAAGAAGCGGCCGAGCAGCAGCGGCCCGAAGAAATTGCCGATCGCGAACGCGAACATGTAGAGTCCGACGCGGCCCGCCGGCACGCCGTAGAATTTCCCCAGCACCAGCGCATAGGTGAAAAAGATCGCGTTGTAGAAGAAGGCCTGGGCGGCCATCAGCACGAGGCCGAGCAGCAAGCGCCTGGGATAAAGCTTCGCGACGGCGCGGCCGACGCGCCAGAGGCCGAGCACCTCGCCCGTCTTGAGACGAATGCGCGGCGCCGGTTCGGCTAATTTCACCCCGACCCGATTCTCGATCTCGGCGACCACGGCTTCGGCTTCCTCGACGCGGCCATGCACCATCAGCCAACGCGGACTTTCCGGCACATGACGGCGCAGCAGCATGATCGCAAAGCCGAGGATGCCGCCGATCGCAAAGGCCCCGCGCCAGCCGATCTCCGGCGGTATGATGTTCGGGTCGAGCACGACGAGTGACGCGCCGGCGCCGAGCGCCGCGCCGATCCAGAAGGTGCCGTTGATGGCAAGATCGGTCCAGCCGCGGCACCGCGCTGGAATCAGCTCGTCGATCGCCGAATTGATCGCCGCGTACTCGCCGCCGATGCCGAGACCGGTGCAAAAGCGGAAGAGGGCGAATGACGCGAAATCCCAGGACAGCGCCGTCGCCATCGTCGCGACGGCATAGACGACGACGGTGATGAGGAAGAGCTTCTTGCGGCCGAGCCTGTCGGTCAGATGGCCGAAGCCGAGCGCGCCGATGATGGCGCCGGACAAATAGGCGCTGGCGGCAAAGCCGATCTCCGCTTCGCTGATGCCGACATGCTTGTCGCCGGTGATCGCGCCCGAAAGCGAGCCGACCAGCGTCACTTCGAGCCCGTCGAGAATCCAGGTGATGCCGAGCGCCACGACGATCAGCCAGTGGAAGCGGCTCCACGGCAGGCGATCCATGCGCGCCGGAATATCCGTATCGAATTCGCCCCGATGAGATGGAACGGCGCTCAATGCAGTGGCCATACGGCAAGAATGAGCGGCGTACCGAGTACGACGACGAGGATCGAAAGCGGCAGGCCGAGATGCCAGTAATCGGCGAAACGATAACCGCCGGGTCCCATCACCAGCGTGTTGCATTGATGGCCGATGGGTGAAAGGAAATCGCACGACGCGCCTACGGCGACGGCGATCAGGAAAGGATCGCCGTTGAGGCCGAGCGATTTGGCGATGGCGACCGCCACAGGGCCCATGACGATCACCGCCGCGGCGTGATGGACCAGCGGCGTCAATAGCATGGTGATGACCAGCAACATGGCGAGCGTCGCCGCGACGGGCAGGGTCGCCGAGGCCTGGCCGATCCAGCCCGCGATCAGATCGGTCGTGCCCGTGGTGCGCACCGCTTCGCCGACCGGGATCAGCGCGCCGAGCAGGACGAGGATCGGCCAATCGATCGCGTCATAGACTTCGCGCAGGCTCAAGATGCCGAAAACCACGGTGGCGACGGCGCCGGCGACGAAGGCGACTTCGGGCGGCACCATCTCGGTTGCCGAGGCGAAAACGCAGCCGAGCAGGATCAAGCTCGTCGCCACGAGCTTGCGCGGCCGGCCGAGCTGAAGCCCGCGCTCGGCGAGCGGCAGGCATCCAAGGCCGGCGAGCGTTTCGTTGATGCCGTCGGCCGGGCCTTGCAGCGCGATCACGTCGCCGGTGCTGAACATCGTCTGGGCAAGGCGCGTCGTCGTGCGGCGGCCACCGCGGCTCATCGCGACAAGGCTGACGCCATGACGGCTGCGCAGGCGCAGATCGGCGCCGGTGCGGCCGACCATCGGCGATTCCGCCATCACCACGGCTTCGACAACGATGGTGTCGGCAGCGCCGGTGCGATCGGTCTCGGCTTCTTCCGGACCCACCAGCTCGAGCCCGTTGGTCTGGAGCAGCGATTGGAGATCCTGCTGGTTCGATTCCACCATCAGGATGTCATCGGCGAAGATGCGCCAATGCCGCGCCGGCGTATAACGCCGCCGTCCCTCGCGGATGATCGCGGTGACGGCGACCAAGCCTTCGCTGGTCTCTTCGACCTCGCCGATCATCTTGCCGACCAACGGCGATTTCGCCGTAACGCGCAGCTCGCTGATGTAATCCTCGACGTGAAAGGGCTCGTCGCTCTCTTGCACCTTTCCGCGGACCGGCAACAGCCGCCAGCCGAAAGAAAGGAAGGCGATCGCGATCAGCGTGATGCCGAACCCGACGGGCAGAAAATCGAACATGCGATAGGGTTGGCCGAGCAATTCCTGGCGGAGACTCGACGCGATGATGTTGGGCGAGGTCCCGATCAACGTCATCATGCCGCCGGCGAGCGAGCCGAAGGACATCGGCATCAGGAATTCGCCGACATTGCGCTTGTTGCGCCGCGCCACTTGCACCGCGATCGGCAGGAAGATGGCGAGAGCGCCGATATTCTTGACGATGGCGGAGAGGAACGCGACCGCCGAGGTCAGGCCGCCGACCTGCAGGCTGCGCCTTTGCAGGATCGGGCGCATCAACCGCACGACCTGCTCGATCAGCCCGGATTTGCCGACGGCCGTGGAGACGACCAGAGCGCCGGCGATCAGCGGCAGCAGCGAATTGCTGAAGCCGGCGAAGGCTTTGTTGGCCGGCACGATGCCGCACGCGATGGCGGCGAGCAGCGCCAGCAAAGCGACAATATCGAAGCGCAGCCGGTCCCAGATGAAGAGGACCAGGAGCCCGGCGAGGATGGCGAAGGAAAATGCTTGAGCGACCGTCATGAAGCGCAGTCAACCACGCGCTTGCGGCGCTCCCGTGGCAGCAAAACGCGCGGTGCCACAGTTTCGCCGAACTCCGTCGCCTTTCACCCCTAATTCCGTCGAGAAACCTCTGTAGCCTCGAAGATCGTCAGAGGCTTGTCGCATGCTCCGCTCCTTGTCGTCTCGTCCGTTCTTAACGTTTTTTCCCGTCCTTTCTTTTCTTGTCGCGGCTCTGCTCGCCGGCTGTGCCTCCGTGCCTTCCGTCGACGGCGTCATCGATCGCACGCCGCACGAGCCGCAGACCGTGGTCGGCGCGCACGGACCGCTCTCGCCGGAACAGAGCAAGGCGGTGATCGATCGCCTCGGCGCGCAATCCGATGTGCTTCAGCGCCATCTCGCGATCGAGCAGGAGGTCGCGGGCACGCCGCTGTCCGTCGGCAACCGCACGCAGCTTTTGCATGACGGTCCCGCCACATTTCATGCCATGTTCGCGGCCATGAACGCGGCGCGGCGCAACATCTTTCTCGAATATTACATCTTCGAGAATGTCGAAAGCGATCGCACGCATCTCGTCGATCTGCTGACCAAGAAAGCCCGCGCCGGCGTCTCGGTCGCGGTGATCTATGACAGCTACGGCTCCGTCGATACGCCGAGCAACGTGTTCGACGAGCTGAAGGCGGCCGGCGTCAAGCTTCTGGGCTTCCATCCGCTCTTGGATGTCGGCTCGATCAACGATCGCGACCATCGCAAGATCCTCGCGGTCGACAATCGCACCGCAATTGTCGGTGGCGTCAATCTCTACACCGTCTATCAGAAGCATCCGCACTCGCGCATGGTCGCCTCCGACGGTCCCGACCCGGATACCTGGCACGACACCGATCTCGAGATCGACGGGCCGGCTGCGGCCGAGCTGCAACAGGTCTTCCTCGATCATTGGCGGGACGAGCAGGGGCCACCGCTGCCGGCGGTCGCCGAGCCACCGCCGCCGGCGAACGGCAATCAGGCCGTGCGTGTCATTGCCAGCGATCACAGCGATACGATCCCGCGCTATTACGCGACCATCTTATCGGCGATCCGCAGCGCCGAGAAAAGCATTTGGATCAGCGCTGCCTATTTTGTGCCGACCAAAGAAGAAAAACACGATCTCATGGCAGCGGCCAGGCGCGGTGTCGATGTTCGCTTACTGTTGCCCGGCAATAGCGACGAGCGGATGGCGCAGGCGGTCGGCCGCTCCAATTACGGCGATCTCCTCGAGGCCGGCATCCATATTTTCGAAGAGCAGGACGGTATGCTGCATTCGAAATGGGCGACGATCGACGGCGTGTGGTCGGTGGTCGGCTCATCGAATTTCGACCACCGTTCGATCCTCTTCAACGACGAGGTCGATGCGGTCGTGCTCGGCCGCGAGACGTCGGCCCAGCTCGAAAGCCTCTTCGACCAGCAGGTCGCAAAAGCAAAGCCGATCACCCTGCAGAGCTGGGGCGATCGGCCTATCGGCGAACGGTTCCGCGAACTCTATTCGCGAGCGCTCGAGACGTTGCTTTAGAGTTTTACGCGTCCTTGGGACGGTTGCGTTTCACCGCTTCGGGATTGGTCGAATCGGCGCCCATATAGACACCGCGCTCCCATGTCCGCTTCAGCGGATCGCGCACTTTCACCGTCATCTTGCCGACGCCGACGACCTCGATATCGCAGGTCTCGCCATCCTGCATGAAGCCGAGCCCTTCATGGTTGGTGCCGCAGGCGATGACGTCGCCGGAATAGAGCGTCATCACCGTCGTCGCCCAATTGATGAGTTCCGGCACGCGGTGCTCCATGTCATCCGTGTTGTAGTTGTGACGCAGCTGACCGTCGTTCCAGAATCGCACGACGACGTTGTTCGGATCGGGAATCTCGTCGGCGGTGGTGATGCACGGGCCGATCGGCGCAAACGTGTCGAAGGACTTGCCGGTCCAGGCGGCGGGCGGGCCCGACGGCCAGGTATGGCGGCCGGTGCCGCGCGCCGAGACGTCGATCATGCCGGTATAACCGAAGACGGCGTTGCGCCAATCTTCCTGCTTCACCATCTTGGCCGGACCCTTGATGACGAGGGCAAGCTCGGCCTCGTGCATGAAGGCATAGGGCTCGGTGAATTCGGGCAGCACCACCGTGTCGCCCGGGCCGATCACCGCGTCGGGGTTCTTCAGGAACATCGACAGCTTGCGGGCTTCGCGCTGTGCGTGCTCCCAGTAATTGGCGATGCAGGCAAGGATCTTGCCCGGCCGCGGCAGCGGCGAGCGCAACTGCACTGACGACAGCGGCACCGCTTCATCGCTCGCGGCGGCACGCTCGAGCGCCGGCTTGAGCTTGTCGAAGTCGTCGATGATGCCGTTCATCGTGAGCTGCGGCGTGTAGCTCTTCTTGACGTACTTTGCGATGCTGACGACACCGCGATCGGTCAACAGGCCGGGCGTGATTTCCCCCGTCCCGCCAGCCTGGAATAGAACCAGTTTCATTGGACCTCCCCTATTTATCGGGCGCCGGGTTCTCGGACAGCCGGGCTTCGATGCCCTCGATAAAGCCCAGGACCAGCCGGTTGTAAAGCGCCGGTTCTTCCAGGTTTACGCAATGCCCGGTGTTGCCGACGATCTCCAGCCGAGCGCCGGGCAGCACGTCCTTGAGGAAATGACTGGGCTTTACGCAGGGCTCGTCTTCCTCGCCCAGGACCACGAGCGTCGGCACGTGAAGCGCGGCAATGCGGTCTTTATGCGCATAAAGCGGCGCGCGCTTCGATTGCACGCCGCGCATCGTGTTGGTAATGCCGAGCGCCGAGCCGGCGCCGAGCTGGTCGACGAAATTTCTGTATTCGGACGGGTTCTTCTGCTGCAGGCGATAGCGTGTCGGCGTTGCCGCATAATGCTCGGCCAAAGCCCGCATTCCCCTGCTCAGCGCGAGCTCGGCGAGGGCCTCCATGCTTGCGGCGAATTCACCCGGTTTCAGGTCGGATCCGCTGCCGATGCTGGTCAGGGTGATCGAGCGCACGCGATCGGGATGGCGGAGCGCATATTGCAAGGTCGAGGCCGAGCCCATGGAAACGCCGACGATATGCGCGTCCGCAAGGCCGAAACCATCCATGATCGCGCCGATATCGGCGGCGGCATGACCTTGCGAGTAGGAATCCGCATTCGGCGGAACCTCCGACGGCGGATAGCCGCGCGCGTTGAAGGTGATGCAGCGCTGGGCTGCGCGCCAATCCCTCACTTGCAGATCGAACGCGCGGCACGAGCCCGCGAGCTCGTGCACGAAGACGATCGGCACGCCGTCTTCAGGGCCTTGGCTTTCGGCGTAAAGCTTGATGCCGTCGCGCGCGGTGATCGCGGTCATGGCAGACTCAATGCTGGGTGCGCGCGCTGGCGCCGCCGTCGACGGTGATCGTGGTGCCGGTGATGTATTGCGCGTGATCGGAGGCGAGGAAGGCGATCACCGCCGCCATCTGCTCCGGCCTCTGCGTGCGGCCGAAGGGTTGGGTTTTCACCATCGCCTGTTCGAGCTCGGTCCAGCGGCTCTCGTCGCCAAAACGCTGCTTGGCGGTTTGCTGCAGGCGCTCGAGCGTGCGCTCGGTGCGGACCGAGCCGGGATTGACGCCGACAATGCGCACGTTGAAATCGGCGCTGACACCGCCGAGGGCGCTGGTCAGCGACATCAGCGCCGAATTGGCGACCGAGCCGGCGGCGAAGTCGTAAGCCGGCCGGAGGCCTGCCGAGCCGATGACGTTGATGATGACGCCGCGGCGCTGTTCCTTCATGCGCGCGTAATAGCGGCGCGTCAGATCGATCGAGCCGAAGAGCTTCAGTTCCCAGGCCTCGCGCCACGCCGCTTCGCTCATCTGCTCGATATTCTGGCGGGGGATCACGCCGGCGCAATTGACCAGGATATCGACAT
Source organism: Allostellaceae bacterium (assembly GCA_035552195.1). Classification (GTDB taxonomy): domain Bacteria; phylum Pseudomonadota; class Alphaproteobacteria; order ATCC43930; family CGMCC-115725; genus CAIKMD01. Next base: position 139,441 of record DASZLU010000084.1, on the reverse strand, counting down.
CGCCGCAGGTCTCGACCAGCTCGGCGCGCTTCTCGGTCACCGCCAGATCAAGGCCGTAAGCGGCGAAGTCTTTCGCGCCTGCCGTGCGCAGCGCCGCCGCCGCTTTCTCGATCCGCTCGCCGGGCCGCGCCGCGATGCGCACTGCGACGCCTTCTCCGACAAGGCATTTGGCGACGGCAAAGCCGATGCCACGCGAGGCGCCGGTGATCAGGGCCTTCTTGCCCGCGAGATTGAGATCCATCTTGCTTTCTTCCTCCCCATCGCCTGGACTTTCGCCCAATGCGACCGTCGCGGCAATGGGGCGCGGCGCGCTGCGTTGACCGGGCGCGCCGCATCCCTTAGATGGCGCCCGAACACGCAGGGAGACGCGGAAAATGTGCGCTAAGAAAACCATCGCGGTGGAATCGGTCGCGGAGGCCTATCTGACGCTGATGGCGGAGCGGGGGATCGAATATCTCTTCGCCAATGGCGGCACCGATTTCGCGCCGGTGATCGAGGCGCTGGCCGCGATCAATGCCAAGAACACCGATCCCAAGCTCAAGGTCGTCTCGGTCGGGCACGAGAACGTCGCGACCTCGATGGCGATGAGCTACTACCTCCATACCGGCCGGCCGCAGTCGGTGATGTTCCATGTGAATGTCGGCACGGCCAACGGCATCAACGCGCTGATCGACGCGGCGCGCGACCGAGTGCCGATCATCTTCACCGCCGGACGCACGCCGATCACCGAAAGCGGCCTCAAAGGCTCGCGCGATACCGGCATCCATTGGCAGCAAGAGATGTTCGACCAAGGGTCGATGGTGCGCGAATTCGTCAAATGGGATTATGAGCTGCGCAATGCCGAGCAGCTCGAAGCCGTGGTCGATCGCGCTATCGAGATCGCGACGACCGAGCCGTGCGGCCCGGTCTATCTCACCTTGCCGCGCGAGGTGATGGCGCAGCCGATCAAGAGCTTCACCTTCGAGGCCAAGCCGCGCCGCGGCTTCGGCACCGTGCCCGGCCCGACCGCGGATCAGATCGCGAAAGCCGCGGATTTCCTCGCCCAGGCCGAGCGGCCGCTGATCATCGCGCAAGGCGCCGCGCGTCTTGCCGACAGCGCTCCGGCGATCGCCGCCTTCGCCGATAAATACGCGGTGCCGGTGGTGGAGTTCCGCACCAACGTCAATGTGCTCTCGACCGATCATCCGATGCTGGCGGGGTTCCATCCCGGCGGCCTGCTCTTGAAAGAGGCCGATGCGGTGTTGTGCATCGAAGCCGACACGCCGTGGATACCGACGCAGCACGGCAATCCGCCGGACGATTGCAAGGTGATTCAGCTCGGTGTCGAGCCGCTGTTCCAGCGCATCCCGATCCGCAGTTTCCCCTGCGACGTCGCGGTGACCGGCACGCCGGCAACGACGTTGCCGCTGATTGCCAAGGCGATGGAGGGCAAGGCAAAGAAAGAGGTAATCGAAGCGCGCCGCGCAAGGATCGTTGCTTCGCACGACGCCGGCAAGGCCGAGCTCAAAGCCAATGTCGAGCGCGCCGCGAAAGAGACGCCGGTCAGCCCGACTTGGGCGGCACATTGCATCAGCGAGGCGAAAGGCGACGACGCGATCGTTGTCAACGAATACTCGCTGATCCTGCGCTATGTGAAATTCAAGGAACGCACCTGTTTCGGCCCGCCGGGCGCCGGCGGTCTCGGCGTCGGTGCCGGCTCGGCGATCGGCGCCAAGCTCGCCAATCCCGACAAGACGGTGATCGCCGTCCTCGGCGACGGCTCTTACATGTTCGGCAACCCGACCGCGGCGCATTACGTCTTGAGCGCGCTGCAGCTGCCGGTGCTGTTCATCATCTTCAACAACGGCATGTGGGAAGAGGTCGAAGGCTCGGCGCTCCGCGTCTATCCCGACGGCCAGGCGGCGCGCGCCAATCGCGTGCCGGTGGCGCAGCTCGGCCCCAATCCGAATTACGAGCATCTGATGCAGGTCTATGGCGGCTATGGCGAACGCGTCGACCGCCCCGACCAACTCCCCGCCGCGCTGCAGCGCGCACTGCACGCGGTGCGCGTCGAGAAGAAACAGGCGCTGATCAACCTGATCGTCGGCCGCCGCGGCGCCGCGCCGTAACACCGTTCCCCCTCACCCTCCCATCGCTGACGCGATGGGTCCCTCCCTCTCCCTGCTGGGGCGAGGGAGGTTCGATCGCAGCGAATCGCGTAACCCTCGCCCTGCCGGGGAGAGGGAGGGGCCCGGCGCGGAGCGGCGGGAGGGTGAGGGGGCTCTCGCTCGATTGCTCCGCGCAAAGCCGCCCACTAATGTCCCCGCAAATCGCGGGAGGCCGTCATGAAGATCACACGCATTGAATCGCTGGTGTTCGGGGTTGAGGATATTGCGGCCAGCGCGCGCTATTACGACGATTGGGGCTTGAAGCGTGTCGATCACGGGACGACCGGCGTCGATTACGAACTGCCCTCGGGCCAGAGCTTGAAGCTGCGCCAGGCAGGCGATGCATCGCTGCCGGCGCCGGTCGAAGCCGGCTCGACCTTGCGCGAATGCATCTGGGGCGTCGACAACACCGGCTCGATCGAGGAAATCGGCACCGCACTCTCCAAAGATCAAAAAGTGACGCGCGACGGCAGCGGCACGCTGCATGCGCAGGATCCCTGGGGCATGCCGATCGCCTTCCAGGTCGAGAAAGTGAAGGCGGTGAAGACCGCCGATCGCATGAACAAGCCCTTCATGCCGGTCGAGCACGTGACGCCGACGCGCATGGGCCACGTCGTGGTCTTCGTGCCCAAGGATCGCGCGCGCGAGATTTCCGATTTCTATGAGGAGAAGCTCGGCTTCCGGTTGAGCGATCGCTCCGGCGGCCTCGGCGATTTCTTCCGCTGCGCCGGGGCGCAGGATCATCACAATCTCTTCCTGCTGGCGCGGCCGAAGGCGGGTGGCTTCAACCACGTCGCCTTCGAGGTGAACGGCTTCGATGAAGTGCTGCAAGGCGGCAATTTCATGAAAGAGAAGGGCTGGAAGCCGGCGACCAAGCTGGGCCGCCACATCCTCGGCTCGAACATCTTCTGGTATTTCGACAATCCCGCCGGCGGCAATACCGAATATTTCGCCGACATGGATCTGATGGACGACAATTGGGTGCCGCGCACCTGGGAAAAGCATCCCGGCTGGGCCTATTGGGAACTCGATCGCTAAGGGGTGACGTCTGTTATGAGCGAGAGACTCAATGCCGCCGAAGCGGTCATCCGGTCACTGACGATCAACGGCGTCGACACGATCTTCGGTCTGCCCGGCGTGCAGAACGATGTGTTCTTCGCCGCGCTGCATGACGCGCAGGACAAGATCCGCGTGCTGCATACGCGGCACGAGCAAGGCGCGTGCTACATGGCGCTCGGCGCGGCGATGGCGACCGGCAAGCCCTATCCGTATGTCGTCGTGCCGGGCCCGGGCTTCCTCAACTCGACCGGCGCGCTCTGCACAGCCTATGCCTGCAACGCGCCGGTACTCGCGCTGACGGGGCAGATTCCGCAGGCCACGATCGGCCGCGGCCTCGGCATGCTGCACGAATTGCCGGATCAGCTCGGCGTGATGGAGCGGCTGAGCAAGTATGCGGCGCGCATCCGGGCCCCGCACGACACGCCGCACATCATGAACGAGGCGTTCCGCCAGTTGCGCTCGGGCCGGCCAAGGCCAGTGGCGCTCGAAGTGCCCCCCGATGTGTGGCCGAAACGCGCGGCGATGGATTTTCCGCCCGCTGCAGAGGCGGAGAATGGCTCGGTCGATCCCGATGCCATCGAGGCGGCAGCGAAACTCTTGGGCGCCGCCGAGAAGCCGCTGATCGTGGTCGGCGGCGGTGCGATGGACGCGGGCGCGGAGCTGCTCGAAGTCGCCGAGATGCTGCAGGCGCCGATCGGTCATCACCGCTCGGGCATCGGCGTCGTCGACGGTCGCAATCCGTGGAGCGTCTCGGTCCTGCCGCAGCAGAAACTCTGGGGCGATTGCGATGTCGTGCTCGCCGTCGGCACGCGGCTGCAAATGCAGCAGATGAATTTCGGCGTCGACGCTGCATTGAAAATCGTGCGCATCGATGCCGATCCGGAAGAAATCGATCGCATCCGCCGTCCCGCCGTCGGCATTGTCGCCGATGCGGCGCCGGCGCTGCGCGCGCTGATCAACGCGCTGCCCAAGCACAACAAGAAACGCGAATCGCGCCGCGATGAGATTGCCGCGCTGAAAGCCGAGTTCCTGGCCGATGCGCAGCGTCGTTTTGCACCGCAGGCAGCCTATATCGCGGCGTTGCGCGCCGAATTGCCGGAGAACGGTATCTTCGTCGATGAGGTGACACAGATCGGCCACGTGATCCGCCTGTTCTGGGAAGCCTACGCGCCGCGTACCTTTCTGACGATGGCCTATCAGGGCACGCTCGGTTGGGGCCTCGGTACGGCGCTCGGCGCCAAGGCGGCGTGTCCCGACCGTCCGGTCGTCTGCATCGCCGGCGATGGCGGCTTCATGTTCCAGATCCAGGAGCTGGCGACGGCGGTGCGGCACAATCTCGGCGTGGTGTTCGTCGTCTTCAACGACAATGCCTTCGGCAACGTGCAGCGCAGCCAGAAAGAAGATTACGGCAACCGCGTCATCGCCAGCGATCTCACCAATCCCGATTTCATGAAGCTCGCCGACAGTTTCGGCATCGCCCATGAGCGGGCCACCAGCGCCGAGGCGTTGCGTCCTGCGCTTCGCCGCGCCATCGCCTCCGACAAGCCGGCGCTCATCGAATGCCCGGTCGGCGAAATGCCGAACCCGTTCTCGGTCCTGCGCTTCATGACGCCGGTCAGACCGAAGGCGAAAAGCTAAATTGGAACCGCCAAGGCGCAAAGACGCCAAGAAGATTCACAATGAGAAAATGAGACGGTGAGGAAATTTTTCGCGTAGCACGCTTAAATTGTCTCACTGTTTCACAGCCCCTTGTGCGCCTCCTTGTTCTTGGTGTCTTTGTGCCTTGGGGGTTCGAATTTTCTTTTACCCCCGCGGCGGCAGGGTCACCCAGGCGCTGGCTTTGTCGGATGATTCCATGATTGCCTGCATCACGGCGACGTTGTGCAGGGCTTCGTTCGGGCGCACCGGGAATTTGGTGTGGTTGCCACAGGCTTCGGCGAAAGCCTTGAGCTCCTGCTGCACTGTGTCGTCGATCTCATAGCGGGTGCGCACGATCGGCTCTTGCGGGGAGACGGGCGTGACGATCAGCTCTTTGAAATTGTCGCGCGCTTCGATGTTTGCTTTGGTGCCGTAAAACCTCAGCGTCGCGTTCATCGCCGAGGCGAAGATGCAGCCGAGCGAGCCGGTGGCGCCGCTGTCGAGCTCGAAGAGCGCGGCGGCCGTGTCGTCGAGCTCGACCTTGGTGATCGCCTGGCGCTTGGCGACGCCGGAGAGGCGTTTGATGCCGCCGAGAATCCAGGTCATCGTGTCGATCACATGCAGCGACATCGGCGCGAGGCCGCCGCCCGGGCATTCCTCGCGCTGCGCGCGCCACATGCCGGGTTGGTAATGCATGCCGCCGGCGCTCGAGTAATTCGCTTCGACATGCAGCACTTTGCCGACCGCGCCGCTCTCGACCATCTCTTTCATCTTGCGCGCGACTTGCGAATAGCGGCGGTTGTGGCCGATGCCCAAGGTCAGATGCGCCTCCTCGATGGCTTTGACGGCTTTGGTGCCGGTCTCGAAGGTGAGAGCGAGAGGCTTTTCGACGAAGACGTTCTTCTTTGCCTTGGCGGCATCGATGATCTGCGTCCAATGCAGCGAATGCGGCGTCGCGAGCAGGACCGCGTCGACCTCAGGATCGGCGAGCGCGTCCTCGTAGCGCGGGAAACGCTTGCCGCCGAATTGCGCGCGGAACGTCTCGGCTTCCTTGTCGACGAGGGTGCAGCAGCCGGCGATCTGGATAAAGTCTTTGAGGGCCATCGAATTCTTGGCGAGTTCCATTCCCCACCAGCCGGTGCCGATATAGGCAAAGCGCTGCATTTTCTTCCTCCCGTTTGAGGCGAGAGTCTTACCCGCTTCGCCCGCTCGACGAAAGCCGTGTCGGCTGGCTACGATGCGGCCAGTTTCAGGTGAGGACGTGAGAAATGGATCTCGGAATTAAGGGCCGCAAGGCGCTGCTGTGCGCGTCGTCGAAGGGGCTGGGCAAGGCGTGTGCGCTGGCGCTGTCGCGCGAGGGCGTCACCGTGTGGATCAACGGCCGCAACCAGGGTCCGCTCGACGAGGCGGCGGCGGAAATCCGCGCCAAGACCGGCGGCACCGTCCACACAGTGAAAGCCGACATCAATACCGATGCCGGCCGCCAGGCGCTGATCGCCGCGTGTCCCGAGCCGGACATGCTGGTCAACAACAATGAAGGCCCGCCGCCGGGCAAGATCGCCGATTGGGACGAGAAGCAATGGCTGGCCGCGCTCGGCGCCAACATGCTGCCGGCGGTGCTGATGATTCGCGCCGTGCTGCCCGGCATGCAGGCACGCAAATTCGGCCGCATCATCAACATCACTTCGGCGATGGTGAAATCGCCGCGGCCGCATATGGGCCTGTCGACGGCCGCGCGCGCCGCGCTCACCGCGTTCTCGAAGTCGCAAAGCTTCGACGTGATGGCCGACAACGTCACCATCAACAATTTGCTGCCCGAGCGCATCAAGACCGGGCGCCAGGAATTCATGGCCAACCGCATGGTGAAGGCCGACGGCATCACCATGGACGAGGCCTATAAGCGCATCGCCGCGACCTTGGCCGCCAAGCGCATGGGCACACCGGAGGAATTCGGCGACGCATGCGCTTATCTCTGCAGCGCACAGGCGGGATTCATCTCGGGCCAGAATCTGCAGCTCGACGGCGGGTCGTACGCGGCGTTGGTTTAGTTCTCATGTGACACACGCCCCACCCCAACTCCCCCTCAAGGGGGGAGAGGGAAGAGATATCTAAGTACAAAGCCCCTCCCCCTTGAGGGGGAGGATAGGGTGGGGGGTGTGACGCACACACTGATATAGAAAGGCACCGCACCCATGCCCGTGGTCAAAGTTCGCGATATCGCTTTCGGACGGCTGCAATCGCCCGATCTCGATCAGGCAGAGCAGTTCTTGCTCGATTTCGGCATGGTGCGGGCGGCGCGGACCAAGGATCGGCTATATATGCGCGGCACCGATCCAGCGGCCTATCTGCATGTGACGCAGCTCGGCGAGCCGAAATTCCTCGGCATGGCGTTCTATGCGGCGCGCGAGGAAGACCTCGACCGCCTCACCAAGGTCGAGGGCGCGTCGAAGATCGAAGCGCTCGACGGGCCGGGCGGCGGCAAGCGCGTGCGGCTCACCGATCCACACGGCTTTGCGATCGAAGTGGTGCATGGCATCGCGGATAGCGAGAAGCTGCCGGTCGCGCGCAACGTCGTCAATTTCGGCAGCGAGAAATACCGCCGTGCCGGCGAGTTGACGCGGCTTCCGGCGGGCCCGGCGCAGGTGAAGCGCATGGGACATGGGGTCATCGCGACGACCGATCTCCAAAAGACACTCGGCTGGTATCGCGAGACGCTGGGCTTCCTCTGTTCCGACGATGTGTGGAAGGACGATCCGAACAATATCGTCTCGTCCTTCAATCGCGTCGATGCCGGCGACGTCTATGTCGACCACCACGTCTTCTTCACGATGCGGGGCGCGAAAGCCGGCCTCAATCATTTCTCGTACGAGGTGCGCGATTTCGACGACGTGATGATGGGCCACGAATATCTCATGAAGCAGAACAAGTATCAGCATATGTGGGGTATCGGCCGGCACCGGCTGGGCGCGCAGGTCTACGATTATTGGTGCGATCCCTGGGGTCGGGTGCATGAGCATTGGACCGACAGCGATGTGCTCAACGCCGCAACCCCGCCCGGCCTCGCCGAAGCCGGCAAGGGCACCTTCGCGCAATGGGGCGAATCGATGCCTGCGCGCTTTGCCACCTACGCGGTGGAATAGCCGTCAGCTCAAGGATTTAGCAGGCTTCGAGACTCCGGTTGCGTCGTCGTTCTGTATATTTTAAAAATACAGCCGGGGAGACAATCGCGTAACGGGCATGCCCAGAATCGCCGCTCAATCGACGAAAGCGAAGCCGCGCGCTGCCAAGCGTACCGGCTCTCAGCTTGTCTACGACGCGTTGCGCTACGCGATCATCTCGCTCGAGATCGAACCGGGCTCGATCCTCGAAGAGACCACGCTCTGCAGGCAATACAAGGTATCGCGCACGCCGGTGCGCGAGGCGCTGATCAGGCTGTCCTCCGAAGGTCTCGTCGAGCTCGAGCCCAATCGGGGCGCGCGGGTCGCAACCCTCCAATTCATCGACGTCGTCGATCATTACGAGGCGATGGAGATCTTCCAACCGATCACCTGCCATTTCGCGGCAGTGCGCGCGACGCCGGCCGATATCAAATCCATCAAAGCGCAACTCGCGAAATTCTGCTCGGCGGTCGAGAACGCGGATTACGAAGGCATCATCCGCTTCAACTACGATCTGCATTCCTCGATCGCGAGCGCCAGCCACAACGGCTGCATCGCGCGCGGCTACCGCCAGATGCTCGCCGACAAGCTGCGCATCGCTCAGCACGGGTTGTCGAATGCCTCGCGCAATCGTGCCGCCGCCTTGGCCGAGCGCTTCTCCGGCACGGTGCGCATCTCGCGGAGCCTGGTTGACGCGATCGCCTCGGGCGATGCGCGGGAGTCGGAAAGGATCGCGCGCGCGCTCAACGAATATGTGCGCGCGCAGGTCGTCGCGCATTTCTCGGTCGATCTCGCGCATCAAGTGACGTTGCCGACGCCGCAGCGTCGCAGCGATAAGCCGCACGCGCGGGGCCAGATCGTCAAGCTGCGGAGCGCGACCGCATGACCACCTTCATCACACCTCTTTTTCGGATTTCCTAACTAGGGATCATTCATGAGCGACCAATTGCGACTGGCCTCCGACATCGGCGGCACGTTCACCGATACCGCGGTCTTCGACGAGACCACCGGCAAGCTGAGCTTCGGCAAGGCGCTGTCGACGCCGAAGCATCTCGTCGAAGGCATCAACAACGGCGTCGCCAAAGCGGGGGCCGACTACAAGAGCGTCGGGCTGTTCCTGCACGGCTCGACCGTTGGCATCAACACCATCCTCGAGCGGCGCGGCGCCAAGACGGCGCTGATCATCACCAAGGGCTTCCGCGACATCTACGAGATCGGCCGCATCAACCGGCCGGATTCGTACAACCTCTTCTTCCAGAAGCACGAGCCGCTGGTCGAGCGTGCCCTGCGCTTCGAGGTGAACGAGCGCATCCTGGCCGATGGCGAGGTCGAGAAGCCGCTCGACGATAAGGAGATCGAGGCGCTCGGCGATCATCTTGCCAGCCTCGGCATGGAAGCGATCGCGATCCTTTTCCTTCACTGCTATCGCCAGCCCGAGCACGAGCAGCGCGCCAAGGCGATCCTGCAGAAGCGCCATCCGAATATTTTCGTTTCGGCGAGTCACGAACTGAGTCAGGAGTATCGCGAGTTCGAGCGCTGCTCGACCGTCGTCGCCAACGCCTATATCGGCCCGATCGTCGATCGTTACGTCGGCGGCATCGACAATCATATCCGCAAGGAAGGCTTCAAAGGCTCGTTCCTGATCGTGCAATCGACCGGCGGTCTCTATGACTCGTCGCAGGCGCGGCAATACTGCATTCGCATGCTGGAATCCGGCCCGGCGGCCGGCGTCATCGGCACACGCATGCTGTGCCAGACCTTGGGTCTCAAGAATGCGATCGCATTCGACATGGGCGGCACCACGGCGAAGGCCGGCGTCATTCATGACGGCGAGCCGCTGACCACCGGCTCGGCGCTGCTCGGCGGCTACGAGAAGGCGCTGCCGGTGCAGATCGCGATGATGGATATTTTCGAAGTCGGCACCGGCGGCGGGTCGATCGCCAAGGTCGAAGACGGCATGCTGCGCGTCGGCCCGCAAAGCGCCGGCGCTTCGCCGGGTCCGGCCTGCTACGGTCTCGGCGGTGCCGAGCCGACGGTGACCGATGCGAACCTCGCGCTGGGCCGCCTCGGCGCCGACCGTTTCCTCGGCGGCGAGATGAAGCTCGACGTCGCGAGCGCGAAGAAAGCGCTGACCTCGCATGTCGGCGAGCCGCTGGGCATGGATGCAACCCAAGCTGCCGACGGCATCCTCCGCATCGCCGTCACGGCGATGTCCTACGCGGTCAAAGGCGTCACCACCGAGCGTGGTCTCGATGTCGGCGATTATGCGCTGGTCGCTTATGGCGGTGCCGGACCGTTGCATGCGGTGGAAATCGCGCGCGAGCTCGGCATGCGCCGCGTCATCATTCCGACGGCGCCGGGCGTGTTCTCGGCCTATGGCATGCTGTTCTCGGATCTGCGCTACGATTTCGTGCGCACCTGGTTCACGCGGCTCGACGACGCCTCCTTCGACGAGATCGAGGCCGTCTATAAAGAGCTCGAGGACGAGGGCCGAGCCAATATCGCCCAGACCTCGGTGAAGCCCGAGCAGATCGCGATCAAGCGCGCGGTCGATATGCGCTATGTCGGCCAGGAGCACGCCGTCACCGTCGATCTGCCGATGGAGGTCTTCACCAACAAGGACCGCAAGGCGATCAAAGAGCATTTCGACGCGCAGCACGAGCAGCGCTACGGCACCAATGCCCCGGCCGAGCGGGCGGAGATCGTCTCGTTGCGTACGGCGGTCACCGGCGTGATGCGCAAGCCGCCGCAGGAAAAGATCAAGGCGGGCGGCGCCGAGGTCGAGACGGCCGCCTTCAACGGCAAGCGCCCGGTCTATTACGAAGGCCACGGCTTTGTCGATACGCCGACCTACAAGCGCGACGCGCTGGTCGCTGGGAACAAGATCCCGGGCCCGGCGCTGATCGAGGAACACGCGTCCACCACCGTGCTGGCGCCTGGCGACCAGCTCACCGTCAACGCCTACGGGCACCTCGAGATCGCCGTCGCGGGGAGAAAGTAATCATGGCCGATACCAAGACCACGCAACGCAAGGCCGATCCGGTCGTCACCGAAATCATCCGCAACGGCGTGATCGCCGTGACGGAAGAGATGAAGACGAACCTGATGCGAACGGCCTACAACACCATCATCTACGAAGCGCTCGACTTCACGACCGGGCTCTTCACCGCGGAAGGCGAGACCGTGTCGATCGGCATCGGCTTGCCGATGTTCATCCGCGGCATGTCGGAGACGGTGAAAGCGAAGATCAAGCATTTCGGTTACGACAACATCAAGCCGGGCGACATCCTCATCACCAATGATAGCTACACGACCGGCTCGCACCTGAACCACGTGACGCTGACCATGCCGATCTTCCACGGCGGCAAGCTCTCGGCTTTTGCCTGCTGCATGGCGCATTGGATCGACATCGGCGGCGTGCTCGGCGGCGTCACCACCGACATTTACTCCGAAGGGCTGCAGATCCCGTATCTCAAGCTCTACAAGGAAGGCGTCGCCAATAACGATCTGATGGACTTCATCCGCATGAACGTGCGCGTCCCGACGCGCGCCATGGGCGATCTGCGCGCCCAGGTGACGGCGGTGAAGACCGGTGAGCGTCGCTTCGGCCAGTTGCTCGATCGCTACGGCCGTGAGCCGGTACTCGATGCCATCGCCGCGATCATGGATCATTCGGAGCACGCCGCGCGTGCGCGCACGACGTCGATTCCGGACGGCATCTACGAAGCCGAATCCTATATGGACGACGACGGCATCTCGATCGGCAAGAAGATCCCGATCCGCGTCAAAGTGACGGTGAAGGGCGACGAGATCACGGTCGATCTGACCGAGGTCTCGAACCAGGTGCAGGGCTTCTACAACTCAGGCATCACCACAGGTTATGCCTGTGCGCAGGTTGCGTATAAGTGCCTCACCTCGCCGACGGATTATCCGATTAACGACGGCTCGTTCCGCAGCCTCAACGTGATCGTCCCGCCGGGCCGTGTGATCAGCGCGCAACGTCCGGCGCCGATGCGCTGGTGGATGACCTTCCCGATGACCATCGTCGACACGGTGTTCAAGGCGATGGAGAAGGCGATCCCCGATCGCGTCATCGCCGGCCACCACGCGGATCTGATCGCCGCCGGATTCCACGGCGTCAATCCGAAGACCAAGGAGTTCTATTTCGGCAATTTCGGTCCGCTCGGCGGCGGCTGGGGCGCCAAGATGACCGAGGACGGCGTCTCCGCGACGGTCTGCATCAATGACGGCGACACGCATAACAGCGCCAGCGAGATGACCGAGGTGAAGACGCCGTGCGTTGTCGAATCGCTAAGCCTCATTCCGGATAGCGGCGGCGCGGGACGCTTCCGCGGCGGGCTGGGTGTCGAGCGCGTGGTGCGGGCGCGCGCGCCATGCGTGTTCTCGAGCCAGATCGAGCGTGCGCATTGCAAGCCCTGGGGTCTCGATGGCGGCGGCGAAGCTACGGGCAATTCGATCGGCCTGCGTATCGACGGCGCCTGGAAAGAGGATTTCCCCAACGCCAAGATGGTAATGGCGAATCTCAAGGTCGGCGATGCTTACGTGCTGCGCTCGGGCGGCGGCGGCGGTTACGGCCCCGCCTGGGACCGTCCGGCCGACAAGGTCGCCGAGGACGTGCGGCAAGGCTATGTCAGCATCGCCTCTGCGGCGGAGTTCTACGGCGTCGTCGTTGACCCGAAGAGCTTCGCGGTCGATCAGGCGGCGACGGACAAGCGCCGTGCAGAACTGAAGAAGGCAGCGCCGGCGGCGGCGGAGTAAGCCGCGAGCCACCACGGAGACGCAGAGGGCACGGAGATTAGGTTCTCCGTGCCCTTCGTGATTCGGGTGCTTTTCGATCGACGGACTCGTATCTCACCAACCGTCATTCCCGCGAAAGCGGGAATCCATTCTTCAACGACTCACTCGTCGAAAAGATGGATTCCCGCTTTCGCGGGAATGACGGTGAAGAGGGGGTGGGAGACGCTAGGGAGGGCTGGGACGCGTCTACGTCCTTAGTCCTTCAGCGGAATGCTCAGCGACACGCCGCCACCGCCACAGCAAGGGCAGGACATCGAGACCAGGATCTGCTGCTTCTGCTCTTCCGTGAGATCGGAATTGGCGAGCATCTCCGCGATCTGCTGACGCATCGCGTCGTGAATTGACTGCTCGCTCGAGAACACCTGGATGGGACTCTCGGTTGGCTTGGTCTCAGGTTTGGAATCACTCATAGGCCGCGCTCGCGCTCGTTCCTTCTAATATGGCGAGGGGGCGAAGGCGGTGCAAGTTAAGGCGGGCGCCTTATTCAAGGTCATGGCCAGGCTTGACCCCACGAGTTTGCAGTGAAGAGAGACGTGGATGCCCGGAACAAGTCCGGGCATGACGTAAAAGATTAGACCAAACCTTAAATTTTTAGCGCCTTCAGCCGTGGGAACAGCTTGAAGGCGTTGTTGCGCTCGATCGCTGTGCGCGTCGCCGGGTCGAGCTTCAGCCGGTCGAATTTATGCACGGCTTCAGTGGCGGCGAGGAAGGGATAGTCGCTGCCGAAGAACATATGATCTTTCGGCACCAGGTTGATCAGCGCGCTCATGGCCGAGCTGTTCCAGGCGCTGGCGTTGTCGTAATAGAATTTCCGCAGCTCGGCACGCATGCCGGCCGGGAAGTTCTTACCGACCGGGCGGTGGTCTTGTTCTTCCAAGCGCCCGATCAGCATCGGCGTCGCGCCTCCGTTATGCGCGAAGATCCAGCGGATATTCGGGTATTTCGTCGTCGTGCCGCTGAGGATCAGATTGGCGATGGTGCGCGTCGTCTCGAAGGGAAACTCGACGAGCTGCATCTGCGCGTTGGGGATCGTGTTGCGCACGCACGGCGTGAAGGTCGGGTGGACGTAGACGATCGCCTCGCGGCGATTGAGCTCTTCCATCACCGGCCAGAAGCTTTCATCGCCGAGCCACTTGCCCTCGTAATTGGCGAGCATGCCGAGACCGTCGGCGCCGACCTCATCGAGCGCGTGTTCGATCTGCGCGAGGCTGCCGTCGGTATCGGGCACGGGCAGCGGTGCGAACAAGCCGAAACGCGTCGGGTATTTCTGCAGCGCTTCCGCCGCGGCATCGGTCCATTGCTTGGTGAGACGGCGGCCGAGCTCGACATCGCCGTACCAAACGCCCGGCGTCGAGGTCGAGGCGAAGGCGAAGGCGATGCCGGCCTTGTCCATTTCGGCGATCGACTTCTCCGGCGTCCAACTCAAGAGGTCGGTATTGCCGTGCGTCGCGCTGCTGCGCTCTTTTTCCTCGCGCATATAGTCTTGCGGCAGGAAATGGTGATGCAGATCGATGCGGCCTTTCGGCTTGCGGATCGCCGGCGCCTTCACGGCGGTTTTCTTGGCGACTTTCTTTGCGATCTTCTTTTTTGCCGGCGCGGCTTTTTTCTTCTTACGAGCGGCCATTTCTTCTCTCCGAGTTTGTCAGATTTTTGCGATGCGGGGCAGCAGCTTGATGGCGTTGTCGTGCTCGACCATCTGCGTCAGCTTCGCCGAGGGATGCATGTCCTCGAATTCCTTGCGCGCCTTTTTCACCATCACATTGACCGGCGGCGGGCCGGCGAGCGGATAGTCGCTTCCGAGGAGCAGGTGTGTTGGCGGGATCATTTTGAGGAGCGCCGGCAGCGTGACCTCGGCGCTGAGGCTCGCGGTGTCGTAATAGAATTTCTGCAGCTCGCTATGCATGTCCTGGAATTTGCCCTTGAAGACGGGCTGGTTCGCCATGCCGGCCACCCGGCCATAGATGCCGGTGATCGCCCCGCCGCCGTGGCTGAAGATGAAGCGGATATCGGGGAATTTCGTCGTCGTCCCGGAGGTGACAAGGTTGACGATGGTGCGCACCGTATCGAAGGGGAATTCGAGGCTCGGCGCGACGACGCCCGGCACCATATTGTTGGTGCAGCAGGGTGAGAAGGTCGGGTGGACATAGACCAGCGTCCTGCGCCGGTTGAGCTCTTCCATCACCGGCCAAAAGCTCGGATCGCCGAGCCACTTGCCCTCGTAGTTCGAAAGAAAATTGATGCCGTCGGCGTGGAGCGTGCTGGTGGCGTAGTCGATTTCTTTCAGCGTGCCGTCGGTATCGGGCAGCGGCACCGGCGCGAAGAAACCGAACCGCGTCGGATAGGCCTGCACGGTCTTCGCCGCTTCCTCATTCCATTGCCGCGCCAGCTTGCGGCTCAACTCGACATCGCCCTTGATCCAGATGCCCGGCGTGGTGATCGAGCCGACGGCGAAATCGACCCCCGCCATGTCGAGCGCCTCGACGCCCGCGGCCGGCGTCCACGAGAACATCGCCGAATTTCCATGCTCGTTATGCGCGCGCTCGGCCTCGGCCTTCATATAGTCTTGGGGCAAGAAGTGATGATGCATGTCGATGCGCTTCACCTTGCCGGCGGCGAGGCTCGGCGCGATGAAATTCGGCGCCAGGATCGTGGCGCCGGCCGCCGCCGCGACGCTGGTGATGAAATCGCGGCGCGAGCGCGTGCCGAAAGCGAATGGATTGCTCATCGTCCCCTCCCCAAAAAAACGCGCCGATGGCGCGGCGGCTTAGATGGCCGGCATGCTGTTCAACTGCCGCTTTAAGAGCCGCCAGATGTCGTTGCGGTATTGGATGAATTGAGGGCTGGTCTTGATCGCTTCGTCGTCGACCCAGCGCGGCCGCGGGAGATCGATGGTGAGATCGGCGACGATGCGTCCGGGCGAGGTGCCGAACATGATGACGCGATCCGACAGGAACACCGCCTCGTCGACGCTATGGGTGACGAAGACCACGGTTTTGCGGTCGCTGTCCCAAAGCTTCATCAGCTCGAGCTGCATCATCTCGCGGATTTGCGGATCGAGCGCACCGAAAGGCTCGTCCATCAGCAGATAGGTTGGGCCGACGCCCAACGCGCGGGCGAGGCCGACACGCTGCTTCATGCCGCCCGAGAGCTGATGCGGATAGAAGTCGCCGAACTTGTCCAAACCGACTTGCGCCAGCACGCGGTTGACGACGTGCTCGCGCTCGCTCTTCGCGATGCCTTGTACTTCGAGCGGGAATTCGACGTTGTCGCGCGCGGTGCGCCAGGGCAGGAGGTTGAATTCCTGAAACACCATGGCGCGATCGGATTTCGGTCCGTCAACGCGCTCGCCGCCGATCCGTATCTCGCCCGAGGTCGGCGTGATGAGGCCGTTGATGATACGGAGCAGCGTGGTCTTGCCGCAGCCCGACGGGCCGAGGAACGAGACGAAGGTCCCGGTCTCGATCGTCAGCGAGACGTCGCTCAGTGCTTGGAAGTGGCTAACCCCGTCGCGGGCGAGATAGCCATGCGAAATGTTTCGAACTTCGATTGTCATTCGGCCTGCACGTGTTGCCACGGCGCGAGGCGCTTCTCGAGCCAGCGGAGGAAGGAATTGAGCGCGATGCCGGCGCCCGCGAGGATGACGACGCCGACGAAAACCTGCGCGGTATCGTAAAGCCCGCCGGCCTGGAAGATGAGATAGCCGAGGCCCTTCGTGGCGGCATAGATCTCGGCGACGACGACCATCACCAGCGTTCGGCCGATGCCAAGGCGCATGCCGGCGATGATATAAGGCATGGACGAGGGCAGGATGATTTTCAGCATGATCTGCCGCTCATTCGCCATGAAGGAGCGCGCGGTCTCGATCAGCCGTCGATCGACTTGCGCGACGCCGGCCTCGGTATTGATCACCATGATGAGGAACGAGCCGAGGAAGACGAGCGCGACTTTCGAGGCGACGCCGATGCCCAGCCAGATGATCAGCAGCGGCAGGAAGGCGACCTGCGGCGAAGCGTTGAGCGCGGTGGTGAAAGGATCGAGCACCGAGCGGATGGCGACCGAGCGGCCCATGGCGAGGCCCATCGGCACGCCCACCAGCACCGAAAGGCCGAAGCCGAGCGCGGCGATATTCGCGCTCGCCAGGACATGCGGCCAGATGCTGCCATCGGCCACCATATCCCAGAGCTTTTCGACGATCAGCGACGGGCTCGACGCAAACAGCGGATCGAGCCAGCCGGCGATCGACGCGCCTTCCCAAGCGCCGAGGAAGGCGAGGATCGCGCCCCAGCGCAGGCAGTTGACGAAGCCGCGCCGATCCCACCACCGCGCCAAGGCGCCACGCGGCGGTTTCGGTCCGGTGTTGGTGCTAACAGCGGCGGGGGCCGCGCGCTCACTCATCGCTTGCTGCTCACGGATTTGGTTTCCATCCTTGTTGCGCCAATGTGGCATTGGCCTTTTGCGCGAAGCTGAAATCGAACACCTTGTCGGGCGACATGACCTTGTCGGCCGCCATGTCCATCATCGCGCCGCGCAGCTTCACCTCGTTCTGCTGTACATCAGCCGGAATCGTGCCGTCGAGCGCCATCAGGGTGCGCAGGATATCGTATTCGCCGGCCATCTCTTCGGGCTTGCCTTTCATATAATCGGCAAAGCGCTTGATCGATTCTTCGCGGTTGTTGCGCGCGAAGATCATGCCCTTGCGCGTCGCGCGGACGAAACGCTCGACCAGGTCGGGGTTCTTCTGGATCAGCGCGTCGGAGGTGGCGAGGCCGTTGAAGGTCGAGCGCACTTCCTGGCGCAGATCGACGAGCATCTTGCCCTTATCGAGCCCGCCCGCGCCCTTGAGGAGTTCAACGTCGCCGGGATGCAGTACGGCCGCGGGCAAGGAGCCGCTCTTGACCATCGCCATGCGAGTGCCGACGGACGAACCCATCGGCGTGAAGGCGACGAAGTCCGACGGCAGGCCGCGCTTCATCAGGTAATAACGGATGCCGATCTCACCGGTGTCGCCGCGGCTGACGACGCCGATCTGCTGGCCCTTCAGATCGTCGAAGCTCTTGATCTCGGGCTTGGTCGACCAGATCTGCCA
Organism: Allostellaceae bacterium; assembly: GCA_035552195.1. Lineage (GTDB taxonomy): Bacteria > Pseudomonadota > Alphaproteobacteria > ATCC43930 > CGMCC-115725 > CAIKMD01. Next base: position 121,535 of record DASZLU010000084.1, on the reverse strand, counting down.
ATCGGGGCGATCTTCCCCGACGAGCAGCACCTTCAGCTTCGCGCCTTTGAGGATGGCGCTGATCGCCGACGAGCCGGAGGTCGAGAATTGCAGATCGCCCGACACGAGCGCCGCCGTCGCCGGGCCGCCGCCGGTCTCGAGAACATCGAGATCGAAGCCTTCGTCCTTGTAATAGCCCTTTTGAATGGCGGTGAAGAAATAGATGTAAGAGCCGTTGAGGTTCGGATAGCTGACCTTGACGTGATCCAGCGCCGAGGCGCGGCTATCGAAGGCGGAGACAGCGAAAGCAAAGACACTTAATGCAACGACCGCGAGACGAGCGAAGTGCTTCATACTTTACCCTCGATAAAAGCCGTCAATTTCGCTTCGAATATTTTGGACTGTTCCCACTGCGCCCAATGTCCGGCATTGGCGATCGTGTCGCAATAGACGCCGGGGTCGAGCTTGCGCAGCACGGCGAAATTCTGCTCGATCGCGTTGATCGCGGTCGCGTCCTGCTCGCCCCAGATCGCGCCCAGTCGCGCCGTCGCTTTCGGCAGCGTGTGGACCAGCGTGTCGGTGAAGGCGATCGACCGGCTGTCCATCCGTCCGCGCCGCGTGTTCTCGTTTTGCAAATGCACGGCAAGATCGTCGACGCGGCTCGCGTCGCCGAACATCAGCGCGATGAGATTGCCGCGCTGCACCTCGGCGATCCGCGCCGGCGTCATGCCGGGCTCGACACGCGTCAGCGCCAACGGCTTGCGCGGCAGGCCCAGCCCCGCCGCGCCCAGCATCAGAAAGGACGCAACCGCGTTGCCCATCTGCGCGGCGACATGGCCGCCAATCACCGAGCCGAACGAGAAGCCGCAAAGCGCAACGCGCTCGCCCGGCGCGACGCGGCTGATGCCGTCGGCGACGATCGCGGCCAAGCTCTCGGCGCTGTAAGGTTTCGGCGCATCAGCGGATTCGCCCAAGCCCGGCAGATCGCAGGCCAGCACGCTGTAGCGCGCGCTGAGGCTTTCGACATTGCGCAACCAATGCGTCCACGAGCCGTAGCCGCCATGCAGCAGAATCAGCACGGGGGCCTCCTTTGGGCTTGCGGCCCAGCGCCGCCAGATCATGCTGCCGCTGCCGCAGGGCGTAGCGATGCGCTCGGCGCGGGAATCGATTGCGGCGACAATTGCCGCGGGCGAAAGCGGTGCGTGCGCGCCAATGACGTCGTCCGGCGGCATGAAGCTTCGATTCCCTCCCAGGTTGTCGGTGTATTGCCCGGTCGCGACTAAATAAGCCGTTGCCATCCGGCACTGTCAACCGCGGCGGATGGGCTCAAATCCGGGTCGAAAGCCAGATAGCGAGCCGCGATCCGGTCTTGATCGCGGCCGAGAGCAGCGCCGGCGCGCCGTCGCCGCCGGAATCGCGTGCCGTGTCGCGGTGCTGGATCTCTTGCGCGCGGAATTCCTCGAGCGATTTCTTGAGGTCAGGCTCGTCGTCGCCGAGGGCGTCGATCTGGCGCTGGTAATGCTCGTCGATCACCTCTTCGACAGCGACGGTGCAGGCCATCGCCGCGCGCTCGCCCATCAGTGCGCTCGCCGCGCCGAGCGCGAAGCCGGCGACATGCCAGACCGGCGACAGCGCCGTCGGCCGCACGCGCCGGTCGAGGACCAGTTTCTCGAAGGCATCGAGGTGGCGCTGTTCCTGCTCGGCCATGTGGCGGATCTTCTTCGCCGCGGCGCCTTTGCGCTTGCCGAGCACGGCAAGCTGACCGTCGTAAATCCGCTTGGCGCCGTATTCGCCGGCGTGATCGACGCGGATGATGCGCGCGATCTCGCGCTTGGCGCTGGTATCGCCCGGGAGTCTCCTCATGCCGCATCTCCGCGCCGCGCCATCACGAAACCGAACATCGCGAGCACGATCGAGGCGATGAAATTCATGCCGGCGAGCGAGATGCCGAAGATCGACCATTGCACGACGTCGCATTGCACCGGCTGGCGCGCTTGCAGCATCTTGAGGAGCTGATCGGGCGACGAGGCTCCGCCGATGCCGCCGGTACAGGCGGTGGGACCGGCGACCCAATGTTGCTCGACCGCGACGTGATAGGCGCCAAGGCAGGTGCTGACGGCGAAGAGCAGCACGATCAGCCACATCGCGTAGCGGCGCGGCGCGCGGTGGCCGCTGGCGGCGAAGCCGAAGGCCGAAACGATGATGGCGATGTAATAGGGCCAGCGCTCCAACAGGCAGAGCTCGCACGGATCGAGTCCGCCAAGATATTGCGAGCCGAGGGCGGTGCCGACGATCGCCGCACTGGCGATCAGGAACAGCATGAAGGGGAAACGGATCGGCCGCATAACGCGTCTATTCTCCCGCCCGCAGGCGATGTTTCCAATGGCGCGCGACATACCAGACGACGAGAAGGACGAAGAGAGCGATGATCGCCGCATCGAAGCGATGGAAGAGATTGCGCAGCTCCGGATCGGTATCCCAGCGCGCGCCGAGCTGCTCGCCGACATAAGCGAGCGCGAAGCACCACGGCCAGGAGCCGATGAAGGTATAGAGCTGGAACTTCACCTGCGGCATCCGGGCGATGCCGGCGGGCAGGGCGATGAAGGTGCGCACCACCGGCAAGAGTCGGCAGATGAACACGGTGACGCTTCCGAAACGGGCAAAGAAGCGGTCCACGGTGTCGAGATCGCGGCGGCTGACGAGGATATAGCGGCCCCATTTCTCGACCAGCGGCCGGCCGCCGAAATATCCGACGGCGTAGGCGATGCTCGAGCCGATATTGCAGCCGAGCGCACCGGCCGTGGCGACGAGCAGCAGATCGAAGCGCCCGGTCGAAACGAGATAGCCCGAGAACGGCATGATGATTTCGGACGGCAGCGGGATGCAGGCGGATTCGATCGCCATCAGCAAGGCAATGCCGAGATAACCGATCGCCGAGATGGTAGCGATGATCCAGCCGGCGAGGAATCCGATAAGGGTTTCGAGCAAGCGGCTATCGGCTCCTACGCGCTAGAGAATATTTCTCGATCATAAAAAAACGCGTCTTCCCCGCGAAAGCGGGGACCCAGGAAAGCACGCTGGATTCCCGCTTCCGCGGGAATGACGTATCATAAAAACCATTGTTAAGGCTTGCCAACGTTACCCGACACGGGTTTGCGGCTAAAGAGCGCGAGGGTGCGCAAGGTCATCACCAGCTCGTCGTGCTGATTGAAGACTTTGCAATCGTGTTTCACGAGGCCGCGATCCGGCCGTGTGCGTGACGGCAAGACCTCGATCGCCTCGGCCTCGGCGCGCAGCATGTCGCCGGCGCGCACCGGGCGGATCCAGCGGATGTTGTCGACGCCGGGTGAGGCGATGGCGCTCGATTCCATCAGCATAGCGTCGACCAGCAGACGCATGAACATGGCGCAAGTGTGCCAGCCGCTGGCGATCAATTCGCCGAACGGGCCGTTTGCGGCGAAATCGCGGTCGGTATGGATGCGCTGCGGATCGTATTGGCGGGCGAAGCTCAAGATCTCGGCCTCGCTGACGGTGTGGCGGCCGAGATCGGTCTTCTCGCCGACCCGGAAATCTTCGAAATAGCGGAAAGTCATCGGCTTGCTTTAAACGCCGCGCCCCATTGCCGCAAGACGCGGGTGCCGCAAGGCTTGGCGGCTCCAAGGCTTGGCTGGCGGGCGCCTGCCAGCTATACAGACCGCCCGGTGCCGGTGTGGCGGAATGGTAGACGCGGCGGACTCAAAATCCGTTTCCCGCAAGGGAGTGGGGGTTCAAGTCCCTTCACCGGCACCAAATCAAAAATTCGTCGATCGCTCTGTCCTGCGGGCACGACCGTTTCGAGCGCGGGTTGCGCTTCAGCGGGCACGCTCATAGAGTTCTGCCATAATTTGTGGTCGGGGAGGTTATGATGCGCAAATGGCTCGCCGCGGCGGCCGCGACGTCTTTTATGCTGGTGGCCGGCGGCTCGGCGCATGCGCAGGACGCAGTCGCGCAATTTTTCAAAGGCAAGCAGATCACGCTCTACGTCGCCTCGACGCCAGGCGGCGGCTACGACAGCTACGGGCGCCTGCTCGGCCAATACATCGGTAAATATATCCCCGGCAATCCGACCATCGTGCCGCAGAACATGCCGGGCGCCGGCGGCAATCGCCTCGCCGCTTATCTCTATAATGTGGCGCCCAAGGACGGCACCCAATTCGGCATCATCTTTCCGGGCGCGGTCCTCGATCCGCTGCTCGGCACGGCGCCGGCCCAGGACGATCCGTCGAAGCTCATCTACATGGGCAGCATGAATGTCGAGACCTTCGTCTGCATCATGCGCAGCGACGCGCCGGTGAAGACCTATGACGATGTGCTCAAGACGCAGGTTACGCTGGCGGCGAGCGCGGCGGGCGGCTCGACCGTCGATATGCCGGCGCTCGAGAACAACCTGCTCGGCGCCAAATGGAAGGTCGTGCGCGGTTATCCGGGCTCGCGCGAGATCAGTCTCGCGGTCGAGCAGGGCGAAGCACAGGGAAATTGCGGCGTCGGCGTTTCCAGCATCGAGGTCGAGCATCCCGATTGGCGGACCAGCGGCCAATACAAGGTCATCGCGCAAGAGACCAACAAGGGCCATCCGTTGCTCGATTCGCTGCATATTCCGCACGTCTATGACTTCGCCAAGACCGACGAGCAGCGTGAGGTGATGGAACTCGCCTATAGCCAGGAGATATTCGGCCGGCCCTTCGTGATGCCGCCGAGCGTGCCGAAAGAGCGCGTCGACGCCCTGCGCAAGGCTTTCATGCAGGCGCTCCAGGACAAGGACCTGCTCGCCGACGCCAAGAAGCAGCGCCTCGATATCGAGCCGCTCTCGGGCGAGGACGTGCAGGCGCTGGTGACGAAGGTCTATGCGATGCCGGCAAACGTCGTCGCCAAGGCCAAGGAAGCATTGGTCTACAAGGATAAGTGATGCTGCGGGGCCAGCGCGGCTTGCGCTGGCCCGCGGCTTGCCCATGGTGTTCGCCGGCTTTTGCCGGGGAACTTGCGATTGCACAAGGATTTTTGCCGCGGTTGCGGCGGTGACGATGGCGGCTTGCACGGTGGCGCAGGCGCAGGATTCGGTCGAGTCCTTCTATAAAGGGCGGCAGCTCAAGCTCGACATCGGCTCGACCCCGGGCGGTGCTTTCGACGGCTATGGCCGTCTCGTCGGCCAGTACATCGGGAAATATATTCCGGCAACCCGAGCGTGGTGCCCAACAACATGCCGGGCGCCGGCGATCATCGCCTCAACGGCTATCTCTATTCGATCGCGCCGAAGGACGGCAGCGAGTTCGCCATCACCTTTCCCGGCGCGCTTCTCGATCCGCTGGTCGGCACGAAGAAATTCGACGAGGATCCGAGCAAGTTCACCTATCTCGGCAGCGCCAATATCGACACGTTCGTTTGCCTGATGCGTGCCGACGCGCCGATCAAGACATTCGACGAGGCGCTGACGACGCAGGCAACCTTGGCGGCGAGCGCCGATGGCGGCTCGACCGTCGACCTGGCAGCGATCGAGATCAATCTGCTCGGCGCCAAATGGCAGATCGTGCGCGGCTATCCCGGCTCGCGCGAGATCAACCTCGCGATCGATCAAGGCGAGGCGAACGGCACCTGCGGCGTGGGCGGGAGCAGCATCCAGCTGCAGAATCCGGATTGGGCAACGAAAGCGCTGACCTATAAGGGGAAGTGAGCGCGCAGGACGAGGTTCAAAACGGCTGATAGTCCCGCAGCTGCGGGATCACTTTTTCGCCGAACAGCCGGATGGAGCGCATGACGTCGGCTTCGGCGAGGTTGCTGAAGTTGAATTCGCCGAAGAAGCAATCGAACACGCCCTCGGTCGCGATCTTCTTGAGCTTGCGCGCTACCGTGTCGGGCGAGCCGATCAGGACGAGATCATGCGCGTGGAGCCAGTCGTGATCTAACAGGTGGATCGCGATATCGGCGGCGCCGAATTCCTTGCGCTCGATGTAGCGCTGCGCGTGCTCCTCTTGGAAGCGCTTCAACTCCGCCGGATCGTCGGTCACGGGAAGGAAGCCGCGGTAGGCTTGGCCGGCTTCGACGAGCGCGGTCGCTAACGCCTTCTCGTCGGTCTCGTCGACATAGACAACGGTCGAGTAGGCGATGTTGGGCTTGCCCTTGTGTCCCGCCTTTTCCCAGTCCGCGAGATATTTGCGGTATTTCGGCGCGCAATCCTCGCGCGGCGAGATCAGGAAATAGCCGACATTGACGCCTTCGCGCGCGCAGAATTCCAGGGTCGCTGTGTCGCGCGTCTCGATCCAGAGCGGCGGGCAGGGCTTCTGCACCGGCGGCACGGAGAGGCTGACATTCTCGGCGCGATGATGCTTGCCGTGAAAGGTGAAGCTCGGCGTATCGGCGAAAGCGGCGCGCAGGAATTTGACGAATTCCAGCGTCACCTCGCGGCGGTTGTCGAAGGGCACGCCGAACGGCTCGAAGATGCGCGGCGTGATGCCGGGAACTAGGCCGATATCGAGCCGGCCGCCGAGCATCTGATCGGCGATGGCGAGCTCTTCGGCGAGGCGCAGCGATTGATGCAGCGGCACAACATGGCCCATGCCGCCGAGGCGCATGCGTTTCGTGCGCGCACCGGCGCCGACGGTGTAGAGGCTCGGCGCCGACATCCAGCTCTCATGCGGGGAGAAATGATGCTCGACGCAGAAACCGTAATCGAAGCCGAGCTCGTCGCAGAGCTGGAGCTCGCGCCAAAGCTGCTCGTAGCGCTGGGCGGGCGTCATGCCCTTCTTGCCCCAGACATGCGCGAAATGGGCGAACTTCATGGTCCCACCTGATTATTGGCCCGATCCAACCTTTGTAGCAGGTCGCCGCATCCTTCGCCTACGCTCGGGGAAAGCAAAGCCGGCGGGCGCAGGACGGTCTTGCAACCATCGCGGGATCGGTGGAAAATCGCCACATGATTTCCCGCGACACGCGCGTCAACGTCCTCATCGGCAACGGTCACTTCCTCTCGCATTTCTACATACTGACCCTGCCGCCGCTCTTCCTTTTCATCCAAAAGGATTTCGACGTCTCCTATGCCGAGCTCGGTCTCGTGCCGGTGGTGATGTCGGCAATGGGCGCGATCATGCAGACGCCCTATGGCTTTCTCGTCGATCGCTTCGGCGCGCGGCGCTTTCTCGTCATCAACACGCTGGTGATGGGTATCTCGGTTTCGCTGATGGGCGTCGCCTCCGCCTATTGGCAGATCCTCGTACTGGCAGGTTTCTCGGGTCTCGCCAACGCGGTCTATCACCCGGCCGATTACACCATCCTCTCGGCCTCGATCCGGCAAGAGAAGATGGGTCAGGCTTTCGCGATCCACACCTTCACCGGCAATGCCGGTTTCGCCCTGGCGCCGCCGGTTGTTGCGTTGCTGGCAAGCTTCTTCGGCTGGCGCGAGGCGCTGATCATCGTCGGCCTCGTCAGCGTGCCGGTCGCGGCGGCGATCGTCTGGCAGAGCAGCATCCTCAGCGATGTGGCGAGCCAGAAGAAAAAGAAGACCGCGGGCATGACGCTCGGCTCGCTGATCTTCGATCGCACGCTGGTGCTGTTCTTCTTCTTCTATCTCCTCGGCTCGGCCGCGGGCAGCGGTGTGCAGGCCTGGCTGATCACCATCCTGCATCAGGTGAAAGGCGTGCCGCTGGAACTCGCCTCCGCCGGCCTCACCGCCTACATGGTCGGCACGATGAGCGGCATCATCTTCGGCGGCTGGGTCGTCGACCGCTCCAAGCGCTATGTGATGATCCTGGTCGCGGGGCTGACCGGCGCATCATCGATCCTGACCTTCATCGTCGGCATCACGCCGGTGACGGGAACGGTGGCGATCGTGCTGATGTTCCTCTCGGGTCTCGGCCTCGGCGGCAGCCGCACGCCGCGCGACATCATGCTGAAAGACGCCGTGCCACCGTCCGAGATCGGCAAGGTCTTCGGCTTCGTCTCCTCGGGTCTTGCGCTGGGCAGCGCGATCACGCCGGTGCCGTTCGGCTATCTCATCGACCACGGCTACGGAAATTGGGTGCTGGTGATCGCGTCATTCATCCTGGTCGCGAGCGTGTTTTGCATGGGCACCGCCCGCGCCTCGGGCAAGAGCCAGGCGGCGCTCGATGCCGAAGCCGCCGAGGCGGCGGCGGGCGCGGCGGAGTAGCGGCGCCTCAAACCACCATCACGATCTTTCCGAAATGGGCGTTGGTGCGCATACGCGCCTGCGCTTCTTCGGCGTCGTCGAGTTTAAACACGCGGTCAATCGGGATCGCGAGCTTGCCGGCGGTGACCGCGTCCCAGATATCGGCGCGCATGTTGCGCACTTCGGCGCGCAGCTCGTCGGGCGAGCGCGTCTGGTGGGTCACGCCGATATAAGAGATGCGTTTGTTAGCATGCATCTGGAAATCGAACTCGCCGCGCCCGCCGCCCAGCCGCCCGACATTGATGATGCGGCCGAGGACCGCCGTCGCTTTCATGTTCTCGTTCATGACCGAGGCCGAGACCATGTCGATGATGACATTGACGCCTTTGCCGTCCGTCGCCTTCAGCACGTCTTCCGACCAGTTGGGCTTGCTCGTGTCGATGGCGAGATCGGCGCCATGATCCTTGAGCTTCGCGCGGCGCGCGTCGTTGGTCGAGGTGCCGATGACCAGCTTCGCGCCTTTCAGCTTGGCGATCTGCATGCCCATGATGCCGACGCCGGAGCTGGCACCCTGGATCAGCACGCTGTCGCCCGGTTGCGTCCGCCCGTTGGTGACGATCGCGTCGTGCATGGTGCCGAGCGCGCTGGGATAGGTCGCGGCCTGCTCCCAGCTCATATTATTGGCGGGAATGACGGAGACGCGGCCCCAATCGGCAACGGTGTATTCGGCATAGGTGCCGCGAGTGCTGCACATCACGCGGTCGCCGACTTTGACGCCTTGCACCTCGGCGCCGATCTCGGCGACCTCGCCCGAGCATTCGATGCCGGGGATCGAGCCGGTGACACGGTTATGGCCCGAGCCGTAAGCGCCCGGCAGCTCGGCGCGGTTGAGGCCGATCGCGCGGATTTTCACCAGCACTTCGTTCGGCTTCGGCTTGGGCGCCGGCACGTCGCGGATTTCGAGCGCGGTCTCGCCGACAATTGCTGCCTTCATCGTGGGTCCTCCTTATTTTCGAGGATCGCTAGCACAATTGGCGCAACGCCGATAGCAGAGCTAAAATCGTGCCCATGACTGATTATTGGCTCAGTAAATTCATTTACGACCTGCAGCAGCCGGGAGCGGTCCCGGAATATCGGGCGGATCGCCAGAAGGTGATCGCGCGCTATCCCCAGCTCACGCCCGAGGTGGTGCAGGCGCTCCTCAACGACGACGTCGCGTTCCTGGCGCCGCGCGTCAACGCCTATCTCTTGCGCTACTATTTCGGCTTCGCCGGGATGAGCGACGAGAAATTCCTCGCCGCGCTGCATGCGATGCAGTCGGGCCCAGCGCCGGGGAAAGAGGAAAGGGGAGTAAGTCATGGCTGAGTTCGTCGGCGCCTTCGCGGCGAGCCACGCGCCGCTCATCGCCCGCGATTGGGACAAGCTCCCGGCGGCGGCCCGCGACATCATCACCACCGATTTCCGCGAGCTCGGCAAGCGCCTCGTCGCGGCCAAGCCCGATGGGATGGTGATCCTCTCGCCCGATCATTGGACGAATTTCTTCCTCGATAATCTGCCGAGCATCTGCATCGGCGTGGGCGACAGCCACGAAGGCCCGCCCGAACCCTTCATGAAGAGCTTCCCGCGGACGATCGCAGGCCATGCCGCGCTCGGTCAGCACATCGCAGCGACCGCCTTCCAAGACGATTTCGAGCCCTCGATCTCGCATCGCCTGGCGCTCGACCATGGTTTCTGCATTCCGCTGCAGAAGATGGAATTGCCGCAACTGCCGCGCATCGTGCCGATCGCGGTCAACGACCTCGAGCCGCCTATGCCGAGCATCAAGCGCTGCTTCGCCTGGGGCAAGCTCTTGGCGAAAGCGATCGCGTCGTATCCCGAGAATATCCGCGTTGCGGTGTTCGCCACCGGCGGCCTCAGCCATTCGATCGGAGAGCCGACGATGGGCGCGATCGACGAGAGATTCGACCGCGATTGCATCAAGGCGTTTCAGAACGGCGCCGAAGCACCGCTCACCGCGCTGCTCGATGCGCGCATGGAAGCGGCCGGCAACGGGACGCACGAGGTGCGCAACTGGGTGATCGCCCATGCCGCCGCCGGCAGCCGCGGTTTCGACCTGATCGATTACCGCAACATGCCGGAGGTCTATGTCGGCTGCGGGTGGGCGTCGTGGAGCGCTACTTAGGCGGGCTTATCGCCGGCGCAATTTAAATTATTCGCACGATTTAAATATTGCTTCCCCCGCGAAAGCAGGGCCCCGGGGTGCACAGAGTCTGTTGCCGGGGCCCCCGTATCCGGGGGGAAGGCGCATTAATATCAAACGGCGAATTTACGGCGACAGTTCTTCGAGCGTCTTCCCCTTTGTCTCGACGGCGAAGAAATACGACAGCACGCCGCCGATCAGCGCGAGGCCGCCGAAATAGAGGAACAGCGAGCTGGTGCCGTAAGGCAGCAGCCACGCGATGACATTGGGACCGAGGAAGGCGGCGACGCGTTGCCAGGCGCCCCCGACCGCGCCGCCGAAAGCGCGGATGCGCGTTGGATAAATCTCGCTGGTGTAGAGATTGAGCGCTAGCGACAGCGACGACATGAAGAACATGCCGAAGGTGACGAAGGTGAGGATCGCCTCGGCACTGTCGGCGCCATGTTGCCAGAGCGCCAGCAAGGTCAAGCCGCCGATGAAGAAGGCGGTGGTGAACCAGATGCGCCGGCCGATCAGGTCGATGAAGTAGGCGCAGGCGAGTGCGCTGATGATTCCGGCAAGGCTCGTGATCATGCCGTATTTCAGCGCGTCCGAAACCGACAGGTGGAAGACGGTGCGATAAAGCGTCGGCAGCCAGGTGAGGAGGCCGTAGGTCGTCGAGAAGCAGCAGAACCAGAAGGCCCAATCGCTCAGCGTGCGTTTCAGATAGATGCCTTCGAAAATCTCGAGCCAGCGGGTGCGTTGCGGCGCCGCGCTGGAAACGGCGGCGACGTTCGGCGGCGGCAAGGTCTTGCCCGAGCGGCGGATCGAGTCCTCGATATCGCTGACCACCCGGTCGGCTTCCGCAAGCCGGCCTTTCTGTACCAGCCAGCGCGGCGATTCCGGCAGCATGAAGCGCATGACGAAAACGAGCAATGCCGGCAAGCCGCCGACATAGAACATGGTCTGCCAGCCGAACCTCGGCACCAGCAGATAGCCGAAGAGGGCGGCGCATACGAGACCGATACCGAACACCATCTGGAATAAGAGATAGAACCGGCCACGCACTTCCGAGCGCGCGATCTCGTTCACATAGGTATTGGCGATGGGCACTTCGGCGCCAAGGCCGATGCCCTGGATGAAGCGGAAGACGATGAGCGACGTCGGCCCCCAGGCGAAGGCGCAGGCAAGGCTCATCACGCTGAAGATGCCGATGGCGACTGTGGTGATGAGAAGCCGGCCCCAGATCTCCGCCGCCCAGCCGGCGACGAGCGCGCCGATGAGCTGGCCGAAGAAAGCTGCTGACAGCACGAGCCCGATCTCCGCCGGGTTCATGTGCCACGGGCCCGCCAAAGCGGGCAGCGCATAGGCGATCGCCAACAGGTCGACGGCGTCGAAGAAGGTGCCGATGCCGACGATGATGCGCGCTTTGACATGCCACCACGAGATCGGCAGCCGCTCCATGCGCGCGAGAATCTCGGCGCCGGAGAGCGCCCCCAGGGTTTCTGCTGTCGCCATGTTTCCCCCTTCGCTGTTTTCAGCGCTTCATTCGGCTCGACGGTGCGTTGGTCGGGCTGAGCCCCTTGGGCAACGCCGCGCCGGCGATGATGATCATGAGCACGAGCGTACCCGCGACCCAATAGACATTCTGCACCGCGTCGCCGATCCCGGCCATCACCGGCGCGACCTCGCTGGGCGAGAGCTTGTCGCGCAGATCGGGATCGAGAATGCGATCGACGGCGTTGTCGCCGAGCATGCCGGCGAGGGTGAGATTGACCACGGCGCCGTAGATCGCGGTGCCGACCGTCTGGCCCAGCATGCGCATCAGCGAGATGATCGCGGTGGCGGTGCCGCGCTGGCTCCAATCGACGACGCTCTGCGCCGCGACGGTATAGGTGTTTTGGTTGAGGCCCATGCCGATGCCGACGATGCCGGTGCCGGTCGCCGCCCAAAGCGGACCGCGGCTCGGGTCGAGCATGATCAGCATGACGACGCCGATCACCAGAAAGATGCCGCCGACCATCGTCGCCGCACGATAGGACGAGCGCAGCATGATCTGGCCACCGGCCCAGGAGCCGGCGATCCAGGTGACCGAGCTGATCGCCAGGGCATAGCCGGCGACGATCGGGCTGCGTCCCATTACGCCCTGGATATAGGCGGGTAGGAACGTCGTACTCGCCATCACGACGCAACCGACGCCGAAACAGCCGACGACGCCCGAGAGGATGACGCGGTTGCTCCACAATTTCAGCGGTAGAATCGGCTCCGGCGCGCGGCGCTCATGCGCGATCAGCATGGCCATGATCGCGACGGCGAGGATGATCAGCAGCAGGAAGGTCGAAAGGCTCAAGTGATGCGCCTGGATCAGCGCGTAGAGGATAAGGCCGATGCCGAGCGCCATAAGCACCGCGCCGAGATAGTCGATGCGATGCTGGCGATGCTCGATGCGCTCATGCAGCGCGAAGGCCAGCAGCACGAAGCCGACGATCGCGATCGGCACCGTGATCCAGAACACCCAATTCCATGCCGCCGTCGCGATGACGAAAGCGCCCAGCACCGGGCCGACAATCGCGGCGATGCCCCAGATGCCGGAGAAGAATCCCGCCATCTTCGCGCGCTGGGCCGGCGGATAGAGATCGCCGATCAGGGTCTGGTTGATCGGCTGCACCGCGCCCGCGCCGATGCCTTGTACGACGCGGAAGATCACCAGCCAGAACATGCTGGGCGCGAGGCCGCACGCGGTAGTGCCGATGACGAAGACGATGAGGCCGAAGAACAGGATGCGCTTGCGGCCATAGAGATCGGCGAGGCGGCCATAGATCGGGATGGTCACGCCTTGCGCGAGGAAATACCCGCTGAAGACCCAGGAGAAGAGCTCGAAGCCGCCAAGCTGGCTGATAATCGTCGGCATCGCGGTCGCGACCACCGTGCCTTCCATGCCGGTCATGAAGATCAGCACGACCGACGCGGTGAGAATCCAGAAACGGCCGGTCGGCCCGACGATAAGGCGGGATTCGCCCGGCAAGTGGCCCGTTGCGGCGGCAGGCTTATCGCTTTGCCGCGTCCTCTCGACGCTCACGCCGCACCCGCCCGAATCATCATGCCCCCAAACAACGCGCTCTAACGATCTCGCGCCGCGTTTGTCGGGCTGAGGCCGCGCGGCAAGGCCCGCGTCACCGCCAACCCGGCCAGGGCCAACAGGCCGGTCACGAGATAGACATTATGCAGCGCGGCGGCGATGGCCGCCATGAGCGGCCCGAGTTCGGCGGCTGGGAAATTATCGCGCAGCGCCGGGTCCATGACCTTGTCGACCGCGTTGCCGCCGATGCGATCGGCAAGGCCGAGATTGACGATGCCGCCGAAGAGCGCACTGCCGACCGACTGACCGAGGATTCGGGCGAAGAGTGTCGACGCCGTCGCGGTGCCGCGCTGATCGCGCCCGACCGCGGCCTGCGCGGCAAGGAAGAAGGTGTTCTGGAATAGCCCCATGCCGAGGCCGGTCAGTGCCGTGCCGGCGCCGGCCCAAAGCGGTCCGCGGCCCGGCGACAATGTGATGAGAAACACCGCGCCGACGATCACGATGGCGCTGCCGATCGTCGTCGCCGCGCGATAGGAGCTGCGCAGCATGATCTTGCTGCCGGCCGCCGAGCCGACCATCCACGTCACCGAAGTGACCGAGACCACATAGCCCGCGATCAGCGGCGTCTCGCCCATCACGCCTTGGACATAAGCCGGCAGGAAGGCCGAGGCGGCGATGGTGATCGCGCCGACGGTGAAACAGGCGAAAGTTGCGGCGAGGACGATCGGGTTGCGCCAGACCTGCAGCGGCATCATTGGTTCTGCGGCGCGCTGCTCGTGGCGATAGAGCAGGGCGAGCAGCATGATGGCGACCGCGAGCAAGCCGAGGAACATCGTCAGGCCGAACGATGTCGCCTGATTGAGCGCGAACATCACCAAGCCGATGCCGGCGATCATCAAGATCGTGCCGAGATAATCGATCTGGTGATTGCGGCGGGCGCGTTGCTCATGCAGGAACGTCGCGAGCAGCACGAAGGCGGCAATGCCGAGCGGCACGTTGATCCAGAAGATCCAGCGCCAGCTCAGCTGCGTCACCAGCACGGCGCCCATCAACGGGCCGCAAATCGCCGCCGTCGCCCAGATGCTCGAGAGATAGCCCTGGATGCGAGCGCGCACCGCCGGCGGATAGATATCGGAGATCAGCGTTTGCGTTACCGGCATGACGCAGCCGGCGCCGATGCCTTGCACGATGCGGAAGCAAATAAGCGTCAGCATGTTTGGCGCCAGGCCGCAGGCCGACGAGCCGAAGAGGAACAAGGTCAAGCCGAAGAACAGCAGCGGCTTGCGGCCGAAGAGATCGGCGAAGCGGCCGCTTAAGGGGATCGAGACCGACTGCGTCAGGAAGTAGGCGCTGAACACCCAAGAGAAGAGATGGAAATCGCCGAGCTGGCTGACGATTGTCGGCATCGCCGTGGCGACGACCGTGCCTTCGATCGCCGTCATGAAAATGCAAATGACGGCCGCGGTCATGATCCACGGCCGGCTCGCTTTGCCGGCGAAAGCAGTGCTTTCTTCGGCGGAAGCAGCGGCGGCACCGCCCTTATTCGCGAGATCGGGCGTTACGGCCGGCTCAGCCACGGAAAAGGCTCAGGACGTCTCGACGCGCTAATATTTCTCGACGCCCTAATATTTCTCGACCCAGGGTCGCAGCGCGATCTCGTCCGTCCAGGCGCTGCGATGCTGGCGATGAACCGCGAGATAATTCACCGCGATCGCATCGGGCTCGAGCAATGCATCGGGGCCGCGATCCTGGCCGCGCGTGTCGCCCGGCTGGCGAATGCCGCCATCGATCACGAAATGCGCGACATGAATGTTCCGCGCCGCGAGTTCGCGCCCCATGCTTTGCGCCAGGCCGCGCAGGCCGAATTTCCCCATCGCGAAAGCGGCCGAAAGCGGGAAGCCTTTGACGCTGGCCGAGGCGCCGGTGAAGAGGATCGTGCCGTGCCCCGCCTCCAGCATCAGACGTGCCGCCTGCTGGCCGACCAGGAAGCCGCCATAGCATCCGACCATGATCGCGTTCAGTACTTCGTCGGGCTTGAGTTCGGCGATCGGTCCGCGGGCGCGGCCGCTCGGGTTGTAGACGATAAGATCGGGTGACCCGATGTCTTTGACGATATCGACGAAAAGCTTCTCGACCTCGGCCGGCTTGGTCGCGTCGCAAGCATAGGCGCGCGCTTGGGTTTCATTGCAGAGCGCGGCGAGCTTGTCGGTACGTCGCGCCGCCAAGGCGACACGCATGCCTTCTTTATGGAAGAGCCGGGCGAGCGACGCGCTGAGCCCCGCGCCAGTGCCAACGATAAGCGCGGTCTCGGGCATCGGCGCGATCCTTCTGAGCGGTTTACCGAGCGCGTCGCGTCGGCAGGAGCGCTTCGGCCTCGGCGCGCGCCGCAGCGCGGCTCAGGGCTTCGCGTTTCAGTTCGACGACAACTTGCTTGGCGTGACGGTCGCGAACCATACCGCCCATAACAGGCGAGGTTGGCGACAAATTAAGCAGGCGCAGGCCGGTGATCTTCGGCTCGTCATTTCCATCGAGGGTCGCTTCGATCTCCTGCCCCTTGAAGAGGCGGGTGAGGCCCGCGGCGGTGAGAATCTCGCCATCGACCGGCAGATCGCTGCTGAGGCCCTGAAGGCGCAGCGTCCCGCGCGTCGAGCGCGTATCGAACCATTGCACGACGCCGCGGACCGCACCGTTGGTCGGGGCGACCGGCGCCGGCGTCGGCGCGGCCGGTGCGACGTGAATGACTTCGGCGCGGCGCAGCAAAGTAGGCTGTACCGGCTTGATCTCCGGCGTCACGGCGACCGGCGTCTCGGCTGCCTTCTCGATCGAGGTTTCGGCGATCACCGGTTCGACATCATGCGCGTCGACGCGCCTGCGCGTACCGCGCTTCGCGCGCGGCGGCGGCGCATCTTTCGCGCCGACGGTATCGGTCGCTTGCCTGACGGCCGTTTCTTGCTTGATCGATTGGCCGGCGTTGCTCTCGAGCGCCTTCAGCGCGCGCTCGACATTCTCGATGATGTCTGGAATTTCGTTGATCGATGTCTGACGTTTAGCAAGCAACTTCGCGACAACGCGCGCAGCTTCGGTTTTTTTTGACATGCGATGTTCGCTATGTTTGCCCGATGCTGAACTCATAACAAATCCTGTCTCTTTGGCAAGGGTGCCGCCATTGACCCTGCTATGCGGCAGCAGATAGCGTGAGCGAATGAACGGAAGTCTGGATGTCCGCGCGCGCCTCGGCGTCGCGGCGATCATCGTGTGTACGTTCGCTCTATGGCTTATTTTGGGCGCGAGCGCGGAGCTTGCGCGGCTGCTCGCGGGTGCGGCCGTTTCCGTCGCGGTTGGGCTCTGGTCTGCGCTCGACGGTGCCTGATTCCCGCCGGCACCAAAAAGGGGTAGCAGAAAACGCATAGCTGAGCGTCGTTCCCGACGCGGCGTTTCGTTGACAGCGATGGAGAAGGGGTGTTAACGAGCGGCAGATTTGTTGCAGCGGACCCCGCGAAATCATCATGCCGCGGATATCGATCGGCGATTGCGAGCTTTATTACGAGCGTGAAGGCGATGGCCTTCCCGTGCTCTTCATTACTGGCCTCAGTGGCTATGCGAGCTTTTGGCGCGATCAGGTGCCGGGTTTCGCGCGATCCTATAGCGTCATCACCTACGATCATCGCGGCGTCGGGCAAAGCGATCTCAAATGCGCGACCCATGTGATCGAGCGCCTGGCCGCGGATGCGATTGCGTTGCTCGATGCGCTTGGTGTTGCCAAAGCGCATATCGTCGGTCACTCGGCCGGCGCGGCCGCGGCTCAGATCATTGCCATCGAGCACCCGCACCGCGTCGCGAGCGTCGTCCTCGTCGCGAGCTGGACCAAACCCGACGCTTATTTCCGCCGCTTCTTTGCGCTGCGCAAGGAACTGCTCTCGCGGCTCGGCCCGTCTTCTTATATCCAGGCGAACACGCTGTTCCTTTATCCGTCTGCCTATATCGCGGCCAACAACGAGAAGCTGCGCCAGATCGAGGCGCAGAACCTCGCGCATTTCCCATCACCCGAGACGATCGCCAGCCGGATGGACGCGATCATGGCTTTTGACCGCACCGCCGATCTCGGCAAGATCAAGGTCCCGACCCTGGTCCTGGCGGCGCAGGACGACGTCGTCACCCCGGCCTATTTCTCGGAAGAGCTCGCCCGCCGCATCCCCGGCGCGGAAGCCAAATTCTTTCCACAAGGCGGCCACGATTTCCCCCAGGTCGTTCCACGCGAGTTCAATCAGGCGGTTTTGCCGTTCTTACAAGCACATACGCCCTCTTCATGAGGGCTTTTTGCTTTACCCGCGTTAAGGGTTAAAGAAACCCCAGTTTAATCATTCATCAAGTCCTGGGCCGCTACTGTGACCCACGCGCCGCTTTCGTGCGTGTGGCACTCCTTTTGGCATGGCTCAATTGACGAAGACATCTTCCAGCACGGCGAACGCTCCCGGCGTCGAAGTGAATACGGAACTCAAGGATGTTCTCGCGGCGCTCGCGTCGGCGGGCGATGTTGCTTATGTCTGGGACATCGATAGCGACATCATCACCTGGCACGGCTCGCTGCAGATGCTGGGCTTCGACGAAGGCATGAAGCTGGCGACCGGCCAAGCTTTCGCCGAGCGGATCAATCCCGACGATCTGCTTCAGCGTCAGCAGCAGCTGCATGCGCATTACGCGCGCGGCCTGGCTTTCGATTGCGAATACCGTGTGCGGCTTCAGGGCGGCAGCTTCGGCTGGCTGCATGATCGCGGTACCGCCGAGCTCGATCACGTCGGCCGGCCGAAAAGCCTGCGCGGCGTGGTGCGGCTCGTTACCACCCGCAAGACGCAGGAGCAGCGGCTCGAGCTGCTCGCGAATTACGATGATCTCACCGGCCACTTCAACAAGAAGCGGCTGCGCGAAGTGCTCGATCACCAGCTCGCGGCCAGCTTCCGCGCCGGTGCCTCGGGCGCCTATCTCGCGATCGGCATCGACAAGCTCGCGACCATCAACGACGCGTTCGGTTATGACGCCGCCGATCAGGTTCTGATCGAGATCGGCCGTCGCCTCGACCGTTGCCTGCGGGTCAGCGACGTCGTCGGCCGCGTCGGCGGCGACCGTTTCGGCGTCATCCTCGCGCATTGCGTCGAATCTCATGTCAGCGTCGCGGCCGAGAAGATCCTCGCGACCGTGGGCCGCAGCCCGATCGAAACTGCCGCCGGCCCGATCTATGCCACGGTCTCGATCGGCAGCACGATTTTCCCCGAGCAGGCCAAGACCGCGTACGAGGTCATGACCCGCGCCGAGTCCGCGCTGTCGGAAGCCAAGCGCGCCGGCCGCGATTGCTTCGTGCCCTATCGCCTTTCGGAAGAGCAGCGCCACCGTCATCGCGTCGGCATGGCCCTCGGCGAGCAGGTCCAGCGCGCTCTGAAAGAAAACCGCCTGCCGCTGGCCTATCAGCCGGTCGTGTCGAGCGTCACGGGCGAAGTCGATTATTACGAATGCCTCTTGCGCATGATCGGCGAAGACGGCCGCATTGTCGCCGCCGGCGCTTTCGTTGCCGCGATCGAGCAGATGGGCTTCATCCGCGTCATCGATCGCTATGTGCTCGAGACCGCGGTCGAGCAGATCGAATCGCATTCGGGCTTCTGCCTCGGCATCAATATCTCCGGCCTGACCGCGACCGATCGCGCTTGGCTGCGCGCCGTCACGGCGATGCTGAAAGACAAGCCTTCGATCGCCAACCGCGTGCTGGTGGAAATCACCGAGACCGCGGCGCTGCACGATCTCGAGGAATCGGCGCGTTTCGTTGCCTCGCTGCGCGATCTCGGCTGCCGCGTCGCGCTCGACGATTTCGGTGCCGGCTTCACCTCGCTGCGCCATCTCCAGGCGCTCGCTGTCGACACGGTGAAGATCGACGGCTCCTTCGTGCGCAACCTGACGCAAAGCGAAGACAATCAGATATTCCTGCGGCACCTGGTCGGCCTCGCCAATACGCTCGGCTTGCAGACCGTTGCCGAGATGGTCGAGACCGCCGAGGAAGCTGCCATCCTGCAGCGCGAAGGCGTTGCCTTCCTGCAGGGCTATTACTTCGGCAAGCCGTCCCTCGATAAGCCGTGGATCAAGCCGCCGGCACTGGTGCGACCGCCCGAGTTCGTACCGCCGCCGAAAATCGCGAACAGCAAAGGCTGATCGGCCGCTTTCCGAAGCGCCGGTCTGACGTCGATGGCGATCGGCACCGTCAATTATCCGCAGCCGGTGATGATCAACGGCTATCCGTGTAAAAATTGCACGGAAGTCGACGAAGCCAAGGCGCATATCGATCCCAGGCATTCCGCCGCCGGTCCTTACGGCGTTAATGCCAACGCCGACCCCACTCTCGCGGGCAGGCAAGCGGCCAGCAAGAACGGCGCCGTGACCTTCGGCGGCGCGCTCGGCAATCTCAATAATTCCGGATCGTCGTCTTCCGCCGCGTCGTCGCCGCGCGGCAATCAGGTCGATCTTTCGGCCTAAGGCTTGGCCCGGCGCTTGCGCGCTTATTCCTCGCCTTTTTCCTTCTTGCCGTAAGCCTGCATTTGCTGCTGCAGCTCGTTGATCTGCTTTTGCAGCTCGGAGAGCGCGGCTTCCGAAGGCGGTGGGTCTTTTGGTTTCTCGTTGGGCGGCTTCTCGCCCGGCGCCGTCCTGTCGGCCGCAGTCGTCTGGCCGAAAGGCGAGAACATTTTCATCGTCTGCTCGAAGAGCGCGAGGTTCTGCTTGCCCATCTGCTCGAGCGAGCCGAAGGGAAAAAGCCCGCCGAAAGCGTCCTGCAGGCTCTTGCGCATCTGTTCTTGATTGCGCCCGAAGGTCGACATCGCATGCTCGAGATAGCGCGGCACCAGCCATTGCATGCTGTCGCCGTAGAGCCCGATGAGTTGGCGCAGGAAACTGATCGGTAAGAGGTTCTGGCCGCCTTTGCCTTCTTCTTCGACGATGATCTGGGTGAGGACGGCGCGAGTGATGTCTTCGCCCGTCTTCGCGTCATAGACGACGAAATCGGTATGCGCCTTCACCATCCGGGAGAGATCGTCGAGGGTAACGTAGCTCGACGTCGCGGTGTTGTAGAGCCGGCGGTTGGCGTATTTCTTGATGACGATCGGCGGCGTTTCGGCGCCACTCGTGTCGGTCATTATGGCAACTTTCCCTGACGCATGACGAAGCCAGCATAGCCTGTTGTGGCGCTTGGCTCTAGCGCCGTGATCGGGGGCACCGGTATACTTGGCACCATGGTGGAATCGCCCGATCTTGCCGCGCTCGCCCGGCGTTACGTCGATCTGTGGCAGGACCAGCTCACCGCCATGGCCGCCGACCCCGCGCTTGCCGAGAGCACCGCAAGGCTGCTGCAGGCGCTGGTTCCTGTCGGGTGGCCGCCACAACAGCGCCCCCAGGACGACGATGCCGGCATTTTCTCAGCGCTCCGCGCCGCCACGCCGGACTTCTCCAAGACAGGGTCCAAGGCCGCTGGCACTGCATTTGGCGAACGCGACCGGCGCGTGGATGAGCTCGCGCGGCGCCTTGCCGCTCTTGAAAAGCGGCTTGTTGCCCTGGAGGCCGGAATTCGCCCTGCAGGGCGGAAGTCTCAGTCTCGCGCTAAGCGCCCACCTCCATCGAAGCGGGCTAAATCCAAGCGGGCTAAAAAGTGATTCCATCGAGGCGGCGCTCGACGGCGAGCTGACGCGCCGCGCCGCGCTCTTCCTCGATGGGGTCGAGCGCTATCGTCAGCACCCTTACCGCCGCGACCTCGAGGATCCGCCGCTGCTCTGGCAGGAGGGAACGACGCGGCTCTTCGATTACCGGCCGCGCGGCGGGCCGCCGGTGCTGGTCGTGCCGTCGCTGATCAATCGCGCCTATATCCTCGACCTCGCGCCTGGGCAGAGCCTCTTACGCTACCTCGTCGATCAAGGCCTCAGGCCGCTGTTGCTCGATTGGGACGCCCCGGGCGCGGAAGAGCGCGGCTTCGATGTCGGCGATTACATCACCCGGCGGCTGGAGCCGGCGGCGGAGATTGCGCGCCAGGCGGCAGGCGCGGCCCCCGTGGTGCTCGGCTATTGCATGGGTGGGCTCTTGGCGCTGGCGCTTGCCGCGCGCCGGCCGGAACTGGTGACGGCGCTGGCCCTGCTTGCGACGCCATGGCGCTTCCATGCCGAGCGGGCCGAGCAAGCGCGGCTCTTGGGCGTGCTCGCCGAGCCGATCGCCAAAAGCTACGCCGCGCTCGGCGAGGTGCCGGTCGACGTGCTGCAAGCGCTGTTCGCGGCGCAGGATCCGCTGCTCGTGCTGCGCAAATTCTCGCGCTTCGCCACGATGGATCCCGACGGCGCCGCGGCCCATGGTTTTGTCGCGCTCGAGGATTGGCTCAATGACGGCGTGCCGCTGGCGATCTCCGTGGCGCAGGACTGTCTCGGCGGCTGGTATGGCGAGGATCGCCCGGGCCGAGGTCGATGGCGGGTCGATGACAAGCTCATTCGCCCGCACGACATCGAAATACCCGCCCTGGTTGTCGTGCCGGCGCAGGATCGCATTGTCCCTCCTGCGACCGCCGCGGCTTTGGCCGATGAACTGCCGTTCGCCGAAACCTGGACGCCGAGTCTTGGCCATATCGGCATGGTCGTTGCGCGCGATGCGCCGACCACCGTCTGGGAACCGCTGGCGGGATGGTTGCTACGGGCCGCGCCGGACTGAGGGCTCGGCGGCGCGGCGGGTTTCGATCGTCGCGTCGATTTCGGCGCCCGCCAGGACCACGATCGCCGAAAGCCAGATCCAGATCATGAAGCCGATGATCGCGCCGAGCGAACCGTAGGTCGCGTTGTATGAGCCGAAATTTGCCGCATACCAGGAGAACAGGAAGGACGCGATCAACCAGCCGACCGCGGCGGCGGCGCTGCCGATCGTGATCCAGCGCCAGCGTGCTTCGCGGCGGTTGGGACCGAAGCGATAGATGAGCGCGAGCCCGATCGCCACGACGATGAGGAGCGTCGGCCAGCGCAAAATGCGGATCGCCGTATCGGCGAGGCCGGAAAGCCCGGCGAAGTCGAGCGCGTGCGGCAGCACGACCACGGCGGTCGCCGCGATCAGGATGAATACGATGCCGCCGATGGTCATCCCCAACGAGATGGTGTTGAGCTTGATGAAGCCGCGTTCTTCGCGGGTGCCGTAGACGATGTTGAGTGCATCGAACAGCGATTTCGTACCGCCATTGGCGCTCCACAGCGCGATGATCACGCCGACAACGATGCCGAGGCCGAGCTTGCCCTGGCTTTGCTGCGCGACGCGTGTCATCTGATCGCGGACCACGTCGATCGCGCCGCCGGGAAGGACGCGGGTCATATTGGCGAGTTGAATGCTGATCGTTGCCGGATCGGCAAAAAGCCCATAGAGCGACACCAGCGCCGCGACGGCGGGAAAGATCGCGAGGATCGAATAGAATGTCACCGCCGCCGCTTCAGTCATGACGCGATGACGCGAGAAGTCGGCGAGCACGCGGCGCGCGGTTGCTATCTTGCTTTGCGGTCCGGCCGTCGCGGCGATGACTTCGGGCTGTCGGTCGGGGCGTTGCGGCGTTGGGTGTCCAACGATGCGGGCGGAAGAACGCGGGTGTGGCGCGGTTAGGGCAAAGAGGGCTGCGGCAAGTACGACATACGCGAAATGCTCCCGCCATCTCGGCTCGGCGGGGCGCTTGGCCGCGGCGTCAAGCGCCGGCGGCATGGGAACGCTCCTTGGCGAGGTCTTTGCCGACTTCGTCAGCCATCTCGTCTGTCCTCGAATTGTGCCGCGCCTCGCGACGAAAAGCGCTTGTCCGCCAGAGGAAGTGCGTATGCGGGTATAAGCGGGCGGTCGCGCGCGAGTTCCGATTGCGCTCGCGGAATCGCGCTCGCTCACGCGCGATCGCGAAATTGCATCGCCCAACGGCGGACGTGTGTTTTGGGCACAGCCTCGCACGTGGAAGATCGCGTCTCTTTGGGCAACAAAAGTCTCAAAGGCGTGTGGTTTTCAAACGGCCGAGCGCGCGCTATGTAATACGCAATCACGAAAACCCAGTCTCAGGAGGTCTTTATCCATGAGCGAGATCGTCATTGCCGGCGCCACGCGGACGCCGATCGGCGCCTTTAATGGAGCGCTCGCTTCGCTGCCGGCGCACAAACTGGGCGAGGTCGCGATCATCGAAGCGATGAAACGCGCCAATGTGGCGCCGGCCGACGTGTCCGAGGTCGTGCTCGGCCAGATCCTGACGGCCGCCGAGGGCCAGAACCCCGCGCGCCAGGCCTCGGTCGGCGCCGGCCTGCCCTATGACGTGACGGCCTACGGCATCAATCAGCTCTGCGGTTCGGGCCTGCGCGCGGTCGCGCTTGGCTACCAGGCGATCAAGCTCGGCGATGCCGAGATCATCGTCGCCGGCGGCCAGGAAAGCATGAGCCAGGCGCCGCATGCGATGCATCTGCGCAACGGCACCAAGATGGGCGACGCGCAGATGATCGATACGATGATCCGCGACGGGCTCTGGGACGCCTTCAACGGGTATCACATGGGCAACACCGCCGAGAACGTCGCGCAGAAATGGCAGATCACGCGCGAACAGCAGGACGCGTTCGCGGCGCAGTCCCAGTCACGCGCAGAAGCGGCGCAAAAAGCCGGCAAGTTCAAGGACGAGATCGTCGCGGTGAAGATCGCGACGCGCAAAGGCGATGTCGTCGTCGACACCGACGAATATCCCAAGCACGGCACGACCGCCGAGATGCTGGCGAAGCTCCGTCCGGCTTTCGACAAGAACGGCACCGTCACCGCCGGCAACGCTTCAGGCATCAATGACGGCGCTGCTGCGGTCGTGCTGATGAGCGACGCCGAAGCGAGCAAGCGTGGCGTGAAGCCGCTGGCGCGTATCGTCTCTTGGGCGACGGCGGGCGTCGATCCGGCGATCATGGGTTCGGGCCCGATTCCGGCGACGCGCCTCGCGCTGAAACGCGCCGGCTGGAAGGTCGAGGATCTCGATCTCATCGAGGCCAACGAGGCCTTCGCCGCGCAGGCTTGCGCCGTCGCGAAGGACCTCAACTTCGATGCAGCGAAGGTCAATGTGAATGGCGGCGCGATCGCGCTCGGCCATCCGATCGGCGCTTCGGGCGCGCGCGTGCTCGTCACTCTGCTGCACGAGATGCAGAAGCGCGAGGCGAAGAAGGGCCTCGCTACGCTGTGCATCGGCGGCGGCATGGGCATCGCGATGTGCGTCGAGCGGTAACGCTCGAGGTTTAAAAGCAAGGAAAGCGCGGAGGACCGCGCCGGTTTAGCCAAGGGAGGCGTTATGGCTCGGGTAGCAGTCGTCACCGGTGGAACGCGCGGCATCGGCCGCTCGATCGCGGAAGCGCTTCATGGCTCCGGCTACAAAGTCGCCGCCAATTACGCCGGCAACGCCGAGGCGGCGCAGCAATTCACCAGCGAGACCGGCATCCGCGCCTATCGCTTCGACGTGTCGAAATACGATTCCTGCGTCGATGGGGTGAAATCGATCGAGGCCGATCTCGGGCCGGTCGATGTTCTGGTGAACAATGCCGGCATCACCCGTGACGCGGTGCTACATCGCATGAAGCCCGAGCAATGGGGCGAGGTGATCGCGACCAACCTCACCTCGTGCTTCAATATGTGCCGCGTCGTCATCGACGGCATGCGCGAGCGGAATTTCGGCCGCATCGTGAATATCGGCTCGATCAACGGTCAGGCCGGACAATACGGCCAGGTCAACTACGCCGCCGCCAAATCCGGCATTCACGGCTTCACCAAGGCGCTGGCGCAGGAAGGCGCCGCCAAGGGTATCACCGTCAACGCCATCGCGCCGGGCTACATCGACACCGACATGGTGCGCGCCGTGCCGCCCAACGTGCTCGAGAAGATCGTCGCTCGCGTGCCGGTCGGCCGGCTCGGCGCCGCCAACGAGATCGCGCGCGGCGTGCTGTTCCTCGTCTCCGACGAAGGCGCCTTCATCACCGGCTCGACGCTGTCGATCAACGGCGGCCAGCATATGTATTGAGGGCGTCGCGAACGCGCTCTTCCTTCGTCATTGCCGCCGCTCGCGAGCCTTGCGGCGGCTCGAAAGGCCGAGGATCAGGCCTCTTTCGGTGCCGTCTCGACCATCGCGCGGCGCCGGGCCATGCCGTCGTACCAGGTGGCGAGGCGGCGATGGCGTTCGCGCCAAACCTCGTTCGGATAGCGGAAATCGAGCCAACCGAGGGCGCAGCCGATCGCGATATGGCCGATCAGCGCCGACGCATTCTCTGTCGGTGCAGCGAGATCACCGCTTTCGCATTCCATCTCCAGCGCCGAGAGCGCGCCGCGCACTTTGCGTAGTTGCGCGTCGATCCATTCCTGCCATTGATGCTCGCGCGGGCGCAGCTGCTCGTAGCGGGCGAGGATGCCGGCATCGAGAATGCCGTCGCCGAGCGCCTGCTGGCGCAGCGCCAGCCAGCGCGCTTTGCCGTCGCGCGGGAAAAGCTTGCCGCCGCCGGCGACCGCGTCGAGATGCTCGCAGATCACGCGTGAATCGTAGATGACGAGGCCGTCATCGGTGGTGAGGGCGGGGATCTTCACCAGCGGATTGTCGAGCCCGACATCGGCGTTCGGCTGGGTCGGCGCGACGCGCGTTGGAATGCGCTCGATCTTGTCTTCGAGCCCCAATTCGCAAGCGGCGACCATCACTTTGCGAACGAAGGGCGAGGTCGGCGAATGACGCAGCTTCATCGCGCGGCGATCCTCAGAATTTGTCTTTGCGGGTGCGGATCGACGCGAAGGTCGCGACCGCGTCGCCGAGCGACCCCGCCGCTTGCTGCAGCGCCGGGATATCGGCGCGCAGGAACGGGTTGGTCTTGAATTCCTCGGCCAAGGTGCCGGGCACGGTCGACTGGCCCTTTTCGCGCATCGCATCGATCATCGCCGCACGCGCGACGAGATCGCGATTCTCGGGCTCGACGGTCAGGGCGAAGCGCGCATTGGCCTGCGTATACTCGTGCGCGCAATAGACGCGTGTTTCGGGCGGCAGCGCCTTGAGCTTCGAGAGCGAATTCCACATCTGCGCATGCGTGCCCTCGAAAACGCGGCCGCAGCCGAGGATGAAGAGCGTATCGCCGCAGAACAGCGCCTGCGAATTCGCGAAGTGATAGGCGATATGGCCGCGCGTATGGCCGGGCACGTCGAAGACGTGCGCCTTCTCGGCGCCGAAATCGTACACGTCGCCATCGCCGACCTCGACATCGATGCCGGGGATGCGGTCGCGATCGGCGCGCGGGCCGACGACGATGCAGCCCGTCGCGGCCTTGATCTCGTTATTGCCGCCGGTGTGGTCGTTGTGGTGATGGGTGTTGAGGATGTGGGTGATGCGCCAGCCCTCTTTTTGCGCCGCCTCGAGGATCGGCGCCGCGACGCTGGGGTCGACCACGCCGGTCGCGCGCGATTGCGGCTCGTGGATCAGATAGACGTAATTGTCCTTGAGCACGGGAATCTGGCGGATGACGAGTTCGGACATGGCGGCAGCCTTCCTCTTCATTTCGGTGCGCTTGAGCACAATCTAATTCGCAGGGCCTTCTCATGCTACACTAGCGGCCGATGTTCGCCGACGTCGTCGAATTGCGCGAATTTTATGGCACCCGCCTCGGCCAAGTGGCGCGGCGCATGGTGGCGCGACGTATCCGCCAGATGTGGCCGGATCTGACCGGCCAGCGCTTGCTCGGCCTCGGCTATGCGACGCCCTATCTCCGGCCGTTCCTCAGCGAGGCGGAGCGCGTCATCGCCCTGATGCCGGCGGCGCAGGGTGTGCTGCATTGGCCGCCCGAAGGGCCGAACCGCGTCGTGCTGACCGACGAGAGCGAGTTGCCGCTCGCCGATTTCTCGGTCGATCGCGTGCTCTTGATCCACGGCATCGAATTCAGCGAGCAGATCCGGCCGATGCTGAAAGAAGCCTGGCGCGTGCTCGCCGGCGGCGGGCGCTTGCTCGCGGTGCTGCCCAACCGGCGCGGCATCTGGGCGCGGATCGACAACACGCCGTTCGGCCAGGGCCACCCTTACACGACGAGCCAGCTCTCGCATCTCTTGCGCGAGGAAAGCTTCACCCCGGAGCGCAACGCCGCCGCGCTCTTCGTGCCGCCGACGCGCTCGCGCATGATGCTGCGCTCGGCCGTCGCGTGGGAAAGTGTCGGCGTGCGCTGGTTCACCACTTTCGGCGGCGTCGTGATGGTCGAGGCGGTGAAAGAGATCTACACGCGGCCGGTCGCGGTGCGGAAGCCGCGTGCGCGACGGGTGCTGCTGCCGATGCCGGGAACGCCGAGCCCGGTGGGGCGGTAATGGTCACGGTCGAAAAATAATTCGCTTTCCCCGCGAAAGCGGGGATCCAGGGCAAGAGTCGCGATGTTTCGCTGGGTTCCCGCTTTCGCGGGGAAAGCGACTCTTAAGTAGTCGCTTAATCCAGCGCTACCACTTCGCCTTCAAATCTTCGACGAACTCTTTGCGCCAATCGCCGCCCGCCGGCACCAGCCCGTCATGCGGGCGGATGCTGCGATAGGTGGCGGCGTCCTGGCCGCGCGGGTTCTCGCCGCGCTCGACGGCGCTCACCGCTTCGAGGAGGAGGCGGCGCATCACCGCGATGGCGCGGTCGGAGGTGCCGAGATGCTCTTGCGTGCGGTCGGTGATCGCGCCCATGCCTTCCTGCAGCGCGACATCCTGGGTGTTGATGCCTTTGATGCCGGTGAAGCTGGTGTTCTTCTGCTCGGCACGGTCGATGAAATAGTCGTTCGCGAGATTGGCTTTCAGCTTGAACGTGCCCGGGATGTAGTCGTTATGGCCGCGGCCATACATCACCTCAAGCTGTTCGGCATATTCGGGGTCGAGCGCGCAGTTCTGATCGGCGCCGTAGCACCAATTGTAGACATTGGTCTGCTCGTCATCGATCGGCACCCAGAGGTGGCCGTCGGCGCGCGGCACGGCGCGATTGGATGAGAGCCCATTATTGACCATGCTCGGCCGCATCTGTTGGAACGGCAGCGTGTATTGATAGACGCGCACCCATTGCTGCTCGGCTTCGACCTTGCGCGTCGAGACGTAGTAATAGCCGTAATCGGTCTCGTGCACGTCGATCTTGGGTGCGCCGTCGCGCGAATAGAGATTGCGGCGATCGCCGATCTTGTTGTTGTGCAGGAAGCTGACATGCGCCGTGTCGAGCCCGCCTTCGAGCCCCTGCAGGTAATTGCACGCCTGATAGGATTTCGAGACGTGGCGGTGCGTCTCGGGCACGCGCGTCCATTCGTAATCGGGCTCGGGCGGCATCTTGTCCTTAGGACCGAGATAGGCCCAGACCACGCCGCCGCGCTCGACCGCCGGATAGGCTTTGAGCTTGATGCCATTCTTCATCGGGCTGTCGGCGGGCTCGCTCGGCAGGTCCGTGCAGGTGCCGTTGACGTCGAATTTCCAGCCGTGATAGACGCAGCGCAGCCCGCATTCCTCGTTGCGCCCGAAAAACAGCGGCGCGCGCCGATGCGGGCAATACGCATCGACCAACCCGACACGCCCTTGCGTGTCCCGGACAGCGATCAGATCTTCGCCAAGGAGGCGCACGCGGACCGGCGCGCCGTCAGGCTCGGGCAATTCCGAGGATAACGCGGCGGGCTGCCAATAGCGGCGGAAAAGCTCGCCGGCCGGCGTGCCGGGCCCAACCTGGACAAGACGCAAACGATCGTCGCTCCGCATGACGCGCGGCTCCTACCTGAACTTCCCAACGCGCCTATCTTAGCTCAAAGCCAGGCGGCGCGCTTGAATCGGTAAAAGAGAAAGCCGCAGAGCCCCAACATGAACAGCATGATCGTCGGATAGCCGAATTGCCAATCGAGCTCGGGCATGAATTTGAAATTCATGCCGTAAATCCCAGCGATGGCGGTGGGCACGGCGAGGATGGCGGCCCAGCTCGCCAGCTTTTTGACGATGTCATTTTGCCGCGCCGAGGCCAGCAGCAGACTGGCTTCGAAGGCCGAGGCCAGCCGCTCGCGTACATCGACGATCGCGTCGTTGACGAGTTGGGCATGGTCGTGAAGGTCGTGGAGATAGGGCACGATCGCCTGCTCGGTCGCGGAGAATTCATGCCGCGCCAGCCGGTTGCAAATTTCCAGCATTGGCGCGACGACGCGGCGCATGCTCTGCATCTCGACACGCAGGCGATAGATGCGCTCGATCTTCTCGTTGGCCGGCGTGGTCGTGAAAATCTCGCTCTCGATTTCCTCGAGCTCGCTTTCGATCGCGTCGAGCACGGGGAAATAATTGTCGGCGATGTAATCGAGGATAGCGTAGACAACGAAAGCCTCGCCGATCCGCATCAGCTCGGGCGAGCGCTCGCAGCGCGCGCGCACCGAGGTGTAGGGCTGCGACGCGCCGTGACGGATAGAGATCACGAAGCCTTTACCGACGATAAGATGAGTCTCGCCGAAATCGATGCGATCGCCGCTCAGTTGCGCGGTGCGGATGGCGAGGAAGATGACATCGCCATAGATATCGAGCTTCGGGCGCTGATGCGCCTGATGCACGTCCTCGATCAGCAATTCGTGGAGTTTGAATTGCGTTTGGATACGGCAGAGCATCGTCTCGTCGGGCTCGTAAAGCCCAATCCAGACGGTGCCGTGGCCGGCGTTGACGGCGGCTCCCGCCGCCTCGATCGACAGATCGCAGCGCGTGCCATCGCGGTAGAGAGCGCAGGCCCTGATGCTGCCCGCCGGGGCGGAGCCGTCTGCTGTTGTCGGTCGCGTCGGCGCCGTGCTGGTGTCGCTCATTTGCCCGCCCCTGACGTTTCTTGGCCGCGATATTAGGATGGCGTATGAGACAGGATTGCGACAGGACCTGCAACCGGTCGATGAACGAGAGAGGGACACATGCCGGTTTTGAGACGAGCTGATGCTGAAATTTATTACGAGGAATATGGCAGCGGCTATCCGGTGCTGCTCCTGGCGCCGGGCGGCATGCGCTCGCAAATGGCGATGTGGCATTCGCCGGCCGGCGGCCCGCCGCGCGCGTGGAACGACTGGACCGAGGTGCTGGCGAAGGATTATCGCGTCATCGCGATGGATCAGCGCAACGCCGGCAAGTCGAAGGGCGCCATCGTTGCCGATCACGGCTGGCAGACTTACGCTGCCGATCAGCTCGCGCTGCTCGATCATCTGAATATCGCGCGCTGCCATACGCTCGGCGGCTGCATCGGCTCGAGCTTTTGCCTGATGCTCAGCCAGACGGCGCCTTCGCGGATCAGCGCGCAAGTGCTGCAGAATCCGATCGGCCTCAATCCCGAATTCCCGACCTATTTCCAGGAAGGCTACGCCGAGTGGGCGAAGGAGTTGAAAGCGTCGCGCCCCGAGCTCGACGCCGTCGCGCTCGCGTCGTTCGGGCGCAATATGTGGGATCACGATTTCGTCTACTGCATGCAGCGCGATGCGGTGACGAAGATCCAAACGCCGAGCCTTGTCATGCCGGGCGACGACAAGCCGCATCCGACCTACGCCGGCTTGGCGCTGGCCGAGCTCCTGCCGCATGCCGAGATGCTGCGCCAATGGAAAGCGCCGGCGCATCTGACCGCCGCGCATGATCGAGTACTCGACTTCCTCGCAAAGAATACGCCGAAGGGCACCGCCGCCGCGGCGTGAGCGGGCTAGTGCCGCCCGCGCAATAAGAACAGCCCTTGCGCCGCCAGGAGATTGGCGAGCTTGCCGCGCGGATTGAGGCGGTAGGGGCGGCCGAGATCGTCGAGCGTCACGCT
Source organism: Allostellaceae bacterium (assembly GCA_035552195.1). Lineage (GTDB taxonomy): Bacteria > Pseudomonadota > Alphaproteobacteria > ATCC43930 > CGMCC-115725 > CAIKMD01. Next base: position 90,343 of record DASZLU010000084.1, on the reverse strand, counting down.
GCGCTCGACGGCGATGCTCTCTTCCTCGCACAGATCGATGAAATCGAGGATCGTGCAGAGATGGATGTTCGGCGTGTCGTACCAGCGGAAGGGCAGCGACGGCGTGCGCGGCATGCGCCCTTCGACCAGCAGCCGCATGCGCATGCGCCAATGCGCGAAATTCGGGATCGACACGATCGCGTGCCGGCCGATACGCACCAGATGATGCAGCACCTCGCGCGGATTGCGCGTCGCCTGCAAGGTCTGGCTGAGGACGATGTAATCGAAAGCATGTGACGGGTAATCGTGCAGATCGTTGTCGGCGTCGCCCTGGATCACCGACAGGCCATTGCGCACGCAGGAATTCACGCCGCCCTGGCTCAATTCCATGCCGCGGCCGTCGACCGATTTCGTGCGCGCGAGATAGGAAAGCAGCTCGCCATTGCCGCAACCGACATCGAGTAGGCGCGAGCCCGGCTGGATCATCTCGGCGATGATGCGAAGGTCTTCGCGTAAGGCGGCGGCCGTCTCCAGATGGCCGGCTGCCAAATTCGAAGCGTCGGGGCTCATCGCCGGAAATTCATCGCCGGAGTAGGCCGCGATGCTCGGCGCAGCCGTCGAGGAAGCCTTTGAGGGTCGCGTGGAATTCGGGCTCGTCGAGCAGGAAAGCGTCATGGCCCTTGTCGGTCGCGACTTCGACGAAGCTGACATTCGCCGCGGCAGCGTTGAGCGCGTGAACGATCTCGCGATTTTCCGACGTCGGATAAAGCCAGTCGCTGGTGAAAGAGATGCAGCAGAACCGCGTCTTCGAATTCTTGAACGCGTTGGCCAGCACGCCGCCGTGTTCCGCGGCAAGGTCGAAGTAATCGCAGGCGCGCGTGATGTAGAGATAGGAATTCGCGTCGAACCGGTCGACGAACGTCATGCCTTGATGGCGCAGGTAATTCTCGACCTGGAAATCCGCGTCGAAGCCGAAGGTCAGCGCCTCGCGGTTCTGCAGATTGCGGCCGAATTTGCGATGCAACGCCTGCTCCGACAGATAGGTCACGTGCGCCGCCATGCGCGCGACGGCAAGGCCGCGTTCCGGCCGCACGCCGTTGCTGAGATAGTCGCCGTTGCGCCAATTCGCGTCGGCCATGATCGCTTGGCGGCCGACTTCGTGGAACGCGATGTTCTGCGCCGAATGCCGTGCCGCCGTCGCGATCGGCACGGCGGCGAAAACGCGCTCGGGATAAGACGCCGCCCATTGCAGCACCTGCATGCCGCCCATCGAGCCGCCGATCACGGCGAAAAGCTGTTGGATGCCGAGCGCGTCGATGAGCTGCTTCTGCGCCCGCACCATGTCGCCGATGGTGATGACCGGGAAGCTGAGATTCCACGGGCAGCCGGTCGCGGGATTGAGCTCGGCCGGGCCGGTCGAGCCCATGCAGCCGCCGATGACGTTGGTGCAGATGAAGAAATAGCGCTCGGTATCGAGCACCTTGCCGGGACCAATAAGAATATCCCACCAGCCGGGTTTGCCGGTCATCGGATGGGGGTCGGCGGCGTATTGATCGCCCGTCAAAGCATGGCAGATCAGGATCGTGTTTGAGCGATCGGCGTTGAGCTTGCCGTAGGTCTGGTATGCGATGGCGTAGGGGGCGAGAGTTTGGCCGGAATCGAGCGCAAGCGGCTCCGTGATGGTCAGGCGAAAACCCGGCCGCTCATAATGCTGATCGCATTCGGGGCCCGAAAGCCCCGCGACGGCAGCGGGCGATGTGACGATCGTGGTCATGTGAAGGCCAGGGATAGCTAGGGATCAGGGGCCTAGCCTGTCAACGATTTCTTTGCTTTAACCGTATGGGCGAAGTATCAGACTAGCCCGCGATTTTCCGGTATTTCACGAGATGTCGACCGCTTCGCCCACGCTCGCCGATCTACGCCGCCGCATCGATGAACTCGACGACGAGCTGCACGATGTGTTGATGCAGCGCGCAGCGGTGGTCGAGTCCGTCCGCTGGGTCAAGCAAAGCAACGCCACCGCGGCGCTGCGGCCGGGACGCGAGGCACAGATCCTGCGCCGTCTCCTGGCGCGGCATCAGGGCGCTTTCTCCAAGCCGATTTTGGTGCGTCTTTGGCGCGAGTTGCTCGCCGGCTCGCTCGCCATCCAAGCCGATCTGCACATCGCGGTCTATGCGCCCGAGAAAGCCGGCCTCGCCGGGCTGTGGGATCTCGCGCGCGATCACTATGGCAGCCAGACGGCGATGAGCGGTTTGCGCTCGACCGGCGAGGTGCTGCGAGCACTCGCCGACGGGCGGGCGACGCTCGGCGTGTTGCCGGTGCCGGGGCAAAGCGATGTCGAGCCGTGGTGGCGCTTTCTCGCCGCGGGCGAGGCGCCGGTGCTGCACATCATCGCGCGGCTGCCTTTTGGTGCGGCCGGGAATGCGCGCGGCGACAACAGCGATGCTTTTGTCATCGGCGCAATCGAGCCCGAGGAATCCGGCGCTGATCGCAGCCTCTACGTGATCGAGGTGGGAGACGACGTCAGCCGTACGCGGTTGCTGAACGCGCTCGGCAATGTCGGCCTGCCGGTAACGCTGCTCGCGGCAACCGATCCCGAAGCCGGGTCAGCGACGCTCCTCATTGAATTCGACGGCTGGATTGCTGCTGACGATGCGCGCCTCGGCGACGCGCTGGCGGGGTTGGGCGACCGGATGTTGCGTTGCACGTGGCTGGGCGGTTACGCGCGGCCGCTCAGCGCCGCCGAGCTGGCGGATTAGGGGTAAGGCCGATGGCCAGCAAATCGCACCTGATCCCACAGCCGGGCATCCTCGACATCGGGCCTTATGTCGGCGGCGAGGCGAAGGCGCCGGGTTTCGAGCGCCCGATCCGGCTTGCCTCGAATGAAAGCGCGCTCGGCCCGAGCGCCAAGGTGATCGCCGCCTATCACGCACATGCGGACGATATCTTCCGCTATCCCGACGGGCATTCGACCGCGCTGCGCGCGGCGATCGGGAAGCTGCATGGCATCGATCCGGCGCGCATCGTGTGCGGCGGCGGTTCGGACGACGTAATCGATCTGCTGACCGCCGCTTACGCCGGGCCGGGCGACGAGATGCTCTATGGCCGTCACGGCTTCTCGCTTTATCCGATCGCGGCGCGCACCGCCGGTGCGAAGCCGATCGAGGTACCCGAGAAGAACCTGACCTTCGATGTCGACGCGACCTTGGCGCGCGTCACGCCGAAGACGCGGCTGGTTTTCGTCGCCAATCCGAACAATCCGACCGGTACCTTCATCACGCGCGACGAGATGAAGCGGCTGCATACCGGGCTGCCGAAATCGGTGCTGCTGGTGATCGACGCGGCCTATGCCGAATTCGTCACGCGCGACGATTACGAGCCCGGTCTCGAGCTCGCGACGAACGAGCCGAATGTCGTGATGACCCGGACTTTCTCCAAGATCTACGCGCTCGGCGGCATGCGTATCGGCTGGGCCTATGGCAGTGCCGAGATCGCCGGCGTGCTGAACCGCATCCGGAGTCCCTTCAACGTCAGCTCGGCGGCGCAGGTTTGCGGCGTGGCCGCGGTCGAGGATATCGCGGCCGTCGAGCGCGCGCGCGAGCATAACAGCATCTGGCATCCTTGGCTGACGCGCGAGCTCGAAGCGCTCGGCCTGGCGTTGACGCCGTCGGTCGCGAATTTCGTGCTGGCGCGTTTCCCGAAAGGCGCGCCGCAAGCCGATGCGGCGTGGGACTATTTGCGCGAGCGCGGCATCCTTGTGCGCAAGGTCGCGGTTTATCACCTGCCCGAATATCTTCGTATCACCATCGGCAAAGAGCACGAGATGCGCGCGGTGGTCGACGCGCTGAAAGAGTTCCTGAGGCAAGCATGAGTAATTTGTTCTTCGAGCGCGTCGCTTTCATCGGCATCGGTCATATCGGCTCATCGCTGGCGCGATTGATGCGGCGCGAGAAGCTTGCCGGCACGATCGTCGCCTGCGCGCGCCGCAAAGAGACGCTCGATGCCGTGCTGCGGCTGAAGATCGCCGAGGAAGTGACCGACGACCCCGCGGTCGCCGTGCAGGATGCCGATCTCGTCGTCATCGCGACGCCGCTCTCGACCTATGTCGATATCGGCAAGGCCATTGCGCCGCATCTGAAGCCGGGTGCGATCATCACCGATGTCGGCTCGGTGAAAGAGTTGGTGATCCGCGATTTCGTGCCGCTGATGCCGGAAGGCGTGCATGTCGTTCCCGGACACCCGGTCGCCGGCACCGAGAACTCGGGACCGGAATCGGGCTTTCCCGAAGTGTTCAGGGATCGCTGGTGTATCCTGACGCCGCTTCCGTTCGGCAATGCCGAGGCGCTCGACAAGGTCACGCGCATCTGGAAATCGGGCCAGATGCAGGTCGTCACCATGGACGCGGCGCATCACGATCGAGTCCTCGCCATTACCTCGCATGTGCCGCATCTCATCGCCTACACGATCGTCGGCACCGCGACCGACCTTGAAGAGACGCTGAAATCCGAGGTGATCAAATTCTCGGCGAGCGGCTTCCGCGACTTCACGCGCATCGCGGCATCCGATCCGGTGATGTGGCGCGACATCTTCCTCAACAATCGCGAGGCGGTGCTCGAAGTGCTGCAACGTTTGAACGAAGACCTGACCGCGATGCAACGCGCCATCCGCTGGGGCGAGGGCGACAAGCTGCAGGATCGTTTTGCCAAGACGCGCGCGATCCGCCGATCGATCGTCGAAGCGAAGCAGGCTTAGGCTCACCGCGCGAAAGCGCGACGCGGCCTTTTAGGTGAAAAGTTTGGCCGCGAGGCTGACGAGTTTCGAATAGGCGGTCAAATGCGGCGCGGCGGCGACGAGGAAACACGCGCTGCCGATCAGGGCGAAGATCAAAAGCGCGGCAAGGCGGTCGGACATGGGCGCGCTCCGGACACGGGCGGAACGAAGCTTCAACCTATCCAGTAAGCCTCGACTTTCCGGCGGAGTTGTGGCGTCGGGCCGACATTGCCGAGGAAAGAATCCCCGGCGAAAATGAACTGTGTGGCTGGAGAGGAGGTTTCGATGTTCGTCGTCGTTTTCGAGGTTGAGCCCAAACAGGGGCGCGAACAGGACTATCTCGATCTCGCCGGCCAACTGAAGCCCGAGGTCGAGCAGATCGACGGCTTCATCTCGGTCGAGCGTTTCAAAAGCATGACCAAGCCGGGCCGGCTGGTGTCGGTGTCCTATTGGCGCGACGAGGACTCGGTGAAACGCTGGCGCGAGCACAACCGCCATCATCTGGCGCAGCTCTCGGGCCGTGGGCAGATCTTCGCGGATTACCGCATCACGGTCGCCGAGGTCGAACGCCAATACGGCATGTTCGAGCGCGCGCAAGCGCCCCAGCAGATGCCCTAAACGGCGATGCGCAGCCCCAACCGCGCCAGCCGCGGCAAGACCTCAGCACAGAAATAGGGCAGCTCGTCGATATAGTGCACGAAAGACAAAGCGATGCCGGCGATCCCGGCTTGGCTCAGCGCGGCAATGTCTTTCGCGACCTCGTCCGGCGTTCCGACGAGACGTACGCCGCCCATGCCGTAAGCCTGCTTGCGGCGCAGGGCCGCAAATTCCTCAGCTGAGTATTTATCGGGCGTTACGCCGCGCATCGCGAGGATGTGGTCGATGGCGCCGAGATCGGCGTTCTCCACTGTGGCGTAATGATCGTAATCCTCGGCGTCCTTGCGCGTCGGCCGGCAGGTGACGACGCCGGCGGTGAAGACATCGAGTTCGCGGCCTTGTGCGTGCGCGGCATCCTTCACCCGGCGCACCGTTTGCTCGGCGGTGTCGAGCGCCTGCAGCGACGTCGAGACGAAGAGCCCATCGCAATTGGCAATCGCGAAAGCCTGGCCCGTCGGCGAGGCGCCGGCATTCATCACATAAGGCCGCGTGCCGCCATAGGGCTTGGGCTTGGCGAGCACTTCTTTCAGTTTGAGATAAGCGCCGTCGACATCGAACGGCTCCTCGCGCGACCACATCGCCTTGACGGCGTCGAGCCATTCCTTGGCATACTCGTAGCGCGCTTCGTGATCGCGCTGGGTGACGCCGAACATCGAGAACTCGTCCTCGTTCCAGCCGCAGACGAGGTTGAGACCGAAGCGGCCCTCGCCGATCTGGTCGGCCGTCACCATCGCTTTGGCGGCGACGACCGGATGAATCAGCGGCGCATGCACCGTGCCGAAGGCGACAAGGTTCTGTGTAGAGGCCACGAGGCCCGCGGCCCAGGTGATCGTCTCGAGCGTCGCGCCTTGATAATCGGTCTCGCCGCCGTAACCTTTCCAGCGTCCGATCGGCAGCATGAATTCGATGCCGGCCGCATCGGCCATCTGCGCCAGGCGCTTGCACTCCGCCCAGCTTCCGGTCCAGCGCTCGGGCAGCTTGGTAACGGCGCGGCCCGACGAACAATTCGCGCCGAAGAGACCGATCTTCAGCCGATGCGAGCTGCCGAGGCCAATGCGCCTGTCGTCGCTGCTATTTTCCTGGATTGCCATCGCGTCAGTCCCACGGGATCGGGGGGATATTCGCGAGCTTCGCCGGGCCGAGATAAAGCTTCTGGTTCTGGATCGTCATCGGCAGGGTGATAGCCTTGTCGTCGTTATTGCCGTTCGGCCGTGCCAACAGGTCGAGAATTGCTTTTGCCGCGCCGGCGTCGCTCGGCTTCAGCACGCCGGTCTTCACCGCGACATCGACCGCCGCATCCTGACCGGTGATGACGGCGGAGAAGGCTCCTTCGGGCTGCAGCGTGTTATCGAGGGCGAGTGTGCCCGACGCATCGACCAACAGCGAGCCCCAGCGTAGCCGCAAGGATTGCAAGTCGATCGTACCGCCGTCGTTGCGCCATTGTGTCATCGCGGGGACCAGCGGGCCGGGCGGCAAAGCCCCTTTCATCTGCCCTGCGAAGGAAAAGCCCGAGAGGGTGTTGCCGAAGCCGGGCACATTCGCCGGCAAGGTCGCATCGCTCAATTGCAGCGACAGGCCGAGCGCGACATCGGCGTGGCTTTGCGGCGGGTGCGCCGGCAATTCGATATGCGCCTCGGCGTTGCCGATCCCGGTGCCCTGCGCGAGGCCGAATCCGGCGAGGCCGACAGCGGTGACATCGATGGCGGCGACGACGCGCCCTTCAACATCGACGGCGCCGTCGACGCGATGCAGCTCGAAGCCGGCATTGCCTCCCGTATCGACAATGCGCGTTCCGCTCGCTGTGGTGAATTCCCAGTGCCTCAGATTCCACGGCATCGCCCAAGCCGAAACCGTCGGCGCGTTCATCGCCACCGGCACCGGTCGCAGCGTTCCGAAGCTCAGATTGGTGAAATCGAAGCGGAACGAGCCCGGGAAGCCGCCGACCGCGGCGTCGTCCCAGTGGATCACATAGCCTTCGCTCGCGCGCGCCTGCGCCCAAGGCACCAATTGCTCGCGCAACGCGCCGGCAACGTAATGCCAGTACGCGGCATAGACGATCAACGCGACCAGAACGGTGCCGCTGACTGACAGAACGATGCGGCGGACGGCCGATGCATTGCGCATGACGGGAGTTTATAGGATTTTGAGCAGGGGTCGACGGGTTGAGACGGTTCTTTCGCGTATCATGAAAAGCCAATACCCCGCCACCGCTTGCCGACATAGCCACAATGACCGGAGACACCATGGACAAGATCAATCCGCTCTACACCGCGACGGCAACCGCCACCGGTGGCCGCAACGGGCACACTCAAAGCGATGACGGTATGGTCAGCGTCGATCTTTCCGTGCCGAAGGCGATGGGCGGGCCGGGCAAGTCCGGCACGGCGACCCCCGAACACCTCTTCGCCGCCGGATATGCTGCCTGTTTCGGCGGCGCGCTCGATTTCGTCGGCAAGCAGCAGAAGAAGGACGCATCCAAAGCCAAGATCACCGCCGCGGTCTCGATCGGCCCGCGCGAGGGCGGCGGTTTCGGCATCGCGGTGAAGCTGCATGTCGAGGACAAGAGCCTGCCGCAAGCCGAACTCGCCGCATTGGCGAAAGAGGCCCACGAAAAGGTTTGCCCCTATAGCCACGCGACGCGCAACAATGTCGATGTGCAGTTCGAGGTGGTCGGCGGATAGACGCGCGCTGCCAATCGATTGTTTGATTGCAGCGCCTCCAAACGGCGTTGCAACAAACCAAAACTCGTCATTGCTGGGCTTATCCCGGGCGCTCCCGCGCGGAGCGCGTGAACGGGTCGTCCTATGGACTTACGGGACGAGTCCGCGGGCGACGAATAAATTTATGCGAGGAGCAGCCAATAACCGTCGTTGCTGTTTATCGCGGCGGAATCCGCGGTATTCTTTCGGTTCAACGATAAAGAGGGCACGATCCCCCTTGGGCGCTCGCGCTTACCCGCATTTCGAATAGTCGCAATTCGTGCACTGATCGCAGTTCTCGAGGCGGATCAGCGCGGCCTGGCCGCATTTCGGGCATTGCGCCAGGCGCGGCGGGTTGTTGCCGCTGAGATTGACGACCTGCTTTTCCATCGCGATCTGCTTTTGCGTTTCGCGCGGCGCGATGAAGCCGATCGCGGTCATGTGGCGCTCGATCACGTCGCCGATCGCCGCGAGCAGCGAGGGCACGTAATGGCCGCCCATCCAGGCGCCGCCACGCGGATCGAACACGGCTTTCAACTCTTCGACAACGAAAGAGACGTCGCCGCCGCGGCGGAACACGGCGCTGATCATGCGGGTCAGCGCGACGGTCCAGGCGTAGTGCTCCATGTTCTTCGAGTTGATGAAGATCTCGAAGGGCCGGCGCCGCCCGTCCTGCACGATGTCGTTCAGCGTGATGTACATCGCGTGCTCGGTCTGCGGCCAGGCGATCTTGTAGGTGTTGCCGGGCAGCGCCTCGGGCCGGTCGAGCGGTTGCGTCATATAGACGATGCCGCCCGCCTCGAAGACGTCCTTGGGCTTTGCCCGCGGCGCCGGCAGGGGCAACTCATGCTGCGGCTCGGAATCGGCTTTCGCAGGTTTCACTTCCATCACTGCGCCGGTCACGTCGTTCGGACGATAGGTGGTGCAGCCTTTGCAGCCGAGATCGTAGGCCTGGAGGTAGATGTCCTTGAACTGCTCGAAGGCGATATCCACCGGCACGTTGATCGTCTTGGAGATCGAGCTGTCGACGTATTTCTGCACCGCGGCCTGCATGACGACGTGATCCGACGGCGCCAGCGACTGCGCATCGACGAAATAGTCTGGCAGGCTCGCGGCATCGCCTTTGATGCGGTGAAAGAGGCGATAGGCATAATCCGAGACTTCTTCCGCTTTGCGCGTGCCGTCGGGCAGCAGCACGTTGCGCGTGTAGCGGAAGGAAAAGACCGGCTCGAGACCCGAAGATACATTGTCGGCAAAGATCGAGATCGTGCCGGTCGGTGCCACCGAGGTGAGCAAAGCGTTGCGGATGCCGTGTTCGGCGATTGCCTGACGCAGATCCTTGTCGAGCTCGCGGATCGTCTCGCCGGCGAGGTAGGCCTCTTTGTCGAAGAGCGGGAAGGGGCCCTTCTCGGCCGCGAGCAGGATCGAGGCAAAATAAGCGTCGCGCTGTACCGCCTTCATCCATTGCTCGGTCAACTCGACGGCGCGCGCCGAGCCATAGCGCACGCCGCACATGATCAGCGCATCGGCCAAGCCGGTGACGCCAAGCCCGATGCGGCGCTTTGTCTGCGCCTCTTGCGCTTGCGCGTCCAAGGGGAAACGCGAGGCATCAATGGCATTATCGAGCATGCGCACCGCGAGCGGCACGACGCGCTTCAGCTCGTCGAGATCGAGTTGGGCCTCGGGGGTGAAGGGATCGCGCACCAAAGCGGCGAGGTTGATCGAGCCCAAGAGACAGGCCCCGTAGGGTGGCAGCGGCTGCTCGCCGCAGGGGTTGGTTGCGGCGATGGTCTCGCAATAGGCGAGGTTGTTGCGGCGATTGATGCGGTCGATGAAAATCACGCCCGGTTCGGCATAGGCGTAGGTCGCGCGCATGATCTGATCCCAGAGTTCGCGCGCAGGCAGCACCTTGTAGGTCGTGCCGGCAAAGCTCAGCTCCCAGGGGGCGTCCTCTTTCACCGCCGTCATGAAAGCATCCGTGATGAGGACTGAGAGGTTGAACATGCGCAGCTTGCCCGGCTCGCGCTTGGCCTCGATGAAGGCCTCGATATCTGGGTGGTCGCAGCGCATCGTCGCCATCATCGCGCCGCGGCGATAGCCGGCGCTCATGATGGTGCGGCACATCGCGTCCCACACATCCATGAAGGACAAGGGGCCCGAGGCGTCGGCGCCGACCCCTTTGACCGGCGCGCCTTTCGGGCGAAGGGTCGAGAAATCGTAGCCGATGCCGCCGCCCTGCTGCATGGTCAGCGCGGCTTCGCGCAGATGGGAGAAGATGCCGGACATGTCGTCCGGGATCGTCCCCATAACGAAGCAGTTGAAGAGCGTGACCGTGCGGCCGGTCCCGGCCCCGGCGACGATCCGGCCGGCGGGCAGGAATTTGAAATCGGCCAACGCCTCCGCGAAATGCAGCGCCCAGCCGGCCGGATCGCGCTCCGGCACAGTCAAAGCCGTGGCGATCCGCGACCACGTGTCCTCGATGGTTTTGTCCACAGCAGCGCCGTCCGGCCCTTTGAGCCGGTATTTCATGTCCCAAATCTGTTGCGAGATCGAAGCAACGCTTGCCATGGCGTCTGGGCCTTCCGACAGAAAGAGGCCGCCCCGCGCTCGGTCGCGGCCAGCCAACTACATCGAAATCATTGATACAACAGTGTATTTAGCAGTTTTCGAACGCGCGTTCAAGGACATGTTCTGTCTTTGTTTTCCCGGTTTTAGCCCCATACCAACCGAGGCCAAGTCCTTGTTTGATAGCAACTCTTACCTCTTATCCCCGCTTTGCGCGCGGCAACTTTCCACAGGTTTGTCCCCACCCCGTTTTACGTAGAAACCCCTACGGGGAACTCCGAATTGTAGAAAAACTGGCCACGCCATAGGTTTGGGACAGAGAGAAAACAAAGGGGTGGGGCAATGACTTCCAATGTCGGCATGACGCTTCTCGTCGCGCTCTATTTCGGTATGACGGCCTTCACGCTCGCCGCGTTCCACGCGCGCAGCCATTCGTCGGCTGCGGCTGTCGCTTCCATCCATTGGCCGCGCTGAGGGAGCCTGCACATGAGTTGGTATCGCGCTTACTTCCTCAACGCCAATCGCCGCATCTCCGACGTCGAGGAATTCGCCAGCCTGTCTGATGCGCAGGCCCTCGATCGTGCGCAAGCGCTGCTCACCGATCGCCGTCATTTCGCCGGTGTCGAGCTTTGGCAAGGCGCCCGCCCCGTCTTTATTCAACCGCAAACCGCCGCCGCCTAAACCTCGCGGCTTTCCGCGATGAGACGCGCCGTCGCTTGCTCGATCCGCTCTTGCAATTCGGCCAGCGCGGCGCGGCGATCGCCGCCTGGTGCGATCGCCGGCAAGATTTCGACGATGATCTTCCCCGGGCGTTTCGTGAACGCCCGTCTTCCCCAGAACAGGCCTGAATTCACCGCGACCGGCACCAGCGGCACGTCGAGCGCCGAATAAAGCGCCGCGACGCCCGGCTGATAGCGCACCTTGGCGCCCGCTGCGCTGCGTGTGCCTTCAGGAAAGATCATGATCGAGCGGCGGTGCGCCAGCCGGTCTTTGCAGGCATCGACCATCGCTTTCAGCGTCTTGGCGCCGCCCTTGCGGTCGATCGGGATCATGCCGGCCTTGAGCGCGTACCAGCCATAGAAGGGCACGTAACCGAGCTCGCCCTTGATCACCATCGCGGCGAGCGGAAAGAGGATCGGCGCGGCGAAAGTGTCCCAAGCCGATTGATGCTTCATCGCGATCAGCGCGGCGCCTGCGGGCAAATTTTCGCGGCCGCGAACCTCATGCGTCAGCCCGACGCTGATGCGCAGTAGCCACAGCGTGACGCGCGACCATTCGGTGCCGAAACGCATCATCCACAACGTCGGCGTCAACATGAACGGCGCGCCGAGGAAAGCGCAGAGCAGCGTCCAGGCATAGAATAGGATCTGGAAGATCAGCGAGCGCAGAAAGATCAATCGCTCGCTCCCGCCGGCAGCAGCGCCGCCGGCACGTAAGGCCGCACCAGCGCGGCCAGATACTTGCTGTATTCGCTGGCGATCAGCGTGGCGCTGCGCCGCGATTGCCACCACGGCGTGTCCTGCATGAATTCCGGAAACACCGGATTGGGCACGATCTCGATATCCGGCATGGCGCGGATGAATTCCAGCATGCTGCGCGGCATGTGATAGCTCGCCGTGACCAGGCGCATCGAGTGGAAACCCTCGCTCTCCATCCATTGCGCGGTCTCGCGCGCGTTGCCGAGCGTGTTGTCGGCGGCATGGCCGAGCACGACACAGCAGGCGACGCTCTCGGGCGATTGGCGCGAGACGCGCAAGAGCTCGGTCACGTCGACGCCGCGATAGACGCCGGAGATGAAGAGCTTCTTCGCCTTGCCCTCGGCGAGGAGCCGCAAGCCGCCTTCGACGCGCAGACTTCCGCCGGTCAGGACGACGATTGCGTCTGTCTGCACATCGGGCGCCGTGACATCGTTCGGGATCGCGGCGGCGAAACGCCAGAGGCCGATGAGCCAAATCGCGGCGAGCAGCACCACCAGGCCGAGGAGATTGCGGAATAGTCGCGTGATGCCGCGCCGGTTCATACACGAGCCATCATGCCAGGCGAGCGAGCGCGCGCATCACGGTGAGACGCGCCGTGATCATCGCCGCGATGCCGGCGGCGATCGGCAGCAGCACCAGCGCGCCCCATTGCCAGGCGACGAGCTGGAGATCCGGCAGCAGCGCCGCTTCCTCGCCAAAGATGGATACCGCCGCGGCGGCATGACCGAGGCCCCAAATCGTCACCGCTGCGAGGATCAGCCCGCCGACGCCACCGACAAAGCCGAGGCGTGCCGCCTCGCGCTGGAATTGCCGCGCGATATAGCCGTCGTGCGCGCCCATCATGTGCAACAGCTCGATCACGTCGCGATGCACGGCAAGGCTGGCGCGGGTGGTGAAGATCACCGTCAGCACCGAAGCCGCGCTCACCATCGCGACGATCGCGAGGCCGGCGGCTTCGACCGAAAGGGCGAGGACATAGAGCCGGTCGAGCCATTGCTGATGGTCATCGAGCACGGCGCCGGGCACGGCGCTGACGAGCTTCGCGCGCAACGCCGCGATATCGAGCGCGCCGCCGGCGGCGACGCGCACATCGATGAGGCGCGGCAGCTCGAGTTCTTGCGGATCGACCGCGGTGCCGAGATAGGGCGCGAGCAGCTTGCCTTCGCTTGCGCGATCGAGGGGTACGGCGCTGGTTATGCCTTGCGTGCCGCGCAGCAGCGTCACCACGCTATTCGCCGTCGCATCGCTCGACGCATTGGGCGGGAGCTCGACGGTCATGGTGCCGGCCAGGCCGCGATCCCATTCCTGCAGCGCACCGCCCAGCGCCAGCATCGCCGCGATGGCGATCGCCGCAAGATAGACCGTCGGCGCGATCAGCCAGGGCAGCATTCGTGCCGTGCCGTCGCGGCGCAGCGGGATGTCTTCCTGCCGGCGGCGGATCATGCCGGCTCTTTCGCGGCGGTGCCGATGAGCTCGCCGTCGACGAGATGGAGCTTCGGGTACCCGAGCCGCTCGGTCAGGGCCTCGTTGTGCGTTGCCAGCACGATCGTGGTGCCGAGGCGGTTCATCTCTTCGAAGAGGCGGAGCAGGCGCAGCGCCATCGCGTCGTCGACATTGCCGGTGGGCTCGTCGGCGAGCAGAAGTTGCGGCCGCGTGACGACCGCGCGGGCGATGGCGATCCGCTGTTGCTGCCCGCCCGACAGCGTCGGCGGCCGTGCGTTGATCTTGTCGGCAAGCCCGACCCATTCGAGCAGCTCGGTGACGTTCTCGCGGATGCGCTGCTCGGCGACGCCGCCGACGCGCAGCGGCAGCGCGACGTTGTCGAAGGCCGAGAGGTGATCGAGCAGGCGGAATTCTTGGAACACGACGCCGATTTGACGACGGATCGGCGCCAGGGCGCGGCGCTTCACCCGCGTCATGTCTTTGCCGAAGAGAGAGATCAGGCCACGTGTCGGCCGCTCGCCGAGATACATGAGCCGCAGCAGCGAGCTCTTGCCGGCACCGCTGGCCCCGGTGAGGAAATGGAACGAGCCCGGCGGCAAATAGAGGCTGAGGTCGCGCAGAACCTCGGGGCCGCTGCCGTAGCGCATACCGACATTCTCGAAACGCACCATCGTTGCACCATGGCACGCGTCGCGGTCCCGCGTAAAGTTGCCTCGATCAGTGCGCGACCGATGATGCGCGCGACTCGGCCGCTTTTCTTGCCCTGACCGGTCGACGCGCTCTATAACTCGGCGCCATCACAAGGTCGGTCGCGGGGGCCATGATCGTCGCCTGCAGCAAGTGCGAAAAGCGCTACGTCGTCGATCCCCGTGCCCTTGGCGCGGCGGGACGGCGCGTGCGTTGCGCCAATTGCCAGCACATCTGGTTCGAGACCCCGCCCGAAGAAACGCTTTCCCCGATCGAGCTGCCGCCGCTGCCCGACGCGCCGCCCGTCGTCCGTACCACCTCGCCTGAACTAGGCTCCGCGCGCCGCATTCAACTGCCGGCCGTGAAGCGGCCCGGCACGACGATGATTTGGGTCCGCCGCGGCGCCATCGCCGCGGCGCTCGCGTTCGCGATCTGGGGCCTCGTTGCCGCACGCCAACAGGTGATGAGCGCCGCGCCATTCACCGGCCGCCTCTATTCGTTGGTCGGACTCGGTCCCGTCTTACCGGGTCAAGGGCTCGAGTTTCGCGACGTGACACCATCGCGCGGCGTCGACGACGGTACGCCGACGCTGGCGGTCAACGGCCAAGTCGCCAACGTCTCGAACAGTCCGAAAGCGGTGCCGAAGCTGCGCGTCGTTCTGCGCGACGGCAACAACAAGGAACTACAGAGCTGGACTGTGTCGGTGACCGACGCCATGTTGGCGCCGGGCTCCAGTGTGCCGTTCCACACCACCATTTCCCAACCGCCTGACGGCGCGACCGGCGTTGTCGTCAGCTTCCTCCCGGCGGGGAGCTAGCCGCAGCCATGGCGACGATCCTGCTGGCCGAAGACGAAGACTCGGTCGGCGCGTTCGTCTCCCGCGCCCTGACACAGCTTGGCCATGACGTGACGCGCGTCGGCGATGGTCTCGCGGCAGTCAACGCCTTAGCGCGCAAGCCCTTCGATCTGCTGCTGACCGATATCGTGATGCCGGAGATGGACGGCATCGCGCTCGCGCTCAAAGCGAGCAAAGACTATCCGGCGATGAAAATCCTGTTGATGACCGGCTATGCCGCCGAGCGCCAGCGCGCGCACAATCTCGAGGCGCTGGTCCACCGCGTCGTGATAAAGCCGTTCACGCTCGATGAGATCCAGAAAGCGGTGACCGAGCTGCTCGCTGAATAGTTTTCGCATGGGGACCGCCGTGCCGAGATTGATCCGGCGCATGATTGCGGCAGGCATCATGCTCTGCGCTGCACAGCGATTACGCTGATGATGGACCGGTTCAGAACTGTTTCAGCAGCCTATCGATGTAATCGTGCTCGATTGTCGGGCGATCGCGTTCGCCGGCGCGGCGGCGGAGTTCGTCGAGAATCTCTTTCGCCTTGTCGAGCGCGGATTCGTTGCTCTTGCCCATGCGCAGCGCGCCGCCATCGTCGATGCCGCCATTGCCGTTCTCGCTATCGAGCAGGCGGCCGAACGGATCGCGTTGCGCCTGGCGCAGGCCCGGATTGTCGAGCGGCTCCCCGCCCGGCCCGTCGCCGTAATTGTCGCCCATCATCTGTTGGGCCATGCCGCGCGCGGCCTCCTGCAGCGCATCGAGCGCGTCGCTCTGCGGCCCGACCGCCTGGCCCGGCTGGTTCTGGCCGAGGGCCTGTTCGGCGCCGCGCATCGCGCGCTCAGCGCGCTGCATCGATTGCGGGATGCCGGTGCCTTGCTGCTGCATCTGCTGCATCATCTGATTGAGCATCTGGCGCAGCGCCTGTTGCTGCTGCGCGTCGTTCTGCATGTTCTGCTGGCCCTGTTGGCCGTTGCGCGATTGCTGGAACGAGCGGTCGAGCAGTTGCTGCTGCTGCTGCATCATCTGCTGCATCTGGCCCATCATCTGCTGCTGCGGGCTGCCCTGACCGGGCATCGGCCGCGCCATGCGCAGATTTTCGAGCATCTGCTGAAGCTGCGACAGCATCTGCCGCGCCTGATCCTTGGCGCCGGTGCGTGCCATGTCGCGGGCGCGGTCCAGCATCTGCTGCAGGTCGCGCATCGACAGCATGTTGCGCGGATCGGCGGGCTGCAGCTTGCTCGGGTCCATCTTCTGCATCTGCTGGGCCAGCTGCTGCATGTAGCGATTCATCGCTTCCTGCACCTGGTTCATCAGCTTCTGGATCTCGTCGTCCGGCGCGTTGCGGGCGAGCGCGTCCTGCAACTGCTGCATCGCGTTGCGCAGATCCTGCATCGCGGCCGGGCTCTGGCCTTCCTCGATGCGAACCGCGGTATCCCACAGCAATTGCTGCACCGGCGCGATTGAGCTGCCATCGCGGTCGAGATGGAGCCGCACCCAAGCGGTGCGCATCGCGAGGAAGGCGACCGTGTCGTTGTTGTAGCGATCGGGCCGCGCCGAAAGGTCGGAGATGGTGTCGGCGACGTCGTTCTTGTCGGAGCCTTTGCGCGACAATTCCTTGCGTTGTTCGACCAGCGCCTTGGCGACCGGATTGCGGAATTGCCGCTCGGGCAAAACGGTCTCGACGGTCTCGCTGGTGCCGGTCTGGCCGAGCGCGTCCTTGGCTTGCAGCGCGATGCGCACGGGCATGCCGGCCCAGAGATTGGCGGTGAGATCGAAGAAGGCGATGCCTCTGGGATCTGTCAGATGCTGGCCAGGAAGCTGCAGCGGCAGCGTGAGCGGCGGCAGGCTCGGATCGTCGAGCCGGCTGATAACGGCGGTCGCGCTTTCGACGCCGTAATCGTCGTTTGCCTTGTAATCGAGGCGCAGCGCCATGCGGTCGGTGTGGCTTGGCGGCTTGGCGAAGGCGATGGTCGGCGGATGGTCCGGCACGACCGCGATATTCCAGTCGCCAAGGGTGCGGCCGTCCTGTTCGACGGCAATATGCTTGCCGGCGCTGATCGTCGCGGTGCCTTTGAAATCGCGGTCGTCGAGCGTCGAGAAATCGCTCGCCGCGGTATCGATCTTGAGGCGCGGCGGATGACGCCCGCCATGCACCTGCGCCAGCAGCGTGCTGCCGGTCGGCACGTAGATTACTTTCTTGCTGCTCGCCGGCAGGAATTGCGGCGGCAGGCCGGTATAGTCAGGCGGCGTTACCCAGATATCGAGGGTGATCTGCGGCGCGACGCCATGTGCGGCGTCGGGCGTGAAGGCGCGAACGAGGCGGCCGGCCCAATCGTCGCCGGCGTCGATCGCGCCGATCAACAGCAGCAGCGCCAGCGCCACGCGCAGCGCAAACGGATCGCGGCGCAACAGCCCGGCTTCGGGCGGACCGACTTTGAGTTGGCGCGCGGCGGCGGCCATGCGCTCCTGATGCACGCGCCATAGTGCGGCGGCGGCGGGATCGTCATTGCCGCCGGCCAGCTTGTCCTGGATCGCGGTGAGCGGGCGGTGGGTGAGGCGGCTCGCCACCTCCAGACGACGGCGCGCGTCGTCGCGGTTTGGCCAAGTGAAACGCCCCATGCCGTCGAGCACGGCGAGCGTCAGCAGGATGAGGAAGACGGCGAGCAGCAGCCAATGGCCCCAGGCGGGCAGCCGCGCCGGAACATCGAACAGAGCGAGGGTCAGGAAAATGCCGATGACGATGACGCTCGGCCACGCCGCCGGCCACAGCCGCTCCCACACCAGCGCCACGGTCGCGAGATCGAGCCGGCGCTTGAGGCGCGGCGGTGTGGCGGGTGGAACGGCGGTGTCGATGCTCATACGGCCGTTGGTCCTTGCCCCAGCCGCAACCTTCCTCCGGAAGGGAACGGCCGGATCAACTCTCGGTGAGCCAGGGCGGAATTCGGTCTTCGCCGAGCACCGCCTGGTAGCTCGGCCGGGGCCGGATGACGGCGAATTGGCCGCCGTTGACCAGCACTTCCGGCGCCGGCAGACGGGTATTGTATCCCGAACTCATCGAAGCGCCATAGGCGCCTGCGGACATCAAAGCGACGCGGTCGCCGGCGGTAAGGGGCGGCAGCTTGCGCTTGGCAGCGAACGTGTCGCCGGTCTCGCAGACCGGGCCGACCACATCGGCCTCTTTCATCCCGCGTCGCGACGCGGGCGCCTTGAGCGGCAGGATATCGTGCCACGCTTCATATAATGCGGGCCGAATAAGATCGTTCATCGCCGCGTCGAGGATGACGAAGCGGTGACTGACGCCCTGCTTCACATAAACGACCTTGGACAACAGCACGCCCGCATTGCCCACGATGGCGCGGCCGGGCTCGAAGCTGAGCGTGGCGCCGCTGTTGCCGAATATCCGCGTGACCATGGCGCCGTAATCGCCGATCGCCGGCGGCTCTTCGTCGCGATAGCGAATGCCCAGGCCGCCGCCGAGATCCAGGCGCTCGAGCGGGACGCCGTCGGCGCGCAACTGGCGATAAAGCTCGGCGATGCGGCGGAACGCAGTCTCGAACGGCCTGAGGCTCGTCAACTGCGAGCCGATATGCACGGCGATTCCGACCGGCAAGAGGCCGGGTAGGGCCCGCGCATGCTTATAAGCCTTGCGCGCATGAGCGAGGTCGATGCCGAATTTATTCTCTTTCTTGCCCGTGGTGATCTTCGCGTGGGTGCGCGCATCGACGTCGGGGTTGATGCGGATCGCGATCGGCGCGATGCGGCCCATGCGCTGCGCGATGGCGCTCAGCGCTTCGAGCTCGGGATAGGATTCGACGTTGATCTGATGCACGTCGTTGGCGAGCGCGAATTCCAACTCGCTCTCGGTTTTGCCGACGCCCGAGAAGATGATGCGGCTGCCCGGAATGCCGGTGGCGAGAGCGCGGCGGAACTCGCCTTCCGAGACGACATCGGCGCCGGCGCCGAGCTTGCCGAGCAGCGCGATCACGGCGAGGTTCGGATTGGCTTTGACCGAATAGCAGATCGAGGGTTGCATGTCGCCGAAGCCGCCGGCGAAGTCGCGATAGCGTCGCGCGATCTGCGCCGCCGAATAGACATAGCAGGGCGTGCCGACCTCATCGGCGATGAGGGCGAGCGGAATTTGCTCGATCGAGAGCGCGCCGCCGCGATACGCGATCTCGGGCGCCCAGGGCTGCGTTTTTTTAGCGGTCACTGCTGCGGATAGTTCTGCGGATAGGTGCTGGGAACGCCGGGCGGCGGCGAAGGCGGGCCCTTCTTGCCGCAGCCGGCGAGGGCGACGGCGATAAACACGAGGGCGGTAAGCGTCACGCATTTTTTAAATCCGTCATTCCCGCGCAAGCGGGAATCCATCCTTCGGACGCTGGACTCCCGCTTTCGCGGGAGTGACGCGAGTAAGTATTTCATGTGGTCTCTTTCAGGAAACGCCGCCGCGCGGCGGCTGCGGCACGTGCGACGTTGCTCGGCGCGGTGCCGCCGAAGCTCGTGCGGCTGGCGACCGAGCGCTCGACCGTTAGCACGTCGAAGATCGCCGGCGTGATGCGCTTTTCCACGCGGCGCATATCGGCGATCGGCAATTCGGCGAGATCGCATTGCAGCGCTTCGGCGCGCGCGACAAGGGCGCCGGTGATGTGATGCGCCTGACGGAACGGGATCTTCAAATTGCGCACCAGCCAGTCGGCGAGATCGGTCGCGGTCGAGAAGCCGCTTTGCGCGACGCGGCGCATCGCCGCCTTGTCCACCTTCATGTCGCGCACCATGCCGGCCGAGGCGGCGAGACATAGGGCGAGGCTGTCAGCCGCGTCGAAAACCGGCGCTTTGTCTTCCTGCATGTCCTTGGCATAGGCGAGGGGCAAGCCCTTCATCACGCCGAGCAAACCCGTCAGCGTGCCGATCAACCGGCCGGCCTTCGCGCGCACCAACTCTGCCGCGTCGGGATTGCGCTTCTGCGGCATCATCGAGCTGCCGGTGGTGAAGGCATCGCTCAGCTTGATGAAGCGGAACGGCTCGGTCAGCCAGATGATGATCTCTTCGGCAAGGCGTGAGAGATGCGTCGAGGCGATCGCCACCGTGGCGAGGAATTCGAGCGCGAAATCGCGATCCGACACAGCGTCGAGCGAATTCGCCGATGGCCGGTCGAAACCCAGCGCCTTCGCCGTCATCGCACGATCGATCGGGAACGACGTGCCGGCGAGCGCGCCGGCGCCGAGCGGCGATTCGTTCAGGCGCTTGCGGCAATCCGAAAAACGCCCGCGATCGCGGCCCAGCATCTCGACATAGGCGAGCAGGTGATGGCCGAAGGTGACCGGCTGCCCGACCTGCATGTGGGTGAAGCCGGGCACGATAGTGTCCACATGCTTTTCCGCCTGCGCGATCAACGCCGCTTGCAGCGCCATGATCTGGCGGTCGAGCCGGTCGATCGCATCGCGCGTCCACAGGCGGAAATCGGTCGCGACCTGGTCGTTGCGCGAGCGCGCGGTGTGCAGCCGGCCGGCCGGCGCGCCGATGATCTCGGCGAGCCGCGCCTCGATATTGAGGTGGATGTCCTCGTGTTCGATGCGGAAGGGGAATTTCCCATTCTCGATCTCGCGCTGGATGCGCTCGAGGCCCTTGGCGATCGCGGTGGCGTCGGCGCGCGAGATGATGCGGCGCTTGGCCAACATCGCGCTATGGGCGAGCGAGCCGGCGATGTCTTGGGCATAAAGCCGCTTGTCGACTTCGAGCGAGGCGTTGATCGCCTGCATGATGTCGCTCGGCCCTGCGGCGAAACGTCCGCCCCACGCTAAATTAGCATTCTGACGGGTCCGTGCCGCATTGACGGGCGCTTTGGTCCGTGCTGCGCTCATGGCGCAATGCCGGCCGAGATGAAAATCGGAATGAAAATCACGATACGCGCGCTCACGGTGCTGCTTATCCTATGCGGTGCGGCGCTTTTGATGCTGTCCTTGCGTCCCGCCCGCCTCGAGAAAGTGCCGCAAGCACCCGCGAATTTAGCCGCGGGTCAAACCCTCGGCCAGTTTACCGCGCTGCAAGCGCCGCTTCCAGCACCTACGGTCGCTTTCACGACGCGCGAGGGCGCGCAAAAGCAGCTTTCCGAGTTCAAGGGCAAGCTCGTGCTGGTCAATCTCTGGGCGACGTGGTGCGGGCCATGCGTCGAGGAGATGCCGTCGCTCGACCGGCTGCAGGCCAAGCTCGGCGACAAGCTGACGGTGCTAGCAATCTCCGAAGACCGGCAGGGCGACACGGTGGTCACGCCGTTCCTCAAAAAGAACGGCATCCAGCATCTCGCGATCTTCCTCGATCCCAAATCCGCCGCGACCAGCGAACTCGGCGCGCAAGGCCTGCCGACCAGCTATCTCATCGCCCGCGACGGCACGATCGTCGGCAAGGAAGAAGGCGGCGCGGACTGGGACAGCAGCGAGATGGTTGCGAAGCTGACGCCCTACATTGAAGTTAAATAAACAAAAAGCATGGCGTCACCCCGGACCAGCCGCGAAGCGGCGCCGATCCGGGGTCCATAGCAATACTGCGATCTGAATTCTGGATTCCCGCTTTCGCGAGAATGACGAATAAAAAGCTAAACCCCGAACGCGGCCTTCAAAAATTCGCCGCCGCGGGTGAGGCCTTCGGCGTCGATGCCGTGGCCGAGGCCGCGGCGAAGCATGCTTTCGGCGGCGACGCCGGCGGCTTGCAGTGCGGTAAGCGCTTGCGGATGCGCTTCGGGCTCGACGACCTGGTCGATATCGCCGTGGACGAGCAGCATCTTCGGCTTCGATCTCATCTCGGTGGCGAGCGCTTCCGCGGCAAAGAGCCGGCCGGAATAGGCGACGACGCCAGCGACCGGCTTGGCGCGGCGCAGGCTGACATACATCGACATCATCGCACCTTGCGAGAAGCCGACCAGCGCCAGCTTGCTCTCATCCATGCCGCGCTCGGTCAGGACCTCGGTGATGTATTGATCGAGGATGGTCGCGGCCTTCTTCACGCCGTCGAGAACTTCCTCGCGGCTGCGGCCGGCGAAGCCGAACCATTGCCGCCCGAACGGCGCGCCTTCGCAGGGGAACGGCGCGTGCGGCGAGAGGAACTCCGCCTGCGGCAACAGCGGCTGCCATTCCGGCGCGAGGCCGATGAGATCGTTGCCATCGGCGCCGAAGCCGTGCAGCAGCATCACCAGCTGTTCCGGCTTGCCGTGTTTCGGGAGGAGGCGGGGTCCGTCGAGGATGGTCATGAGCGAGGGATAGTGCATGCGGTTGGATTTGTTAAGAGCCCCGGCTTGGCAGGGCCGTGCGGCTATGCCACGCTGGCGCCAAGGAAGAGGCTTTCGAGGCGATCCATGGCAAATGTGTCTCGCGCCGCGGTGCGCGGCGTCGATCTGGCGAGCGCGGAAAAGATCATCGATTACGCTCTGAAAGTCGCGCGGGAGAAGAAACTGCGGCCGATGACACTGGCCGTGCTCGATGCCGGCGGCGATCTCATTGCCTTCAAGCGCGAGGACGGTACCGGCATCCGCCGCTTCGATGTCGTGATGGGCAAAGCGTTCGGCTCGCTGGTGATGAACCGGCCGAGCCGTGCCATCGGGCACATCGGCGAGAATGCGCCGCTGTTCATTCAATCGCTCAGCGTCGCAACCCAGGGCCGTTTGGTGCCGACGCCGGGCGGGGTGCTCATCAAGAACAGCCAAGGCGAGATTATCGGCGCGGTCGGCTCCTCTGGCGACGAGGCCGATGACGACGAAGCCATCGCCATCGCCGCGGTGCGCGTGGCCGGCTTCGTTCCTGAACCTGCTGAACCGGTTGGTGCGAAATGAGCCAGCGTTACGACGTCGATATTGAGGAAGTCGAATTCCTCAACCATGACGGCACGGCCTATATGGCACGTATCCACAAACCGCGCGGGCCCGGGCCTTTCCCGGCGGTGATCGAGGCGCATGGCGGCGCGTGGTGCGAAGGCAACCGCGCCAACAACGATCCGATCAACAGCGCGGTCGCGAAAGGCGGCGTCGTCGTCGCGGCGGTCGATTTCCGCAACCCGCCGGTCGCCACATATCCCGGCTCGGTCGCCGATGTGAATTACGGCGTCCGCTGGCTGAAGGCGAATGCGGCGCGCTTCAACACACGGCCCGAGCTGGTCGGCAGCATGGGCACGTCGAGCGGCGGGCATCTCGTTGTCCTCAATGGCCTGAAGCCCATCGATCCGCGCTACGCGGCGGTAAAGCTGTCCGGCGGCGAGCGATTCGATGCGCGCGTGCCCTATGTCGTCAGCTTCTGGCCGGTGATCTGTCCGCTAGGCCGTTATCGCGATCGCAAGGCGAAGCCGGCGGGCGAGCAGGTTTATCAAAATCGCGGCGGCGCCGTCGCGCAGCAGGAACGCTATTGGCTGACCGAAGACGCGATGGGCGAGGGCAGTTGTCTTCTCGCGCTTGAACGCGGCGACGCGGTCGAATTCCCGCACATCCTCTACATCCAGAACCCGGCCGACGAGCTCCATCCGCGCCATCTGATGGAAGGTTTCATCAACGCCTATCGCGCCAAAGGCGGCCAGCTCGAGACGCATCTCTTCCATGGCATCAAATACGACGCGCCGCGCAGTCAGCCTGAAGGCGACGTCGCGAAAGCTGCGGTCGCGGCGGCGATCGCGTATATCCATCGCGAAGCGGGTGTGTGACGCGGGATCTCTATTCCATTTCGTCACCCCCGCGAAAGCGAGGGTCCATGGCAGCTGCGTGTTGTTACATGGATTCTCGCTTTCGCGAGAATGACGATGAGATGATGGCGATGAATTCGATATAACCATGATCGTCACGCGTTTCGCGCCGAGCCCGACGGGGTATCTGCATCTCGGCCACGCCTATTCGGCGCTCGATGCCTGGCGCGCAGCGCGCGGCGCGGGCGGAAAGTTCCTGCTGCGCATCGAGGACATCGATCGCACACGCTGCAAGCCGGAATTCACCGACGCGATTATCGAAGACCTCGCCTGGCTCGGTCTCGATTGGGACGGCGACATGCGAAAACAGTCCGAGCATTTTGCCGATTACGAAGCGGTGCTCGACAGGCTCGATGTGATGGGCGTGATCTATCCGTGTTTCTGCACGCGCGCGGCGATTGCGGCGGAGATCGCGCGGGCCGGCGGCGCGCCGCAGGGCGAGGAGGGGCCGATCTATCCCGGCACTTGCCGCACTCTCCCGGTCGAGGAGCGGTTGCGCCGGATCGCGGCGGGCGAGAGCTTTGCCTTGCGGCTCGATGTTGGCCGCGCGCTTGCGCGGACCGGGCCGCTCGAATGGGAAGAGGACGAGCGCGGCATGATCGCGGCCGATCCGGCGCTGCTCGGCGATGTCGTACTGGCGCGCAAGGATACGCCGACGAGCTATCATCTCGCAGTCACGCAGGACGACGCGCTGCAGGGCGTGACCTTGGTCACGCGCGGCGCCGATCTATTCAGCGCGACGCATATCCACCGCCTGCTGCAGGCACTGCTCGATCTGCCCACACCGCGCTATCGGCACCACAAACTTTTGATCGATGCGAGCGGCAAGCGCTTCGCGAAACGCGACAAGGCGCTGACGTTGAGATCGCTGCGCGAGAGCGGTAAGACGCCGGACGATGTGCGTGCGATGATCGAAGCCTAAGCACCAACAGAACAACTTGCCTTACCGGCGAAAGCCGGTATCCATTCTTCAACAACGCGATGCGACAGAATGGGTCCCGGCTTTCGCCGGGACGAGGTAGATTAAAAATCGACGTTCGGGTTGGAGGAAGCAAATGGAATTTCCGCCGGGCAAGGCTTATGCGAAGGGTTTGAAGGCGGTCGGGTATCACGATCTCAACGGCAAGCCCGGCTTCAAGATGGCGATCCAGAAGAAAGGCGATCGCTGGTATCTCTATTCGCCGGGGCTTTGGGATTCGGGCTTC
The DNA here is from genome assembly GCA_035552195.1 of Allostellaceae bacterium. Lineage (GTDB taxonomy): Bacteria > Pseudomonadota > Alphaproteobacteria > ATCC43930 > CGMCC-115725 > CAIKMD01. The sequence goes on along the minus strand of DASZLU010000084.1, from coordinate 65,301 downwards.
CACATACTCGATGTCACCGACCCGACCAACCCCAAGCATATCCGCTGGATCGACGGTCATCCGAATACCTGGACCTTGCAAGTGCAGATCGCCGAGGGCCGCATGATCACCTCGGCCGAGCGCATCTCGCCCGGCTGGGGCGACACGCCCGGCGCGCCCTACGATGAGGGCTTCCACATCTGGGACCTCGCCGATCCGGAAAATCCCGAGCATCTCGGCCAATGGAAGACCGGCGGCGGCGGTACGCATCGCAATTATTTCGATGGCGGGCGCTATGTCTTCGCGACGGCGCTGCTCGACGGCTATGAAGGCCAGATCCTGCAGATCGTCGATATCGCCGAGCCGAAGAATCCGGTCGAGGTCTCGCGCTGGTGGCGCAAGGGCCAATGGAAAGCGGGCGGCGAGACCGGCGCGCCGCAATCGACCATGCTGCATGGCGGCGCCTATCGCCGCGGCGATCGCGCCTATCTGCCCTATGGCGGCGGCGGTTTCGTCATCCTCGATATCAGCGACATCAAGAAGCCGACCCTGGTCGGCGATCTGCCTTTCTCGCCGCCGTTCCAGAGCTTCATCGCCGTGCACACGGCGCAGCCGCTGACGGGGCGCGAGCTCGTCGTGTGCAATTCCGAAGCCATCGCCGAGAATTGCAACGAGCCGCTGGGCTATGCCGGGCTCGTCGATATCAAAGACCCGGCAAAGCCGCGGCTCTGCTCGCTCTTCCCGCTGCCGCGCCCGCCCGAAGATGCGCCTTACAAGAATTTCTGCGAGAAAGGCGGCCGCTTCGGCCCGCACAACCAGCACCAGCACCAATATCAGGACGTGCTACTGCACGACGAGAATCTCTGCTTCCTGACCTATTTCAACGCGGGCTTGCGGGTTTTCGATATCTCCGACGACAAGCTGATCAAAGAGGTCGCCTATTTCGTCCCGCCCGATCCGCTGAAGCAGATCGGTGTGCTGCCGAAGACAAAACTCGTCGCGCAGAGCGAGGACGTGCTGGTCGACAGCCGCGGCTTCATCTATGTGACCGACAAGAACCACGGAATTTACGTGCTGAGGTTGGATCGATAACGTCGCGACGCGCCCACCACCGTCATTCCCGCGCATCCACGGCAACCGCCGTGCCGCATCCACTCCGCTTTCGCGGGGGTGACGATGGGGATGAGTCGTAGGGGTGACGAACAGAAGACAGCGCGTCAGCGGAAATTCGGCGCGACTTCTTCCATGAAGCGCGCCATTTCATCCTTCACTTGCGCGTGCGGCTTGAGGCCGACGCCGAAATAAAGGATCACCTCGTCGAAGCCGATGGCTTCGAGGGTCTTTAGCGTCGCCGTGATCTGCGGTGCGCCGCCGAGCAGCACCGCACGCTCGGTGATCTCTTCGGGCTTCGATTGCAGCATCTTCTGCTTGAAATCGAAATAATACGCATAACTTTCAGGCGCGCTCTCGCGGGTGCCGACATGGACGGTACCGCCGCATTCGCGCCAATAGCGGATCTGGCGGTGCAGCGCGGCTTCCTTCTGCTCCGGCGTGTCGGCGAAATGAAGGAAATAGCTCGAGATCAGGCGGCCGGGCTTGGTACCGTATTTGGCGCAGGCTTCGCGATACATGTCGGCGACTTGTTGCAGGCCGCCGAGCGTCATTGCCGCCGCGAAGGCCGCAACGACCAAACCACAGCCGGTCCGCGCGGCGAGCTCGACCGTCGGGCGCGAGAACGCCGCGACATGCATCGGGATCGGCCGTTGCACCGGCTGCGGCGTGATCATCACCTTGTCGAAGGAGTAGTGCTTGCCGTAATGCGAGATCGGCTCGGATGCGGACCAGAGCCGTTGCACCACCTCGAGGCCTTCGCTGAACGCGGTGACGTTGTCGTCGAAGGGCGCATGGAAGGGCGTGTATTCGTTGCGGTCGTAGCCGCGGCCGGTGGCGAAATCGACGCGGCCGTCGCTCAAGAGGTCGAGCGTCGCCCATTGCTCGGCGACGCGGATCGGGTGATGGATCGGCAGGACCGTTACCGCCGGAGCGAGACGCAGCTTCTTGGTATGCGCCGCGATATAGCTGAGCGCGAGGTCGGGGCAAGACAGCACGCCGAGCGAGTTGAAGTGATGCTCGCCGATCCAGGCCGAATGGAGGCCGAGCTTTTCGGCATAGATCGCTTCGTCGACGACGTCGCGAATGCATTGATTGGCGCTGCGGCTGTTGTCGATATAGTGATTATCGGTCAACGAAAAATAGCCAAAATCCATGGCGCCTTTCCTCCCGCAAACGCTGGTTTTGCAGGAGCATAGCACGGAAGGCGCTCAATCGAACGGGCGGTGAATTCCCGTGGTTAGGGCGAGGTAGTCGAGGTCGTCGGGCGGGATCAGGCCGTGGCGCAGGCCGAAATCGATCAGCACCAGATTGACGTTGAACTTGAAATCATCGCCTTTGGCGGCGACGGCGATCACCTCGCGCGCGTCGCGTAATTCGAAGCCCACGAGTTCGTCATCGCCGACCTGTGGCGTGAAATCCTGAGGGCAGTCGAGGTCGTAGCAGAAGAGCACGTCGTCCCGCAGACCGCGCTTCACTTCCATGCGATAGGAGATGGCGCCGACCGGCTGCGACCGTTCGGCGAGCACCTCGGGAATGCTGGCTTCCTCGCCGCATTCTTTGATCAGCGTCTCGAACAGCCCATGCGGATAGCCGATGCCGCCGGCGACGAGGTTGTCGAGCTTGCCCGGCGCGACGGCTTTCTTGGGCGAGCGGCGGCCGACCCATAATTTCAGCGCGTCGCCGTCGCGCACGAAGCCGTTGAGGTGGACGCCGTAGGCTTTGACGCCGAAGAACGGCACCGCGCCGCGATCGAGCTTGAAATGTGGGGGCGCGCCCCAGCGCGGCGCGACCACGAAACATTCGTAGCGCCATTTGGCGACGACGTGCTCGCTGACCAGCTGCTCGGTCACGTCGTCGATGATGCGGCTGAGCTCGTCGAAGCTGCCTTCGGCGAGGAAGCGCACATAGTCGTCCTCGACGCGGAAGAGCTTGGGGAACCGCTTCAGGGTTGCCGCGTTGTCTTTGCGGATCAGCCCTAGCCTCTCCGCGCCATGGCGGAACGGCAGAAAGCGATCCGCGCGGTAATCGTTACAGAGCTCGACGTGTCGTAACAGGCTCATGTCTTCACAGACTCGTGGGGGCACTCGTATCCGTCGGCATTATCATAGTGCAAAGCGCAGCAGGAGGGTTCCATGAAACGAGCCGCCGCTTTTTTGTCTCTCGCCGGGATTTCGCTGATTGGGCTGGCGGCATGCGCCGGCAACGTGCCAGCGCCGAGTTATACCCAAGGGCGCGCGATCGATCAGGACATCACGGCGACCCATGTCGTCGGCCCAACCGTGACCTCGCCGGCCTTCACCGAGCGCAATCCGACGCCGACGCTGATCCCGTGGCGCAACGAGGAAAAGATCGACGCGACGAACCGCGCCGAACAGACCGGCCAAATTCCGCAGTAAGGGCTGTGCTGGCGAAGTGCCTTAGCGCGCCTCGAGTTCGCTGTCCCAGTAGAGGAAGTCGCGCCAGCTCTGGTGCAGGTAGTTCGGCGGGAAAGAGCGCCCGTTATCGCGCAACATCTGCGTGCTTGGCTGCACCGGCATATGGAGCGGGTGCATTCCGACTTCCGCCGGCAAGCGGCTGCCCTTCATGAGATTGCAGCTCGAACAGGCGGTGACGACGTTCTCCCAGGTCGTCCAGCCGCCGCGCGAGCGCGGCACGACGTGGTCGAAGGTCAGGTCGTGGGTCGGGAAATTGTCGCCGCAATACTGGCAGGCGAAGCGATCGCGCAGAAAGACGTTGAATCGGGTGAAGGCCGGCCGGCGCGCCATCGCGATGTAGGATTTGAGCGAGACGACGCTCGGCAGCCGCATCTCGAACGTAGGGCTGCGGACGACTTGATCGTAATGAGAGACGATGTGGACGCGATCAAGGCAAACAGCCTTGACGACTTCCTGCCACGGCCAGACAGACAAGGGGAAATAGCTCAGCGGCCTGAAATCGGCGTTCAACACGAGCGCCGGGCAGTTATCGAGCGCTAGCGACAACCCAACACCTCATCGCCTGCCTTCCCCTAGCACCTCCGTAAGTAGCACGCTGAGCGTGACAAATCCATGGCAATGCGATGGATATACCAGCCCTAGCGAGTCGGTACCGGCTTTTCACCCCTGTAATCGTAGAAGCCGCGTCCGGTCTTGCGGCCGAGCCAGCCGGCTTCGACGTATTTCACCAAGAGCGGGCAAGGGCGATACTTCGAGTCGGCGAGGCCCTCGTAGAGCACCTGCATCACCGAGAGACAGGTATCGAGGCCGATAAAATCGGCGAGCGCCAGCGGTCCCATCGGGTGATTGGCGCCCAGATGCATGGCGGTATCGATCGCGTCGACCGAGCCGACGCCCTCATGCAGCGTGTAAACCGCCTCGTTGATCATCGGCAACAGGATGCGGTTGACGATGAAGGCGGGGAAGTCCTCGGCCGCGACGGGCGTCTTGCCGAGCTTTACCGACATCTCGCGCACCGTCGCGAAGGTCGGCTCGTCGGTGGCGATGCCGCGGATCAGCTCGACCAGCGTCATCACCGGCACCGGGTTCATGAAATGCATGCCGATGAAGTGCTCGGGCCGGTCGGTGGTCGCCGCGAGTCGCGTGATCGAGATCGAGGACGTGTTGGTGGCGACGATCGCCTCGGGCTTCAGGCAGGGCACGAGCTTCTTGAAGATGTCGCGCTTGATCTCTTCGCGCTCGGTTGCCGCCTCGATGACGAAATCGCATTCGCCGAACAGCTTGTATTCGGTGCCGGTCTTGATGCGCTTCAGTGTGGCGTTCTTGTCTTCCTCGCTGACGCGGCCGCGCGCGACCTGGCGGCCGAGATTTGTATCGATCGAGGTAATGGCCTTCTGCAGCACGGTCTCGTTCAGGTCCGCGATCGAGACATCGTAGCCGGCGAGGGCGCAAACATGCGCGATGCCGCTACCCATCTGTCCGGCGCCGATGACTCCGACCGTGCGGATCGAATTGAGCGTCGGGGTAGCCATTTTTGTTGCCTCTATCTTGCTTAAAATCAGCGATTGGTGAGTTTTTTAGCGAGCTCGGCATCGAGCGCGGGAACGACCTGGAAAAGATCGCCGACCAGACCGTAATCGGCGATCTGGAAGATCGGCGCTTCCTCGTCCTTGTTGATCGCGACGATGACCTTCGAATCCTTCATGCCGGCGAGATGCTGGATCGCGCCGGAGATGCCGACCGCGATATAGAGGTCGGGGGCGACGATCTTGCCGGTCTGGCCGACCTGATAATCATTCGGCACGAAGCCCGAATCGACCGCGGCGCGCGACGCGCCGACCGCGGCGCCGAGCTTATCGGCCACGCTTTCGAGAATCTTGAAATTATCGCCCGACTGCATGCCGCGGCCGCCGGAGATGATGATGCGCGCCGCGGTGAGCTCGGGCCGCGCCAGCTGCGCGATCTCGGCGCCGACGAAATGCGCGACCTTGTTGGCTTCGGGCACGGTAACGGTCTCGATCGGCGCGGTGTTATCGCCGGGCTTGGCCTGCGCGAACGCGGTGCCGCGCACGGTGATGATCTTGGTCGCGTCTTTCGATTGCACTTTGGCGATCGCGTTGCCGGCGTAGATCGGCCGCTCGAACGTGTCGGGCGCCGCGACGGCGATGATGTCCGAGATCTGCGCCACGTCGAGCAGCGCCGCGACGCGGGGCATGAAATTCTTGCCGAAGGTCGTCGCCGGGGCGAGCACGTGGCTGTAATTCTTGGCGAGGCCGAGGACGAGCGCGGCATGATCTTCCGCCGTCCCATGCTCCAGCGCCGGCGCGTTGGCGAGCAGCACCTTGGTGACGCCGGTCAGCTTCGCCGCTTCCTCGGCGACCGCTTTGCAATTGGCGCCGATGACCAGCAGGTCGATATCGCCGCCGATGGCGGTCGCCGCGCTCACCACATGGCCGGTGACGCCTTTGAGGCTCTTATTGTCGTGTTCGGCGATAACGAGATTAGTCATCAGATGACCTGCGCCTCATGCATGAGCTTGTCGACTAGCTCTTCGACCGAGCCGAGCTTCTTGCCGCCCTGGCGCTTTTGCGGCTCGCTGACCTGCAGAACGGTCAGGCGCGGCGCGATATCGACGCTCAGCGCCTCGGGCGTCACTTGCTCGATCGGCTTCTTCTTCGCCTTCATGATGTTGGGCAGCGAGGCGTAGCGCGGCTCATTGAGACGCAGATCGGTAGTCATCACCGCCGGCAGCTTCACCTCGATGGTCTCGAGCCCGCCATCGACTTCGCGCGTGACTTTAGCGCTCTCGCTTTCGAGCTGCAGCTTCGAGGCGAAGGTTGCCTGCGGCCAGTCGAGCAGCGCGGCCAGCATCTGACCGGTCTGGTTGCAGTCGTCGTCGATCGCCTGTTTGCCGAGGATGACGAGGGACGGCGATTCCTTGGCGATGACGGTTTTGAGCAGCTTCGCGATGGCGAGCGGCTCGACGGTCTGATCGGTCAGGACATGGATGCCGCGATCGGCACCCATCGCGAGGGCGGTACGGATCGTCTCCTGGCTCTGCGTCGGCCCGATGGAGACGGCGACGATTTCGGTGACTTTGCCGCCTTCCTTGAGGCGGATCGCCTCTTCGACGGCGATCTCGTCGAAGGGGTTCATCGACATCTTGACGTTGGCAGTCTCGACGCCGGTCTTGTCCGCTTTCACTCGGATTTTGACGTTGTAATCAATCACCCGTTTGACGGCGACGAGCACTTTCATCGGCAGAACGTCACTTTATTGGAACAAGGATGGGCCCAAATAGAAACGACGATGGGCGAGCGGAATGTTGCACCCGCACAACGGGAAGGCAAGCCTTTCCTGTTCCAGCCGGTTAGGTAACACCGCAGCGCAATATTGGCTGCACCCTTTGGGTGGGCAACTAGCGATTGGCGCCGGGGCGCCAGAGAATGTCGCCGCCGGGCTGGTTGGCGACCCGGCTCAGCACGAAAAGATGGTCCGATAGGCGGTTGAGGTATTTGACCGCCTCGGGATTGAGCGTCTCGGCTTCTGCCAGGGCGGTGACCAGCCGCTCGGCGCGCCGGGTGATCGTGCGGGCGAGGTGAAGCTGCGCTGCGAGCGGCGTGCCGCCCGGCAGGATGAAGCTGTCGAGCGGCTTCAGATCGGCATTCATCGCATCGATTTCCCGCTCCAACCGCTCGGTCTGGGTCGCGACGATGCGCAGCGCGCCCTCGCTCTTGCGGCCGGTCTCGGGCGTGCAGAGATCGGCGCCGAGATCGAAGAGATCGTTCTGGATGCGCGCCAGCATCTCCAGTGCCGCGCCTTCTGCGTGCAGCCGGGCGATGCCGATGATCGCGTTTGCTTCATCGACCGTGCCGTAAGCATCGACGCGCAGATCGTGCTTCTTGACGCGGCTGCCGTCTCCCAGCGAGGTTTCGCCCTTGTCGCCGCCCTTCGTGTAGATGCGCGTGAGCTGAACCATCGCGGGCTCAGTGGTGGTGATAGGCGAGCATGAAGATGACGAACAGCAGCAACGCCAAGCCCTGCATCCAGATGCGCAATTGCATCAGCTTGTTCGAGCGCCGCGGATTGCCGCCTTTGGCCATGTTGAGGACGCCGAACAGCAGAACGCCCAGCGTAGCGAGCATCGCGAGGACGATGAGGATCGGGAGAAAGCCTTCCATCGGCTTTATATAGCGCGCTCCTGCCCAAGCGCCCAGCGCGCGCCCGATATCGCCCAGGCCCGCGCTATCCGGGGCGGAAAGCGGCTGCTAACCTCGCCGCGTATTCTCGCCAAGCACTCTCGATCGTTGGGGGACCAGTGAAAAAGGCGATTGCGACGCTGGTTGTCGGCCAAGCCTATCTCGATACCTGGACGCGGATCTGCCGCAAAGGGTGGCGCGCCTATTGCGAGCGCCATGGCTACGACCTGATCGTTCTGGACAAGGCGCTCGATACGACACCGCGCGCGGCCGCGCGTTCGCCGTCGTGGCAAAAATGCCTGCTTCTCAGCCAGGATTGGGCCAAAGCCTACGATCGGGTCGTCTGGGTGGACTCGGATATCCTGATCAATCCGGCCGCGCCGTCGATCGTCGAGGGCGTGCCCGAGGACAAGATCGGTGCGACCGACGAGCTCCGCTATCCGTCACCGGCCGAACGCCAAGCCATCATCCGCGCCGGCATGAATCCGGAGCTGGGCAATGCCGAGCTTTATCACAAAAACGGTGGCCTGCTCGGTGGCCAAAAGCACATCGTGCAGGGTGGGGTCCTGGTGCTGTCGCCCCGGCACCATCGCGCGCTGCTCGAGCATGTCTATTACGCTTACGAGGGCCTGAGCACCGATCCCTATTACGAGATGCGCTATCTATCGCATGAGATTCAAAAGCAGCCGCAACAGCACTGGATCGAAGACCGCTTCAACGCGTTGTTGATCTGGTTGATCCTGGCGGTGAACGTACGAACCGGCGCCCAGCCGAGCCAGGCGGAACTGCGCTACTTCGCGATGGAGCAATATCTCCGCAATCACTTCCTGCATTTCGCCGGCAACATGGCGTTGATGCCCCTGCTCGATTTCGTCGGCGCCTAAGGCCGTCGCGGCGGAATTGACGGCCGCTGGGCCGCGCCTCAGACTGAGGCAAAACCCGCGCCGGAGGCCCGCCTAATGCAACCCCGCTACGATCGCGCCGCCGAGGATCTCGGCAATGTCGTAAAGCTCGAGCACGTCAATGTCCGGATCACCGATCAGCGGCTCTCGACGCTGTTCTATGTCGCCGGCCTCGGCTTCACCCGCGACCCGTTCATCATGGTCAGCACCAACAACATGTGGATCAACATGGGCACGAGCCAGTTCCACCTGCCGACCGGCGGGCCGGATGTGCTGCGCGGCGTGGCCGGGCTGGTCGTGCCGGATCGCAAGGCGCTGCTCGATCGCCTCGCCAGGGTGAAGGGCGAGCTGCACGGCACCAAATTCAGCTACGCCGAGAAGAACGATTATGTCGAGGCGACCTGTCCGTGGGGCAATCGCTTCCGCGTCCACGAGCCGGACGAGAAGCTCTTCGGTCCGATCCGGCTCGGCCTGCCTTATGTTCGGTTCGACGTGCCGCAAGGCACCGCCGACGGTATCGCACGCTTCTATCGCGAGGTGCTCGGCACCCAGGCGCATACCGGCGATGACGGCGAGGGGCGCAAGGCTTGGGTGCAAGTCGGACCGAAGCAGCATCTGATCTTCCTCGAAACCGATCAGCCGCTGCCGGAATACGACCAGCATCACATCCAGGTCTATATCAGCGATTTCGCGACGCCCTATAAGAAGCTCGGCGAGCTTGGGCTGCTCAGCGTCGACACACTGGAGCATGAGTACCGCTTCGTCGACATCATCGATCTCGATACGAAGAAGGTGCTGTTCCAGATCGAGCACGAGGTGCGCAGCATGCGCCACCCGCTCTTCGGCCGGCCGTTGATCAATCGCAATCCGGATCAGACCAATACCGATTACCATCCCGGCCACGATGGCATGGCGCATACGCTGGGTTGGGCGTAACGGCGGCGCAAACCTTTATAAAAAAGGGGCGCTCCACCAAAGAAGACGAACGGGGGAATGATGAAGAGCTTGTTGATCGCCGCGGGGCTGCTCGCGGCGGCGGTGCAAACCGCCAATGCCGATACGGCTGTGTTGCGTTTCGTGCCCGGGCAGAACCCGGGGACCTTCTCTTACGACAGCTTCTTCGTGCCGTGGGCCAAGAAGGTCACGGACGATTCGCACGGCGCGCTGACCATCGACCTGCGCGGCGGCATGTCGATCGCGAACATCGCCAACATGTATGACCGGGTGATGGGCGACGTCGTCCAGATCGGCTTCGTGCTCTACAACTACGTCCAGGGCAAATTCCCCTATTCCGAAGTCGCCGCACTGCCGAACACGGCGCCCGATGCCGAGCAGGGCTCGGCGGCGCTCTGGCGGCTTTATCAAAGCGGCGTGCTCAATGCCGAATACGATCAAGCGAAGCCGCTTTTCGTGCTCGCTTTGCCGCAGTCGCTCGTTCATCTGCGCGCGGCGCCGAAGTCGCTGAAAGATTTGACCGGCGAAAGGATCGTTGCACCGACACAGATGACGGCGCTGACCGCGAAATATATGGGTGCGCAGCCGATCACCCTGTCCTCGCCCGAAGCCTACGAGGCGATCAATCGCGGTACGGCCGACGGCACGATCCTGTCCTGGAACGTCTATTTCTCGTTCAAGATCGGCGAGGTCGCGCACTATCACATCGATCAATCGATGGGCACGGCCGCGGCCATGGTGTTCATGAAACGCTCGGTCTATGACGGCCTCTCGCTCGGGGCGAAGAAAGCGATCGACGAGAATTCCGGCGAAGCAGTGAGTCGCGCGTTCGGCAAGAATTGGGACGACGACAACAATCACAATCGCGAGCTCGCGAAGCAAGATCCGAAACAGACCGTCGTCACGCTCGATCCGGCGACCAAAGCCGTCTGGGCGGAGAAGCTCAATGGTGCCATCAACGAATGGTCGCAGAGCCGGCCCGGCATCGACAAAATCCTTGCGCTGTATCACCAGCTGCTCGCGGATGTCGCGGCCGGGAAGTGACGATCACAAAGAGTCCAAATAAAAATCGATCGTCACCCCGGCCAAGCGAAGCGCGCGCCGGGCTCCATGAAGAAACCGCGTGGTTGTGGAATGGATTGCCGCTTTCGCGGGAATGACGCCTCTCTCTGGGAGTGAAGCGATTACCGCTGCGACGTCAGGTCGACGCGGACGCAGTCGGCGCGGCCTTGCAGGACGCAATCTTCGAGTGTCGATTGTGCCGCGAGTTCTTCGGTGACGTAGAGGCCGATGCAGATCAGGAGCAGCGAGACAGCCAAGCCGGCTAGGCTGTTGGTAAAGCGCCGATCGTCCTCTTCGCGTTCGCGCTGGAGGTCGATCTCGCGGCGGACATGGCGTGCGTCCATATCCAAATTATCTCACGTTTTCGTTGCAGAAGCGAGGGCGGAAGCCCTGTAACTAGGGCAATTTTACGGTAAAGCCCCCCTGAAGCGCTTGATCTATAGGGGCTCTGCCTTAGTGATCGCTTGCTCACATGCGGTTGCTCAGGGTTTGGGCAAGTAGGCTTCGGTATAAGCGGTCGAGAGATTGGGCTCGCTGTCGAGAATGCCCAGTTGGACGATCGCGCTCGGCATGGTCTTCATCGCTTCCGGATTGAAACGGCCATCGGTCGATTCCGTCGGCATCAGCCGGTCGTAGATCCGCCCGACCGTCTCCGGCTTGAGGTTGAGGATCGGAACCAGGATATCGACGGTCTCTTTCTTATGGGCATTGGCCCAGGCGATGTTCTCGTACCAGGCTTTGAGGAAGCGGCGCAGCAGATCGGGATGCTGCGCGATCAGCGTATCGCTGGCGAAGAGCGCCGTGTTGACGAAGGGCGGTACCACATCGCCGAAATTCAGCAACCCGCGACCTTCATGGTTTTCCGTCATCTCGATCGCGGCACCGAGATCGCCGGGCCATGCATCGACCTGTCCGGTCTTGAGCGCCGCCATCGAAGCCGGCTGCGAGCCGGTGGCGATCAAGGTCATTCCGTCATCACCCCAGCCCTGATGGTGCGAGAGCTGAATCACCAGCCATGACGGATAGCCGCGCATGTTGGAGACGCCGACTTTCTTGCCTTTGAGGTCGGCGACGCTCTTGATCGAGCTGTCGGCCTTGACCAGCATCTCAGTCTCGTAGGGCTTGTGCGATATCTCGCCGACGGCTTTCGCCGGCAGGCCCTTGAACACGAAACCCATGTCCTGGCCGGTGCTGGCGCCGATATCGATGTCGTTCGAGGTCAGCGCCTGTTGTACGCGTATCGCGCCGCTGAAATTCACCGGCGAAACGTCGAGGCCGTTGGCTTTGAAGGTCCCGCTGCCGATCGCGACATCGACCATCCCGAAGTTGAACGAGTTCTGGATCGCCTTGCCGACGCGCAGCTTGTCCTCGGCCTCAGCGCGACCGAGAAACAAGGGAAGCAATAGCAGCGCGATCGCCGCGGAACGAGAGCGATGCATTACGCCGCCCGCTTCATCATGGCGACGAAATAGCCCGTCATCTCGTCGTTCTTCGGGTCCCAATCCTCCGCCGGCGTCAGGTCGGCGTCCTCGTCTTTCTCCCAGATCTGGCGCAGCTCGGCGTGGGGGATGAGGCTCGCGGCGAGTTTGCCGGTCGCCGTGCCGTGCGTGCGGTCGTTGCCGGGAATGACGACGGTGGGCACTTTGAGCGAACGGAGCTGGGCTTCGCTGGCGCCGATGATCGGGAGGTTGACGCTCTCGTCGAAGGATTTCTTCCACCGCCCCATCACATCGATGAAGCGCTTCGGATCGAGGCTCATCAGATAGTCGCGGTTGGACGGCTTGGCCTCGCAGCGCTCCTTGAAATGCTCGAGGGCGCAGACCGCCGCCATGCCGCCTTTTTGCGCCGCGTCCATATATTGCTGGTAGTAGTTGATCGCCAGCCGCTCGCAGGCGAAGCGCCCGCCGGTGATACGCCACAGCAGCAGGCCGCGGCAGACTTCGGGATGGCGCAGCGCGAAGAGGATCGAGGTGCGGCAGCCGGAGGACGAGCCGCCGATGAAGGCCGGCAGCGCATCGTGCTGGCGCAGTAATTCGTAAAGATCGTCGGCCCAGATCTCGTATTCGGAAGCGTCGCCATCGATCACGACATCCGAGAGACCGCAATTGCGCCGGTCATGCAGCATCACGCGATAGCCTTTGTCGGCGATGTCCTGCGCCAGCAGCCTCACGCCGGAAAGATCGCGGCGGCCGCCCGGAACAAGCGCGACCCACGGGCCAGATTTGCCGACGATCTCGTAATTGATGTTGACGCCGCGAATCTTCGCGATCGGCATGGTATGCTTCTCCTAGGGGGTTAATGAGCTTCCATCGCTTGGCGTACGCGAGCGACCAGCTCGGGCGGCGTCGCATAGATATCTTTCATCAGCGCATCGATCTGCGCGCCGCTATAGGGCGTGATGTCGAGCTGCTGCTTCTTCGCATCGGCGAGGAATTCCGGGTCTTTCACCGTCGCATCGAACGCCGCACGCAGCGCCGCGACGCGGTCCGCCGGCACGCCTGGCGGCGCGGTGAAGGGCCGCGCCATCGCCAGCTGCGCGATCGCCGTGCGGACGACCTGCTTGTCGTCGGCGCTCTTCAAGAGATCGAGAATGAACGGCGCTTTGATCTCGGGATTGGGCGCAATGCCGAATTGCACCAGCACGGTGATGAGATTCTTCTCGAGCCATTCCGGCTTGGTGCGTTTCATGCCGGCCCAATACCAGCCGACGAAGGCCGGTATCTCGCCGCGATCCATCGCAAGCGCGATCTCGGACGAGCCGCTATAGCCGGGCACGGCGACGAATTTGGTGCCGAGCATGGTGTTGAGAATGTTGGCGTAGAGTCGTTCCGACACGTCGCCGCCGCTGGAGCCGAATTTGATCTCCTTACCCTTGGCTTGGTCGAGTGTCTTCACGCCGAGCGTGTTCATGATCACGGCGATCGGCGTGAACTGGTCGAGGCTGCCGATCCACGAGAATTTCAGCGGGTCGTAGAGCACACCCTGCGCCTTCTCGCCATAGAGCAGGCGGTCCATAATGATCGGCGCCTGCAGGATGCCGATCGCGGTCCCGTCTTTCGGCGCCTTGTTGTAGAGGAAATTCGCGACCGTTCGCCCGCCGGCGCCGGTCATGTTCTCGGCAATGTCTTGCGGATGGCCGGGGAGATGCTTGACGATGTATTGGGCAAGGATGCGGCCATAGGCGTCGTAACCGCCGCCCGGGCCCGAGGCGATATAAACGGTGACGGTACGGCCTTTATAGAAATCATCGATGGCGTCGGCGCGCGCGGCCGCGGCCCAGAGCGCCATCACCCCGATCAGCGCGGCGCATAGAACGCGACCAGCCCCCATTTAGATCCCTCCCCAAACTGCGCGTGCGGTGTCGACGACCAGCTGCAGCTTCTGCCATTGCAGCTTTTCTGCTTCATCGCTGCTGCGCGTGACGCTCGTAGCAAAGCCGCAATGAGGGCAGAGCGCAAGCTGGTCGAGCGAGGCGAATTTGCTCGCTTCTTCGATCCGGCGTTTCAGCTCGTCGGTGGTTTCGATCCGCGGATTGCGGGCGGCGACGAGACCCAGCACCACGCCTTTGCCTTTCGGCAAAAGGCGCAGAGGCTCGAAATTGCCGCTGCGCGGGTTGTCGTATTCGAGGAGATAAGTGCCGATGGTGAGCCGATTGAACAGCGCGTCGGCGATCGGATCGTAGCCGACATCCGCTTGCCAGCTCGGGTCCTGGCTGCGGCAGACATGGATCGCGATATGCATGTCGGCCGGCGCGTCGGCGACGGAACGGTTGATCACATCGACGTAAGTCTTCAGCAGGTCCTGCCAATCGTCGCCGCGCTCTTTCAGCAATTGCCGCGCCCGTGGATCGCCCAGTTTCACCAACGAGGTTTCATCGATCTGCACGTAGCGGCAGCCGGCATCGTAAAGCGCACGCAGCTCCTGATTATAAGCGGCGACGAGATCGGCCCAGAAATTATCGAGGTTCGGATAGACGCCGCGATCGATATTCTCGCGGCCGGCGCGATAATGGATATAGGCGGGGCCGGGCAGCGTGATCTTCGCCGTCGCTTTCGCGGCGGATTTCAGCATCGCGAAATCCTGCGCATTGGCGTTGGCGCGCCATTGGATGCGGCTGACCACGCGCGGGATGCGCCGCGCCGTGCGGTGCCCATGCGTGTCGGATTTCTTCCAGCCTTGCTCTTCGGTCAGCTCGACCCGGATGCCGTCGATACCGCCGGTGGTGAAGCTGTCGGAATAGGTGCCGCGGCGGAACTCGCCATCGGTCACCACCGGCAGGCCGATCTCTTCCTGTTTCGCGACGGCGGCGCGAATGCTGGCATCTTCGGCTTCGCGCAACTTCGCGGCGTCAACCTTGCCGGCGTCGAATTCTTGGCGCGCGGCGACGACGGATGCGGGGCGGACAAGGCTGCCGACCTGGTCGGCACGGAAGGGCGGATGTTTATTGAAGCTCGGCATGCGTGATCACTCCTCCCGGGTGCGCGGTCTCGACAATGAGCCGCGCTTTTACAGGCGAAGCGTACCAACGATTACGGAGCCGACCAAGTGGTGTGACTGCGATCGCGCGCGGGCAGATGATGCTCGGGATCGATGACGACTTTGGCGATGGGCTGGCCGTTGCCCACGGCGATGGTGTGCGTGCCCGCCTGGATCCAGGTCTCGGCCGGGATGGCGATATCGCGTGTCGTCCCATCCATGAAGGTGACGCGCATCACCGCCGGCAGGACGAGCTGGCCGCGATTGCTGATCGCGACCTGCGCGCCTTTCGCCGCGTCGTTGTCGGTATAGGTGACGCCGTCGACGGTCATGTCGAAGGCCCAGTTGTTGAAGAACCAGCCGCGCCAGAAATAGGACAGGTCTTCGCCGCCGGCGCTATCCATCGCGCGGAAGAAATCCGACGGCTGCGGATGCTTGTACGCCCAATCGCGGATGAATTTGCGGAACGCAGCATCGAAGCGTTCTGGACCAAGGATATCGTTGCGCAGCAGCAACAGGCCGAACGAGGTTTTGAAATAGCTGACCGGGTGGCTGTAGGTGAACGGGATTGCATCGCTGCGCGTCATAATCGGCGGCGCATTGGGGTCCGCGATCAGCGCGGCGATCTGGTCGGCGGGTTCGCCTTCGCCCGGTGCGAATTCCTGATCGCGCTTCGGGCCGTAGACCCCGTTGTCGAACGCATCGGATTCGAAAATATCGATGAAGGTGTTGAGGCCTTCATCCATCCACTGATAGCGCCGCTCGTCGGTCCCGACGATCATCGGAAAATAGCTGTGGCCGATCTCATGCGCCGTGATCCAGAACAGCGTCTTGCCTTTGTCCTGCATGCTGTCGAAGAGCACGGCGGGATATTCCATTCCGCTCACGCCGCCGGCGACGTTGATCGCATTCGGCCAGGGATAGGGGAACCAGCGGCGCGAGAAATCCTCGATCGCGAATTTGAGATATTCGGTCGAGCGGCCCCAGGCGTCGGTGCCGGCGCTTTCGACGGGATAGACTGATTGCGCCAACACGGTCTTGCCGCCCGGCAGATTGACGCGCGCCGCGTCCCAGAGATAAGCGCGCGAGGCGGCGAAGGCCACATCGCGCGTCCGGTCCATGTGGAAATGCCAGGTTTTCGTGCCGCGCGCAGGCGGCGTCGCCGCAATGTCGGCGGCGGTGCGGATCGTCACGGTCTTGTCGCTCGCCCGTGCCGCGGCAAAGCGCGATTTTTCCGCCGGCGTCAGGACCTCGTCGGGATTCATCAACGCGCCCGATCCCGCAACGATCATATCGTTCGGCACGGTCACGGCGTAATCGAAATTCCCGTATTCGAGATAGAACTCGGCGCCGAGATAAGGCAGCGGGTCCCAGCCACGGACATCGTCATAGACCGCCATGCGCGGATACCATTGCGCGATTTCGTAGATCGTGCCGTTCGGCGTATCGAGAAACTGCGTGCGCCCGCCGAACGCGCCCGGCACGGTGTAGTGATAGGCGATGCGCAGGCGAACGTGCCCGCCTTTTGCCGCCAACGCCCCTGGCAGTTGCACGCGCAGCCGCGTGTCGTTGACGAGATATTTCGCCGCGACGAACGCGCCGCCGCTTTCGATCTCGACCTTGTCGAGCACCTCGCCGTCGGTGAATTGTGTATGCACGCGGGCGCTCGAATTCACCGACCGCGCATCGGCGCGATAGGTGTTCTGCTCGAGATTGAGCCACAGGGCGTCGAGCGTGTCTGGGCTGTTGTTGGTGTAGGTGATCATGACCGTGCCGGTGAGCGTCTTGGCCGTCGGATCGAGCTTCGCCGCGATCACATAGTCGGCGTGGTTCTGCCAATAATCGGGACCCGGCGCGCCGCTGGCCGAACGATAGCGATTGACCGGGTCTGGCATCGCCAGCGGCGCGAAAGTCGCGCGCGGGTCGTAATTGCTGGCCGGCGCTTTGTTGGGTGTGCTGCTCGGGGTTTGCGCCGATGCGACGAGCGGCACGGCTAGACAAGTGAGCGCGACAAGAAATCCGAAGAGGCGGTGCATCGGCGGCCCAGGTGCTGTCTCGATCCGTCTGCACAGTATGACCTGAGCGTCGCGCCGTCACGCGTTCTGACGGCCGTTGGGGTAGGGCTTCACGCGCGCATTCCCGCCGCGGGCGGAAAGGGGTGATCGCCGGGCGAGGGCGGCGGCACAGGGGCGTAATGGCTGAAAGTCATAGTGATGGTGCCGCGATCGGCCGTTAGCGCCGCCAAGTCTTTCGTGTAACCGAACAGATTGGCGAGCGGAGCCGTACCGTCGATAACGAGCGTATCGTTGCGTTGGTCTTGTCGTGCGATCGCGCTGCGTCTCTTCCGGAGGTCGCCGAGGACATCGCGGGCATAATTTAACGGCGTCGTCACTTCGACCTTCATGATCGGTTCGAGGAGTTTCGCCGAAGCTTTCGTAAGGCCTTCCCTCACCGCCGCCCGCGCCGCGATTTCGAATGCGAGCGCGCTAGAATCGACCTCGTGATAGGCACCGTCAACAAGCGTGATCTTTAGACCGATTACGGGAAAGCCGGCGAGTACACCGTTGTTGAGCAAGTCTCTGGCGCCTTTCTCGACACCGGGAATACATGCCTCGGGGATGGAGCCGCCGACGATCTTGCTCTCAAAGACGGAGCCCGAGGCCGCCGGCAAAGGCTCGAAATGGAATTTCACGCGGGCGAATTGGCCCGACGCGCCGTGTATCAGTTTGTGTGTGTAATCGACAGCGGCAGGCTGCGTGATCGTTTCGCGATAGGCGACCTGGGGTGCGCCGGTCGCGATGTCGAGACCGAACATGTTCTTCAGACGATCAATCGCGGTCTCGATATGCTCCTCGTCCGTACCGCTAACGATTATTTGCCCGCTTTTGGCATCGGTTGCCACCCGGAACGACGGATCCGCGCCGGCAATTTGCGCGAGTGCGTGGAGCAACTTATTGCGATCAGTGCCGCGTTTCGGCTCGACCGCGATCTCGATCAGCGGCTCGGGCATGCAGGCACTACGGCGCGTACTGAGTAATCCCGGGAATATCTTCCTTCGCGCCGCGTAGCTCGATCACGTTGCGGTCGGGGTCGCGGACGAAGACCGAGACGCCGCCATCCTCGCCAAACGAGACGGGGCCTTGGGTGATCTTGATGTCGTGGGCTTTCAGCACGTCGATGGTCTGCTTTATCGAGGCGACGTGCAGCGCGACATGGGTGTAGCCCGCATGTTTCACCGGCACGTCCATCAGGATGTTGGGCTCGTCCTCTTTCGCGTTGAGGATCAGATTGATCTCGACACCCTGGTGGTTGCGGATGATCGCGACCGCGTCGAACTCGACGCGATGACGCAGCTCGAAGCCGAGCACCTGATAGAAATCCATCGCGCGATCGAAGTCGCGGACCCGGATGCCGATATGATCGACACGGTCGATGGTGACGGACTTGCTTGTGGCCATGCTTGCGCTCCCTCTGCCATCTCGATCATAGCAGAACAATAAAACACTAGATTTATGTATTTAGTGTCCTATTTACACAGACACTCGACACGAACTATAATATATACAGATATATGGTGTGAATTTTGTCGACAAGCTCGCTTCTCGATCAAACCAACGCGCTTTTACGTGAAGCGGCAAAGGCTTACGCGCCGTCAGTGCTCGCCTCGAGCCTGGGCGCCGAGGATATGGTCCTGCTTGATCTCATCGCGAAACAACAGCTTGCGATCGGGATTTTTACGCTCGAGACCGGCCGATTGCCGCAGGAAACCTACGATTTGCTGCAGATGGCGCGGGCCCGCTATCAGCTACCGATCGCCGTCTTCGCGCCGGAAAGCGGCGACATCGAACGCTATATTGCAGCGAACGGCCCGAACGGCTTCTATGACAGCGTGGCTTTGCGTCAGGAATGCTGTCACCTCCGCAAGGTGAAGCCGCTGCAGCGGGCGTTGGCCGGCAAGAAATCGTGGGTCACCGGGCTGCGGCGCAGCCAGTCGGCTGGGCGAAGTGGTATCGCGGCGAAGGAATGGGATGCAGACCACCAGCTCGAAAAGTTCAACCCACTGGTCGACTGGTCGGAGCAGGATGTTTGGGACTATCTCCGCGCCCATGATGTCCCGGTAAATGCGCTCCATGCCCAAGGCTACCCCAGCATCGGCTGCGCGCCCTGTACCCGCGCCATCGCTCCCGGCGACGACATCCGCGCCGGCCGCTGGTGGTGGGAAAACCCCGAATTCAACGAGTGCGGCCTCCACCCGCACAGCGCCAAAGACAAAGTTCATGGATAGTTCGTCGCTTCCCTCGCTCGTGCCCGCCAATCACAGCGCCGCGCCCTCTACCAACGCGCAGCTCGATCATCTCGAAAGCGAGGCGATCCATATCCTGCGCGAGACGGCGGCCGAGTTCGCGAATCCCGTGCTGCTGTTCTCGGGCGGCAAGGATTCGACCGTGCTGTTGCGCCTCGCCGAAAAGGCATTCCGGCCGGGCAAATTCCCGTTCCCGCTGATGCATGTCGACACCGGGCAGAATTTTCCCGAGGTGATCGAGTTCCGCGATCGTATCGCGCTGCAGCTCGGCGAGCGGCTGATCGTGCGCACGGTGCAAGATTCGATCGATCGCGGCCGCATCCGCGTGAAGCACGCCAATCAAAGCCGCAATTCGATGCAGACCGTGACCCTGCTCGATGCAATCAAGGAATTCGGCTTCGATGCTTGCATCGGCGGCGCGCGTCGCGACGAGGAAAAAGCGCGCGCGAAAGAGCGCATCTTCTCGTTCCGTAATTCCTTCGGCGAATGGGATCCGCGTCATCAGCGGCCCGAGCTGTGGAGCCTCTATAACGGCCGGCTCGACAAGGGTGAGCATATGCGCGTCTTCCCCTTGAGCAATTGGACCGAGATCGATGTCTGGCGCTACATCGAGCGCGAGAAGATGGAGCTCCCGAGTCTCTATTACGCGCACGAGCGTCCGGTCGCCGTGCGCGGCAACATCCTCTTGCCTGTCTCGGAATTCGTGCCGCTGACCGATGACGACGCGGTCGAGACGCGAGTTGTGCGTTTCCGTACCGTCGGCGATATTTCCTGCACCTTGCCGGTTGAATCGAGCGCTGCGACGGTGGCCGACATCGTCGCCGAAACGCTCACCGCGTCGCTGAGCGAGCGAGGCGCGACCCGGCTCGACGATCAGACCTCCGACGCGTCGATGGAAGAGCGCAAGCGCGTGGGATATTTCTGATGAGCGATCTCGCGACCAAGGCTCCCGACGCCGATACCGGCGTGCTGCGCTTCTCGACCGCGGGCAGCGTCGATGACGGCAAGAGCTCGCTCATCGGCCGCATGCTTTATGATTCGAATTCCGTAACCAGCGACCGCATCGAAGCGCTGGAGCGGGCGGCAAAGCGTAAGGGCGAGACCGATATCGATCTTTCGCTGCTGATGGACGGGCTCACCATTGAGCGCGAGCAGGGCATCACCATCGACGTCGCCTACAGCTATTTCGCGACGCCCCAGCGCAAATTCATCATCGCCGACACGCCTGGCCATGAGCAATACACGCGCAACATGGTGACCGGCGCCAGCACCGCCGATGCGGCGGTGATCCTCGTCGACGCGCAGCGCGGCATGACCACGCAGACGCGGCGGCATCTTTATCTGAGCCATCTGCTCGGCGTGGCCCACCTCGTCATCGCGGTCAACAAGATGGATCTGGTCGGCTACGCGCGGGCGGCCTACGACACGATCGCGCAATCGGTCGAGGAATTCACCAAGGCCATCGGCGCCGAGCACTACTATCTCGTGCCGATCTCGGCGAAGCTCGGCGACAATGTCGTCAACGGCAGCGCGCGCATGCCATGGTACGAAGGTAAGCCGCTCTTGGCGCTGCTCGAGACGCTGCCGCCGGCGATCTTCACGCATCACACGCCGTTCCGCTTTCCCGTGCAGCTCGTGCGCCGTGTGCCGGCGCCCGACGGCGAGCAGTTCCGGCAATATCTCGGCCGCGTCGAATCCGGCCGCGTGCGTCCGGGCGACGAGATCGCGGTCCTGCCCAGCGGGCGCGTGACGCGTGTTCACGCCGTCTCGGCTTTCGAAGGTCCGCTCGATCATGCCGAGGCCGGCAAGTCGATCGCCATCGAGGTCGAGGGCGATATCGATATCGGCCGCGGCGAGCTGTTTGCCGCGCCGCTGCAGCCGCCGCGCGTCGCCAAAAAATTCACCGCGACAATCTGCTGGTTCGCGGACGAGACCTTCACGCCCTCGGCGCGCTATCTCGTCAAGTGCGGCACGCGCAGCGTTGCCGCGCGGATTGGCGACATTCTGCATCGCCTCGACGTCGCGACGCTCGCCACCGAACCGGCGCCCGAGACGCTTAAATGCAACGATATTGCTCGGGTCGAGATCGCGCTGGCGCAGCCGCTCGCTTTCGATGCCTATGCGGACAATCGCGCGACCGGCGCGTTCATCCTCATCGATGCGGATACGAATGCGACGGTTGCCGCAGGCATGATCGCGCGGCCGGAAGATGAGCCGGCCGCGGCCGACGCGGCGGCTTTCGATCCGGGCTTGTAAGCGCAATCTTGTCAGCGGAATGGCGAGGGTACAGAATGTTCGTCGCAACACGGCGTGTTCGAAAGCGATGAGGCGTAAGCGATGAGCCTCCTGCACGCGATCGATTGGCTTTATGCGATGTCCGGCTTTGGCGTCGGTCTGCTGGTCGGTATGACCGGCGTCGGCGGCGGCTCATTGATGACGCCGCTGCTCATTCTCCTCTTCGGCATTCATCCCGCGACCGCGGTTGGCACCGACCTGCTTTATGCGGCCGCGACCAAGACCTGCGGCACCGTCGTGCACGGTTTCAACAGCAGCATCGATTGGCGTGTGGTCGGGCGTCTCGCGACCGGCAGCGTGCCGATGACGGGAGTGACTCTGTTCATTCTTTCGCGTGTCGATCTGACCGGCGGCACGGCCGAGCATTTCATCACTTTGATTCTCAGTCTTGCCCTGCTGGGAACCGCGGTCGCGCTCGTCTTTCGCACGCGGCTTGTCGACTATTACAGCAGGCGTGTCGGCGAATTGAGCCCGCGCAGCACGAAGATCCTGACGATCGTTGTCGGCGGCATCCTTGGCGTTCTCGTCTCGATTTCATCCGTTGGCGCCGGCGCGATCGGCGTGACAGCACTGATCCTTCTTTATCCGCGGCTGCCCACGGCCCGCATCGTCGGCTCGGATATCGCGCACGCTGTACCGCTGACCCTCGCCGCGGGCGTCGGGCATTGGATGATTGGCTCGATCGACGCGCATATCCTCAGCTCGCTGCTGGTCGGCTCCATCCCTGGCATTGTCGTCGGCAGCTATGCCGCGGTGCGCGTGCCGGATGCGGCGCTGCGTTTCACCCTCGCGGCCGTTCTCGCCATCGTCGGCGGCCGGCTTGTTTTCTAAAGCCAACCATCTTAATTGCGTCTTTCCCTAACTTCGCCGTTCCTTGACTTGCTCCGGTAGGGGCGGGACACTTCGCGAAAGAACGCGAGGTCGCGCCGTTTTTCGGCGCGCCAACGGCAAGGGGAGTGACGCATGGCGAAGCGCGGGCGTAATTCCGGTATCGGGCGGCGCAATTTTCTGAAAGGCGCGGGCATCGCCGGCGCTGCGGCGGTAACGCCCGTCGCTTCGAGCGTCGCGCTGCCCACGGCCGCGCCGCCGCTGCTGCCGGCTTCGGCGCGCCTGCCCAATCTCGTCGCCGAGACCTTGCCGCCGAGTGACGATCCGATCCAGCAATCCTCGAGCGGCGGCGACTTCATGGTCGATGTCATGAAGACGCTCAATTTCGAATACGTCACCATGACGCCGGCCTCGAGCTATCGCGGCTTGCACGAAGCGCTGGTCAATCACGGCGGCAATACCAAGCCCGAGATGATCACCGCCGTGCACGAAGAGATCGCCGCGGCGATGGCGCACGGCTATGCCAAGATGGAAGGCACGCCTCTCCCGGTGCTCTGCCACGGCACGGTCGGGCTGCAGCATGCGTCGATGGCGCTCTACAACGCATTTTGCGATCGCGCGCCGATGATCGTCATGATCGGCAATATCGTCGATGCGAATAAGCGCGGTCCCGGCGTCGAATGGGCGCATGCCGCGATCGATCCCGGCGCCATCGTCCGCGATTTCGTCAAATGGGACGATCAGCCGGCGTCGTTGCAGCATTTCGCCGAATCGATGGTGCGTTCCTACAAGGTCGCCGTTACGCCGCCGATGGCCCCGGTGCTGTTGTCGCTCGACGGCGAGTTGCAGGAAAACCCGATCCCCAATCGCGATGCGCTGCGCATCCCGAAACTCGCCCCGGTCGCGATGCCGCAAGGCGATGCCAATGCCGTCGCCGAGACGGCGGATCATCTCGTCAAGGCGGAAAGCCCGGTCATCGTCGTCGATCGCATGGCGCGTTCGCCGGCGGGCATGGCGCGGCTGACCGAGCTCGCCGAGGCGCTCCAATGCCCGGTCGTCGATCTCGCCGGCCGCTCGAACTTCCCGACGCGGCATCCGCTCTGCCACACCGGCCGGCGCGGCGCGGTGATCGCGCAAGCCGACGTCGTGCTGGGCATCGAGCTCAACGATTACTACGGCGCCGTCCACGCGTTCAGCGATCGCATCGAGCGGCGGACGCGGCCGATCACCAAGCAGAATGCGCGGCTGATCAGCCTCGGCGTGCGCGACCTCTACACCAAGGCGAATTACCAGGAATTCCAGCGTTATGAGGATGTCGATCTCGCCATCGCCGCCGACGGCGAGGAGACGCTGCCGGCGCTGATCGAAGAGGTGAAGCGGCGGGTCGATGCCGATCGCAAGAACGCCTACGAGGCGCGCGGCAAGAAGCTCGAAGCTGCCTACAACGCGATGGTCGCGCAGGCGAAATCCGACGCGACGATTGGTTGGGATGCCAGCCCGATCACCCTCGCGCGGCTTTGCGCCGAACTTTACGACCAGATCAAGGACGAGGATTGGTCGCTGGTCGGCAACGGCATCAACGTCTCCTGGCCGCGGCGCTTATGGAATTTCGACAAGCAGCACCGCTGGAACGGCAGCTCGGGCGGCGCCGGCATCGGCTACAACGCCCCGGCATCGCTCGGCGCCGCGCTCGCCAACAAGAAGCATGGCCGCTTAACGGTCGCGATCCAGGGCGACGGCGATCTGATGTTCTGCCCGGGCACGCTGTGGACCGCGGCGCATCACCAGATTCCGATCCTCTATGTGATGCACAACAATCGCGCCTGGCATCAGGAGTATATGTATCTCCAGGCTATGGCCAACCGCCACGGGCGCGGCGTCGAGAGCGCGCATATCGGCACGACGATCACCGATCCCAATATCGATTACGCGACCGTCGCGAAAGGCATGGGCGTCTATGGCGAGGGGCCGATCACCGATCCGAAGGATCTGGCGCCGGCGCTGAAACGCGCGATCGCGGTGGTGAAGAAAGGCCAGCCGGCCTTGGTCGACACCGTCGTCGAGCCGCGGTGAGGAGCGACGCGATGATTCGTTCTCTTGCCTTGTCTCTCGCTGTTGCCGCGTTCGCGGCGATGATCGCTGCCGCGCCGGCAGTGTCGCAGGATACGCCCAAGGGCGACGCGTCGGCCGGTCAAAAAGTGTTTCTCGCCGACGGCTGCTATGAATGCCATGGCCGGGTCGGCGAGGGGGGCGCCATGAACGGTCCGGCGCCGATCCTCGCCAAGACGAAGCTGCCTTACGCGGCCTTCGTCGGCCAGCTGCGCAATCCCGCCAACGACATGCCGCCCTACCCGACAAATTTGCTGTCGGATCAGCAGGCGGCGGATATCTTCGCCTATCTGCAATCCTTGTCCGGCCCGCGCCGGGTCAGCGATCTGCCCATCCTCAACGACTGAAACCCGTTCATCACCGTTCATCCACAAGAGGCATCCTCATGAAAATCGTCGTCTTCGGCCCGCAGAAGCGCACCGGCGTGCTGCATCAGAACAACGTCGTCGATCTCTCCTACGCCGTCGCGAAATACCTGCGCGAGAAGCAGGGCGAGGCGAACGCGATCGAGATGGCCGAGGGTATCGCGCCGTCCAACCTGGCGCGCCTCATCGAAGGCGGGCAGCGTGCGATCGACACGACGCAGAAGGCGCTCGATCATCTTTTCGGCCAGGCGCAGGATCAGCTTGGCCCTAATGGCGAGCGCATCGTGCGGCCGGTCTCGGATCCGATGATGAAGCTGCATGCGCCGCGTCCCGACAATGCGCGCACGGCCTGCGCCGGCGGCAATTTCGGCGATCACGCTGCCGCCATGGCCGAGAAGATGCGCGGCAAGCCCTTCGAGGGCGACCCGACGCAGGAAATCCGCAAAGGCGGGTTCTGGGGCTTCTGGAAGCTCAATCGCGAATTCGTTGGCCCCGGCGGCGAGCTGGTCTATCCCGAGCGCTGCAATCGCCTCGATTACGAGGGCGAGATCGCGGTCGTCCTCGGCAAGCGCGGCGTCGATCTGAAGCCGTCGCAGCTCAAGGATTATGTCTGGGGCGTGACGATGCTCGCCGATTGGAGCGTCCGGGCGCCGCGTGAGCTATCAGGGGGCTCGCTCAATTTTGCCTTCCCGAAGAATTTCGATACTTCGACCTCGCTCGGCCCGTGCATCGCTGTGGGCGAGACCGATCCGAACGACACGATGATCGAGACCCTGGTCAATGGCGAGCGCCGCCAGCATTTCAGCACCAAATCGATGGCGTTCAGCTTCGGCGAGTATCTCGAATATCTGTCGCGGGATTTCTCGCTCTTCCCGGGCGATATCATCAGTGGCGGCACCGCCGCGGGAACGGCGGCGGATTCGAGCGCGCTGCTGCCCGATAAAACCTCGGCGCCGGAGCGCTTCCTGAAGCCGGGCGACACGGTCGAGATGAAATCGCCGGCGATCGGCAGCCTCATCACCAAGGTCGTCGCCAAGAAAAAGTGATCCCGCCGCCGGTGAGGGTCCGGTGCCGCTTTTGCGGTGCGGGAGCCTCACCGGACCGGCCCCGTGCCTATCCAGCTTGCCGCGAGGGGCTTGCTTTGCGGGGCTGACTTCTGGCTAAGATGATCGCCTAGAGACGGACGGCGCAAAAAAACAAGGCGCCGGCTCAAATCGGGGAGGAATCGATGCGCCAGAAGTCGCTTATCGTTTCACGCCGTGAGGTCGTTGCCGGGATCGGCGGTTTGGCGGCCCTCGTCGCCGCGCGGCCGGTAATGGCGCAAGCCCCTTCGGGCACGCCGATCAGGATCGGCCAGGCCCTGGCGCTAACCGGCCCCTTCGCTCAGACCGGGCTTATCCATAAGATCGTCAGCGAATACTATGTCGAGCGTCTCAACAAGAACGGCGGGCTACTCGGCCGGCCGGTCGAATACGTGCTCTACGACGATCAGTCGAAGCCCGACGTATCGCGAACGCTTTATGAAAAGCTGATCACCGCTGACAAGGTCGATCTCATCCTCGCGCCTTATGGCACGGCCTCGATTCTCGCGGCGATGGGCGTCGCGGCGCGGTACAACAAGGTCTATATCCAGAATACGATGGGCGTACCGGCGCTCGCCAAATACAAATGGCATTTCTCGGCGCTCGTCTCGGGGCCAGATCCGAGCGACTCGCTGCCGAATAAGATTCTCGATTGTTACGCCTCGACCGGCAATCCGCCGAAGACCGCAGCGGTCGTGACCAGCAAATTCCCTTCGGCCGAGGATATGGCGAAGGGCATGCGCGACGTCGCCGCGAAGCGCGGTCTGAAAGAAGTGGCCTTCCTGGAATACGAGACCGGCAACCTCGATTACGGGCCGCTCGCCGCGCGCATCAAGGAAGCCGATCCCGATTACATGTTCGTCGGCTGCCTCGGCATCGAGGGCAATCAGCTACTCGAAGCGCTATCGAAAGTCGGCTACACGCCGAAGCGGCATTTCTATCTCTATCCCGCGCCGGTATTGGCCGGTCCTCCCGCGGCCGAGCACGCGACGTCGCTCACGAATTTCGAGGATGTGGCGCCCTTCACCACGCCGCCCGAGGCGGCGGAATTTGCCAGAGCGTACGATGCCAAGGCGGTGGAAGCGAAGCTGCCCTATCCACATGTCGACAGCCAGGCCGGCAATGAATATTGCGGCTGGCAGATCCTCGTCGCCGCCGTCAACGGCGCCAAGAGCATCGAGGATGCGAAGATGGCCGCATTTCTCGATACGGCAACCGTCGACACGCTGGCGGGCAAGCGCAATTTCAAAGGCCTCAACCACACCAGTGAAACCGACCAGCAGGAGATCCGCCAAGTGCAGAGCGGCAAATGGGTCTCGGTCTTCCCCACGAACATGGCGACGCCCGGCACGAAATTGTTGGCACCCTGACCCGTCTCGTCTGCGCGGGCCGTTGGATAAGAACAAGGAAGGAAGAAAATGGCGTTCGGCGGGCGGCTTCTGCGCTGCGATCTGATCGTGTCCCTTGCGCTTGCGGTGGGGGCGCTCGCCATGGCGCCGGCGCTTGCCGAAACGCCGAGCGGCAAGCCGATCCGTATCGGCCAGACGCTATCGCTCACCGGACCTTTCGCGCAGACCGGTCTCGCGCATCAGATCGCCAGCCAGATCTTCGTCGATCGGCTCAATCAGAGCGGCGGGCTGCTCGGCCGGCCGGTCGAATATGTCGTTCTCGACGATCAATCGAAGCCCGATGTCTCGCGCACGCTTTATGAGAAGCTGATCACCGCCGACAACGTCGATCTGATCCAAGGGCCTTACGGCACCGCCGCCATCCTCGCGGCGATGAGCGTAGCCGCGCGCTACCACAAAGTGTTCATCGAGAACACGCTCGGTCAACCGGCGCTCGCGACCTACCCCTGGCATTTCTCGGCGACGATCGGCGGTTCGGATTCGACGGCGACCTTGCCGGTCAAGGTGCTCGACGCTTATGCCAGCACCGGCCATCCGCCGAAGAACGTCCTCATCGTGTCGAGCAAGTTCCCCTCGGCCGAGGATATGGCGCACGGCATGGAGAAGGCCGCCAAGGCGCGCGGCATCGAACAAATCGGCTTTCTCGAATACGATGTCGGCAACCGCGATTTCAGCGGCGTTGCCGCGCGGGTGAAGGACGCCAATCCCGATTTCCTCTTCGTCAGCTGTCTCGGCGTCGAGGGCGACCAGCTGCTCGAAGCCGAAAAGCGCATCGACTATGTGCCGCAACGGCATTTCTATCTTTACCCGTCCGGGACGATGGCGGCCGATCCGCTGGCCGAGCACGCGACGTCCTATTCGGGCTTCGAGGACGTCGCGCCCTACACCTCGACCGAGGAGGGCGGTGCCTTCGCCAAGGAATTCGACGCGTGGGCGCAAAAGGCCGGCTTGCCCTATCCGCATGTCGACAGCCAGGCGGGCAATGAATATGCCGGCTGGCAGATTCTTATCGCTGCGATCAAGGCGACCAACAGCCTTGACGACAAGACGATCGCCGAGTGGCTCGACAAGAACGCGGTCGAGACGATCGAGGGCAAGCGCGATTTCAGCGGCCGCTCGCATACCAGCGCGGCCGATATGCAGCAACTGAAGCAAGTACAGGGCGGCAAGTGGGTCGCGATCTGGCCGCTCGATGTGCGCACCCCCGGCGTGCAGTTGATCGCGCCTTAGGATTAACCGGAGCGAGGAAAGCACGCCCGTGTTCCATTTCTCGCTCATCGAGCAATCGCTGATCACCGGCATTCTCGCCGGCGGGCTCTACGGCTTGCTCGCGCTCGGGCTGTCGCTGAGCTGGGGCCTGCTGCGTCTCGTCAATCTCGGCCATTTCGCCATTGCGCTGCTCGGCGCCTATCTCACCTGGTGGATGGGGACGGCGTTCGACATCGCGCCGTGGTGGGCCGGGCTGGTGATCATCGCGGCGTTCTTCATCTACGGCATCGCGCTGCATTGGGTTTTCATGCGTTTCGGCGTCACCGAGATGCAATCGATGCTGATCACCTTCGCCTTCGCGGTGATCATCGAATCGCTGCTGCAATTCCTATGGACGGCCGATTTTCGCCGCTATGAGACCGCCTGGGGCACGCAGTCCTGGATCATCGGCTCGCTCTATGTTCCGAAGCTCAGCCTCATCGCCTTCTTTGTCGCCGGCGCGCTTGCCTGCGCGACCTGGGCTTGGCTGCGCTACACCTATGTCGGCCGTGCGCTGCGCGCCTGTGCCGAGGACGCGCCGATCGCGACGGCGTACGGCATCAATCATCGCGCGCTGTCCTTCCTGTTGTCGGGGCTGTGCTCGGCCTATGCCGGCGTCGCCGGCGTGTTCATCGCGCTGATTGCGACCTTGGCGCCGTCGCAGATCTGGGCCTGGGTCGGTGTCGTTTTCGCGGTGGTGATCATCGGGCGCCTGGGCAATCCGATCGGCGCGCTGATGGGCGGCGTGCTCATCGGCGTGTGCGAGGCGCTGACCATGGCGGTGATCAATCCGTCCTGGGCGCCGCTCGTCTCGTTCTCCGTGTTGATCGCCCTCTTGCTGTTCAAGCCGCGATGGATCTGACTCGCGATCGCATCCGCGTTGTCGCCGGACTGGTCGTCCTGGCCGCGATCATGCTCATCATTCCGGCGACCAGCGTCGCCGCGTACTACATCGCTTTCCTCTACCTCGTCTTTTTCTGGATATCGATGGCGACGAGCTGGACGATCCTCAGCGGTTTCGCCGGTTATTGGAGCTTCGGCCACGCCGCTTTCTTCGGCACCGGCGTCTACACCGCCGCAACGCTGGCGACGAAATTCGACTGGCCGTTCCTCTGGACGATCCCCGCCGCGGGCTTGATCGCCGCGGCGCTCGGCACCGGGATCGGCTGGCTCGTCTTCCGTCTGCAGCGGCTGCGCGGCGAGCTCTTCGCGCTGATCACCATCTCGGTCACCTTTGTCGTCGCGGCGATCATCTCCAACACGCCGATCGACGGCGGCTCCGGCGTCTATCTCATCAGCGTCTCGATGCCCGAGCTCTTCGGCTCGCAGACGGCGACGATCTACGCGCTCGGCCTGGTGCTGTGCCTGATGACGCTGATCATCGCCTATGGCGTCTATCGCTCGCGCATGGGGTTGGGGCTCTTCGCCATCCATGACGACGAGGACGTTGCCGAAGTCAAAGGCGTGCCGACCTTTCGCTACAAGCTCGGCGCGATCGCACTGGCTTCGGGTATCGCCGGCGCCGTCGGCAGCGTCTATTCGATCAATGTCAGCTACGTCACGGTCGGCGAGACCTTCGAGATCACCACCATCATGTACCCGGTGGTGATGAGCATCTTCGGCGGCTCGCGCCATTGGATCGGTCCGGCGCTCGGCGCGATCATCGTCACCGTCGCGCTCTACGGCTTTCCGGCGGGACCCGAGGCGGCCTTGGCGCGCGGCGGCGTCGCGCTCGGCCTGATCCTCGTCGTGCTGCTGCTGCCCGATGGCGTGATGCCTGCCCTCGGGCGACTCTGGCGCAAGACCGCGCCGCGCAGCCTCGTGCCGGTGCCGACGCTGCCCGAGCCGTTGATCCCGGCGCCGCGTGCGGGCGAGGCGGCCTTGGCGGCGCAGCATGCCGTTGTCCTCCAATGTACCGACGTCGTGAAGACATTCGGCGGCGTCCAGGCGCTCAAAGGCGTGACCCTCGATGTGCGCCAAGGCGAGATTCTCGGCCTTGTCGGCCCCAATGGCTCGGGCAAGTCGACGCTGATCAACGTGATCACCGGCCATTTCCGCTTGGATCGCGGCAGCATTGATTTCGCCGGCACCGCCATCGGGCAATTGCCGGCGCATCGCGTCGCGCGGCTCGGCATCGCGCGCTCCTATCAGATACCGCGGCCGTTCAATCGCCTCACCGTGCTCGACAACGTCGCGCTCGCCGCGAGCTTCGGCGACGGCCATGGCGAGGACGAGGCGCGGCGCATGGCGGCGCATTGGCTCGGCTATACCGGCCTCGCGCGCAAAGCCTTCGACTATCCGCCGGCGCTCAATCTGCACGAGCGCAAATTTCTGGAGCTGGCACGCGGGCTTGCGGCGCGGCCGCGCGTATTGCTGCTCGACGAAGTGCTGTCCGGCCTCAACAACACCGAGGTCGACGAGGCGCTGGACCTCGTTCGCGACATTCGCGATCGCGGCACGACGATCATCTTTGTCGAGCACCTGATGCGCGCGGTGAACCAGCTGTCGGATCGCATCGCGGTGTTGAATGGCGGCGCGCTCATCGCCCTGGGCGATCCGAAAGCGGTGATGAACGACAGCGAAGTCGTCAGCGTCTATCTCGGCAAAGCCCATGCTACTTGAGATCAAAGACCTCACGGTGGGTTACGGCGGCGCGCCCGCAATCTGGGACATTGCGCTGACGGTCGGAGAGCGCGAAATCGTTTCGGTGATCGGCCCGAACGGCGCGGGCAAATCGACCCTCATCAACACCATCGCCGGCTTGCTGAAGCCCGAGCGCGGCACGTTGCGGCTCGGCAATGTCGATCTCGGTAAAGTCGCGCCGCACCTGGTGTGCCGGCACGGCGTCGCTCTGGTGCCGGAAGGCCGG
Organism: Allostellaceae bacterium; assembly: GCA_035552195.1. Taxonomy (GTDB): domain Bacteria; phylum Pseudomonadota; class Alphaproteobacteria; order ATCC43930; family CGMCC-115725; genus CAIKMD01. Next base: position 33,673 of record DASZLU010000084.1, on the reverse strand, counting down.
CGGCTCTTTGCCGGCATGACGGTCGAGGAAAATCTCGAGATCGGCTGCTACCGGCCCGAAGCACGCAAGGATCGCGCCCGCAGCCTCGACCGCGTCTACGGTCTCTTTCCGGTGCTGCGCGAGAAGCGGCAGCAGCTGTCGGGCACGCTTTCGGGCGGGCAGCAGCAGATGGTGGCGATCGGCCGCGCGCTGATGGCGGCGCCGCGCTTGCTCTTGCTGGACGAGCCGTCGCTCGGTCTCGCGCCGGCGATCGTCGGCGAGATGTTCCGCGCCATCGAGCTCATCCAATCGGAAGGCGTCGCGATCCTGCTGGTCGAGCAGAATGTCGGCCAGGCGATGGAGATCGCCGACCGCGCCTATGTGCTGGAAGAAGGCCGCATCGTCGCGACCGGCCTGCCGGAAGAGTTGCTGGCGCAATCGCGTATCAAGGAAGCCTATCTCGGTCTATAATCAGCTCGAGCCAACGCAGGAGCGCCTATCGTGACGGCTAGCGTGGTCGCGGTGAGTTGCAGCGGGACGCATTCGATGCGCAAGCCGGCGCAAGACACCATCAAGCTTCTGGCTGGTTTGGGCGTCGAGGGCGACGCGCATCTCGGCACGACTGTCCAGCACCTCTATCCCATGCGGCGCGATCCGACCCGGCCGAATCTGCGTCAGGTCCACCTCATCCACTCGGAGCTGCACGATGAATTGCGTGGCGCCGGCTTCGATATGGCACATGGCGAAATGGGTGAGAACGTCACGACACGCGGGCTCGATCTGCTCGGCCTGCCGACCGGTACGCGCCTGCATTTGGGCGATGCCGCGATCATCGAAGTGACGGGGCTGCGCAATCCCTGCCATCAACTTAATAAGCTGCGCGAAGGCCTGATGGCGGCGACCTTGGACAAGGACGCCGACGGCAATCTCATCCGCAAAGCCGGCGTGATGGCGGTGGTGATCGAGAGCGGAACGGTACGTCCCGGCGATACGATTGCGATCGAGCTGCCCGCCGCGCCGCACCGGAAGCTGCAGCCGGTTTAGTCCACCAGCTTCTTCAACAGCTTTTTCAGCTTCGGCGTCGCGTCGAGCGCTTTGCGCAGGGCGGGCAGGTCTTTCTCGTCGACGATCAGCGGCGAGCGTTGGAACATGCCGCGGTGATTGTAATGGCAGAAACGGATCTCATGCGTCCCCTTTGCCGCGCCGTCGGTGAAGGTCAAGAGCTGGATTGTCGGATTGTGATAGGTCGCGCCGATCTGCGCTTCCTCCTCGATGATGCCGGTCCCCCAGTGCAGCGCGAACGTCCGCGGCTCCGCGATCTTGGCTGTCGGGGATTTCGCTTTCTTGGCCGCCATATATTCCCCCGCTCTATGCCGTCTTGGCGCGGCGATGCCGATCGAGCAGCCCGATCGCGCGCCAGGCCGAGAGAATAGCGCCTTCCTGCCAGGCGCCGACATGGCTGAGATGCTCGCCGGCGAAATAAAACGGACCGTCCGGTGTGTTGAGCAAGGCGTAGCGCGGATCGTTATCGCTCGGCCAGCGCGCGGCGATGCCGTATGTATAGGGCACGTTCGACCAGGCGATGGCCATCGGCGCCGACAGGTCTTTACCGTGGCCGGGATGAAGCCCTTCGATCGCCGCGCGCGATAAGGCGAATTGCTCGGCGAGCGGCATGGCGGCGAGCGCGTCGACATCGTCGCGCGCCGTCGAATAGGCGCCGAGCAGGATCGCTTTGCTTGAGAAGAAGTGGTCGCTCGGATACCACACCAGCGCGGTCGGGGCTTTGACCCAGGAAATGCCGCCATAGATGTGGTTTTCGGCTTCCCAGAAGCGCGGCGCTTGCCAGGCGATCTTCACCGCATTGCCGTAATCGACGCTCCCGATCGCTGCGGCATAGTCGGGCGAGAAATCCGCTTCGATCGCTTTCAGCACCTTCAGCGGGATGGTGACGAGACAGTAATCGGCCGCGATGGCTTCGCGGCGACGCGCGGCGGTGTTCCAGAAATTCACCCGCACGCCATTGTCCGTGCGGCGGATGGCGGTCACTTCGCAGCCGAGCCGGACGACGGCGCCAAGCTGCTTGGCGAACGCCGCTGGGATGTGATCCATGCCGCCGACTGGCTGGAACATCGTCGCTTGGAAATCGAACGCGTCTTCGAACAGCATGCCCGACCACATATCCTCGTCGAGCAAGCGATCGAGCGGCAGCGGCGGGCGGATCGTGCCGGACTGATCGGCCGCGCCGGGCAAGGTCGTATAGCCGGCGCGCGACGAGCCTTTGTAGAGCAGGTCGACATCGAGATCGCCGTACTGGCGCAGGAACGCGAGCATCCGCTCTTTGTCATGCGCCGTGAGCTCTTGGTCGAGCGCGCCGCGGTTGACCGCCTTCGCCAGCAGCTCCGAAATCTCGCCGCGGCTGTCGTTGACGGCGCGGCGCAGTTCGACCGGCTTGCCGTCATTCGCCGCCGAATTGAGCAGCATTTCGCCGCGGCTGGTGTTGACCTCGACTTCCAGCGCGACGCCGAGCTCGCGGCAATAGCCGAGCAGCGCTTGATGGTGGCTCGGGATGCGGGCCGGGCCGGCGTTCCAGTATTGGCCTTCGTCGAACGCGCAGCGCTGATGCGTGCCGTCGGTCATGCCGATAACGGTGTCGCGCCGGATCGTCCAATTGCGTCCGCCGACGCGGCTGCGCGCTTCGAGGATGGTGCAGTCGTAGCCCGCCTTTCGCAACTCGTAGGCGGCCGACAGCCCGGCGAGACCGGCGCCGAGGATCACGACGCGCGTGTGATGGCCGGGCTGCAAGCCGGGCGCGGCCGACGCGGTTTTTGCACCGGCGCTGAGCAGTCCCATCGCCTGCATCGTCAAGTAAGTGGCGCGGAATCCACCCAAAGCGCCGACCCGGCGCAGAAAATCGCGACGTGTTCCGGTCATGGCATCGTCTCCCTCGACCGTCGAGAATACATGCAAAGACGGTGCCGCGCGCTCGCTGAGGGAGGCTTCCGGCGCTGCGCATCGCATGTCATGATGGGCAAAGGTGATCCGTAAACGGCACCCGCCAAAGGGCCAAGTGCCAAAAGGGAGGACGAGATGGCAGACGCTTCCACACGCGAACCCGATGCGACGATCAAGGCGGCGCGAACGGGCTGGGTCGGGCGGATGGTGGCTGCCGGCGTGCCGTTGAGTGATTTCCAGGAAGTCGCCTATTCAATCGACAATTACGACGATTGGTGCGCCGCCTGGAGCGAGCGCGCCGCGACGCACGAGAAATTCGGCCGCGCCGCGCTCCTCGAAAATCAGAACGCGTCGGCCGCGTCGCATCTCTTCACCGCCGCGATCGAATATCATTTCGCGAAATTCTATTTCACCCATAAGCCGGATCAGATGAAGACGGCACATATGAAAGCCGTCGAATGCTACACGCTAGCCCTGCCGCATTTCGCGCCGTCGGGCGAACGCGTCGCGATCCCCTATGAGGGAAAGCATCTCTACGGCTATCTGCGCAAGCCTGTGGGGGCCGTCGGCAAACAGGCGGTGATCCTGATCATCTCGGGCATGGATTCGACCAAGGAAGAGCAGAAGGTGTACGAGGAATTGTTCCTCGCGCGCGGCATCGCGACCTTGTCGTTCGATGGGCCGGGCCAGGGCGAAGCGGAATATGACTGGCCGGTCACGCATAAATTCGAAGAGCCGGTCGGCGCGGTGATCGACTTTGTCGAGAAACGCATCGATCTCGATGCTTCGCGCATCGGCATTTCGGGCGCGTCGATGGGCGGCTATTACGCGCCCCGTGCCGCCGCGTTCGAGAAGCGCGTGAAGGCGGCGATCGCCAATAGCGGCGCGTACTCGGTTATCGACAATTTCGACCAGCGGCCGGCGACGTTGAAGAACGCCTATGTCCTGCGTACCCATTCGAAGACGGTCGAAGAGGCGCGCGAGAAGACGCGGCCATTCAATATGGAAGGCATTGCTTCGCGGGTCACCTGCCCGATATTCATCATCTGCGGCAAGGCGGATCACATCACCAAATGGACCGATGCCGAGCGCGTCTCGAAGGAGGTGCAGGGTCCCGTCGTGTTCGTCGCTCTCGAAGGCGGTATTCACGTCGGCCACAATCGCGGTCAGCTTTGGAAGAACCAATGCGCCGATTGGATGGCCGAGCAACTCGGCGTGCCAAAAAAATAAGAACGATGTGAGTTCGTGAGACGCGCCGCCCCAAAGATTTCTTATCGGGCGGCGCGTCCGCATTTTGGGAGTAGCGGGCAACGGGCTTGGGGCCAGGCAACGAAGCCGCCGCCGGCGAAAGGCGGGCACCGCCGCAAAGTCACGGTCGGGGGCAAGCGTGTGCGCACGGTCGATGTGCATTGCCATACCGCGATCGCCGATGTCCGGCCGCTGGTGACCGGCACGCCGCTCAAGAAACGCGCCAATCAGCAGCTCACCGTGGCGGGCAACAATCCGACAATGGAGAACCGTATCGCGACCATGGATGCGCAAGACATCGATGTCGAGGCGATGAGCATCAACGACTGGTGGTACCAGGCAGATCGCGATCTCGCCCGGAAGGTTTGCGAGGTGCAGAACGAGAAGCTGATGGCGCTTTGCCAGGAGGAGCCCGACCGGCTCGTCGCCGTCGCTTGCGTGCCGCTGCAATTCCCCGATCTCGCGGCGGAAATGCTCGACGTGGCGATGAAGCAGCAAGGGCTACGCGGCGCCGGCATCGAGCTGTCGGATGCGAAATTCGATCCGTTCTGGGCCAAGGCGGAGGAACTCGACGCGCCGCTCTTCATGCATCCGCAGGACAGCGATCAGGCGACCGGGATCGCCAAGCGCGTCCAAGGCTATGGCGCACTCGGCAACGTGATCGGCAATCCGCTGGAGACGACCATCGCGCTATCCCATCTCATCATGGAAGGGACTCTTGATAAATTCCCCAATCTTAGGATTTGCGGCGCGCATGCCGGCGGCTACCTGCCATCTTATGCCGGGCGGCTCGATCACGGCTGCCGGGTGACGAGCGCGACGTGCACGGGGCCCGGCCCGAAGAAGCGGCCGAGCGAATATCTGAAGCAGCTCTATATCGATTCGATGGTGGTCACGCCCGAAGGCCTGCGCCACCTCGCGGTCGAGGTCGGGCCGCGCCACATCATGATCGGCACCGATTACGGTTTTGCCTGGGTGACCGATCCGGTCGGCCACGTGCTGTCGACGCCTGGCCTCACCGATGTCGACAAGGTCGCGATCCTTGGCGGCACGGCGGCGAAATTGCTGCGGCTCAGCTAAGAGCCGCAGCAATCGTTTTCCGCTATTCGGCGCCCTTCGGGTAGCGGTAGGTGCCGAGTGGCAGGAACAGCAGCGCGGCGAGGATCAGGAGACCGAAATAGATACCCAACACCTGATCGTAGCTATGCGTGGCGTCATAGCCGAAGCCCAGGATGGCTGGTCCGAGGCCGATGCCGATGGTGAAAGCGGCGAATATCAGCCCGTAGAGCGTGCCGAACGCGTGGCGGCCGAAATAGCGGCTGGTGAAGAAGCCGAGCATGTCGACCTCTGCGCCGATCGCGAGGCCGACGCAAATCGCGGCGAAGAATGGCGCCGGCGCGCCGGCATGACTCCAGAGCAGGCCGACACCCACCACCGGCAGGAACATGACGATGGAGGAAAAGATTGGCCCGTTCACGAAATCGAGGCACCAGCCGATAATGACGCGCGCGAACATCGCGGCGAACCCCGATGTGCCGAGCAACGCGGCGGCTTCAAGGGGCTTATAGCCGCGATCGATCAACATCGGTACGAAATGTGCGCTGAGGATGCCGTTATTGGCGGTGCCTTCGAGCAGGAAGATCACGAAGAGGATCGTGAATTGCCGAGTTCCGGTGATGGCTTCCCGCACTGACAGACCGAGCGGCTGGTGTCCGCTGGCTTCGGCAGCTTGCGCCACCGCGCGCATGCGCGCGAAATAGCCAGGGGGCTCGCGGACAAAGAGCCCAACCATCGAGAAGGCGATCAGCCAAGTGAGCACGCCGAGGATCACATAGGTGAGTCGCCAGCCGAATGCGCCGATGCAGAGCTGCGCCAGCACCGGAAGGACGAACGTGCCGAGCCCGACGCCGCAGGTCGCGATTCCAAGAGCGAGACCGCGCTGCTTGTCGAACCACGCCGTGATCGATTTCGAATAAACGAGCGGGCCGACGGCGGCGCCAAAGCCCGCGGCGCAGGCGAACATGATGTAGATCGCCCACAGCGTGTCCGGCTTTAGCAGCGCGAAGCTACAGATCGAGAGGCCATATAGAATCGTCACCGGTAGGCAGATACGGTGGATGCCGTAGCGATCCATCAGCCGTCCGAAGAGCGGCGTTAGGATCGGCGATGCGAAAGTCGTGGCCAGCAGGCCCGACGTGAACATACCGCGCGTCCAGCCGAGCTCGGTCGTGACCGGCACGACGAACACGTTGGTGACGAAAATCACCGCGGTGCCCGGTCCGACGATCATGCCGATCAACGATGCGATAACGATCCACCAGCGATTGGCAAACAGCCCTTCACGTGGCGCAATGGTGGTACTGGCCATGGTTCCCCCAGCTTTCACGCCGCTTTTCTATCCGCCCGGACGCGCGGCGCGTGGCGTCGCGAGCGGCAGTCTCGAGATCAGACGACGACGCGTTCCGACCATTGTCCCGATGTGGCGGCTTCGCGCGTGGCTTCTTGCAGCTCGTATTCGCGCGAACCCCACATGCAGGCGTTGTAGGCCTCGAGCGAGAACTGTCGCGGCCGGTACGTCGCTTCCTCGTCGGGCATGACATGCTTCACGCCGCAGGAATATTCGTAGGTAACTTTGTCCGGCCCCTCGAAATAGACCATCACCGCGGTCGAGATCGGATGTCGCCCCGGACCGTGGATGATCTTTACCTGGCGTTGCTTCAGGAAGTAGTACGACTTCATCACATCGTCCAAATCCTCGACCTGGTGGTTGATGTGATGGATGCCGGTGCGGTTCGACGGGAACAGCACGATCGAATGATGCACGGTGTCGATGCGCAGGAAGGGCGAGTCGCCGAGCCAGTCGGATATCCGCGCATTGCACAGCCCGGTCCAGAATTTCGTGTCGCGCTTGGCGTCCTTGGTGAAGAGCCCGATATGGCTGAAGCCTTCGATCCCGGCGTCGCGGCCGGGGAAATAGCGCTCGCCGGTATGATAGGGGCGGGCGACGATCTCGATCTTGTTGCCGCTGGGATCGGTCGAGGCGATGAAGCTCTTGCAGCGCCGGGCGTCGCATTCCTCACGTGTGCCGAAGCGGACCGGCAGCTTGTTCTCTTCGAGCAGCTTGCCGACCGCGTCGAGATCGCCGGGGTCGAGCAGGTCGAGGCCGATCGTCTGATCGGCAGGATCGCCTTCGAAGAGGGACAGCGAGTAATCGCGCCCATCGCCGCGCACGGCGACTTTGTCGCTGCGGAAATAGGCGGTCTTGCCTTCGCGCGCCGAAAGCTGCAGGCCGACGATGTCGGTCAGATAGCGGATCGATGACTCGAGATCGGCGGTGCCGAGCCGTAAATAGCGAATATCGTGCAGGTTGATCATCGCCCGTCCTTCCGTCCCACGGCGCTGCCCATCAAGCGCAACGCTGCTCGTTGGGATCAGTTTGCCCAGTTCCGCGCTCTTTGGCTATAGAGCCGTGGCGCGTGGGAGGAAATCTTTATGGCCGTGAAACTATTGATGGCACTGGCTTTTTCGGCGGGGGCGTTTCTTGGTGGGATCGTCTCGCCAGCCCAGGCCGCCGAGCCGATCACCATTGGGCTGCTCAAATCGGCCGGTTCGACCGCGGTCTATCTCGCGCAGGACAAAGGTTATTTCGCGGCCGAAGGCCTCGACGCGAAATTCGCATTCTTCGACGCGGCTCAACCGATCGCGGTGGCAGCGGTTGCCGGCGGCATTGATATCGGCTCCGTCGGCACCTCGGCCGGCATGTTCAGCCTCGGCGCTCAAGGGGTGTTGAAACTGGTCGGCGGCCAATCGCGTGAATTCCCCGGCTTTCAGACCCTGGCGTTTCTCGAATCGAACCAAGCTTACGCGGCCGGGATCAAATCTTTTTCGCAACTCGGCGGACATTCGGTCGCCGTTGCCCAAGTCGGCTCGGGATCGCATTACAGCGTTACGCTGATCGCGGCGAAGTACAACGTGCCGCTCGACAGCATCAAAATCCTGCCTTTGCAATCGATTTCCAATCAGCTTTCCGCTCTGGCCGGCGGCCAAGCCGATTTTGCGGTGATCGCTGGAACACCGTCCCTGCCGGCGATCAATCGCGGCGACGTTCGGTTGATGGGATGGGTCGGCGACCAGACGCCGTGGCAGATCGGCGCGATCTTCACCTCGACCAAAGAAGACAATGAAAAGCACGCCTTGATCGAGAAATTCCTGCGCGCCTTTCGCAAAGGTGCGCAGGAATATCACGATGCCTTCACGGGCCCCGATGAAAAGCGCCGCGACGGACCGACCGCGCCCGAGGTAATGGCCGTCATGGCGAAATATACCGGCCAGCCGGTCGCGCAGCTGAAGCAAGCGATCGCCAATATCGATCCGCAAGGCCGGCTCGACCTCAAGGACATGCAGCGCCAGATCGACTGGTTCCGCTCGCAAGGTCTGTTGAAAGGCGCACCGAAGATCGAGGATATGATCGACAAGCGCGTCGTCGTCGCGCTGCCGAACAGCTAGGCCTTACTCCAGCGGCCCTCTCATTCCAACGGAAGGCCGACGTAAATCTCGGCGAGTGCCGTCGCGGCGGCGCGCGAGCTGACGACGGTGTCGAGCTCGGCGAGACGCATGTGCTTCTCGAAGCTGCTGTCGGCCGGGTTCTGGTGCAGCATCGTCGTCATGAACCACGAGAAGCGCTCGCATTTCCAGATCCGCGGCAAGACATTCGCGCTGTAGCAATCGAGCCCGGTACGGTCGTGCTTCTTGTACCAGGCGTCGAGCGCGCGGGAGAGGACGAGCACGTCGGCGACGGCGAGGTTGAGGCCTTTGGCGCCGGTCGGCGGCACGATATGCGCGGCGTCGCCGGCGATAAACAGTTTTCCGTATTGCATCGGATCGCAGACATAGCTGCGCATGCCGACGATGCCTTTTTGGAAGATCGGGCCTTCGGAGAGCGTCCAGCCGGGGAAGGCGAAACGCGCCTGCATCTCCTGCCAGATGCGATGGTCGGGCCAGGCGTCGAGCTTGTCGTGCGGATCGCATTGCACATAGATGCGCTGCACCGTCGGCGAGCGTGTGCTGAGCAGCGCGAAGCCGCGATCGTGCCGCGAATAGATCAGCTCGTGATACGAGCGCGGCGCTTCGGCGAGGATGCCGAGCCAACCCCAGGGATAGATGATCTGGTGCTCCTCGATCGCGTTGTGGGGGATCGCCTGGCGGCTCGGCCCGTGGAAGCCGTCGCAGCCGGCAATGAAATCGCAGACCAGTTCGTCGGGCTTGCCGTCCTTGTCGCGGAACGTGATGCGCGGCTTGTCGGTATCGAGATCGTGCAGCGCCGTGTCGGAGACCGAGAAGCGGATGTCGCCGCCGTCTTTCAAGCGCGCGGCGACGAGATCTTTGATCACCTCGTGTTGCGCGTAAACGGTCACGCCCTTGCCGCCGGTCAACTCGACGAAATCGATATGATGGCGACGGGCGGAGAATTGCAGCGTGATGCCGGTGTCGAAGGCACCTTCGCGTGCCATGCGCTCGCCGACGCCGGTCGCCTTCATCAAATCGACCAGCCATTGCTCCAGCACGCCGGCGCGGATCGTCTGCTCGATGTCATCGCGGCTGCGATTCTCGATGATCACCGATTCGATGCCGAAGCGATGCAGGAAATGCGAGAGGAAAAGACCGGCGGGGCCGGCGCCGATGATGCCGATTTGTGTACGCATGAGCCGGAGGTTAGGCCGCGGCGCCGCGTCTCGACAAGCTAGATCGTGCCTCCTAATGATCGCGCCAGCAAAAAGGGGAGCGAGATGGCGGATGCGAAATGGGTTGGAGCCTGGGCCACCGGCCTTGTCACGGTCGATAAAAGCGCGTTCAAGAACCAGACCCTGCGCCTCATCGTCCGCTCCACGCTCGGTGGCAAGCGGCTGCGTATCCGGCTTTCAAATCTTTACGGCAATCAGAAGCTCACCATCGGTGCGGCGCATATCGCGCTGCGCGACGGCACCAGCGAGCGCGTCGTCGCCGGAAGCGATCGCGCGCTGACTTTCGGCGGCGAGGCGGCGGCAGTAATCGGCCCCGGTGCGCTGCTGGTCAGCGATCCGGTCGATCTCGACGTGAAGGCGCTGAGCGACCTCGCGATCAGCCTCTATATCCCGGGAGAGGTGCCGGAAGCGTTTGCGATCACCGGTCACGGCAACTGCCATCAGACGAATTATCTCTCGATCGAGGGCGATCACAGCGCGGCGATCGCGCTGCCGGTCAAAGAGACGACGCAGAATTGGTATTTCCTCAGCGCGATCGAAATGCTGGCGCCGGCGACGACCGGTGTCGTGGTTTGCTTCGGCGATTCGCTTACCGAAGGCAATCTCTCGAGCCTCGACAGCAACAGCCGCTGGCCGGATCAACTCGCACGCCGTCTCAACGCGCGCGGTGGCCGTGGCTTCGGCGTACTCAACCAAGGGATCGGGGGCAACCGCATCCTGCACGATATGCGCGGCGACAGCGGCCTGCGGCGCTTCGACCGCGACGTGCTGGCGCAGCCCGGCGTGACGCATGCGATCGTCTATATCGGCACCAACGACCTGCGGAATCAGCGCGGCGATAAAGCCGAGATCGTAACGGCCGAGCAGATGATCGCCGGGCTCAAACAACTCGCGCTGCGCGCCAGGGCGGGCGGACTTACCGTCTGTGGCGCGACGATGATCCCCTACGAGAACGAGACCTATCATCCTGGCGCGTGGACGCCGCAAGGCGAGGAAAAGCGTCAGACGATCAATGCCTGGATCCGCGCACGTGGCGGCGAGCATTTCGACGCGCTGATCGATTTCGACAAGGCGGTGCTCGATCCCGCGCATCCGACGTCGATGCGCGTCGAATACGATTGCGGCGATCACCTGCATCCGAGCGACAACGGCTATCGCCACATGGGCGACGCGATTGATCTCAAATTGTTCGAGTAGCAATCGACCTCGTTACCGTCATTCCCGCGAAAGCGGGAATCCATGTGTCGGCAGCTGAGGTGTTTCGTGGACCCCCGCTTTCGCGGGGATGACGATTCAAGGAAAGAGAAGCCGTGGCCGTCTTAATTGAACCACACATCCTGGGGCTTGGGATTGCCCTTGATCAGGCCTTGTTCTTTGCTGACATCGATCCAGAACTGGATCTGTTTCGGCGACAGATCGACATCGATCGGCGGAATCGGGATCGAGGCGACGACTTGCACCGGCAGGCCGGTATATTTGGCGATCGCCTGATTCGTCTCGTCGGGATGGGTCTTGATGAAGTCGAGCGCTTCGCGCATGCCTGCTCTCATGCCTTCGACCGCGTTTTTGTGCGCCGTCGCCCAGCTGCGGGTCGCCGAAAAGATCACGGTCGGTGTGCCGTCCGGCGTTGCGCTTAGCCAATTGGCGACCGCGACGCCGGCACCCGATTGCAGGACGCGCGCGGTGAACGGCGCTTGCATTGGATAGGCATCGATCTGGCCGGCTTTCAACGCGTCGCCGGCCTGCGGGAAGCCGAGCTCGACATATTTAACGCTGTCCGGATCGACGCCGTTCGCTTTGAGGTCGCGGCGCAGCATGATGTGCAGCAGCGCGCCGATACCAGGGACGCCAACCGTTTTGCCTTTGAGATCGGTCGTCTTGGTGATGTTGGCCGCGGGTCGCGCGATGAGGACGTCGCCCGGCAGCGGATAAACCGCGCCGCCCGCGAAGACGACGAGATCGAGGCCCGCGTCGTCGGCCTGGACGATCTGCGGCAAGGTCGCGCCGCCGACCTCGACCGAGCCGCTCTCGACGATGGCCGGGATGTTGCCCGAGATATTCGTCTGGGTGAATTGCACATCGACGCCGTGCTTTTGGAAGAAGCCTTGCTCCTGCGCGACATAGCCCGCGGTGAAACCGCTCACCGCCGTATAGGTCATCTTGATCTTGGTCTGCGCCGCGGCGGGATGCGCTGCCGCGAGAAGCGCCAGCGCGATGGCGGCGGCAATATTCGTCATACGGATCATTTAGCGTTGTCCTTCTGCGTTGAGCCGCTTGCGCGCGTCCTGAACGATGCTCTCGTCGAGATAATTTGCCGGATCGATCGGCTTCGAGAGGATGCCGAGCTCATAACAGAGCTGCAGATTGGCCTTCAGCACCTTGGCGTTAATCAGGGCATCGGGATCGTGATAGTAGTCGCCCTTATCGAAGAGCCAGCCGGCATATTGCTCGGCCGGGACCTTGGTGAATTTCGCGACGATATCGATCCCCTGCGCACGGTTCTTCGGATCGAGGAACCAGTCGAGGCCGCGCAGATAGTCCTCGTAATAATCGGTCAGCGCGGCGCGGTTCTTTTGGAGATAGGCGGCATGCGCGACGACGAAATTCATCTGTGTCTGGCCGATCAGGTCGCTCTGCGTGAACACGGCGCGCGCGCCGTCCTTGAGACGCGGGTCGTAGTTGAACGGCGGCACCAGCGCGATGACGTCGGCCTTATGGTCGAACATCATCGGCACCAGCGTCGCGAAGCCGCCTTCGATCAGCCGGTAATCGGGTTTCTCTTCCAGATGGCGCTGGCGCATGAAGCCGCGCACCGCGATATCCGCCGCGCCGCCGATCGCGTTGGTGGCGATGATTCGGCCTTTCAGATCGTCGACGCCCTTGACCGGGCTGTCCTTGGTGGCGAAAAACTGGACCGAGTAATAGCCGGGAACGCCGTCCTGGAACCCGTCCGAGACGATCCGTGCATCGTCAATCCGCGCGTTGAGCACGGCCATGCCGAGATTGGCATAGGCGAAATTCGCCAGATCGAGCTCGCCGCCGGCGAAGGCGGTCATCTGCGGCGCCGCGCCGCCGAAGCGGGTGAACTCGACGGTGTAGGACTGGCCGTAATGTTTCAGCAGCTTGCTCTGCTCGAAGATGATCGGCGCCATCGAGCCGGGCGCGCTGCCGAAGCCCTGGCGGATTTTCAGCGGCTCGGCGGTCGCGGTGCCGGTAAGCGCCGCGACCAGCGTGAGCGGGAGCAGAACCTTGCGCGTCATCGCTTATTCCACCGGCGGCGACAAGCGCTCGAGCACCTGCCCGCGCGTCTCGATCGCGAAAAACGCGGTGACGAGACAACCCAGCAGAGAGAAGAGGCCGAAGACCACGAAGACGTAATTCAGTCCCCAATGCGGGAGCACCCAACCGACCATGATAGGCCCGGCCATCGAAGCGGCGCGCTGCCATGCGCTCGCGACGCCGCCCCCTAGGGCGCGGAGCTGGGTCGGATAGATTTCGGCGGTGTAGGTGGCGAGACCGAGGGCGAGGAAGCTGACAAAGAAAAAAGCGCCCGACACGGTCAACAAGGTTTGCAGGGCGGTGAGCTGTCCGAGAAAGTAGAAGCACAAGAGCGGCCCGGCACAGATGCCGAAGCCGACCGCGAACATCGCCTTGCGGCCAAGCGCTTCGATCAAATAGATCGTCACCAGCGCGCCGCCGAGGCCGATACCGCTGAGGACAAGCCCATAGACGAGCGACATCTGGACGGGCAGGTGATAAACGAAATTGAACAGGGTGGGAGCCCAAGCGGTGAGCCCATAGGTCACGATATAGGCGCAGATCCACATGAACCACACGGTAATCGTGCGTTTCAGATAGATGCCCTTGAAGAGGTCGCCGATGCGCGGCTTTATCTCGTCGACGACGGGCAGATCGCGCGGCAGCGGCGGCAGCGCCTTGCCTTCTTTCACGCCGATGGCCTCGATGCGCTTCAGCGCGGCATCAGCTTCGGCGAAGCGCCCGCGACTGGCGAGCCAGCGCGGCGACTCCGGGAGCATGGTACGCAACGGGATCGCGATCAGCGCTGGCACTGCGCCAATGACGAACATCCACTGCCATCCCCAATTCGGCACGACATAAACGCCGACCAGGGCGCAGATCGGCAGGCCGATGGAGAACAGCACCTGCGCGGAAAGCGAGAAGCGCCCACGGCCTTCAGCTTTGGCGAATTCGTTGACGTAAGCCGCCATGAGCGGCACTTCGCCGCCGAGACCGAGGCCTTGCACGAAGCGAAGCCACCACATCTGGTCGTAGGTGGTCGTGAAGGCGCAGGCGAGGCCGCCAAGGGTAAAGATCAGCAGAGTCACGATCATCGAGTTCAGCCGACCCCAACGCTCGGCGATCCAACCGAACGCGATGGCGCCGATGAGTTGGCCCGCGAAGCCGACCGCGATCAAGGATCCGATCATCGCCGGAATTTGCGGCGGGTTGAGGTGCCACACGGCGATCAGCGATGGCAATACATAGGCGATGGTGATCGAATCGAACGCGTCGAAGAACCATGCGCTGCAGATGATGAGGCGCATGTTGCGGTGCCAGGAGGAATAGGGCAGCCGCTCGAGCCGCGCCGCGATCTGGCGGATATCGCCGCCGCTGGAGCCAAAAGTCGCCGCCGTCGCCATAGGTCGTTCCCCCTCGAAGCCCGGTTCTTGAGGCGCCGCGCTTGATTCACGGGTGGCGCCTTGTTGCGCCGGGACGATATCGCAACTTCGTCGCCGCCGCTATCGCTAAGCGATGCGAGAGAGCACTAGCGATTGCCGCTATAAAGGCCGCGCAGTGATCCGTCGGGCCAAGTGATGTCGGCGATCCGCCAACCGGCCGGCAGCTTTATCAGCCTGACGCTGACGCTGTGCGGCTCTTTGAAATTGCGAAAGCTGACGGTCGAGATCGCTTTCTCGGTCCCGTCCATCTTCGTCGCGATCTTGAGATTGCTGATCTCCCAATCCTGGGCGTCGACGAAGGGATCGCCGTCGAGCTCCGGCGCGTCGCCGCGTTTGGCGGCCGCGGCCTCGTCCGCGGCGATCAGCGCGACGAGCGACGGCTCGAAATAGCGCGACAGGACCTTCTTTCCGTAGATGTCGATGCCCTTGGCGTTCCTGCCTTCGTAATGGCGATAGATCGTCGCCAGGAACTGGTCGGGCGTCGCGTCACCGGCGGCAAGAGCGGGTGCGGCGAGCGCGATGATGCCGGCGACCGCCAGGATCAGAGGGCGCAGACGCGCGGCAAGGAACGGGATCATAAGGTACGGCTCCTCGGGTAGCCGCACGATGATAGCTCACCCGTCCAAAGCGGGGAATTTGACCCTTGCGGGAGCTTTCTTGTACCGTCCGCGCCAGGGTGGAATCACTTTGAGGAGCTCGGTTATGGATGCGTCCGCGCAAACACAAGTGCCGTCACTGACCTGGCTCGGCTCGATGCATGAAGGCATCCCGGTCAGCCATCAAAATCTCGATGCCTGCATTGACTTTTACACGAAGGTGCTGGGGCTAAAGCTCTTGAAGCGGCCGAAGGCGCTCGACGATATCGGCCGCGGCGCCTGGCTCGGCGACCACGACGACAAGGTGCAATTCCACCTCATCGCGACCGAGCGGGACTACAAGCCCGGTCCGGGCACCAAATATTCCGCGACCGGCCGGCACACGGCGTGGCTCGTCGCCGATATCGAAGCCTTCCGCAAGCGCATGGAAGGGCTCGGCATCGAATATGGCGAGGCGAAGAATCTGCTCGGCGCCGGCAGTGCGCAGCTTTTCGTCGTCGATCCGGAAGGCCATACCTGGGAGTTCCAGGAGCCGTTCCCGAAGCGCTGAGGTCGGCGCGCTCACATAGAGCGCGCGCTCTGCCCTCGAAGATAGTGACGCCTAGCTCACGACACGCAGCTTCGGCGCTTCGCTCTGCATGAGTTCGGCATAGACGGCGAGATAATCCTGCGCCATGCGCCGCGAGGTGAAGCGCTCGTCGAAGCGTTGCCGGATGTGACGCCGGTCGAGCGAAGGAACCTTCTCGAGTGCCTTGATCGCCGAATTCTCGTCCGCGACGATGAAACCGGTGACGCCGTCTTCGATGATCTCGCTGACCGATCCCGCATTGTAGGCGATGACCGGCGTGCCGCACGCGGCCGCCTCGATCATCACGAGGCCAAACGGCTCGGGCCAGGAAATCGGCATGAGCAAAGCGATCGCGCCGCTGAGGAAATCGGATTTATCCGCGTCGCCGATCTCGCCGATGAACTCGATGCCGGGCGCATTCATCATGGGCTTGATCTTCGTTTCGTAATACTCGGCGTCGACGCGGTCGACCTTGGCCGCGATCTTCAGCGGCAGGCCGCAACGCCGCGCGATCGAGATCGCGACATCGGGGGCTTTTTCGGGACAGATGCGGCCGAGGAAAGCGAGATAGCCCGGCGTCCCCGGCTTCGGCTGGAGCAATTGCGCCGGCAGGCCGTGGTGGATCGTGCGCACCCAGCCGGCATAAGGGACGGGTTGGCGCTGCGCGTCGGAGATCGAGATGACCGGTGCGGACGGAAAAGTCCGAAACACGGTCTGGTGCTCGGCGAGATCGAGCCGGCCGTGCAGCGTCGTCACCGACGGCACCGGCTGGCGCGCGAAGAGCGAAAACGGATAATAGTCGAGATGGAAATGCAGCACGTCGAATTCCGGCGCGCGTTGGCAGACGCGCTCCAGCATGGCCATATGCAGGGCGTTCGGATCGCGGATCGTCGGATCGAAACGCAATGCCCTCGGCCACAGCGCGTCCAGCTCAGCTGACGTTTTCGAATCGCCGCTCGCGAACAGCGTCACCTCATGACCGAGCGCGATCAGCTCTTCCGTGAGCCAGGACACGACGCGCTCCGTGCCGCCATAAAGTTTAGGGGGGATCGATTCTGTCAGTGGCGCTATCTGAGCAATTCGCATGGACAACATCTCCCTTATCCGCGAGCGACATGCCGACGGTTAACGTGACAACGCGCGACCGCGCGCGACTATCCGCATCGACGTGAGAAAGATGCAATTTGTCGCAGCGCAAGCTTGGCTGGGCGGTTAACGGGAACAACGGCGCAGACGACGCATTTGATATCGAGCGCATGAATCGAAGCGATCGATGCAAGCTGAGCAATATCGCGAAGAATTGACCCACTACGCCGAGCGGCCGCTCGCTTTTCTCGGCCGCTATATCAAGCACCGCGCCCTCGCGCATGCCGCGATCTTGGCCGCCGTGCTGATCGCCGTGGGCTGTTCGGTCGGCTCGCAATACGGGCTGAAAGCCTTGGTCGATGCGCTCTCGGGACCGCGGACGGGCACGGCGATCTGGGGCGCTTTCGCGATCCTGGTCGGGCTTATCGCGGGCGATAATCTGCTCTGGCGCGCCGCTGGCTGGCTTGCGAATTACACGTTCGTTGCCGTCACCGTCGATCTGCGCGCCGACCTCTTTCGCCATCTCACCGGGCACGCGCCGAGCTATTTCGCCGATCGCATGCCCGGCACGCTGGCGAGCCGGATCACCGCGACCTCGAACGCGGTCTATGCCGTTGAGACGATGTTCATCTGGAACGTGTTGCCGCCGGTCGTCGCAACCTTGGGCTCCATCTTCTTTCTCGCGACCGTCAGTCTGCAGATGACCGCCGCCATGACCGGGGTCGCGGCGGTCATGATCGTCATCCTTTTCAAACTCGCGGCACGCGGCGCGCCGCTGCACCGGAATTTCGCCGATTGCGCCGCGGCAGCCGACGGCGAGATGGTCGACGTGATCTCGAATCTGTCGTTGGTGCGCGCGTTCGGCGGCCTTGCTTTCGAGCATCGCCGTTTCGATGAGACCATCGGCCGCGAAAGCGTGGCGCGTCGGCGCAGTCTTTTTTATCTGGAGAAGCTCCGGCTCTTCCACGCCGTCGTCACGGCGACGCTGACAGCGGGACTATTGGCTTGGGCTGTGCTGCTGTGGGAGAGCAATACGATCTCCACCGGCGATGTCGTCCTCGTCTGTACCTTGGGCTTCGGCATTTTGCATGCGACCCGCGACCTCGCCGTCGCCCTGGTCGATGCGACCCAACACATGGCACGGCTGGAAGAAGCGATCGCGACTTTGCTTGTGCCGCATACGCTGCGCGATGTGCCGTCAGCGCCGCCGTTGCGGCGGCATCGCGGCGCCATCACGTTCGACGGCGTTCGCTTTGCCTATCCCGACGGCCGCAAAGTCTTCGACCGGTTCAATCTGCATATCGAGCCCGAGCAGCGGGTCGCGCTGGTCGGCGAATCCGGCGGCGGTAAATCGACGCTCTTCGCGCTGCTGCAACGGTTCCACGATCCGCAGAGTGGGCAGATCCGGATCGATTGCCAGGACATCGCGACGACGACGCAGGACAGTTTGCGCGCGGCCATCGCCGTTGTGCCGCAGGATGTCGGGCTGCTCAATCGCTCGGTGATCGAGAATATCCGCTACGGCCGGCCCGATATCGGCGACGCCGAGGTCATCGCGGCGGCGGACGCGGCGCGCTGCACCGAATTCATCGAGATGATGCCGCAAGGCTTCGCGACGGTCATCGGCGATCGCGGGGTGAAACTATCGGGCGGCCAGCGCCAGCGCATCGCCATCGCACGCGCCATCCTCAAAGGATCGCCGATCCTGTTGCTCGACGAGGCAACCTCGGCGCTCGACACCGAATCGGAATCGGTCATCCGCGAGGCGCTCGATCGCGTGATGGAAGGCCGCACGGTCATCGCCAGTGCGCATCGCCTCTCGACCGTCGCCGATTTCGATCGCATCATCGTGCTGCGCGATGGCCGCATCCTCGAGGACGGGCCTCCCGACGTGCTGTTGGCAAGCCGCGGCGCCTATTACGCATTGGTCGAAAAAGAGCGGCGGCGTCTCGTCGACGTCGCGCTCGGCGATTTGGTTCACTGATCGCTTTTCACTGAGCCGCCTTTTGGTTCGCGCGCGTCTCGAGCCAGGCCAGCAGCGCCGGTGCGACCGCCGTCAGATGTTTATACCGCTGCATGGCCGGGCTCATATCGCGTACGGCGCCGGCGAGGTCGATGGCGTCGGCTGAGGTCGCGATGACCTTATCGAGCGGCGTGATCTCGGTGCGGATGGTGAAGAGCACGGCCTGGCTTCGCGGCAATCGGCACAAGGTCTGGCGTTCCAGACGTAGGTACAGTGCCGATCCCGCGGTTTCCGCCGTGATTGCGGTATCGGCATCGCGGCCGACGGGCTGAAACGGCGTCGGATCGTCGGCGATGCCCCAATTGACCCGGGCGAGTATGCGGTCGGGCCTCAGAGCCGCAAAGAAATGTGCCACCGGTCGTTGCAAGGCGGGCGCGAAACCCGGCACCGGCTCGTGGATGATGTCGACCGGTTGCCCGATCTTCTCCTCGAGCCGCCAGCGATTGGGAAAGCAGAGCGTCGCGCCGATCAGCCGGTAACCGGCCTCGCTCGCCTGTAACAAACAAAGGTCCTCGGCGACCAGCCGCCCGGCGACATCGAGCGGATGCAGTGACGGTCTTGCGATATCCCAGCTCTCTTCGGTAGCCCTGTTGTGCAGGCGGCCATCATCGCCGAGTCGATAAAAATGCGGGAAACGCTGCGATAGATGCGTTGCCAATAATTGCAGTAGTTCAACCGAGGCGTCGCCGGCCTCGGGGAGAACGCGCAGTACCGACTCGAACCGAGTCGCCAGCAATTGACGCTTCGCGGCGAGGATTTCAGGCAAAGAAGCATGGGGCGCGAGCCATTCTGCCGCGTTCAGCGGCGTCAAACCCATTGCCAAACGGTAGCGGCCACCACCGAAGAGCGCATTTCCTGTGGATTCTCGCGCTTCGCTCATCGATGGGGGTTTAGCATGGCAAGGCAACGCGATATAGATAAGGCAACGATCCTGATGAGGTGTGTTCTATGGCGAGTTCTGCGCCGCTCGAATGCGCGAAATGCGCGATGTGCTGCAAGATGGCCGGCTACGTAGAGATGAGTAATTACGACGTGGCGCGTCTGTCCAAGCACCTTGGTCTCACGCCTGCTGAGTTCAAGGAGAAGCATCTGGTGCAGATTACTCGCACCGGCAAGATGTGGTTGAAGGACGAGCATGAGACCTGCCAGTTCCTTGGTCCCGATCATGCCTGCACGGTCTATTCGGCGCGGCCGACGCCCTGCCGGGGCTATGTTTGCTGGGACCAGGACGATAAGACGGTCTATGACTTCGCCCGCTTCGCGCAGTTGAGCCCCAAAAAGCTGCGCGAGGCCGAAAAGGCCGAAGCGAAGGCCGAGGGTCGCAGGCTGCGTAAGCCGAAGCCATCCCGCCCAAGCGCCGGCGCCTAGCCGACGAACTTGAGGATATATCGCTGACGGTCGTTCCAGGCGCTGGGCATATGATCTGCTACGACGCGCCCGGTCAGATCGTCGCCGCGACCGAGATGTCGCCGCCGGTCGCGCGTCTGGATACGGCGCCGCAAGCGGCCAGCCCGCGTCTACAAGGATCGGATAAGCCGTAACGGACGGACGCACTATGCCCGCGCGCGCAGTTGTGGCAAGTTCCCGCTGTATCTGATTCGGGAGTCCGACACTGTTGCGAGCATCGATCTTCGCGTTCGTCCTCTCGGCGCTGTGGCTTTTACCGCAATGCCGAGCCGACACGGCGGATTCGGTGCGCGGTGTCGAGGTTCCGCTGCCACCGCTCGACAAGGGTCAGACACCCCCCAGCTCTGAAAGAAACGGATCGGGTCAGCCGGCGGAATCGCCACCGACGCCCGCGACCGGAGGTGAAAGCGGCGTAGAGTCCGCGCCTTCCGCATCACCAGGCGGTGTCTCGATTTTTCAAGCGCCGCCAACGGCGACAACGGGAGGAACGCCGACGCCGCCGTCTAAAACCAGCGTTGAGGTCGAGCAGCAAGTCTCTACTCCCTTACCGCAAGTCGTCCGCGGAGGTCCGACGCGACCGTTGAAACCTCACCGTTGAGGGTGGGTAGTGATAAGACGCCTCAAGTGCTTCTCGGAGCGGGTAGGGGCACCGGCTTCGATGTCCTCGACAAATGACTTAGGAACCGCGTCCGATAGCGCTGACACCCGACTAAACGCCGGCCGCCGCAAGTACTGCCTCATGTGGCGAGCTGCTTCCAGCACGATGCTCGACCAGAACGACCCCTCGGCTCGACGGCTCGAGCCATCCGTAGATGCGGCGGCGATCCGGTAAGTCGAATATTCCAACCTCGATCGGCTGCGAACCGGTCGCCACCGTCACCAAGGTGCGATACCGCGGCGCCACACCGTAACGGGTGCGGATCACCGCCATTGCGGCCCCTCTACGATGCGGCATCGTCGCTGCTCCCTTCGAAGCCGTAATGCTGCGGCGACGTGCCAGCGACATGCTGACGTCAACACCGCGCCTCTCGAAGAAACCTTGACCTCTTGCCACGAAGCTACCGACGAAATATTTGCTCGCGGGGATTATGGTAGGGATGTTCTTTGTGTCTTTCGCCGACATCGTTGTCGCGCAGACGAAAATCACGCTGCTATATGCGCCTTCGGGCACAATTGGCGTCTTGGGCGAAAGCCGGTGCTGCCGCGAGCGCCAGCAGCGTGCCGAGGAGCGCGGGAAGACGACGGTGCATCACTTGGCGAGCTTGCGGTCTTCGGCGGCGAGGGTCAGTGCCGCTTGCAGCGCCGGCGTCGCGTCTTCACGTTGCGGCTGGAGATAAGTGGCGCCGCGGACCGGCGTTTCGTCGGGCGCGGTCATCACCGGCACGTCGAGCCGGCGTGAGGCCTGTTCCGTCGCTCTCGCCAAGCCCTCTTGCACATCTTTCGTCAGTAGCCAATTGACGAAGACACGCGTCGCGTTGGGATGCGGCCGGTCCGTGAAGACGAAGAGGCCGGAGCCGCCGATCTCTTGCAGCGCTAGATCGGGCGTCGGGCCGAAATTACGGATATCGGTCTTCACGCCCGCTTGCGTATAGGGTGCGATCAGGGCGCGCACCGGCGGCCCGATGCCGATCCAGGCCGTGCCGCGCGCCATCGCTTCGACGACCTGGAACTGATCCTGGAAGAACTGCGGCTTCTGATCGACGATGACCTGCTTCAACCCGTCATCGCCGAGCTTCGCGCGCAGCAGCAACGTGTAGGGTTGGCCGGCGCCTTGAACCGATGGATCGTGCCAGGCGATTCTGCCTTTGACGCTCGGATCGAGCATCAGCTTGAGGCCGAGCTGCTCGACTTTCGCCGGTGGGATTCTCAGTGCGTCATACCACGGGCCGGCGATGAAATTCGCGATCGCGAATTCGTATTTGCCGGCCGCGTCGGTGAAGGCGTTCTGCCAGCCGCCCCAGAGATCGGGATTATTGATCTTGGGATCGACGAATTCCGGCAGCACCGGATCGAGAATATCGGCATGTGCCAGGATGTAGCCGACCGGCGGTCCGGCCAGCGCGACATCCCAGAGATATTTGCCGGCGCCGCGCTCGGTCTTGATGCGGGCGATGAATTCGGCGCCGGGGATCGCTGAGAGCGAGACCTTGATCTTCGGGTAGGCTTTCGGGAATTCGCGCAGAATGAAATCCTGTGCCGCCTTGTTGGGCTGCGAATAGAATTGCAGCGTGCTTTCCTGATTGGCGGCATCGACCGTCTTTCGAAAATCGGCTTTCCAATCTTGCGCGCTCGCGGGTGAGGTCAGCGCGGCCGCGACGAGGGTGGCGCCGAGCCAGCGCAGCAAGCCGTCCTTGCGGATCATGCGTCCCTCTCCCGTTATCCGTGCGGCGCGTCGACGGCGCCTTGTTCTTGCGACTGATTCTAATGGATTCGATGTTGTCATGACAACATCGATGTATTAGGACTCCGGGTAAGGGTGGAAACGAGCGATGGCGGAAAAGCGCTTCGCAAACGTCGGCGGACTGAAAACGCATTACCTGCAAGCCGGGAGCGGGCCGGCGCTCCTCATGCTGCATGGCCAATTGCCAGGCTCGTCGGCCGAGGTCGAATTCGGCGGCAACATCGATCACTTCGCCGCCGCCGGTTACACGGTCTTTGCCCCCGATCTCGCCGGCTTCGGCCTCACCGACAATCCGCAGGATTTCAGCGTCGAAGCGCGCATCGCGCATGTCGAAGCCTTCATCGCTTTCATGGGCTTGGCGCCGCGCGCCATCTGGGGCTCGTCGATGGGCACCTATATCGGTTGCGCGATCGCCAAACGCGACAAGCGCGTCGAACGATTGGTGATCACGCCGAGCAGCGTGCTGCCGCCGTCAGGGATGGCGCCACGGAGCGAGACGGGCGAAAGGCTTTTCCACGCCATTCATGATTACGCGCCGTCCCTCGACGCGGCACGCGCCGTCCTAGGCCAGGTGCTGGTCAGCCGTCCGCCGAGCGACGAGCTCGTGCAACTTTTCTACGCGATGAGCACCGGCAAGAACGAGGAAGCCGAGCGCGGACGCCGTGCCGCCGGTCGGCCGCGCCCGATCCATGGCGAGCTGTGTGATTTGACGGCCTCGAGCCTATTGCTCTGGGGGCATGACGATCCCTCGGTGCCCGGCGAGCGCGGGCTGCTGCTCTTCGACGGCATGAAGCGCGCCGAATTCCATATGCTTCACGATTGCGGTCACTGGCCGCAGCACGATCAACCCGAGCGCACGCATCGCCTCGTCGGCGATTTCCTGCGCGCGGCCTGACTAGCTCGCGAGCCGAAAGGGGCATCCCATGGCCATCAACGAGCCGACATCGCCGATCGGGCACAATCGCGGCGACGAGGTCGAGATTACCTATCACGACTTCCTGCGCACCGGTCCCGATACGATCGGCGGTAAGTATCTGCGTTCGTACTGGCAACCGATCATGCGCAGCCAGGATATCGAGAAAGGCCGTGCCAGGCCGGTGCGGATCATGAGCGAAGATTTCGCCGCCTTCCGCGGCGAAAGCGGCAAGGTCTACGTCACCGAGCCGCGTTGCGCGCATCGCGGCGCCAAGCTCTCGGTCGGCTGGGTCCAGGGCGATGAGATCCAATGCGCCTATCACGGCTGGTACTACAACGGCGAGACCGGCCAATGCACCAAGCAGCCGGCCGAGCCGCGGCCGTTCTGCGATCAGGTGAAGATTCGTACTTACCCGGTCCGCGAATATCTCGGCCTCGTCTTCGCCTATCTCGGCGAGGGTGAGGCACCGGAATTCCCGCGCGCGCCCGAATTCGAAAACGACAAGCACTTCGCCTGGGTGACGACCGATATCTGGCCGGCGAATTACTGGGCGCAGCTCGAGAATTCGATCGACTACGCGCATACCGAATTCCTGCACTGGCATTTCCATTTCAAGACGCCGCATCGCATCAACGTCGAAGAGACGGAATATGGCGTGAAGGTCTTCGTGCCGGGGTTGTCCGACACGGCCGATCATTACGACACGATGTATCTCACCATGCCGAACACCCATGAATGGGCCGGCCCGCCGGGGAAGGATTCGAGCATGGGGAATTTCGCGCGCAGCTGGCGCATTCCTCTGGATGACGAGCATCACATCCGCTTCGACTATCGCGTCTATCCCTTCGGCGACAAGAATGATGCGGCATTCCGCGAGAAGGTGGTTGGGCGCACCGGCATGCGGCCCATGGGACAGACAGCGCAGCTCGCGACCGACATCCTCGCCGGCAAGCTCGACTTCAAGAGCATCAAAGAGAACCCCGATCTCGTGCCGGGCATGGGCTTCCTCACCACGGTGCAGGATTGCGTCGTGCAGGCGAGTCTCGGTCCCATGGCGACACGCGAGCATAAAGAGATGCTGGGCCAGACCGACCTCGCGATCGCGCATCTGCGCCGCATGTGGAAACAGGAACTGACCGCCTTCGCCAACGGCAAGAAATTGCGCGATTGGAAGCGCCCGCAATCGCTGTGGAGCGCGCTGGATAACGCCTGAGTCGATGGCTCGGGGGAGCCGCCCGGGTCGCCGCTGGCGTTGGCTGACGGCGATCCGGGAAGCTAATTTCGACGCCGCGCTTTAATTTTACGCCGCTCTTTCGGGGCGGCCGCGCTAGGATAGTGCGATGGCCCAGTTGGCGCTGACACCCGAGCTCGACCGGCCGCGCCGCTGGCTCTCGCCGGCGACGACGCAAGCGACACTGGTCGGCGCGCTGGTGATCGTCCTCGCGTTCCTGGTGCTCTATCCCATCCTCGCGGTGGTCATCAACTCGCTGCTGCCCTCGCGCGTCTTTCAAAGCCAGGGTTTTGCAACCTGGCGCTCGGCTTTTGCCGATGCCGACGTTCTGACCGCGATCCTCAACACGCTAAAGGTGCAGTTCGCGACGCAAGGCATCTCGCTGCCAGTGGCGATCCCGATTGCCCGGCTCCTGGCACGGACAGACCTGCCTTTCACGCGCTGGCTCGAATTCGGCTTCTGGATATTGTTCTTCCTGCCGGCGCTCGGCGTCACGCAAGGCTGGCTGCTGCTCTTCGATCCGAATTACGGCCTCGCCAACAAATGGCTGATCGATTGGGGCATCGCCGCGACCGCGCCGTTCGATCTCTATTCTTTCTGGGGCATCATTTTCGCGCATCTGACCACGACCGCGCTCTCGGTCAAAGTGATGCTGTTGACGCCGGCGTTCCGCAATCTCGACGGTTCGATCGAGGAAGCGGCGCAGATCGCGGGCGCATCGACCCTCGGTACGTTGATCCGCATCGTCGTACCGCTGTTGACGCCGGCGATCATCGTCGTGCTGCTGATGTCGCTGATCTACGGTCTCGGCGCGTTCGAGATCGAGCTCTTTCTCGGCGTCCCGTTCAATTTTTACGTCTACTCGACACAGATCTATCAGCTCATCTCGCACGACCCACCGGCCTACGCCGAAGGCGGCGTTCTCGCCTCCTCGGTGCTGCTGGCGATGCTGCCGCTGATCGTGCTGCAGCGCTGGGCGGCGACGCGGCGCAGTTACACCGTCGTCTCGGGCAAGTATCAGTCGCGCATCGTCCGTCTCAACGCGTGGCGCTGGCCGGCGTTCTTCACCGTCGCGACGATCGTGCTGGTGATGAGCCTGCTGCCGCTCGGCCTGTTGCTGGTCGGCAGCATCATGAAGCTCTTCGGCTTCTTCGGCCTTGCCCAGATGTGGACGCTCGATCATTGGCGCGATGCTTTCGCCGATGTGACGTTCAACCAGGCGTTCTGGAACATGCTGACGCTCGGCATCGGCACGGCGTTGGCGGCGGCCTGTGTTTACGTCGTCGTCGCCTATTGCGCCGTGCGGCTGAAGACGCGCTGGCAGGCGACCATCGATATCCTTTCCTGGCTGCCGATCTCGATCCCTGGCATCGTGCTCGGCTTCGGTTATCTCTTCATGGTGATCCAGGTGCCGATCTTCGCGCCGATCTACGGCACGATCTGGGTCATGATCCTCGTCAGCTTCCTCTCGGCCATGACGCTCGGCGTGCAGGTCATCAAGGTGCATATGCTGCAGCTCGGCGCCGAGATCGAGGAAGCCGCGCGGCTCTCCGGCGCGTCCTGGCTCTCGGCCTTCTGCCGCGTAATCCTGCCGCTCACCGCGCCGGCGGTGTCGGTGGTGGCGGTTCTGGTCTTTGCCGCGACGATCCGCCAGATCGGCCTCGTGATCCTGCTGTCGACTGGCGAGACGAGGCCGCTCGCGGTGCTCCAGCTCGATTTTCTCGCCGACGGCCGGCTCGGCCCAGCGGCGGTGATCGGTGTTATTATCGTGCTGATCAGCCTTGTTGCCGCGGCGCTGGTGCGGATCATCTCCGTGCGCTTTGGCGTACGCGCGAATTGAGTCGCTAATCCGATGGGGGAAGCGTGATGCGACGCAAGAATAATTTCGACACGTTCAAAGAAGCCGCTCTGCGCCAATCCTATGACGAGATGCCGATGCTCGAGCTCGGCATCGATCCGCAGCTCCATCTAAGCCGCAATAGCGTGCCGCAGCCTTTCTTCCTGATCTGCGAGCAGGACACCATGCTGGCGCAGATGTCGGGGGAGGCGCGGGTGGAGTTCCGCGCCGGGCCGGTTCGCTATTTCGACATGACGGTCGGGGATTTCGTCTATGTGCCGGCGGGTACGCCGCATCGGATCGTGCCGAAAACCGAATCCGTCCAACTCCGCTACAAGGCCGAGCAGCCTGGGCTCGAGGCGGTTGCGTGGTATTCGGGCGCCACCGGACAGGAAATCAGCCGCATCACCTGGGATTGCGCGGAGGAACTGCCGCAGGAGGCCTATCTGCGCGCCTGCCACACTTTCAATGCCGATACAAAGCTGCGCACGTGCCCGACGAGCGGTGTGGTATTGCCGGCGATCGATCTGAGTCCCTTCGCGTGGGAAGCGGTCGCGGCAGAGATCCGAGATGCGGAAAGCGGAGAACGCGCGCGCCGCAAAGGAACGCTCACGGAAGCGGCGCCGCGTGACAAGGCGTCCCTCACGATCGGCACGGCGCCGCCGGATCGGGTGCCGCTCAAAGAGAACGCCTATCTCCGCGGCCGCGCCGAGCAAACACAGCTCTCGCCGATGTTTCCCTATTTTGCGCCCGGCGCGATGGTGCCGTGTACGGCGGTATTCGGTGCGAGCCATGCCGAGCGCGGCTATTTTGTCCATTTCAACACCGTGCAGGAAGTGCTCGTCTGCCTGGGCGCGGAGGGCGCGCCCTATCCCTATCCAGGGTTCGTCCGCGTCGGCCCCACCACGCATCCCGTCGGCGATAAGCCCGGTCAATCGCCTTCCTTCGCGACGGCGCTCGTCGTCATCACCCAGCGGCAAGCGGTCGATGAGGCGCAGAACGAAGCCATTCTCTTCTATTGCGAGAAATGCGACCAGGAGCTGTTCCGGCGCGACTACGCCGCCGATCAATTTCCCGATCCGCTCGACGAGCCGACAGATCCGGCGATCATCGGCCTGCCGACGATCTCGCAAAGCGCGGCCAGCGCAAACGCGTTCAACGATTCAGCCGAGCTGCGCACCTGCAAGAGTTGCGGCCATCTCAATCCGCCGTTCCCACAGCCGTTCTGGGGCTGGGACGAATATCGCCGGCGGACGCAGATCGCGGTGCGGATGCGCAAAACCATGCTCGACAAAGCGGCGGCGCCGGCCGCGGCTGCCGAATAGCGCGTCGGCTTAGCCGAGCTCGGTGAATTCGGGCGTCATGCTGCCGAGGCGCTCCGGTCCGCGCGCCGTGACGACGATCGAATCGCCCCACATGATGTCGGGATAGCCGTCGCGCGTGACGACGGGCTTGGCGATGAACGAGGCATTCTCCTCAATCGGCCATTGCTGGATCTCGTCGGGTGCATTGAAGACGTAGATCGGCGCATCGTCACCCAGTCCGCGCCCGTGCATGAGGAATTTGATTTTGCACGGCGTGCCTTTCGCGACCACCAAGGTACGGGCTGCCAGTTCGCCGAGGGTGATGCCGGGCCGCATGGCTTCGTTGCAGGCCTGGAGCGCATCTTGCTGCAAGCGCCAGAGATCGCGATAGGACGAGGGCAGCTTGCCGAGCCTCGCCATTTGCGTGACCTGGCCGCAATACCCCGCATACCGACCCTCGACCTCGACACGCACGATATCGCCGGCCGCCAACGGCCGCAGCAGCGGCGGTCCCGCCGACGCCAGCGCCGCGCCGGTCCCGGCCGACCACATGATCATCGCCGGGACCTCGCCGCCGCGCTCGACCATCGCCGCGAGCATCGCCGCGTAGACCGAAGCTTCGGTGACGCCGGGTCGCGCGACGCTGTGCATCGCCTTGATCGCCGCCTCGGCGAGCGCCGTGCTGCGGCGCAGGAACTCGATCTCTTCGTCGCTCTTGGCGTAGCGTGCGCGGTCGAGAACCCGCGTGGCATCGACCAGGGCGGCGCCGGGGAATTCCGCTACGAGCTTGGCATGCAACGGTTGCGGCAGCAGTCCGTCTTCGAAACGCGGCACGTTGCGCCAGCCGGCAATACCGATCGTCGCTTTGCCCAGTCCCAATTCTTTCAGGCGTGCGATCAGCCCGTCGCCGAAGGCGCGGCCGGTCGAGCGGATATCGGCGACCCAGTCCTGCTGTGCGCGCCATTTTTCCGGCACGACATCGGGAACCGTTACCGCCGTGACGTCGCCTTCGAGCGGGAAGACCGCACCAATTTCGAGCGAATAGCCCCCGAGCCCGGTCAGATAGCGTGCGTTCGCCGAAAAATGGTCATGGTGTCCGGTATGCGGCGGCACGATGATGACATCGAGACCGTCCTTGCGCATCAACGCGCGCAGCCTAGCCCAGCGGCGATCGCGTTCCGCGCGCGAGAATCTCGGTGGGGCTGCGCTATCGGCGGCGCTCATGCAGCGCGATTATGAAGTCGGCCCCGTGATATTGACAATACCCTGTCATCGAGCGCCGAATCGCGTGAGCGTGCCGATCGCACGGCGCGCAGATGGGAGGGGACATGGCGGAAGCATTTGAGTGCAAGCGCGAGCTTGTCGTCGAGAAGCCGGCCGACCAGGTCTGGGAATGGCTGTCGGACCTGCGACATGCGATGACGGCCAATCAATTTCACATGTCGATCGACTGCGACGATACCGAGGCGCGTCATCCGCGCGCCGGTCTCGAAGTGCCGATCCTGCACAATGTGATGGGACGCCAAGCCTATCGCATTGCACGCGTCACGCGGGCCGAGGACTATGTCGTCTCCTGGGGCGAGCGCCTTCCCGACAATGCCGGGTATGAGGACGCGTTTCCGCACAGCGAGGGCTGGCTGGTCGAGCCGCTCGGGCCGAGCCGATGCCGCATTCAGAATCACTTGCGCGGCCGCTTCATGTTTCCGGTTGGTCAGCTCATCGGCCAGCACGTTTGGGACACGGTGATCCCGCCCATCCTCGACAACGATCTGCAAGATGTCGCATTCGCCGCGGGCGCCATCGATCGGCGCATTCCGGTCGAGTTGCCCAGCATCAGCGCGGCGTTGCTCCGCCTCGCCCATACGCGCGAGATCGACGGCAAGCCTGCCAGCGAAGTGCTCAACATCGCGACGCGCCTATCGAAGGATCATGCGCGCTGACGCGGGCGGGTCAGCCGAGGAGAAAATAAAGTAGGGCCGGCGCGGTCGCGATGGTGACGAGCGTCGATACCACGACGATGCCGGCAACTTCCTCGGGCTGGTTCTGGTAGCGCAGCGCGAAGAGATAGTTGAATACCGCCGCCGGCATCGAGCTTTGCATGACGACGGCGGCGCGCGCCGCGCCGGTAAGGCCGAAGAACGCGGTCACCCCGAAGCCGAGCCCGGCGCCCATGCCGACACGCAGTAGAGACAGCATGAAGGCCCGCGGAAACGCCGCGACGCGCAGCGAGCCGAGCGACACGCCGAGCATCAGCAGCATCAGCGGCACGGTGATGCTGCCGAGCAGGTTGATCGTGTTGCCGAGGAATTGCGGTACGGGGATACCGAATTCGGTAACGGCAACGCCCAGCACCACGGCGTAGATGATCGGCATCTTGACGATCGCCCGCCAGCTCATGGTGCCGGCGGCGATGGCCTGACCGATGGTGAAATTCATCACCGAGGTGAAGCAAAGGAAGACGATCGCATAGGCGAGTCCTTCATTACCGAAGGCATAAAGCGCCAACGGAACGCCGAGATTGCCCGTGTTGGGGAAAGCCATCGATGGCAGATACGTGCGAAGGCTGAGGCCGCAGAATTTCAGCACCGCGCTCGCGACGATCAGAAAACCGATGAGGATGGTGAGCGACGCCGCCGCGGTCACGGCGAAGGCGCCGGCCGGCACGCTCATCTTGGCGAAGGTCGAGAAGACGAGGCAGGGCGTGCCGATTTCGGTGACGATCTGAGTCAGGCCGTTGGCTTCGATGCTGCGGCCGGATCGCGTCCAGAAATAGCCGATCAGCGCGGTCAACATGACCGGCGCGATGGCGGTCAGGATGGTTTCGATCACGCGAGCGTTCTGTCGTTGCGATCAAACCGAGACGCGGAAGGTCTCGGGCCGCGCATCCATGCGTTCGGCAACGGCCTCGCGCCAATCGCTCACGTCGCGCGGCAATTCCATCGCCAGCGGGCGCAGGCGATAGGCGGCGGCCTCGCGCCCCGGCGGCTCGACGCCTTTGGCGAGATCACGCGCCGCGACGATCAGCCGACGCCGCGCTTGCGCGACGACCAGATCGGAGGCGGAAAGGTTCTCCTGTGTGCGGTCGTAGAGCGGTCCCATACTCTCGGTCATCGCCAAATCCTGCGCTTGCAGCGCTGTCACGCCCATCCAGGGCTGGCACGGCTTATTCGTATTTGGTCCGGCGTAATCGTTGCTCTTGTTGTGCAGCGGCTCGAAAGTTTTCGGATCGACCGGTTCATGGATGTCGGAGCCGCCGCGCATCAGCGCGAGTTCGTCCTCACGCAGCGGGCGCGCCGGATGCCAGGAGAACGTGAAGACCCAGCATTGGGTGTCGTCGATCGGGACCCATGCGTGGCCGGCCTGCGGATTGTCGCCCGGGATCGGCCAGTTGGTGAAACACGGCATGAACCACTGATTGACGCGCCAATAATAGGTATCGGCCTCGGCGGCGCGTTTGGCCGCAAGCAGCAGCCCATTCGGCATCGCTTCCGTCTTGATCTCGGGCTGCAGCTCGCGCATCGCCCAAATTGCCGAGCGGTTGTGCGGATTGGCGGCGCGCTGCTTCAAGAGATCGCTGTGCAGGATGCTGAGATGCGCGGAATCGAGATCGCCTTCCATGCCCTGCGTCCAATGACAGCGCTGCAAGCGTTTCGAGACATAGACATGGCTGTCGGGCACGGTTAGAAATTCGAGATCGGGCAGGGTCGGGCGCGTCTCCGACGGGCCCATATAGGTCCAAACGACGCCGTTCCTCTCGATGGAGGGATAAGCCTTCTGCCTCACATGCTGCTTGAATTGGGTTTGCGGCGGCTCGTTGGGCTGATCGGTGCAGGTGCCGTCAAGCTCGTATTGCCAGCCGTGATACCAGCAGCGCAGCTTGCAATCGGCATTCCGGCCGAAGAACAAAGACGCGCCGCGATGCGCGCAACGCTCGCCGAAAAGTCCGACCTTGCCCGCGGTATTGCGGAAAGCGATCAGATCCTCGCCGAGCAGCCGCACCCGCACCGGGGCGCCGCCGGCCTCGAGCTCGCGGCTGAGGATCGCCGGAAACCAATAGCGGCGCAGGAGATTTCCCATCGCGGTTCCGGCGCTGGTTTCGGCCAGGAGCTGGTGATCCTCGAGCTTCATTCCCTATTGGTAGCATCCGCGGGAAACGCGTAAAACCCTGCGAGAGAAGCAGTCCTAGGGGAGGGGCCATGTCGTCCGAGCGCCGCGTCGACGTCCATCATCATTTCTATCCGCCGCAATATCTCGACGCGATGCGCACGACAGCCGCCAACGACCGCAGCGGCGTCAATTTTCCCGGCGTAGCGACATGGACGCCGGCCAAGACGCTCGAGGAAATGGACAAGCACGGGGTACAGACAGCGATCCTCTCGCTCTCGCCACCGGGCGTGCGCATGCTCGACAAAGAGGGCAATCGCAGGCTTGCCCGCGTCTGCAATGAATTTGCGACCCAACTGAGCCGCGATAACCCCGGCCGCTTCGGTCTCTTTGCGCCGGTGCCGATGCCCGATGTCGAGGGCACGCTCAAAGAGCTCGAATACGCGCTCGACACGCTGAAGGCCGACGGCATTCAGCTAATGACGAGCTATGGCGATCGATGGATCGGCGATCCGGAATATAACGAGGTGTTCGAGGAGCTGAACCGGCGCAAGGCGCTGGTCTATGTCCATCCGCTCGCCGCGCCGTGCTCGACCGGTCTGATGGAATGGGTGCCGGATGCGTTGATCGAATATCCGCACGACACGAGCCGCGCCGTATTGAGCCTGCTGTTCTCGGGCACCTTGGCGCGGCTGCCGGATATCCGCTTCATCTTCTCGCATGCGGGCGGCACGATCCCATTCCTCTCGGGCCGCATACTGCATTCGGGCTCGAACCGCGCGTTCCTCGATCGCATGCCGAAGGGCATCGATTACGAGCTGCGCAAGCTGCATTACGACGTCGCGCTCGCCTGCTTCAAGCCGACGCTGGCGGCGCTCTTCGCCTATATTCCGGAATCGCAGGTGCTGCTCGGCAGCGACTATCCGTTCTCCTCCGTCGGGCTCTCGCTCAAAGGGCTCGACGAGCACGGCCTGCCACAAGAGACGCTCGACGCGCTCTACAGCAGCAATATCGAGCGCCTCATCCCGCGACTCAGGTGCTGATCACTTCAACCGCGCCGCGGCTTCCTTCACATAGCCGAGATCGACGTATGTTTTTGCATCGATCTGGGTCTTGAGGAAGCCGAGCTGCTTCAACAGATCGACGCTGTTTTGCAGCGCGACGACATCCGGCACCCCGTTCGGATCGCGGTAATAGTCGTGCGTCGTGAAAAGCCACGCATCAAGTTGATCGGCCGGCTGCTTGGTGAATTGCGCGACGATCGCCACCGCTTCCTTGTGATGGGCGGGATCGAAATAGAAGCGGCGCGCCCGTAGAGCGTCTTCGAGGAAATCGACGACCGCGGCGCGGTTCTTCCGGAGGAAACCGTCACGCGCGGCGAGCATGATCATCTCGGTGCGGCCGACAGCTTCCTCTTGGGTGAAAAGGTTGCGGGTTTGCGCTTGCAGCTCGGGATCGGTGATTGCGGTCGTGCCGGCGGCGGCGAGATCGACCTTCTTGCTCAGCAGCATCGCTTTGAGATTGGGAAGTGCTGCTTCGACGATGGTGTAGTCGCGCTTATCTTCCAAATCGTGCTTTTT
>DASZLU010000083.1:0-12344 GCA_035552195.1 Allostellaceae bacterium | reverse complement strand
TCGATCGTGTCGAGCGATTCGAGGTTGAGATCGGCCAATTCGGTCTCGCGCGTGACCTTCGCAGGGTCGGTTTTCGCCTGCTTGGCAATCACTTCGAGAACATCACTCGCAACATCGGCCATACTGGATTTTCCCTATCCGCCCCCCGGCCCTCCTAGCACAGAAGCCGGTCTGGCGACACTGATAATCGTTAACGTCTCGCGGGCCGCGCTATTCCGCCGCTGCGGCCACCGCGTCCGGTACCGACCGGCGCTCGCGCGGCAGAAACAGAGCGGTCGCCGCGACCAAGGCCGCCAGCACGCCCAGAATAGCAAACAGCCAGATGAAATCGCCGCTCCGGTCGTACACGGTCGCAACCAGCGGCACGCCGAGCGCGCTCACGCCAAGCGACAGCAGAAATTTCGCCCCGAAGGCCGTCGCCCGCCAGCGCGACGGCGTGTAATGCGCCAGCATCGCATTCTCGGTCGGAGTCGAGATCGCGATCAGGCTGAAGCAGACGAGCGCGGCGACGAAGAGCGGCAGGTCGAAGAGCCGGATCGCCGTGAATAGCACGGGCACCTGCAGCACCCAGCACAGCAGATAGATGCGCTTCATCGAGAAGCGATCCGCCGCCATGCCGCCGAAGAACTGGAACGCCGCCGATAGCGCGAAGACGAGGCTCACCATGCCGCCGGTGCCGACGAGCCCGCCGGCGGTGAGATCGGCCAGCCTTACCTCGAACAGTTTCGGCAATACGCTGGTGAAAGCCTGAAAGATGATGCCGGTCGAGAGCATCGTAATCGACAGCAGCAGAAAGACGTGCTTCACCTCGGCGCTCGCCGGCTCGGCTTGCGGCTTTATATCGCTCTTGGCCGCAACGACGGTGCCGCCGCGCACCAGCAGCATCAACGCGCCGCCCAGCAGCAATGCGATGCCCCCTGGCACGAGGAACGCCGCGCGCCAGCCGTAAAACGCCGACAGCGTCGCGCCGACGATCGGTCCCGCACCAACACCGAGACTGCCGAAGATGCCGTTCCACCCCAGCATGCGGCCGCGATTCTCGGCGTGGCGCACCAGCCAGGCGGTGCCGACCGGGTGATAGATAGCGCCGAAGAAACCGATCGCGGCAAGACCGCAAGCGATCTGGACCGGAGATTGCGCCAACCCTGTCGCGATGCCGGCGACGCCGCTGCCGCTAAAGAACAGCACCATCATATGCTCGGCGCTCCAGCGGTCGCCGAGCCAGCCGGCCGGCAGCGCCGCGAGGCCGTAGAGCACAAGGCCGGGCACCGACAGCCACATGAGCTCGCCGTAGGACAGCGTGAACTGCTTCTCGAGCGTCAGCACGACGGTCGGATAAAGCAGCATCATCAGATGGGTCAGGGTATGTCCGATATTGGCGAAAAAGATCGCCCAGCGGACGGAGCCTTGGTTCATGGTTCCGATTTTAGCGGGTCGGCGGGGCGATGCTAAGGACCGGTTGCGGCCCTCACCGCAGCCTAGATCTCGTCCAGCAGCCGCTTCGGATCGCCGCCGGTTTCCCGCACCACCCATTCGAGGAAATCGCGATTTCCTTCGACCACGGGCAATGCTTCGATGCAGGGGCAATCGTAAGAATGGAGGGATTTGGCGCGCTCGATGAGCCGTTCGAGCTTCTGCTCGGTGGTTTTGAGGATCACGACTGCCTCTTCCGCCTCTTCGACTTTGCCTTGCCAGCGGAAGATCGAGGTCGCGCCCGGCAAAATATTGGCGCAGGCCGCGAGTTGCTCCTCCACCAGCTTGCGGCCAAGCGTTTTAGCCTCCTCGATGTCGGCGGCTGTCATATAAACGAACATCACCGGCATGCGCACCTCTCATGCGACTCTCGACGACTCGGGCCGAACGGGTTTAGCATATGTTTAGAAGGAGCCGCGCATGAACCTTGTGATGCTCGATACCCGGCGCCACGCACCGACCGCCATCCAGCGCAATTGGCTGCGCCGCGGTCTCAACCAACCGGGCGGCAAGCTGCCGCTCTTCGACGAATTCGGCCAGCATATCGACCCCCGGACCGTGCATTCTTGCGTCGAGCATGGCTGGGCCCAGCCCTGGTACCCAAACCCGCTCAAGCCCGACTGGATGGTTTGCAAGCTGACCGCCCTCGGCCGGGCCGCAGCCGAAAGCGAGACGATCTCGCATTCAACCGAGACGGCAGATATCACCTCTATCTAGCGTTTTTCGAACGCTATTGTCTCATCTGGCCGCGCACGCCCAGGCCGCTCGGCAGGGCCACGGCATAAAGCCCGACCAACACCGCGAGCACGACGTCGATCCGGAAAATCACGTGCACCGCGCCCGCAAAGGCGTCGAGCAGCGGAGCGTATTGCGCCGGGCTGAGGGTGGCGCGCAGATCGGGATCGAGAATACGGCTGACGACGTCGCCGCCGCCGCCTTCGAGGTGGCCGCCGAGTGCCGCGTTGACGATGCCGCCAAAAACCGCCGTGCCGATCGATTGTCCGATGATACGGGAATAGTTGAAGGTCGCCGTCACCAGCCCGCGCTGATGCCAATCGACATTCGCCTGGATGGCGACGAAGAATCCCATATTGGTTAGCCCCATGCCGAGGCCCATGAAGAAAGCGCTGGCAATCGCCCAATTGGCGCCGAACGAGAGGCTGAGGAATGCCATCATCAGCGCGCCGGCGATCAGCACGATCGAGCCGAGGCTCGAAGATCTGCGATAGGACATATGCAAGAGCGCGCGGCCGGCGATGAAGCCGCCGGTCGGCCAGGCGAAGGACATGGCGGTCAGCGCAAGACCGGCATGGATCGGGCTTTCGCCCATGACCCCCTGAATGAAGGCCGGCAGGAAGGCGGTCACCGCCATCTGCATGCCGCCGAGCGACGCGCTCATCGCATTGGCCAGTACGACGATGCGATTGGTCCAGATATCGAGCGGCAGGATCGGCTCGCGCGCGCGCTTCTCTTGCAGCAGCAACAACACGAAGGAGATAACCGCGGCGGCGAGCAGCAGCGCGATCATGCTGCCCGGCAGTGTCGCCGCCCGGGTCAGCGCATACATCAGGAAGAAGGTCGAGAGCGCCATCAGCAGCGAGCCGAGATAGTCGATCTTGTGCGAATGCAGCTCGACATCCTCGACGAAGGTGAGCTCGAGCATCAACACGATGAGTGCGCAGAGCGGCAGGTTGACCCAGAACACCCACGGCCACGGCCAATGCGCGACGATGAACGCGCCGGCGAGCGGCCCGACGAAGGCCGCGGTGGCGAACGTGCCGGAGATATAGCCTTGCACTTTAGCGCGCTCGGCGGGTGGATAGAGATCGCTGACCATGGTCTGCGAGACGACGGCAAGCGAGCCGCCACCCAGCCCTTGCACGACCCGGAAGGCGATCAGGGTCGGCATGCTCCACGCAAAGCCGCAGAGCAGCGATCCGATCACGAAGAAAAAGAGGCCGAAATAGAGGACGCGCTTGCGCCCGTAGAAATCGCAGAGCCGGCCATAGATCGGTACGGTGACGCCCTGGGTCAGGAGATACGCGGTGAAGACCCAGGAGAAGAGATCGAAATCGCCGAGTGACCCAACGATGGTCGGCATGGCCGTCGCGACGATCGTCACTTCGATCGCCGAAACGAAACTGACGATCATCGCGGCAACGAAAATCCAGCGCCGTCTTGATGGGGAAATCGGCTCGGACATTCTATTCGGGCATCTGTCGGTAAAAATGGTCGGGCAGGCGAGATTCGAACTCGCGACCCTCAGCACCCCATGCTGATGCGCTACCAGGCTGCGCTACTGCCCGCCAGATGGACCGCGACTATAGAGAGAGCACGGCTGCGTTGCAACGCACCACGCCGAGCGACTGCTATTAGCTGCGTTGAGCTTTTTTGAGGAGGTCGCGCAAGGCGACGAGTTCGCCGCGAATTTGCATCAGCTCGGAGCGCAGATTCTCCGATTTGACGACACGCGGTGTCGCGGCATTCGGCGGCGGCGCGCGCAGCGGCTCGTCCGATTTGAGCGCACCCTCGCGCAGCAATTTCTGCACGCCCTTGATGGTGTAGCCCTGGTCGTAAAGGCAATTGCGGATGCGGCGCAGCAGCACGACATCGTCCGGGCGATAATAGCGCCGCCCGCCGGCGCGCTTCAGCGGCTTCACCTGTGGAAATTTCGATTCCCAGAAGCGCAGCACGTGCTGCGGCACTTCGAGTTCGTCCGCGACCTCGCTGATAGTGCGAAACGCGTCCGCGGATTTCGGAGCGCGGCGCGACGGCCGAGGCGAGGGCGAATCGAACAGGTCGGGGACGCGCGCCGTCATGAAGCGCCTGAATCCTTACTCAACGTCGCGTTGATGTGGTCCTTGAGGACGTGCGATGCGCGGAACACCAGAACGCGCCGCGGATTGATTGGCACTTCCTGACCGGTTTTCGGATTGCGGCCGATGCGGCGGCCTTTCTTGCGCACAGCGAAACTGCCGAACGAGGATATCTTCACCATCTCGCCGCGGGCGAGGGCTTCGGATATCTCATTGAGGACGGTTTCAACGAGTTCTGCCGACTCGTTGCGCGACAACCCGACCTCCTGATATACGGCCTCGCTGAGCTGAGCCCGGGTTACCGTCTGCCCCGCCATGCACTTGCCTCCCCCATTGCCCAAAACATTAAACCGGGCTGGGAAAATTTGCAAATACAGAGAGTTGTGGGTTTTGTTGCGTGCGGTGGATGATTTACCAGCGGACCAGGCTTGCGCCCCAGGTCAGGCCGCCGCCCATCGCTTCGAGCAAGACAAGCTGACCGGGCCGAATCCGGCCGGCTTCGGCGGCTTCCGCGAGCGCCAAAGGCACCGATGCCGCCGAGGTATTGGCATGCCGATCGATGGTAACCACGACCTTGTCGCTACTGAGGCCGAGTTTTTTGCCCATCGCATCGATGATCCGGCGATTGGCCTGATGCGGCACGAGCCAGTCGACATCGCGCGCCTGCAGGCCGTTTGCCGCGAGCGCTTCGTCGACCACCTCGGCCAAGCGCAGCACCGCGTATTTGAAGACCTCTTTGCCTTCCATGCGCAGATGGCCCGTGGTCTGGGTGCTCGAAGCGCCCCCATCGACATAGAGCAGATCGTAGCCGCTGCCGTCGGTATGGAGATGGGTCGAGAGCACGCCGCGTTCCGACGGACTGCCGTTCGACGGCGCGCCGCGCAGTACCAAAGCCCCTGCCCCATCGCCGAACAGCACGCAGGTGCCGCGGTCTTTCCAGTCGAGAATGCGCGAGAACGTTTCGGCGCCGATCACCAGGGCAGTCTTGGCTTGACCGGTGCGGATGAAATTATCGGCCGTCGCCAAGGCATAGACGAAACCGGTGCACACCGCCTGCACATCGAAAGCGGCGCCTTGCTTCACGCCGAGCGCGGCTTGCACCCGCGCGGCGGTTGCCGGAAACGTATTGTCCGGAGTCGACGTCGCGAGAACGATGAGATCGACCTCGTCCGGCGTGACATTGGCCGAGGCCAACGCTTTGCGCGCCGCATGGAGCGCGAGATCCGAAGTCTTCTCACCGGGTGCCGCAATGTGGCGCTGCTTGATGCCCGTGCGCTGCACTATCCATTCGTCCGACGTATCGATTGTCTGAGCGAGCTCGGCATTGGAGAGGACGCGTTCGGGCAAGTAGCCCCCGCAACCGAGGATCTGGGAACGAAAGCCCATATCAAATTGCCGCCGTTTGCGGTTTTTCCGGCTCGTCGGTCACCGCGCTCATCCGCGCGATGTCGTCGCGTATCTTATCGAGGAAGCCGTTGACGACCATATCGGCGCCGACCGCGATGGCGCTGGCGAAACCGAGCTCATCGGTGCCGCCATGGCTCTTCACCGCGATGCCGTCGAGGCCGAGGAACACCGCGCCGTTATAGCGCCGCACGTCCAACCGCTCGCGCAGCTTTTGTAGCGCTGGCTTGGCGAAGACATAGCCGAGCTTGGCGAGAGTCGAGCTGGCGAAAGCCGCGCGCACGAATTCGAGGAAGAGCTTCGCCGTGCCTTCCGCGGTCTTCAGCGCGACATTGCCGGTGAAGCCATCGGTCACGACCACATCGGCACTGCCCGCGCCGATATCGTCGCCTTCGACATAGCCGACGAAATTGATCGGCGAGCCGGGCGCGCGCAGCCGCGCCGCCGCCCCGCGCACCTCGTCGTTGCCCTTCAATTCCTCGGAGCCGATATTGAGGAGCGCGACCGACGGGCGCGACACGCCGAGCACGGTGCGTGCGAAGACTTCGCCCATCAACGCGAATTGCACGAGATTTTCGACGTCGCATTCGACATTGGCGCCGAGATCGAGCAACACGCTCTCGCCCCGCCGTGTCGGAAAGAAGGTCGCGATCGCCGGGCGGTCGATGCCGGGCAGCGTCTTCAGCGCGAATTTCGCCATCGCCATCAACGCGCCGGTGTTGCCGGCCGAGACCATGCATTGCGCCTCGCCGGATGCGACCGCATCGAGCGCCAGACGCATCGAGGATTGCCGCCCCTGCCGCAGGGCGGTCGACGGCTTCGCATCGCCGGTGATGAAATTGTCGGTATGCCGGATCGTCGCGCAGCCTTTGAGCATCGGCAGCTTGTCGACCAACGGCGCCAGGCGGCTCTCGACGCCGAACAGCAGAAACTGGATTTGCGGAAACCGTTCGCGGGCGATCGCCGCGCCTTTTACGACGGCGTCCGGCGCTTTATCGCCGCCCATGGCATCGAGTGCGACGACAAGGGGGTCGGTCACGCGCTAGGGCCCCCTATAGAGCGGATCAGGCCGTTTCGGCGGCGACAGAAACAACTTCCCGCTCGCCATAATGGCCGCAGGCCTTGCACACGTGATGCGGACGCTTCATCTCGCCGCAATTCGAGCATTCGACATAGCTGGCCGGTGCCAAGTGATCATGCGCCCGGCGCATATTGCGGCGGGATTTCGAGGTTTTCTTCTTTGGCACTGCCATGACGGTAATCCTTTAGGGCCCACGCCCGGATCGGCCGGGCACAAGGGGAGCTAGGTAACTAAAAACGCGACGGAAAGCAACCCGTTAGCTGCTCTGAGCTCTCTTGGGCCTCAGGCTTGGCCAGGCTTGCGCAGTTTGGCTAAGGCGGCAAAAGGCGATTCGCGCGGACGGGGGTCGGAAAGGTCGGCTTCCTCCTCCAGCGAGGCGCCCGGCGCCCGCGGAAACGGGTCGAGCGAGAGCGACAATTGCTGCGCGACGGCCTCGCCCATATCGATCATGCCGTCATCAAGCGGTTCAATCGGCTCGGCCTCGCCATCGAGCACGATTTCGGTCTCTTCCTCGGCCGGGCCGTAGGTTAACGTGAAGCTTTCCTCGATATGCGCCGGCACCGGCTCCGACGTGACCGCGCATGGCTGTGCCAGATCAGCTTTGAAATCGGCGGCGAGCCGATAGAAGCCACCGGGCATCGGCGTTACGCGGACCTTGGCCTCAAGCCGGTCCAGGGCTAACAGCGCGAAGCGCTTCGCCAAAGCGGCGCGCTCCTCGGGCTTGGCGGCGATATCGTATTTCTCGCCGCCCGGACTCAGGCGGAGCCCGTCGATACGGCGCGAAAATTCCGGAAGATCGTTCATAATTAGGCGGTTACCGGCTCGAATTTAATGTGGTTATCGAAGAAGGCCGCAAGCGGCTGCCGGGCGAAGTTTACGGCCTGGCGGCGCATATACCGCCCGATTGCGGCGACGGAATCCGCGCGGGGCTGGACGGTGCCATAGAGATTGCGCTTCAGCGCCTCATCGAGGGTCCGATCGTCGCCCTTCAAACCCTGTTCGTAGGCGGCGATGCGGCCGTAGAAACCCTTCGCCATCTCTTTAACGCGCTTGCCGACGCCCATATCCGTCACTCCCATTTCGCGCAGCCCGCGATCGAGGTCGGCGAACATCGCGTCGAACAGGGCCTGGGCGTATTCCGCCGTTTCTTCGTGCTCAGCTTTCAGCCGGTTCAGCACCAGGAACATATGCAGCGCGATCATCTCGTATCGACCGTCGAGCGTATCGGGTACCTCGAGGCGCAGAAAGAAATCCGCCGCGCGAGCATGCTCGACGATCGAGGTATAGGCGGCGAAAGCCTGCGGACGGTAACGATTGCGGCGGAAGAGCGTGGCGAGCGTCATTTCAGTTTGGCTTGTGACAAAAACGCCCCGGCACGGCGCCAGGATTGACATCACTTGGCGGGCGCGGGCATGTTCGCGCCATGATAGATCGGCATTCCGCGCCGCGATACCACGTCTTGCGCCCGTTCATATTTGCCGCAGCCCTCGCGACCCTGGCCGGTTGCGGGTTCCCGGTGAACGACCGGGGCAATCTGCCGAAGGCAGATTTGCTGGAGCAGATCCGGCCGGGTGTGACCGACAAGAACAGCGTCAAGGCGCTGCTCGGCACGCCGTCGAGCATTGCCGCCTTTGACGGCGACACTTGGTACTACATCAGCAAGGAAGAGCGGCAGATCGCCTTCCTGAAGCCTGAAGTGATGAACCAGCAGGTTTACGCGATCCACTTCAACGACAAGGGCATCGTCAGCGAGGTATCGCATAAGGGGCTCGACGACGCGCAGAAGATGACGCCGAACCCGGATGCGACACCGGCACCGGGCCGGGAATTCACCTTCCTTGAGCAGCTGATCGGCAATTTCGGCAAGTTCAATGCCGGCAACAGCGGCAACAATACGCCCGGCGGACCGAATACCGGCGGACCGTGATCCTTTAGGCTTTTAGCTTCGCTCTAAACGAAAGGGCGGACCCGTTTTTCAACGGGCCCGCCCTTCCCTTTCCGACGGACCGTCAGTGTGCCGTGGCGGCGAGAATGGCCAACAGCAGGATCGCGACGATGTTCGTGATCTTGATCATCGGATTGACGGCCGGGCCGGCCGTGTCCTTGTAGGGATCGCCGACGGTGTCGCCGGTGACCGCCGCCTTATGAGCGTCGGAGCCTTTGCCGCCGTAATTGCCGATTTCGATGTATTTTTTGGCATTGTCCCAAGCGCCGCCGCCCGAGGTCATCGAGATGGCGACGAAGATGCCGGTGACGATCGTGCCGAGCAGCATCGCACCAACGGCGCTGAACGCCTCGGCGCGCCCGCCGATCCAATCGATCACGAAGTAGAGCACGACCGGCGCGAGCACAGGCAGCAGCGAGGGCGCGATCATTTCTTTGATCGCGGCCTTGGTCAGAAGGTCGACAGCGCGGCCGTAATCCGGCTTGCCCGTCCCTTCCATGATGCCCTTGATCTCTTTGAACTGACGGCGCACTTCGACGACGACCGAACCGGCCGCACGGCCGACCGCCGTCATGCCGAGCGCGCCGAAGAGATACGGCAGAAGACCGCCGATGAAGAGCCCGATCACGACATAGGGATCGTTGAGGGTGAAGTTCACCGTGAGGTTCGGGAAGTAGTGATGCAGGTCCTCGGTGTACGCCGCGAACAGCACGAGCGAGGCGAGCGCCGCCGAGCCGATCGCGTAACCTTTGGTCACCGCCTTCGTGGTGTTGCCGACCGCGTCGAGCGCGTCGGTGAATTTACGCACGTCGTGCGGCAACTCTGCCATTTCGGCGATGCCGCCGGCGTTGTCGGTGACCGGGCCGTAGGCGTCGAGGGCCACGATCATGCCGGCAAGCGCGAGCATCGTCGTCGCCGCGATGGCGATACCGAAGAGGCCTGCCTGCAGATACGCGACGATGATGCCGGCACAGATCACGAGGACCGGCAGTGCGGTCGATTCCATCGAGATCGCGAGGCCTTGGATGACGTTCGTGCCATGGCCCGTGGTCGAGGATTGCGCGATGGAGCGCACCGGACGGTACTCGGTCGAGGTGTAGTATTCGGTGATCCACACCAGGAGACCCGTCACCACCAAACCGGTCAGCGAGCAGATATAAAGCGCCTGGCCGGTATAGCTCGTGCCCGCGAGCGTGCCGAAGCCGACTGTCTCGGCGATCACGCCCGCGACTGCCGCGGCCGACAGGATACCGGCAACGATGAGGCCCTTATAGAGCGCACCCATGATGTTCTCGCTCGCGCCGAGACGAACGAAATAGGTACCGATGATCGAGGCGACGATGCAGACGCTGCAGATCAGCAGCGGCATAAGGAGCATCGTGTCGCGCAGCGCGCCGGTGAAGAAAATAGCGGCAAGGAGCATGGTCGCGACGACGGTCACGGCGTAAGTCTCGAACAGGTCCGCGGCCATGCCGGCGCAGTCGCCGACATTGTCGCCGACGTTGTCGGCGATGACGGCGGGATTGCGGGGATCGTCTTCCGGAATACCGGCTTCGACCTTACCGACGAGATCGGCGCCGACATCGGCCCCCTTGGTGAAGATGCCGCCGCCGAGACGCGCGAAGATCGAGATCAGCGAAGCGCCGAACGACAGCGCCAC
Source organism: Allostellaceae bacterium (assembly GCA_035552195.1). Taxonomy (GTDB): domain Bacteria; phylum Pseudomonadota; class Alphaproteobacteria; order ATCC43930; family CGMCC-115725; genus CAIKMD01. The sequence goes on along the minus strand of DASZLU010000083.1, from coordinate 1,965 downwards.
GAGCGATTCGAGAACCGGGCGCAGATCGTCGCCAGGCAACGATGCACGCAGGAACATGTAATAGAGCGAGACGCCGAGGATGCCGAGGCCGACCACCAGCATGCCGGTGATGGCGCCGGCGCGGAACGAAAGCGCGAGGCCGGCGGCGAGGCCGTTACGGGCCGCCTGGGCCGTGCGCACGTTGGCGCGAACCGAGACGTTCATGCCAATATAGCCGGCCGCGCCCGACAGGACGGCGCCGACGAGGAAGCCCAGGGCGGCATGCCAGCCGAGGGTCGCGAAGAGGATGACGAAAATCACGACGCCGGCAATCGCGATCGTCGTGTATTGCCGGTTGAGATAAGCGCGTGCGCCCTCCTGGATGGCGCTAGCGATCTGCTGCATCCGCTCGTTGCCGGCATCCGCAGCCAGCACCTGCCGGCTCGTAACCAGCCCATAGAGGATCGCCAGCACGCCCGCGCCGATAACCAGCCAATAGGCGATGTTCATTTCTTCTGTCCTTTAGATCGAATCTTCAGTTGGTTCTTAGACTTCTTCAAAAGCGCGCGGAACATGCCAGAACCGCGTCGCCGAGGCAACCCGCGGTTTCTTTGGACGATGACCCGAAGCCCCCTTAGAATCAGCCCGATGCCGCCCCTACCCGAAGAATTACTACAACGTGCGCGCGCTCTTGTCCCGGTTATTGCCGAATCGGCCGCCGAGGGTGAGCGCGATCGTTGCGTGCCGCCGCGTATCGTCGCGGCTCTCAAGGAAGCGGGGCTTTTCCGCGCCATTCAGCCCAAGCGGTGGGGCGGCTCCGAATTGCAGCCCACAGCTGTCTACGAAGCCGAAATGGCGGTCGGCGCCGCCGACATGTCGACGGCATGGATCGTGGGCGTGCTGGGCATCATTCCCTGGGCGATCGCGCTGTTCGACGACCGCGCCGGCGCGGATGTCTGGGGCAAAGACCCGAATAGCCTCATTTGCTGCGCCATCCGCCGTGCCGGGACCGCGACTCCGGTCGATGGCGGATTCCGCCTCTCCGGCCAGTGGGCCTATACCAGCGGCTGCCAGCATGCCGATTGGGCATTGCTCGGCGCAGCGGCCGGGACGACGCCGGAAGACGATTATCTGGTGCTGGTGCCGAAGAGCGACTTCGCGATCCTCGACACCTGGCATGTCACCGGCCTCAAGGCGACCGGCAGTCACGACGTCGCGGTGAAGGATGTTTTTATCCCGAAGCATCGTGCGCTGCGCATGATCGAAATCTTCGATTGCAAAGGCCCGGGCCAGGCGGTGAACACCGCGGCGCTTTATCGCATGCCCTTCGGTCTCGTCTTCGCCGGCGGCGTTGCGAATGCTTCCGTCGGCGGGCTTCAGGGCATGCTCGAGCGCCTTGTCGGCGAGATCAACGCGCAGCGCGGGCCACGGCGCCCGGATCCCGATCTCAGCCTCGTCGTCGCCGAAGCCGCGACCATTGTCGATGAAGCCAAGGCCGTCGTCGCGCGCAATTTCGCGCGGCTGCTGGCGCACGCCGAAGCCAAAGAGTTGCCGCCGATCGAAGAGCGGCTGCAGGTGAAATATCAGCTATCGCTCAACACCGAGCGTTGCCGCATCGCCGCCAACAAGCTCCTCGAAGCAAGCGGCGCGTCGGGGCTCTACACCACGCGCCATCCTTACGGCCGTATCGTCGCCGACATCACCGCCGCGCGACAGCACATCACGAACAGCGTATCTCTCCATGCGCGCGATTGGGGCCAGGTGATGCTGGGCCAACCGCGACGCCACGATTTCATGCTGTAATACGAGTACCGACGGCCGAGAGCCAATCTGCCGGAATCAATGTTGTCATTGCGAGGAGCGCATCGCGCGACGAAACAATCCAGGACAACACGTGCGATCTCTGGATTGCTTCGCTTCGCTCGCAATGACGGCGTTTCTTGCGCCGTGTGCAGATTCCCTAGAGCTCCCGCCCGATCTTGCGAT
>DASZLU010000082.1:0-63533 GCA_035552195.1 Allostellaceae bacterium | reverse complement strand
TCGGCGAAGATCGGCGCCTGCTCCGCATAGCTCAGCCGGACCATACGGGCGAGGAAATCGAGATAGTCGCTCTTCGGCAGATCGGCGAGCCACTTCCCCGTCGGATCGAAGCCGAGGCGCTTCACCAAGAGCGTGCCGACGAGACGGAAGCGGATACGCGTACCCTTGTCGGCGAATTCGCAGAGCATGAGATGCGGCAGCAGTCGCGGACCCATCTCGATCGGGTCGATATCGCGGCGCGCCGGCATCACGCGACCCGTGCGCTTTTCGTCCCAATAACGGAACAGCGCGCTGAGTGTCGCGTGGTTGAAAACTTCCGCAGGCATTACCGCAACTACCTAATTCCTTAACCGATCCTCATCACTTCGCGCCTTTTCTGGTTAATGAATTGCTAACGGCGGAAGCTTTTACATCAACTAAACGGCGTAACCCCTTCTAGCTTGCTGAAAAAGGCCATTTATCGGCTGCAAAAACCCCGTGCCACAAAGATTAAGGGCACAGCTTTAACGTGGCTTTTGCCGAAGATTTTCCCGCGAGTCGCGAGATATTGTCCGCCAAGCTTTAGGCAAAAAGCTTAAGCGGACAGCTCGGTAACCAGTCGGGACGCCGGCAGCCAGAGCGTTGCCGTGGTGCCGCGGCCGACGGCGCTGTCGAGCTGCAGGCGGCCGCCATGCAGCTCGATCATCGATTTGGTCAGCGGCAGGCCGAGTCCGGTGCCCTGATATTTGCGGGTCAAGCGGCTGTCGATCTGGCCAAACGGCTGCAGCGCCTTCGCCAGATCCCGTGCCGCGATGCCGATACCGGTGTCGCTGACCGCGATCTTGAGGTCGCCATCCTCGGCGATCGTCGCGCGCACGGTGACCTGGCCGCCGGCCGGCGTGAACTTCACGGCGTTGGACATGAGGTTGAGCAGGATCTGCTTGAGGCGGCGGCCATCGGCGCGGAGATACGGCAGATTGGGCGGCGTATGCGCGGTGAGCTCGAGCGCCGCCTGATCGGCGCGGTCGCGCATCAGCCGCATGCAGCTGTCGATGATGTCGGCGAGATCGACGGTCTCGACGACGAGCTCGACCTTGCCGAATTCGATTTTCGACACATCGAGCAGATCGTTGATCAGATTGAGCAGGTGCTGGCCGCTGTCGCGGATATCGACGGCGTATTCGGTGTAGCGCCGATCGCCGAGCGGCCCGAACACCTCGCTTTGCATGATCTCGGCGAAGCCGATCACGGCGTTAAGCGGCGTGCGCAGCTCGTGGCTCATATTGGCAAGGAACTCTGTTTTGGTGCGGCTGGCGAGCTCCGCCTCTTCCTTGGCACGGCGCAGATCGGCTTCGATGCACTTGCGGTCGGTGATATCGAGATAGGTCGCAAGCAGCCCGCCGTCGGGCATGGGCGACAAGCGCCGCTCGATCACGCGGCCATCGCGCAAATTGATCTCTTCGAGCGGCGGCGGCGCTTCGCGCAGCTCTTTCATGCGCGCGGCCACAAGCCGCTCGGGATCGCCGGGACCGTAAGCCCCTGTCTCGGCCAGCCGGAGCATGGGCAGCGCTACCGAGTCGTCGGTGCGTTGACCCCCACGCACGAGATCCGGGAAAATTTGATAAATCTTCTCGTTCCAAACACGGAAATGCAGACCGCTGTCGTAAACGACGAGACCCTGCTGCATCGCTTGCAAGGTCGCATTGAGCAGCCCGGATTTATCGGCGAGCTCTTGCTCGCGTTTCTTCAGGGCAGTGATCTCCGTCTGAATAACCACGCTGCCGCCGTCGAGCGTGCGTTTATGGCTGATCTGGAACCAGCGATCGCCGAGGCGCGCTTCGCCGACATCGGGCGCACCAGGCTGGAAACGCTCCACCAGCGAGGTCGCGGCCGGGCGCACCGCGCCGCGCTCTTCGCTGGCACGATAGATTTCGGCGAGCGGCGTGCCGCCGACCAGCCAGGGCGCGACGGCGGCGTTCACCTCGCGATAGCGGCTATTGCAGAGCACCAGCCGATCATCGGAATCGAGCAGCATGAAGCATTCGGGGATCGATTCGATCGCTTCGATCAACCGCGTCTGCGCGAACGCCGCATGCTGCTCGGCGCGCACCAGCAAGGTGAGGTCGCGGCCGATGCCGCGATAGCCGGTGAAGCGCCCGCCGGCGCCGAAGACCGGCAGGCCGGAGAGCGAGAGATGATGTTCGACGCCGTTGCTGTCGCGGAAGCGGAAGCGCGAATCGCGGAACGGCAGCCGTGCTTCGATCAGATCGGCAAGGCTGCGCCAATCGCCGCGTTCGTCATCCGAAATGGCGAGATCGACGAGACGCTGGCCGACAAAGAACTCGATGGCGTCGTTGGCCGGGATCTGCGTGCTCTCGGACATCGAGACGAAGCGCAGCGTCTCGTCCATTTCCCAGAACCAATCGGCCGCGGCTTCGGCATAGTCGCGCAGCCTTTGCTCGGTCTCGGGAGCCGGCCCGGGCGCCGCCGGCGTTTCGATCAGCAGAAACTGCGGCTCACCGCCCGCGGCCGCCTCGAGCGCCGAGAGCGTGTAGCGCAGACGTTGAACCCGGCCGGAGACCGTGATCGAGCGCTCGCCGCGAATGGTTTCGCCGCCGACCAGCTGCCACAGGGCGACATCCTTCGCCCAATCGTCGGCAAAGAGCGTGGCAAAGCGGCGGGAGGCGTCGAGCGGCTCGACCGCCGCCCACGCCGCCGCGGCACGATTGCGCATGACGATCCCGCCGCCGGCGTCGAACACCGTCGTCAGGATCGCATCGCTCGTTAGATCGGTCGCTTCGCTTGGCTGGTCCGGTGTCGCCGCCGATGCGCGCACCGCCTGCCTGCGTAACGTCACTGCTGCCCGTCCTCCACCATGCCCGGGAGCCTAGGAGAGCGGCGTTAACAATCCGCAAAGCGGCGACAGCGAAGGGTTAATCTTTCGACAGCATGCGGCCGAGCGGCCGCTTGCCGAAGATGTGGACGTGAAAATGCGGCACTTCCTGGTGCCCGTCGCTGCCGTGATTGGCAAGGATTCGGTAACCACTTCCCGCCACGCCTTCCTGCCGCGCGATGTCGCCGATCGCGCGGACGAAAGCGGTGATCTCCTCGGGCGAGGCCTTCGCCGAGAAATCGTCCATCGACACGTAGGCTCCTTTGGGGATCACCAACACGTGCAGCGGGGCCTGCGGGTTGATGTCGTGGAACGCGAGCACATGCTCGTTCTCAAACACCTTCTTGCACGGGATTTCGCCGCGCAGGATGCGGGCGAAGATATTGTTCGGATCGTAGGCCATCATTTACCCCTTCGCGGCGCGCGACGCTTTCTCGGCGATGCCCGAGGTGCCGACGCGCGATTCGAGGGCCGCCCAGATTTCGCCCGGCGCGACGCCGGCATCGGCCCAGAGCACCAGCAGATGATAAAGGAGATCGGCGCTCTCGGCGGCGAGGGTCGCATCCCCCTCGACCGCGGCGATCACCGTCTCGACCGCTTCCTCGCCGAGCTTTTTCGCGATGCGCGCGCGGCCTTCGCTGAAGAGCTTCGCGGTATAGGAAACGCCGGGATCGGCACCGCGCCGCGCGGCGATCGTGGCGAAGAGCCGGTCGAGGATGGAGCCGTCGAGATCAGCCATGCTGCTTTCTCTGTAAACCCGATTTTCTCTGCAAACCCGATCAGGCGCCGGCTTGATCGCCGGCATCGCAAATGCCGTTGAAATACATTTCCCACACGCGGAGATTGACGTCGAGCGCGTGGATGACATCGTCTTCCATGGCGAGCCGCTCGGCATGCGCCGCGACCGCCTTCCAGGCGATGTCGGAATGCTCGAGATCGGCGGCCGAATGCATCTCCCAGAACTCGACCTGATCGTCGGTCAGGTTGAAGAGCTTCTTCCATTGCGGCCGCTGCGCGCCCGCCATGCCGACCTCGCGCGCGATGCCCGTGCCATAACCCGGAACATTGGCGCGTTCGGCGCAGGCATTGGCGACGACGCCTTCGAGCCAATGCTTGTTCGCCATCAGCCCTTCCCACGCCGCCCACGCGATCTCGGTCGTCGGGATCGGCTTGGCGTTCTCGATGTCCTCGCGCGTCATGCCGATCGCGATGCCCATCTCGGTCAGAATCTGCCAATGCGCCTTGCCGTGGCCGAATTCGTTGTCGGCGATGATCTCCTGGCTGCACGCCTTGATGACTTTGAGCTTCATGTCCCAATCGGGAATGTTGGTTGCGACTTTGAGCTTCAGCACCGAGTTGCGGCGGCGCGTGTTCTGGCGATGCTGGCGCACGAAGGTGCGGGCGCGGCCCGGCGTCAGCGGCTCGCTCTGGAAACGATTGCGCTTGCAGAACGCGTCGACGATCTCGTCCATGTGTTTCAGGAGAGATTGGGTGCTCATGGCTGCTTGCTCCCTTCAACTTTGCGCACGGCGTCATTGACGACCGACAGATCGGCGTATTTCGACACATCCAGCGCGGCTTTCAAAAAGCCCTGTTCGTGCTGCGTGTCGATATTCGCCTGAAACGCCTTCATGTTCGGTCGGTCGTCGGGATCGTGATAATAGTCGCCGTCCTTGGTGAAGAGCCAGCTATCGAGACTCTCGACCGGCTGTTTCGAGAAATCGGCGGCGATCTTCACGGCTGCCGCGTGATTGGCGGGATCGGTGTAGAAGCGCCGCGCGCGGATCGTATCGGCGAGAAGATCGACCAGCGCCGCGCGGTTCTTCTCGATGAAGCCGGTGCGCGCCGCCCAAAGGATCATCTGCGATGGGCCGATGGCGTCGGCCTGGGTGAAGAGGGTGCGCGCGATCTTGCGCAGCTCGGGATCCTTCGAGAACGGGATCGCCGTCGTCACCACGTCGCTCTTATGCGCGGCAAGCGCGGCGCGCTGATTGGCGAGCGATACCTCGACGATCGAGAGATCGCGCTTATCTTCGAGCCCATGTTTCTTCAGCATCACCCGCAGCGCGACGTCGACTGCGCCGCCGGCGCCGTTGCTGGATGCGACTTTGCCCTTCAGATCGTCGACGGTTTTGATTGGGCTGTCTTTCAGCACCATGATCTCGTCGCTATAGGAGCCGTTGACGCCGTCCTGGAAATCGTCGGCGATGGCACGCAAATCCTCCATGCTTGCATTTTCGATCGCATTCGCGAACGCCGCATAGGAGATGCTGCCGATATCGATCGCGCCCGCGGCGAGCGCAGGGATCATGGTCGGCGTCGAGGCGAAATGTTGCGGCTCGAGATTGTAGGTCTTGCCCTGATTGTGCATCAGTTCGGGCTTCATCAGCAGGATCGAGGCGAAATTCGCCACCGGCGCGACCCAGCCGACCCGGATCGGCACGGGATCGGCCTGCGCGATCACTGGCGCGATCGTTGGCGCGATCAGCGCCGCAAACGCCACCGCTGTGGCTGCCGCAAAACGCATGGGCGACCTCCCTCGTCGGAGGTCAGAGTCGCACCGGGATGCCCGCCTTGGCAAGATGCGCCTTGGCCTCGGCAAGGCGAAAGATGCCGAAGTGGAAGATCGACGCCGCGAGCACCGCCGTCGCATGGCCGTCGCGGATACCGTCGACGAGATGATCGAGCGTGCCGACACCGCCCGAGGCGATCACCGGAATACGCACCGCGTCGGCGACCGCACGGGTCAGTTCGATATCGAAGCCGGATTTGGTGCCGTCGCGATCCATCGAGGTGAGGAGGATTTCGCCGGCGCCGAGCTCCGCCATGCGCTGTGCCCAACCGACGGCTTCGACGCCGGTCGCGTTGCGCCCGCCATGGGTGAAGACCTCCCAGCGATCGGGGCCAACGCGCTTGGCATCGATCGCGACGACGACGCATTGGCTGCCGAATTTCTCCGCCGCTTCGCGCACGAACTCCGGCCGCGATACGGCCGCGGTGTTGATCGAGGTCTTGTCCGCGCCGGCCAAGAGCAGCTTGCGAATATCGTCGACATTGCGCACGCCGCCACCCACGGTCAGCGGCATGAAGCATTGCTCGGCCGTGCGTTGCACGACGTCATAGAGTGTCGCGCGATCTTCGGACGACGCCGTGATGTCGAGGAAGCACAACTCGTCGGCGCCTTCCGCATCGTAGATCCGCGCTTGCGCCACCGGATCGCCGGCATCGACGAGATCGACGAAGTTGATGCCTTTGACGACGCGGCCGTCGCGCACGTCGAGACAGGGGATGACGCGCATCTTCAACATGAGATCAGCCCACCATCGCCAATGCCGCCTTCAGGTCGATGCGGCCGTCATAGAGCGCGCGGCCCATGATTGCGCCGGCGATGCCGTCGCTTTCATGCGCCTTGAGCGCGGCGATATCGTCGATCGCGGCAACGCCGCCCGAGGCGATCACCGGCGTCTTCAAGGCCCGCGCCAGCGCTGCCGTCGCCGCGACATTGACTCCGGCGAGCGCGCCATCGCGTTCGATATCGGTGAAGATGATCGCCGCCGCGCCGGCATCCTCGACCCGGCGCGCGAGATCGAGCGCCGTCATCTCCGACGTCTTGGCCCAGCCTTCGACGGCAACCTTGCCGCCGCGCGCATCGATGCCGACCGCGACCTTGCCGGGGAATTTGCGACAGCCTTCTTTGACCAGATCGGGATTGGTCAGCGCCGCGGTGCCGAGAATGACGCGCGCGATACCCTTGCCGAGCCAAGCCTCGATGGTCGCGAGATCGCGGATGCCGCCGCCGAGCTGCGTCGGCACGCGCACGGTTTTGAGGATTGCCTCGACGCTCGCCGCGTTCATCGGCCTGCCGGCAAACGCGCCGTCGAGATCGACGAGATGGAGCCAGCGGCAGCCGACATCGACAAAACTCTTCGCCTGCGCGGCGGGATCTTCGTTGAACACCGTCGCGGCGCTCATCTCGCCGCGCAGCAGCCGCACGCAGCGGCCTTCCTTCAAATCGATCGCGGGATAAAGGATCACGGCCGGCCTTTGGCGCGTCCTGCCAGCCGTTTAAAATAGAAATAGCCGGTGACCACTTTGCCATCGACGCGGGCATAGGCGGGATGCTCGCCCCAGCGCTGGAAGCCCATCGTCTCGTAAAGCCCGATCGCAACCTCTTGCGTCGCACGTACGTCGAGGTTGAGGATGGCAAAGCCGCCGGCACGCGCCGCATCCTCGACCGCCTCGACCATCCGGCGCGCGAGACCATGGCCGCGCGACCACGGCGCGAGGAAGTTGCCGGTGAGCTGGGCGGCGAAAGCCTGGGCTTCGTTGTTTTTCGGCGGGGCGACGAGCTGCACCGCGCCGCAGATCGTGCCATTGAGCCGGGCGACGAAGAGCGCCCGCTCGGGCACCAGCAGGACGCCGTTCCAATAGGAGTGGAGCACGGTGCGCGCCGGCGCTTTGACCCAGCCGAAACCGCCGCCTTCCTCGATCGCGGCGACCGTTGCCTCGCAGAGATCCTCGAGATCGTCGCCATCGAAGGCACGCAGACGCTCGACCGCCGTGGTGACCGCCGCCGGGCTCATGGCCGCCAGCGCAGAAAATTCGCGATAAGACGCAGCCCGGTCATCTGGCTTTTCTCGGGATGGAATTGTACCCCGACTATATTGTCGCGACCCACCGCCGCCGCAATCGGTCCGGCGTAATCGACATCGGCGATGAGGTCGGATTTGTCGGTCGGCGTCAGCGCGTAGGAATGGACGAAATAGGCGTGGGCGCCGTTCTCGATGCCTTCGAGAACCGGGTGCGGCTGGCGGAATTGCAGCTGATTCCAGCCCATATGCGGGATTTTGAACGACGGATCGCTGGGCGTCAGCGGCCCGACTTCGCCCTTGATCCAGCCAAGCCCGTCGACGGTCTCGAATTCGCGGCCGCGCTCGGCCAAAAGCTGCATGCCAACACAAATGCCGAGGAACGGACGGCCGTCGCGCAGCACGACCTGGCGCAGCGCCTCCTCCATCCCCGGCACGGCGGCAAGGCCGCGGCGGCAATCGGCGAAAGCGCCGACGCCCGGCAACACGACACGCGAGGCGTCGCGCAGGCTGTCGGCATGATTGGTGACGAGGACGCGGCCGTCGGCGCCGCTTTCGCGGGCGGCGCGCTCAAAGGCTTTGGCCGCCGAGCGCAGATTGCCCGACCCGTAATCGATTACGACCGTCGTCATCTAGAACCCATTCGAACGAGCCGCCCCCTTAAAGGGAACCGCCCAGAACCCCTTTCGTCGAGGGGACCGCATCGAGCCGCCGCGGATCGAGCGCCACCGCCTGACGTAGCGCGCGGGCCAGACCCTTGAAGCATGATTCGACGATATGGTGATTGTTCTCACCATAGACATTCTCGACATGCAAGGTGCAGCCCGCCGATTGCGCAAAGGCCTGGAACCACTCCTTGAACAACTCGGTATCCATCTCGCCGAGCTTCGGGCGCGAGAATTTCACCTTCCACACGAGATAGGGCCGGTTCGAGAGATCGAGCGCAACCCGGGTCAGCGTCTCGTCCATCGGCACCATCGCCTCGCCCCAGCGCATGATGCCGCGGCGATCGCCCAGCGCCTTCGCCACCGCCTCGCCAACGACATAGCCGCTGTCCTCGGTGGTGTGATGGAAATCGATATGGAGATCGCCCTTCGCCGCCACCGCCAGGTCGATCAGGCTGTGGCGTGAGAGCTGGTCCAGCATATGGTCGAGGAACCCGATACCGGTCGCGATGTCGGAAACGCCGGTGCCGTCGAGATCGAGGCGCGCGGCGATGCGCGTCTCGCGCGTGTTGCGCTCAACGCTCGCCTGCCGCCCCGCCGCTTTGGGGGCAGAACGTGCGGCCGGGCTGCGGCGGGCCGGCGCGGCGGCCTTTTTCGCTTTGGCTTTCTTTGCGGGCAAGGGATAGCTCCTTAAGCCCGGGCTTTTAGCAAGATCAGCGACTTCCTTCTACCCGCGGGGAAAGGGGGCAGCTAGCAGCGCATTTTCGAGATTGGCGCTCGAGCTGTACGAGTGGTTCCAAAGCCTCAAAAAATGATCGTCTTTGCCGGGCTTGTCCCGGCAATCCATGGACCCGCGGAACAAGTCCGCGGGAGGCGAAATGGGGAACGGGGCGTTGAAGTCGGCCTCGGTCGCCCGACACTGCAACTTCGATAAAGCAAGAACGGAGACGGTGCTACCGTCCCGGTCCTCGCTCCTAATCTTACAGCACCAAGGCACCGTGCTGGCTTTGGCCTTCGGTGAAGCCGCGCGATTTCATCCAGTCGTAGGTCCGGCCGAAGAGCGCCGGGTCGTAGTAGTCGACGTGCTTGAAGTGGACGAAAGCGCGCAGCAGCTCATGTGGCTTCAGCGCGCCTTTGGTCGGAGCGCAGATGTGATGCGCATATTTGTAGAAATCGCCGTTGATCAGATCGACGGCCTCGTTTTCGGCATCGTAATAGGCTTTGCGCTGCTCGGGCGTCAGATTGGTGCCGATCACCTCGCCGCCGCGATAGAACTCCGCCGCGATGATATGCGCGCCCTCTTTGAGGCCGAGGCTGATGAACGGCTCCATCACCACGACGGCGCGATGCTTGCGATCGCGCAAGTCTTCCCAACGCTGCCACGGCAGGCCGCCATTGTCGATCTTCACATGCTCCTTGCCGACAGCGCTTTCGAGCATCTGGATCGCGGTGTAGTGCGAGCCGGTGAATTCCTGCACCAGCACGCCGACATCGGCGCAATCGCGCGGCGTCTGCAGCGCTTCATCGAAGGTGATGATGGCTTGCGCCGCAACCGACGCGCGCAGCGCGCCGATGGCGCCGCCGCGCTTGCCGCGCTCCAGCCGGTCGATGCTGGCCCATTCGCAGACGTTGTAGCCGTCGGCTGTGCCGCATTCGAAGGCCTGTTCCTTCATGCGCTCGAGCGACGGCATGGTGACGTTGTCGTGCTTCTCGCGGTCCGACCATTTGCCGGTCATCTGGACGTTGAGCCCGGCCTTCTCGAAGAGCTTTTCCTCGATCCCGACCATGACCGGCAGGTCAAAGACGGGATTGTTCGGCGCAATGCGTACCATCGGAAGCTCACTCGCCATTTGCTTATCTCCTTGGCCTCTTTAAGGAAAATCCCTTGGGAAGATGGTGGCCGCTTGATCGCGACCTTGGTTCTCCCCACATCCTTGGTTTATCGCCGCTGCGGAACCCCTCACGGAATTCAAAGACATGCAGGAAGAACCTTCGCAGGTCTGGCACGGTACCACCATCGTGGCCGTGCGCAAAGACGGTCATGTCACCCTGGCCGGTGATGGTCAGGTGTCGATGGGCAACACTGTCGTCAAGTCCAACGCCAAGAAATTGCGCCGCCTCGCCGGCGGGGCTGTTCTCGCCGGCTTCGCCGGCGCCACCGCCGACGCTTTCGCCCTTTTCGACCGGCTCGAAGGTAAGCTCGAACAATATCCCGGGCAATTGACCCGGGCCTGTGTCGAGCTCGCCAAGGATTGGCGTACCGATCGTTATCTGCGCCGCCTCGAAGCCATCATGGCGGTCGCCGATAAGAACGTATCGCTGATCGTCTCGGGCACCGGCGACGTGCTGGAGCCCGAGGACGGCATTATCGGCATCGGCTCCGGCGGGAATTACGCACTCGCCGCGGCGCGTGCGCTCATTGATCTCCCTGGACTCGATTCCGAGACGATCGCCCGCAAGTCGATCGCCATCGCCGGCTCCATCTGTGTTTTCACCAACGATAAGATCACCGTCGAAACCCTATGAGCGCAGCTTTCTCACCGCGTGAAATCGTCTCCGAACTCGATCGTCATATTGTCGGCCAAGCCGACGCCAAACGCGCCGTCGCGATTGCCTTGCGCAATCGTTGGCGGCGGCAGCAGCTTCCCGACGAGCTGCGCGAGGAGGTTCTGCCGAAGAACATCCTGATGATCGGTCCGACCGGTATCGGCAAGACCGAGATCGCGCGGCGCCTCGCCAAGCTGGCGCAGGCGCCCTTCATCAAAGTGGAAGCGACGAAATTCACCGAAGTCGGCTATGTCGGTCGCGATGTCGAGCAGATCGTGCGCGATCTGATCGAGGTCTCGCTGGCGATGACGCGCGAGCGGCTGCGCAAGGATGTCGAGAGCAAAGCCGAGCTCGCGGCGGAAGAGCGCGTGCTCGACGCGCTGACCGGCCAGGGCGCCGGTCCCGAGACGCGCGCGAAGTTTCGCAAGATGCTGCGCAACAACGAACTCAACGACAAAGAGATCGAGGTCCAGGTGCCGGATACCGGCGGCGGCATGCCGACGGTTGAGATCCCCGGCATGCCTGGCGCGCAGATGGGCATGGTCAATCTCGGCGACATCTTCGGCAAAGCCTTTGGCGGCCGCACCAAGCCGCGCAAGATGTCCGTCGCCGAGAGCCACAAGGTGCTGATGGCCGAAGAAAGCGACAAGCTGCTCGACCAAGAGAAGCTGCAGAAGGAGGCGATCTTCGCTGCCGAGCAAAACGGCATCGTCTTCATCGACGAGATCGACAAGATCGCCGGCCGCAGCGAGAACCGGATGGGCGCCGATGTCAGCCGCGAGGGCGTTCAGCGCGATCTGCTGCCGCTGATCGAAGGCACGACGGTTGCGACCAAGCACGGCGCCGTGAAGACGGACCACATCCTCTTCATCGCCTCGGGCGCGTTCCATCTGAACAAACCCTCGGACCTTTTGCCCGAGCTGCAAGGCCGCTTGCCGATCCGGGTCGAGCTCAAGCCGCTCAATCGCGACGACTTTCGCCGCATTCTCACCGAGCCCGAAGCGAGCCTCATCAAGCAGTACAAGGCGCTGATGGCGACCGAGGATCTGCGGCTCGATTTCACCGAGGACGCAATCGACGAGCTCGCCACGCTCGCCGAGGAAATCAACACCACGGTCGAAAATATCGGCGCGCGCCGCCTGCACACGGTCATGGAGCGGCTGCTCGAGGAAGCGAGCTTCACCGCCTCCGATCAGCCGCCCGACGCGGCGCTGACAATCGACCGCGACTACGTCCGCTCGCGCGTCGGCGCGCTGGCGAAGAACGCGGATCTGTCGAAATTTATTCTGTGACTGCACAGAGCCGTCGCCCGCGCCGGGCGAGCGACGGTCTCGTGCTTCTCAAATCATAAGGGAGCGGGCTCTCGCCCGCGCCGGCGTCAATCGGCTGAAGCGAGATTTTGCGCGGCCGGTTTGCCGCGGTCCATCGCGACATCGTATTTGAGCTTCTGGCCTTCGGCCAGTCCGCCCATGCCTGCGCGCTCAACCGCTGAGATGTGCACGAACACATCCTTGCCGCCATCATCGGGGCGGATAAAGCCATAGCCCTTCTGGGCGTTGAACCATTTGACGGTGCCGATAGCCAAGAGAGATCTCCAATCAAGAACGCGACGTAGACGGATCCCGCAGGCATCCGTCCTGGTGGTGGACTGAAAGGGTGTTTCCAATCCACCCCTAAGGCAACAGGTTTTTTATGGCGAGATTGTGGTTAAGATACGGCAAGACCGCGTCGCGCCGTATTCCGCCCGCGATAGCGCGTGATTGAGCTAAAGTCGCCGTAACAAGTTCGCGAGGAATGTGCCATGGACACGATCGAGCAATCAGCAAAGCCGCGCGTCACGCCGCTCAATCACCCGAAAATTTTTTCGCACGGCACGCTCGAGTGCAAGAGCCTCGCGGCGTCGCGCCCCTTCTACGAAGAATTCCTCGGCCTCGAATGCGTGCGCCACGCGAAGAAGGCGATGATGATCCGCAAGGGCGGATACTTCGGTCTCGTCTGTCTCGAGAAGGGCGCGCGCGTCCGCCCTGTCGGCGTCGGCAATCATTGGGGCATCGATCTCGCGACCAAGGAAGAGGTCGATCGCGCGCGCGAGCTCACCCTCGAACACAAAGAGCGATACGGCATCCAGAAGGTGATGCGCATCACCGAGATGCACGGCACCTACGCGTTCTACTTCCAGGACCTCGACGGCAATTGGTGGGAATTCCAATATGTCGGCGACGGCCAAGAGACCGGCACCGGCCGCTACGACAAGCATTTCGCGCGCGGCGACGTCGTCGACATGTCGATCGACACCTCGATGGAAGAAGCCGAGCCCGATCCGGAAGAGTGATCGCTAAGACGCCCGCGCGCGCCGCCGGCGCGGCGGCGAGGCCGGCACCGATTTGATGATGTCGAGAATGCGCGCGGTGCGATCGGGCGGCAGGTTGCGGATGCGCTCGGCCAGCAAATTCGCGAGCTCGGTTGCCGCGGGCGAAAGTCCTGCCGTGTCCACCGTGACGCGCGGATGCGAGAGGCGCGCCAGCCTCATCAACTCGTCGGCTTCATCCCAGATGATGTTGAGTTGGGCGCAGATCGCGACCACCATCGCATGGGTAGGGCGGCCGCGGCGCCCATGTTCGAGCGCCGAGAGATAGGCGGCGGAGACGCCGAGCGCTTCGGCCATATCTTTCAGCGCGATGCCGCGCTCGGCCCGCAATTGGCGAAGCTTCACGCCGAACGGCGTCATCGCACCCGCCGCAGCATCAGATAAAGCGCGCCTGCGCCGCCATGCTGCGCGTGGGCGCGGCGGATGGCGAGGATGCGGCTGCGATTGTCGCCCTCCTCTAACCAGCGCGGCACGGTACCGTGCAGCACGCCGGATTTGCCGGTGATCACGAGGACGGCGCGGCTGCCGTGTTTTTGCGCGCGGGCGATGAACCGCGTCAGCGCGTCATGCGCTTCGGCTTGCGTCATGCCATGCAGGTCGAGCCGCGCTTCGATGGCCAAGATGCCGCGCTTCAGTCGCGTCGCCGTGCGCCGGTCGAGCGCGTCGATGGTCTTTGCTGGACGCGCCGGCGGCGATGCGGGCGGCGCCGATGCCGGCACGCGGCGCGCTTTAGTTTCGCGCGGCGGCGGTGGCGGAACGACGATCTCTGGCGGCGGTTCTGGTCGGTACGGTGTGACGCCGCGCATCGTCTCGCGCCAGAGCGCGCGTTCCTCGCTTTTAACCGCCCGCATCGTCGATCAGCACGATGTGCAGCCGCCGCGGGCCGTGTGCGCCGAGCACCATGCGCTGCTCGATATCGCCGGTGCGCGACGGGCCGCTGATGAAATTGACGGTGCGCGGCATCGCCCCGGCCGCGCGGACGCGGTCCCACCCATCTTCGTACGAGGCAACGACTTCGCTGGCGCGCAGCACGACGACATGCGTGTCGGGCAGGAAATTGTTGCGCGTCGGCGTGCCGGCGCCGGAGATCAGCATCAGCGTCCCGGTTTCGGCGACGGCGGCGAAAGCGCCGGTGATGCCGGCGGCATCGCCATCCTCCGCAACACCGCGCCGCAATTCGAGCAGCGGCCGCGCATCCCAGGGAATCGCATCGAGTTTCGGATCGGGCGTCATCACCAGTTGCGCCGGCAGGTTCTGGCTCGTCAGATAGTCGGCGATCGCACCGGGCACCTCATCGGCACGCGCGACGCGTGCGACCGTCGTATGAACCGCCCGCGCTTCCTCGATGAACAGCGCGACCTGGCCGGGATGATCGCGTGATGCGGCGCGCGCCGGGATGAGGTTGCGGCGATGCGCGGCGAGCCGCTCTTCTGCTTCGCGCTGGGCTGCGGGATCGAGCCGGCCGCGGCCGAGCCGCGCGCGGATATCGCCGAAAATCTGATCGCGTGCTTCGCTCATGATACGCGGCGTATCTTGCGTTGGCGCTCGGCCCAGAGCGTCATGAAGCTCTTGCCTTCGGGCGCCGGCATGTCGCGCCCATCTGTCCAGCCGCCGGCCAGCGGCAGCGCGCGGAAGCGGCCACGTCCGCTGCCGAAGAAGCCGAGCACGCGCGCCGCCAACGCGCTGATCTGGCGATAAAGCGCGGGTCGGCGTGCGGCGAAGGCCCAGAGCGCGATACCCCAACGCTGCGTCGCCGGTGACAGCTTCCGGGAAAATTCGCGCTCGCGCCATTGCCGCATCATCTTCGGCAACGGGATGCGCATCGGGCAGACGCTTTCGCAGCGGCCGCAGAAGGTCGAGGCGTTCGGCAGGTTGCCGGCTTCCTCGATGCCGATGAGGGTCGGCGTCAGCACCGCGCCCATCGGCCCGGAGTAAACCCAGCCATAGGCGTGACCGCCGATCGCGCCATAAACGGGACAATGATTGAGGCAAGCAGCGCAGCGGATGCAGCGCAGCATGTCCTGGAACTCGCCGCCCAACAGCGCGCTGCGGCCATTGTCGAGCAGCACGACGTGATATTCGCCCGGCCCGTCCCGATCGGTCGCCCGGCGCGGGCCGGTTGAGACGGTGGTATAGGTCGAGAATTCCTGGCCCGTGGCCGAGCGCGCCAAGAGGCGCAACATCGTCGACGCATCTTCGAGCGTCGGCACGACCTTCTCGAGGCTCGCCAGAACGATATGCGCCTTGGGCAGGCTCTGCGTCAGGTCGCCGTTGCCTTCATTCGTCACGATGATCGACGAGCCGGTTTCGGCGATGAGGAAATTCGCGCCGGTGATGCCGACATCGGCGGCGAGGAATTTCTGGCGCAGGACTTTGCGCGCCTCGTCGGTCATCACCTGCGGCTCGACCAGCGGACGATCGTGCGGCAGATGCGCGTGCGTCGCGCGGAAACTGTCGGCGACCTGCTCTTTCACCAGATGCACCGCCGGCGCGATGATGTGGCTCGGCGGCTCATGCCTTATCTGCACGATGTATTCGCCGAGATCGGTCTCGACCGGGATGATGCCGTTCTTCTCGAGGTAATCGTTGATCGCGATCTCTTCGCCGATCATCGATTTGCCCTTGGTGACGGTCTTCGCGCCGAGGGTGCGACAGAGGCTCAGCACGGTCTCGCGCGCTTCCTGCGCGTTGCGGCACCAGTGCACCTTGCCGCCATGGGCGGCGACATTCTGCTCGAAGCGCTCGAGATAGAAATCAAGATGCGCGATCACGTGATTCTTGATGGCGATACCTTCATCGCGCAGCGCGTCGAATTCCGGCAAGCGCGCGATCGCTTGCGCGCGCTTTTCCGGAAAGCCGGTGCGCATCATGGTCATCGCGCGCTGGAGATTGGCGTCGCCGAGCGCACGGCGCGCGTTTGCCTTGAATTCGTGGCTGGTCGGCTCCATCAGCTTCTGCTCGCCACGCTTTTGTCTGGTCGGCCGATAGGCGGCGTCGCTTCGGTCATGTCGGCCAGCACTTCGGCAACATGACGCACGCTGACCGGCTTGCCGAGCCGCGACAGCTTGCCGGCCATGTTGAGCAGGCAGCCCATATCGCCGCAGAGCAGCGTCTCGGCGCCGGTCGCGGCGATGTCGGCAACTTTGTCCGAGACCATCTTGTCCGAGATCTCGGGATATTTGACGCAGAATGTGCCGCCGAAGCCGCAACAGACTTCCGGCGTCGCCATTTCCTTCAGCGTCAGCCCGTCGACGCTCGTCAAAAGGCGGCGCGGCTGTTCTTTGACGCCGAGCTCGCGCAAGCCGGAGCACGCATCGTGATAGGTGACGGTGCCGGCGAAGCGTGCCGCGACCTGATCGCGCTTCAGCACGTCGGCGAGGAACGAGACCAGTTCGTAAGTGCGGTCCGCGAGGCTCCTCGCTTGCTCGGCCATCGCGGAATCGTCGGCAAAGAGCGCCGGATAATGCGTTTTGATCATGCCGCCGCAAGAACCGGACGGCACGACCACGTACTCATATCCGCTGAACGCCGCGATCACCTGCCGCGCGATCGCCTGTGCATCGGCACGGTCGCCTGAATTATAGCCGGGCTGACCGCAGCAGCTCTGCGCTTCCGGTACGTCGACGACGCAGCCGGCATCCTCCAGCAGCTTTACGGCGGCGAAACCCACGCTGGGGCGGAAGAGATCGACGAGGCAGGTGACGAAAAGCGCAACGCGAAACGGCTCGGCCATGGTTCAAAGCATGGTCGAGCCGTTTTCCGAAAGCAACCCAAGCGATCGGGGATCGCTCAACCCGATGCGATCAACGATAGCCGGGCGGCGGGGGTGGCGGAGGCGGATAGCCGGGCGGTCCATAGTTAGGCGGTGGCGGCGGCGCGTAGCCCGGCGCCGGATAAGCCGGGGGGGCTGGCGATGCGATATAGCCCGGCACCTGATTGCCGCGCGAATACATGCACTGCTGATAGGCGATGTCGTAGCGCTGCTGGATGCTCATGCCCGTCTGCTGGGCCTGCGAAGCGCCGACGGCCGTGCCGCCGATGGCCCCGGCGCCCGCACCGATCGCCGCGCCGCGGCCACCGCCGACCGCCGCACCGAGACCAGCCCCGAGAAGCGTGCCGACGCCGGCGCCGATCAGGGCCTGGTTCGTGCCGGTTTGATTGGCGGCTTCGGCGCCGCCGACCTGCTGCTCGGCAAATTGCCGGCAGACCGCCTGATCGGTCTGGAAGACGTCGAACGGCTTGTTGGGGCCTGGCATCACCGCGACGGTCGGGCCGAGCGGCGGTGCCGCGCAACCGCTGAGCGCCGTCAGCGCCACCAGGCTGATCGCCATCGTTTGCTTTACTCGGTTCACGAGTTCTTCTCCTCAAGAATTCTTCTTTTAGGGGTCTTCTAAATCGAGTTGCGCGGATTATTGCTGCGGCGGGGCGGTATTGGGCTGGGCCGGCACTTGCCGCCAACCGGTCCCGCAGGAGGCGACATACGGATAGTAGCCGCGCGGGCTGTCGCAATAGTACCAGTTTTGATTCGGCTGGGCGACATAGGCGGGTTGCGGCGCCACCGCGACCGGCGGCGGGGCGTAGACCACCGGGGGCGGCGCATAGACCACGGGCGGCGGGGCGTAATACCACGGTGCCGGCACGACCGGCACACCGAAGCCAAATCCTACCACGACACGCGCCGAAGCCGGGTTCGACAAGCCGCCACCGACCACGGCGCCGGCTCCGAGAGCGAACGCGGAACGAAGAAGAAGATTCGCCTTGAGACTCATCTGGTTCCTCCAAAAAGGGACCCGGCGAAACGCGGCGGTCCCGTTTCCCGCTCCATTCTAAGGGAAAAAAGCCTCGGGCATCCCTTGCAGCAGTATTCCTTGCGACAACAATCGGTGCCGGTGCCCGTATCCGCCGGCGGCGCATTTTACGACAAAGCGGGCGCCGGGGGGAGCGTTACGTCTTTTGGTAACAGCAAATAGTACCGGCCTCGCGCGCGCATGTTACCGGCGCGTGTCTCCGCATTCGCGCCGAAACCCCAGAACACGTCGCCGCGCACCGGTCCGCTGATCGCACCGCCGGTATCCTGCGCCACCATCAATCGCTGTAGTGGCGCCGCGTTGTCGTCGGTCGCAAGATAGATCGGTGTACCGAGCGGGATGAATTTGCGATCGACGGCCAGGCTGCGCCCGGCGGTCAGCACGACGCCTTCGCTGCCGACCGGACCGTCGCCCGGCATTTCGCGGAAGAACACATAAGACGGACTTTCATCCATCAGCGCTTTCGCCTGATCGGGATGTGCCGCGATCCAGGCCCGGATCGATTGCAGCGAGACCTGATCCGCCGTCATCGCGCCGCGCTCGACAAGCTTCTTGCCGATCGCCACATAGGGCTGACCGTTCTGCCCGTCATAGCCGAGCCGCACTTGGGTCCGATCCGGCAATTCGACACGCCCCGACCCCTGCACCTCGAGGAAGAACGCGTCGACCGGATCGTTGACCCAGAAAAGCGCGAGCTGGTTGGCATCGAGGACGCCGCGCTCGATCTCGGCGCGGCTGGGATAAGGCACGAGATTGCCGCTGACGACGCGGCCGGCGATGCGCTCGCCATGCCAGGCCGGGCGGAAGCGGCCGAGATCGACCATGACCAAATCCGGCGGGCGTTTCATCAGCGGCGTCTGGTACGCGCCGCCATGTTGCCGCGCGCCATGCAGCAAGGGTTCGTAGTAGCCGGTGAAAAGCCCTTCGCTGTTGTTGTTATTTGCCGCGAGATACGGCGTGAAGGTTGCCGCGAAGAAAGCCCGTGCCGCGGCATCGTTGTTCGGTGTCGCGCGCGCCGCGGCGCAGGGTTTGCGCCATTGCGCCGCGGTCATGCCGAGCGCGGCGGGCGCGATCACCGCGCTGTCGGGCTGACGGTCGCGGGCGGCGCAGGATTTAATGAAGGTTGCGAGCGCGTCGGCGCTGTTATCGTTGTCCCAGCCGGGCAAATCGCTGAACGGCACTTGCGTCAGCGTCAATTGCGGCACGGGCGGCTTCGGCGGCGTTCCGGCGCAGCCGGCAAGAAGCGCCGCAACCACGACCGCCGCACCGAGCGAGATAAACGTGCGCGCCTTACCCATTAGGGGCTGTGCGTTGCGACCAGGGTCCAGTTGGGATTGCGCGCGCGCACCGGCCGGCTGAAAGTCCAATAGTCGGTCTTCTCGATCGCCTTGTCGGCATCGCCCTCGACGACCGCGCCGGTCGCGTCGCGGGTGACATTGATCTGATCGGTGATCAGCTTCACGGTGACGAGGGCGGTTCCGTTCTCGATCGCGACGTGCTCGATAACCGCGCCTTTGATCGCGACGATCTTCGTCTCGTGTGTTTCTTTCGCCGCTTGCCGGGCGCGGATCGCATCGGAGAAAGCGGTGAACACATCCGGGCTCAAGAGCGGCTGCAAGGTCGTCGTATCGCCTGCAGCGAACGCCTTGACGATCATCTCGAATGCGGTGCGCGCGCCGGCGAGGAAGGCGTTGGCGTCGAAGCTGGGATCGGCATCGCGCAGCACGGCGACGGTATCGGCGCCAATCTGGGCGCCGCCGAGTTGCGCGACTGACGGGGGCGCGGCCGTATTCGGCGCGCCCGCAAAGGTGGGAGCGGGCGGCGGCGGCGCGGCGGGGCGGGGCGAGAACGGATCGGGGCGGCGGCGCTCGTTTCCGGTGCGGCGACCAAGCACGCTACGCAAGCGGAAGAGCAGGAAGCCCGCGACGCCCGCGAAGAGAATGATATCGAGAACTTGGAAATTGTTTCCCATGAGCCTTCGCCCCTTAGCGACTTCCGTTGGGCGGCGATCCCAGTCGCGCGGGTTGCCTTGGAGATAAGCGCTTTGCGGCGGTCAGGGCAAGCCGCGCGCGGCGTATCGCCGCCTCCGTGGTTAATGTTGGCGCGGTTGTCCCTTGTCTCGATCCGTGCTAGCCACGCCCCAACCTAAAATTATCGACATCGACGGAGACCGGCATGACGGACACGACGAATGGCGGGGCTGCGCCCGGCACGGATGGCCGCCGTCAGCTCGCGCTCAATGCGCAATATGTAAAAGATCTTTCATTCGAGAATCCGCGCGCGCCGCAATCCTTGCTGCAGCCGCCGCCGGGGGTCGCGCCCGATCTGCAGGTCGGTGTCGATGTGAAGGCGCAGGGTCTTGCCGCCGACGTCTATGAAGTCGTGATGCTGCTGAAGGTCGAAGCCAAAGTACAAAACGAGGTCATCTTCGTCGCCGAGCTGTCGTACGGTGCGGTGGTCAGCCTCATCAACACGACACCGGAAGATGTCCCGATCGCGCTGATGGTCGAGACGCCGCGGCTGTTGTTCCCTTATGCGCGCAACATTATCTCGGAAGTGACGCGCGACGGCGGCTTCACGCCGCTGCTGCTGAGCCCGATCGATTTCGTCGATATCTATCGCCGCCGCATCGCCGAGCAGCAGCAGCAAGGCGGCGCCCCCGTCACCGCCTAAAAGCCGCGCCGCCGGACCGCCCGTCTCTACAAGGAGTGGGCGGTCTCAGCTCGTCCAGAGCGGGGTTTTAATCTTCGCCAAGAAACCGGTATGCGCCGCGAGTTCGTCCTCGCTCGGCGCGTGCGGCCGCGCCGGCCGTAGGATGCGCTTCACCGCTTCGACCGCTTTGGCCGCAACGTTCGCCGCCAGATCGAAGACCGGCTGGCGGCCGCCGATCAGCTCGAGATAGACCGCGGCGAGCAACTCGCCGTCGATCCGCGCGCCGTGTTTTTCGCGCGTACTCAAATCCACCGCGAAGCGCCGGCAAAGTGCATCGAGGCTGGCCGGCTGACCGGGGAACCGCTGCCGCGCCATGGCGAGCGTGTCGATCACCGGCGAGGCCAGCTTCTGCAAGCCGACGCGCTTCAGCTCCATATTGAGGAAAGCGAGATCGAACTCGGCGTTGTGGATCACCAGCCGATCCTCGCCGAGGAATTCGAGCAGCTCATTGGCATGCGCGGCAAAGACCGGGTGCTTGGCCAGAAACTCTTTGCTCAATCCATGAACGGCGAAAGCCGCTTCCGGCATGTCGCGATCGGGATTGCAGTAGCGATGGAAGAACCGGCCGGTCGGCAGGTGATTCATCAGCTCGATCACCGCGACCTCGACGATGCGATGGCCGTCATTCGGATCAAGCCCGGTGGTTTCGGTGTCGATGACCAATTCGCGCATAGGCAGATTCTACGCGATCGGGATTCTAGCGAGCAAGCTTTCGCAGCGCGGCGCGCAGGCTGCGCCAAGTGACCGCACGGCCGAGACCGCTGGGCACGATAAAATCGGCGCGTTTGCGCTTTTCCACATCCGGCATCTGCCGCGCCAGGATCGCCGCATAGCGCGCCGTCGTCATCCCGGGCCGCGCCATTACCCGCGCGCGTTGCAGGAGGGCCGGGGCGGTAACAACCATGGTCGCGTCGTAGCGTTTCTGCCGTCCCGATTCGAAGAGCAGCGGCACGTCCATCACGACCAGCCGCGTCTTGCGCCGGCGCTGCGCGGCGAGAAACGCCTTCTCGTCCTCGCGCACCAGCGGGTGGATGATCGCTTCCAATCGCTTCATCGCCGGCTCATCACCGAAAACGCGCTTGCCGAGCGCGGTACGATCGATGGCGCCGTCGCGTTCGACGCCGGGAAACGCCGCGGCGACTTTGGCGACGGCGGTTCCGCCGCGCCGCATCATCTGGTGGACAGACGCATCGGCGTCATAGACCGGGACGCCCATGTTGCGCAGCATTTTCGCGGCCGTGCTTTTGCCCATGCCGACGCTGCCGGTGAGGCCCAATATTTTCATCGGACCGGCGTCATTTTTTCTGCAAGGTCGCGAGCATCGCCTGACGCAGCCCGTCATCGATTTCCGGCTTGACGCCAAACCAGGACTCGAAGCCCGGCGCAGCCTGATGCAACAGCATGCCGAGACCGTCGACACAAAGATTGCCCCGCGCGCGCGCCGCAGCAAGAAGCGGCGTCTCCAGCGGCACATAGACGATATCGTTGACGATCGCCTCGGTCGGCAGCGCATCGAGCGGCAATTCGAGCGCCGGCTGGCCTTCCATGCCGAGGCTGGTCGCGTTGACGAGCAGCCCCGCACCGGCCATCGCTTCCGTGCGTTTTTCCCAAAGCACGCCGCGGACTTCGCCGCCCAATTCCTTCGCCAGCTTCGCCGCGCGTTCCGGCGTGCGATTGACCAGGCGGACCTCGCGCGCGCCGTTATCGAGCAGGATCGCGACGATGGCGCGCGCCGCGCCACCGGCGCCGAGCACCACCGACGGCGCCTGGCTGGGATCGAAACGCGGGATCGACGCGCGCAAATGAGCGATGAAGCCATAGCCGTCGGTGCTGGAGCCGACGATCTGGCCCCGCGCGTTGACCACGATGGTGTTCACACCGCCGGCGCGCTTGGCCGAGGCCTCGTATTCATCGACGCAGCGCAGCGCGTCTTCTTTATGCGGGATGGTGAGGTTGCAGCCGGCGAAACCGAGCCGCGGCAGGGCTTGCAGCGCGTGACGCAGATTTTCCGGCTTCACCGCCATCGGCACATAAGCGCCGTCGATGCCGTATTTTTGCAGCCAATAGCCATGCAGCACCGGCGAGCGCGAATGCGCCACCGGCCAGCCCATGACCCCCGCGAGCTTGGCTGCGCCCGTGATGCTCATGCCGTGATGCTCATCGCTTGGTGCTCATGCGGCCAGCGCTCCGGCGCCACGCAGGAAATGCATCAGCGGCAAGAGCGGGAGGCCAAGAATCGCGAAGTGATCGCCTTCGACTTTCTCCATGATTTGCGCGCCGAGCTTTTCGAGTTCGTACCCGCCGACGGTTTTAAGGACGCGGTCGCCGACCATATCGAGATAGCGATCGAGAAAGGAATCGCTGAAATCTCGCATCGTGACACGCGGCGTCTCGATCGCCTGCCAGAGCTGCTCATCGTTCCGAACGATCGTCGCCGCGGTGACGAGCTCATGCGTCCGGCCGCGCAGTCTTTGCAGCTGCTCGCGGGCTTCGGCACGATCGAGCGGCTTGTCGAACCATTCGCCGTCGCAATCGAGCATCTGATCGGCGCCGAGAACGAGCTTGTCGCGATGGCGCTGCGCGACGGCGCGGGCCTTCGCATCTGCGAGACGCGTGGCGCAATCGCCGCTCGAGCGGCCGCTCTTGCGGCATTCCTGCTTGATCGCGCTTTCATCGATATCGGCGGGATCGGTCTCCGCCTCGATGCCGGCATCGGCGAGGAGACGTTGGCGCGAGGCGCTGGCCGAAGCAAGGATCAATACGCTCATATTTCTTCGCCGCGCGACCGCGCCAGCAAGCGGAGGATTGCCGCTGCGGTCTCTTCGATCGAGCGGCGGCTGACATCGATGACCGGCCAGTTCCTCTCGGTGAAGAGACGACGCGCGCCCGTCACTTCTTCCCGGACTTTCTCGATATCTGTGTATTCGCTGCGCTCTTGCTGATGCAGCGAGGCCAACCGCTGAGTACGCACCTGAATCAGCCGGTCGGGATCATTGGTCAGGCCCACGACCAGCGGCCGGGTCAGCTCGAACACTTCCTGCGGCAGCGGCACGCCCGGCACCATTGGCACGTTTGCCGCCTTGATCCCGCGATTGGCGAGATAGATGCAGGTCGGCGTTTTCGAGGTCCGCGACACGCCGACGAGAACGACGTCGGCGTCGTTCAGACCCCAGAGCGATTGCCCGTCATCGTGATTGAGGGCGAAGGTCATGGCATCGATGCGCTGGAAATATTCGCTGTCGAGCATGTGCTGCTGGCCCGGCAGGCCGCGCGCCTGGCGTCCCAGATAAGAGGCGAGTGCGCCGATCACCGGATCGAGCACCGGGATCGCCGGTACTTGGAGCTTGCGGCAGCCTTCGATGAGCGGTTGTCGTAGCGCATCGTTCACCAGCGTATAGAGAACCACACCGGGATTGGCGCCGACGCCGGTTATGACGCGATCGATCTGCGATTTGGTGCGGATCATCGACCAGATATGCTCGACCGCATCCGAATCCTCGAACTGTACAAGGCAGGCGCGCGCCACCGAATGGACCGTGTCGCCGGTCGAGTCTGAGACAAGATGAAGGTGAAACCGGGTCATGAATAAGCAGCCGGGAAAGCCGGGATAACTTTTGGATAAGATGCCGTTCGCGGCAAAAATGGTGAATCGCCCCCGACCGCCGCAAATTCATCCCGCGTTTTTCCGGGCCGGGATAAACGCGTCGAGCCGATTGCGAGATGGGGATAAGCGACGGCGCGGGTTTCGCCTTCCCCGTTTTCCCCATAATTCGCGTGCGGCGTCAACGCCGATAGCATCGCCATAACCTTCTCGATCCGTCCTGGTTATACACGGTTTCGCCCTGGTTTCGCAGCGATCCGCGACGAACCGGGATGGAATCCGGCAGAGCGGTGATCCACAGCATTCCACCCTCCCACTACTAACCACTACCTTTCGATTCTAAAGAAAGAAGGCTAAGAGCGAGGCATGACCGCATGGGGAAAACCCCTTTTTCGGGCTTTGCAAGGCGAGACGGTTCGGCCAATCCCGTACTGGCTTATGCGGCAAGCCGGACGCTATCTGCCTGAGTACCGAGCATTGCGCGAGCGTGCCGGTAGCTTCCTCGATCTGTGCTATTCGCCGGCGCTCGCTGCCGAAGCGACGTTGCAACCAATCAAGCGGTTTGGCATGGACGGCGCGATTCTGTTCTCCGACATCCTGGTGATCCCGCAAGCGCTCGGCCAGAAACTCTGGTTCGAGCCAAGCGGGGGACCGAAACTCACCGCGCTGCGCAACGATAGCGATACCGAGGCGCTGAGCTTCGATAAGTTCGATCAGACCTTGGCGCCGGTTTATGAAGCGATCCGGACCATCGTTCCGCAAATGCCGCGAGAGACGACGCTGCTCGGTTTTGCCGGGGCGCCCTGGACGGTGGCGACCTACATGATCGAGGGCGGCTCGAGCAAGGATTTCGCGAAGATTCTCGCCTGGGCGGCGCGGCGCGACGGGCGGTTCGATGAGATCATCGCTAAGCTGGTGGAGGCGACGGCGCGGCATCTCTCGGCAGAGATCGCAGCCGGTGTCGAGGCGGTGCAGCTTTTCGATACCTGGGCCGGGATCGTGCCGGAGAACGAATTCCAGCGGCTGGTGATCGCGCCGACCCGGCAGATCGTCGAGCGGATTAAACGCGAGCATCCGGCCGTGCCGGTGATCGGCTTTCCGCGCGGCATCGGTCACCGCTATCGGCAGTATTTTGCCGAGACCGGCATCAACGCGTTGAGCCTCGATGCGAATACGAGCCTCGACGATGCACGCACCCTGCAATCGTTGGGGACCGTGCAAGGCAATCTCGATCCGAAAATCCTGGTCGCCGGCGGCAAGGTCTTCGAGGACGAGGTCAATCGCATCCTCGATCGGCTGGGCGGCGGGCCTTTCGTCTTTAATCTTGGCCACGGCGTGGTGCCCGATACGCCGCCCGACCATGTTGCTCGGTTGGGCGAGTTGATCCGCGCGCATGGCTAAGCTCGCTGTCGTGCTGATGAATCTCGGCGGGCCGGATTCCGCCGAAACAGTTGAGCCATTTCTCTACAATCTGTTCTCCGATCGCGCGATCATCGCCTTGCCCAATCCGCTGCGCTGGTTCATCGCCAGAACGATCTCGTCGCGTCGCGCACCGATTGCGCAGCAGATCTATGCCAAAATCGGCAATGCGTCGCCCCTGGTGCCGAACACCGAAGCGCAAGCGCGGGCGCTGGAGGTGGCGCTGGGCGGCGATGCGCGTTGTTTTATCGCGATGCGTTATTGGCATCCTTTTGCGGATCGCGCGGCACGGGCGATCCGGCAATGGGGCGCCGATGACATCGTGTTGTTGCCGCTCTATCCGCAATTCTCGAGCACGACGACGGCATCGTCTTTCGCCGATTGGCATAAAGCGGCGAAACGCGCGGGCATCACCGCCCCGACCCATGCGATTTGCTGCGCACCCGATGAGCCGGGCTTCATTGCAGCGCTGGCCGAGAATATCCGTCACGCCCTCGCCGCCTGGCCGGCAGACAAAGCGACGCCGCGATTGCTGCTGTCGGCGCATGGCTTGCCGAAACGCACGGTGGCGCGCGGCGATCCCTATCAATCGCAGGTCGAGATGACCGCCGCGGCGGTGCGTCAGGCCCTTGCGCGGCCCGATCTCGATCTTACGATCTGCTATCAAAGCCGGGTCGGGCCGCTCGAATGGCTTGGTCCGGCGACCGACGCCGAGATCCGCCGCGCCGGCGCCGAGAAGCGCGGATTGATCGTCGCGCCGATCGCTTTCGTCTCCGAGCATTCCGAAACGCTGGTCGAACTCGATATCGAATACGGTCACTTGGCGAAACAAAGCGGCGTGCCGCACTACGTTCGTGTACCGACCGTCTCGACCAATCCAAGCTATGTCGCGGGGCTTGCCCGTCTTGTTCGCGAGGCATTGGCGCGCCGCGCGGCGATCACGCCCGATGGCGGTAAGCGACGCTGTGCGTCGGGCTTCGGCTTCTGCGCTTGCGAGACGGCATGAGCGCACTCGTCTCGCTCTATCCCTGGATCAAGGCGCTGCACATCATCAGTGTTGTCGCCTGGATGGCGGGGCTGCTCTATCTGCCGCGGCTCTTCGTCTATCATGCGAGCGCGAAGCCGGGTTCCGAGACCAGCGAAACCTTCAAGGTGATGGAGCGGCGCTTGCTGCGCGGGATCATGCATCCGGCCTTGGTGATGACGTACGGGTTCGGCATTCTGCTGGCGCTGACGCCGGGCGTGGTCGATTGGCATGCCGGCTGGATCCACGCGAAGCTCGCGCTGGTCGCAGCGTTGACGGCGATGCATTATGCCTGCATGCGCTGGCAGCAGGGTTTTGCTGCCGACCGCAATCGGCACCCGGCCCGTTTCTATCGCATGGTCAACGAGGTGCCGACGGCGATCCTGGTAGCGATCGTCGTTCTCGTGGTGGTGAAACCGTTCTAGGCGAGAGGTGTCGCGATGAAGTGGTTGTGGCCGCGCCAAACATTGGAAGAGATCGAGCTCACCATCGCGATCCGGGCCGGCCGGTTTCTGCATTGGAGCGCGATCGCCTTCGTCGGTGTGATGTGGCTCGGCGAGTTCGTCGGCGTCGTCTTCGGCTATTGGCACAGCAGCAGTTTTGTCGTCGGGCTTGTCATTCTGGCCGGGATCGCCATCTTTTTGCTGGGGCGTGGGCTTCGCTATGTCTTCGCCAACGAATAGTGTTTCGTGGCCACCTCGTTTCGCGGCCAGCCCCTTAACGCGCCGACTGCTGTTTGCCATTTGACTTGGGCGCGTGTTTTCGGGTAATTCTGACCCTGCCCGTCGGGGCGCCTCCAATCTCCTCTGACCCTGCGAAAAAGCCGCACTTTCGGTCACCAGATTGGCCATTCGCCTCCGAGGCTCGTGTCTCGGCCACCCGGTAGCCCGTTTCTCCGGTCGAGCGCACTCCCTCCCGCCCGTTGATTTCCCCCCAAGGCCTATTTTCATGAACTTACAAGAACTGAAACGTAAAACCCCGCCCGAGCTCCTGGCGTTTGCCGAAGAGCTCGAGATCGAGAACGCGTCCTCGCTCCGCAAGCAGGACATGATGTTCGCGATCCTCAAGACGCTAGCGAGCAAGGACCAGGCGATCTATGGCGATGGCGTTCTCGAAGTGCTGCAGGACGGCTTCGGCTTCCTGCGCAATCCGGAAGCCAATTACCTCCCCGGCCCCGACGACATCTATGTGAGCCCCAGCCAGGTGCGCCGCTTCGGCCTCAGGACCGGCGACACCGTCGAAGGCGAGATCCGCTCGCCCAAGGACGGCGAGCGTTATTTCGCGCTCTTGAAGGTCAACAAGATCAATTTCGACGATCCGGACAAGCTGCGCCATCGCATCAATTTCGACAATCTCACGCCGCTCTATCCGGAAGAAAAACTCGCTCTCGAGCTCGGCGATCCGACCAAGAAAGATCTCACCACCCGCGTCATCGATCTCGTCACGCCGCTCGGCAAAGGCCAGCGCGCCCTGATCGTCTCGCCGCCGCGTACCGGCAAAACCGTGATGATGCAGAACATCGCGCATGCGATCTCGGCCAATCATCCCGAAGTTTATCTGATGGTGCTGCTGATCGACGAGCGGCCGGAAGAAGTCACCGACATGGCGCGCACGGTGAAAGGCGAGGTCGTCTCCTCGACCTTCGACGAGCCGGCGGTGCGCCACGTGCAGGTCGCCGAAATGGTGATCGAGAAGGCCAAGCGCCTCGTCGAGCACAAGCGCGACGTCGTGATCCTGCTGGATTCCATTACGCGCTTGGCGCGCGCCTACAACACCGTCGTGCCGTCATCCGGCAAGGTGCTGACCGGCGGTGTCGACGCCAACGCGTTGCAGCGGCCGAAGCGCTTCTTCGGCGCGGCGCGCAATATCGAGGAAGGCGGCTCGCTCACCATCATCGCGACGGCGCTGATCGATACCGGCTCGCGCATGGACGAGGTGATTTTCGAAGAATTCAAAGGCACGGGTAATTCCGAAATCGTGCTCGATCGCAAGATCGCCGACAAGCGTACCTTCCCCGCGCTCGACATCACCAAGTCGGGCACGCGCAAGGAAGAGCTGCTGGTCGAGAAAGGCACGCTCTCGAAGATGTGGGTGCTGCGCCGCGTCTTGAGCCCGATGGGCCCGACCGACGGCCTCGAATTCCTCATCGAGAAACTGAAACACTCGAAGAACAACGCCGATTTCTTCGAGGCGATGAATACCTGATTTTGGTTTAACGGCGCATAACCGCCACGCCGAGCCTCGGTGCCGCGAAAGATCTCCCTCTCTCAATGTCACCCCCGCGAAAGCGGGGGTCCATAAGCATCGGCTGGATGCCCGCTTTCGCGGGCATGACGGTTGTGAGAGCGCGGCCTGCGGGCTGGCAGCGGATCGCGGACAGCTCCTTCCTCACACCACCAGTACCGTCGATCCCGTCGTCTTGCGGCCTTCGAGGTCGCGATGCGCTTGCGCCGCGTCTTTCAGCGGATAGGTCTGGCCGATATCGACCTTGAGAACGCCTTCGGCAACGAGATCGAACATCTCTTTCGCGGCATTGCGCAACTTGTCGGTCGTCGGCACGTAATGCGCCAAGGTTGGGCGCGTCACATAGAGCGAGCCCTTGCCGGTCAGGAGGTTGATGCTGAACGGCGGAACGAGGCCTGAGCTCTGGCCGAACGACACCATCAGCCCGAGCGGTGCGAGGCAATCGAGCGATTGCATGAACGTGTCCTTGCCGACGCTGTCATAGACCACCGGCAGTTTTTTGCCCTCGGTGATTTCGGTGACACGTTTGACGAAATCTTCCTTGGTGTAATCGATGACATGCGCGGCGCCGTGTTTCTTGGCGAGAGCCATCTTGCTGGTGCTGCTGGTGCCGATCACGGTGACGCCGAGATGCGTCGCCCATTGCGTGGCGATCGAGCCGACGCCGCCGGCGGCGGCGTGAAAGAGGATTGTCTCGCCCGGCTTCAGACGATAGGTCTGGCGCAGCAGGTACCAGGCGGTGAGGCCTTTCAGCATGATCGCCGCGGCCTGCTGGTCGCTGACGCCGTCGGGCAGCTTCACCAGCCGGCCGGCCGGGATAAGCCGCGCCTCGGCATAGGAGCCGATCGGCGCGTTGCCGTAGGCGACGCGATCGCCGACCTTGAGATCGCTGACGCCGGGGCCGAGCTCTTCGATGATGCCCGCCGCTTCGTTGCCGAGCACTGTGGGCATGGGCACGGGATAGATGCCGCCGCGATTGTAGGTATCGATGAAATTGAGGCCGACCGCGGTCTGGCGGATGCGCGCCTCGCCGGGACCGGGCTT
Source organism: Allostellaceae bacterium (assembly GCA_035552195.1). Classification (GTDB taxonomy): domain Bacteria; phylum Pseudomonadota; class Alphaproteobacteria; order ATCC43930; family CGMCC-115725; genus CAIKMD01. Next base: position 33,640 of record DASZLU010000082.1, on the reverse strand, counting down.
GCCGATCTCGACCTCTTCCCAGGCGAGAACCTCGGGGCCGCCGGTCTTGTGAATGCGGATTGCGTGAGTCATCGACGCCTCCTCGTGCGCGCTTTGTCGGCGCAAAATCTAGTGATCAATCAAAACCTTGTCACCTTGGGCAAAGACCGGCAAAGTGACGCCCAAGTCCCGGCGACAAGCTCGGCCAAGGGACGACGAGGGAGGATTTTATGACGGAACGGTTCAGCGATGCAGCCTCGCGCCGCGCATTCCTTACCGGTCTCGCGGTGGCGGGCGTCACGGCGACGATGGCCTCGGGCCTCGCTTTCGGCCAGCAGGCAACCAAGACAGCGGCGGCGGCCAAGCCGAAACATCACGGCGTCATCGACGTCCATCACCATTTCTGGGCGCCCGACTATCTGAAGGCGCAAGACGATTGGGAAGACGCGCATCACGTACCGCATGCGCCGCCGATGCAGAATTGGCGCCCGGAAGTCTCGCTCGCCGAAATGGACAAGTCCGGCGTGCAGACCTCGATCCTGTCCCTCGCCTCGATCAGCCAAGGCATGTGGAGCCTCGATCCGGCCGCGGCGCATAAAGTCTGTCTCTCCTGCGCCGATTACGGCGCGAAAGTCATGGCCGATCATAAGGGCCGCTTCGGCCTCTTCGCGCCGCTCAATATGCTCGACGCCAATAGCTCGCTGAAAGAAGCGGAATACTCGCTCGATCAGGCGCATGCCGACGGCATCGGGCTGCAATCGAGCTATAACGGCGTTTATCTGGGCGACGAGAGCTACAACCCGATTTGGGAGGAGCTCAACCGGCGCAAGGCGATCGTCTTCGTCCATGGTCCGAACAATGCGTGCTGCTCGGCGATCAAGGATGGGCCCGGCATGTTCGGCTCCGTCGTCGAGGTGACCTTCGACGTGACGCGCACCTGTGCCAGCCTCCTGACCAGCGGCGCGCTGCAAAAATACCCGAACATCCAGTGGATCATCGCCTATGGCGGCGGCACGCTGCCCTTTGTCGCCGGACGCATCAACAACTTCATCGAGAAGATGCCGAACGCCAAGCAGCTTGCGCCGAACGGCGTCTATAACGAGCTGAAGAAATTCCACGTCGACACCGTCAACGTAACGAACGAATCATCGCTGGCGGCGATTACGAAGTTCCTGCCGATCAGCAACATCCTCTACGGCACCGATTATTTTTATTTCAACAACGATCAACTCGACGATCTCGACAAGCGGCATCTCTCGCCGAAAGACCTGGCGGCAATCCAATCGGGCAACGCCAAGCGGATGATCCCGCGGCTGGCGAAAGCTTAGGGAGCGACGGTGTCGGGCATGGAATCGCGGCGTGAATTCATGGCGGCGGTTGCGGCGGCGAGTGCCGCCATGGCGGTGCCGGCAGGCAGCTTCGCTCAATCACCGAATAAGAAGCCGGCAGCCAAGCATCGCGGCGTGATCGACACGCATTTCCATTTCTGGGCGCCGGAATATCTGAAACTGTCGCAGGATTGGGGCGACGCGCATCACGCCGCGCCCGATCCGCGCATCGCCGGATGGACGCCGCAAGTCGCGCTCGACGAGATGGATCGCGGCGGCGTGCAAACCGCGATGCTGTCGCTCGCCTCGATCCGCGAAGGTTTTTGGGGACTCGACGCGCAGAAGGCGACGAGCGTCATCCATGCCTGCGATGATTTCGCGGCGAAGATGATGAGCGATCACAAGGGTCGCTTCGGCCTCTTCGCGCCGCTTAACATGCTCGATGTCGATCTTTCGCTGAAGGAAGCGGAATACGCGCTCGATCAGGTGAAAGCCGATGGGATCGGAATTCAATCGAGCGCCAACGGCCGCTATCCCGGCGATCCTTATTACAATCCGCTCTGGGAAGAGCTGAATCGCCGCAAGGCGGTGGTGTTCTTCCACGGACCGGTGCCGGATTGCTGTGGCGCGCTGAAAGTCGGTCCGGGCGTCAATCCGGCGGTCGGCGAAGTGACGTTCGACATGACGCGCGCGGTGATGAGCCTCCTCGCCAATGGCGCCCTCGCCCGCTATCGCGACATAAAATGGCTGTTCTCCTATGGCGGCGGCACGACGCCCTATATCGCGGGCCGCATCGAAGCATTCTTCAAGACGGCGAAGAATCTGCACGATATCGCGCCGAACGGGGTGATGGCCGAGCTGCAACGGCTGCATTACGACACGGTCAATGTCACCGCCGCGCCGTCTTTCGCGGCGCTGACGAAGCTGGCGCCGATGACCAACATTACCTACGGCACCGATTTCCCTTATTTCGCCAACGACCAGCTCGATGCGCTCGATCAGCGCGGCCTGTCGGCGAAGGATCTCGCGGCGATCCATGCCGGCAATGCGAAGCGGATGATCCCGCGGCTCGCGAAGACCTGATATTTGCGAAAAGAGGGTTTGAACATCATGCATAAACTGCTCGCGTCCCTGATCGCCTGTGCGATGACCGTCGCCGCGCCCGCCGCTTTTGCGCAAACCAATGGGGCGCAAACCAACGCGGCCCCAACCAAGCTCGAGGTCAGTTTCTTTCCCGGCGCCAATTGGGTGCTGCTGATCGGCCAGAACGAAGGTTTCTTTGCGCGCGAGAAGCTCGACGTGCATTTCGATCCGGTGCGCGGCTCGGTCGAGCAGATCAACAACATGATGAGCGGCAAGGCCGATCTCGGCCTGACTGCTTTCGACAATGTTATCGCCTATGACGCGGGCCAAGGGTCGAAAGACGTGCAACAGCCGACCGATCTCTTTGCATTTATGGGCGGCGAGCAATTGGCGCTGCAATTCATCGCCTCGCCCGACATCAAGAAGATCGAGGACATGAAGGGCAAGACCCTCGCGGTCGACGCGTCGAACACAGGCTTCGCCTTCGTGCTCTACAGCGCGCTCGAGAAGCACAAGCTGAAGCAGGGCGATTACAACATCCTCGCCGTCGGCTCGTCGCAAGCGCGGCTCGATGCGATCACCAGCGGCAAGGCGCAGGCTGCCGGCCTCAATCGCCCGTTCGATTCGATCGCGCTCAGCAAGGGCGCGGTCAATCTCGGCAATATGCGCAAGCTCTTCCCGCATTACCAAGCGAGCGCGGGCTTCACACGCCGCGCCTGGGCGGCCCAGCATCGCGACACGCTGATCGCCTTCATCCGCGCCTATGTCAAAAGCTCGCTGTGGCTGTTCGACGCCTCGCATAAAGCGGCGGCGATCGATCTCTTGGCGAAGAACACGCAAGGCCTGTCGGCGCAGCAAGCCGCCGACATCTATCGCGACACGGCCGGCAAAGGCGGCATCGGCTCGCCGACCGCGAAGATGGATCCGGCCGGAATCGATACCGTCGTGAAGCTGCGCGGCCAATATGCCGAGCCGAAGAAGAAGCTCAACCCGCGCGATTTCTACGATCTGAGCTACTACAAGGCGGCGACGAAGTGACGACGCGTTAGCGTCGTCATCCTCGCGCAGGCGTGGCCCAGCCTAAATCAGCAGCGCGCCTTCGAGCTGCAGCAGCTTGCGCTTCGTCTCGATGCCGCCGTTGCCGGAATAGCCGACGAGCTTGCCGTCGGCGCCGGTGACGCGGTGGCAGGGGAGAAGGATCGGCAGCTTGTTGCGGCCGCAGGCTTGGCCGATGGCGCGCGGCTCGATATCGAGGAGACGGCCGATCTCGCCGTAAGAACGCGTCTCGCCATAAGGGATTGCCGCCATCGCTTCCCAGATGCGCTTCTCGTCTGCGGTGCCTTCGGGCACGAGCGGCAAATCGAAATCGCGGCGCTTCTTCTCGAAATAGGCGATCAACTGCCGCTCGGCGCTTTGCAAAAGCGGCGTCGCCGGCCCTGCCGATTTGTCGCCCCAGACCAACGCTGTGATGCTGCCGTCCTGCTCGAAGACGGTGAGGCGCCCCAGCGGGCTGTCGAACGAGAGCCGCGGCATCTCATCCACGGGCGGCCAGCGCCTGATCGAGCGCGGCGGGATCGCCGAACGGCAGGGAGCAGACCGGGCCTTCGCAGACATAGGCCGTCGCCTTGCCGCCGATCTGACCTTTGCCGGTCGCGGGATGCGGTGCCGGGAGCGCCGCGCCCAGCGCGATGATGCTGACGATGCGGTTGGGCAGATTGCGACGATAGACAGCGGCGAGCAGCGCTTTCGTGTCGGCGTTGTGGCGATCGCCGACGATCACGATCTGCAAGCCGTTGAGCAGCAGCTCGGCGGCGTTGAGCAACGTCGCATGACCGAAAAGGTTCTGCCGCGCGGCGCCGGCGAAGGCATCGAGCGTCGCTTGCGCCGCCGCGCCGTAATCCGCATCGCCGGTCAGGTAGTAGAGCCGCGCCAGCGCCGCGGCGAGCGTGCCGTTGCCCGACGGGTTGGGCTGATCGAGCGCGTTCTTGGCGCGCGCGATGAGGCTTTCGGCATCGTCGGCGGTGAAGAAAAAACCGCCGCGCGGATCGGCGTAATGCTTGCTGGCGAGCGCGACCCAGTTCTTCACCTGGCTGAGATATTTCGCCTCACCGGTCGCCTCGTAGAGCGCGAGGCTGGCGCGGCTCATATTGGCGTAATCGTCGAGGATGGCGCGATGTTGGGCGCGGCCGCGCCACGAATGGAAAAGCCGCCCGTCTTTATCGCTCATCGCCGTGACGACGAAATCGAAAGCGCCGCGCGCCAAGTCGAGCCAATCGGGGCGATCGAAGACCAAGGCGGCCTCGACCAGCGCCGCGATCATCAGCCCGTTCCAATCGGCGAGCACCTTGTCGTCGATGCCCGGCCGCACGCGCGGGCTGCGCGCCGCGAGCAGCCGGGCGCGATCCTCGGCGAGCTCGCGCTCGGTCGCATCGTCGGCCCGCGCGATGTGATCGAGGCGATTGAGGATATTATGCTCTTCCCAATTGCCCGACGCGCTGACATCGTAAATTTCCTTGAAGCGCGCGGCGCGCGGGCCGAGGACGGAATCGATCTCGGCCTCGCTCCAGACATAGAATTTGCCTTCGACATGCTCGCTATCGGCGTCGAGGCTGGAGGCGAAGCCGCCTTCGGCCAAGCGCATCTCGCGCACCAGCCAGCCGATCGTCTCGGCGACGCGCTCGGCATAAAGCGGTTTCTGCGTTGCCTGATAGGCGGCGCAATAGCGCTCGATCAGTAGCGCGTTGTCGTAGAGCATCTTCTCGAAATGCGGCACCAGCCAGCGTGCATCGACCGAGTAGCGCGCGAAGCCGCCGCCGAGATGATCGTAGATGCCGCCCTGTGCGATATGGTCCAGCGTCAGCAGCACGGCGTCGCGCGACGCCGCGTTGCCGCGCGCGCCGGCGCGCCACAGCAATTCGAGCACCGGGCTTTGCGGGAATTTCGGCGCCTGGCCGATGCCGCCGTGGACGCCGTCGATTTCTTGCGTCAGCTGCGCCGCCATGCCATCGATCACGCCGAGATCGATGGCCTGCCCGTTTTGCGGCGCCGCGAGCTGTGTCAGTCCCTGGCGCAGCGCCGCGACGTTCTTGGTGATCGTCGCCTTGTCTTTGCGATAAGCCTCGGCGATCGCCTCGAGCACTTGCGGGAAGCCGGCCCGGCCGTAGCGCGGCGTCGGCGGGAAATAGGTTCCACCCCAGAACGGGTCGCCGTCCGAAGTGAGGAACATCGTCAGCGGCCAGCCGCCCTGCTCGCCCATCATGTGCAGCGCGTGCATATAGATCGCGTCGATATCCGGCCGCTCTTCGCGATCGACTTTGATGTTGACGAAATGCCGATTCATCACCGTCGCGATGGCCGGATTCTCGAAGCTTTCCGACGCCATCACATGGCACCAATGGCAGGCCGCATAACCGACCGAGAGAAGGATCGGCTTGTCCTGCGCTTTGGCGGCGGCAAGCGTTTCCGGTCCCCAGGCCTGCCAATGCACCGGGTTGTCGCGGTGCTGTTGAAGATAGGGGCTGGTCTCGACCCCGAGCGCGTTACGGCTGATATCGGTTGTCATGCCCTTAATCTAGGGCGCGATCTGCGATTCGTCAGGATGCCCGCCCTGCCTGCCACATCCGCAGTCGCGACGCGAAGATCGCGAGACACAGCAGGTTGAGGGCGGTCAGCACCGGGTAGCACCAGCTCATCGCACTGACGATGGCGAGCTTGCCGGTGAAGAACCATTCGGCGACCAGCGCGGTCACGGTGGGGCCGAGCGCCAGGCCGAGGAGATTGGCAATGAGGAAATAGAACGACGTGACCTTGCCCATGAGCCGGCCCGGCGTGACCTGCGCCAGCGAGAGCGTGCCGGCGACGCCATTGGCGTTGGTCAAGAGCATCGAGGCGGCATAGCTGCCCCACATCACCGGGATCGACGGTGCGTAGAGGATCATCAGCGACGGTACCACCTGCAGCGCCGCTATGCCGATGGCGAGGAAGATGGTGCGGTCGCGCCGCGTGCCGCCGCGCGACACGCGATCCATGAGGAAGCCGATGATCAGCGCATCGAACGGCAGGGCGCAGAGCGCCAGCAATCCCATCGCATGGCCGATGACCGGTATCGGCAGCCCCCAGATCCGGCCGATCGCCGCCGCCTGCCACGCCCCCCAAGCAGAGACAGCCATTGGGCCGAAGGTGATCGAGAAAAAAAGCGGGGTGTAGAGCCGCCGGTTGTCGCGGACATAGCGGAACATCTCGCCGAAGCTGGCGCTGTCGCCGGCAGTGGGTCGCGGCGGCTCGCGCAAGGTGAAGACGAGATAGGAGAGGACGATACCGCAGAGGCCGGGCACGGCGATCACCAATTGCCACGGCCGCAGGGACGAGAGAATCGGCCACGCCGCGAAGGCGCCGGCCGTGCCGAGGGCGAAGAGCGTGCCGCCGATCAACGCGCCAAGCGCATTGCCGACGCCGGTGCCGAGGTGATAGCAGCTGAAGGCGCGCGCCCGATGCTGCGGCCGGACGCCGTCGCGCAGCAAGGAATAGGCGGTCGGCGGCAACACCGCTTCGCCGACTCCGAGCCCGATACGGCCGGCGAAAAGCTGTGCGTAGCTGCCGGCAAAGCCGCTCACCGTCGCGGCGCAGGACCAGAAGCAGATCGCCGAGCCGAGCAATTTGCGGCGGCTCATGATGTCGGAGAGATAGCCGGCCGGAATGCACAAGAAGCTGTAGAGGGCCGCGAAGGACAGGCCGATGAGCAGGCTGATCTGCACATCGCTGATATGCAGATCCTCTTTCAGCGGATTGACGATGAGGTTGAGCGCGCCGCGATCGATGTAGTTGAGCACATAGATCACCGTCAGCACGCCGACGAGATACCATTGCTGCGTCAGGCTGCCGGTGGCGCTGGGTGCGGCAGGGATGTCGCCGATTGCGGCGGTGTCGTTCTCCATCATCGCCCTCGCCCTTCTCTTATGCGCTTTTTATTCGGCGGCGACCGCGAGCAGCGCGCGGTTGGCGTCGCGAAACGCCGCGAGCTGTTCGGCATAGGCTTCGGCTATGGAGCGGTTGGCGCCGGTGAGGAAAAACCCGCCGGCGACCTGCGCATAAAGCTCGGGCCTCGCCGCTCCCGGCGGCGCGACACCTTCATCGCGCAATTTCACCGCCGCTTCGATGAGACGCCGGCGCGAGACCTGGATCATGCGGTCGCTGGGCGCCAAATGCTCTTTCGCGCGATTGGCGATCGGCCCCATGCTTTCGGTGATGGCCTGATCCTGCTGCGTGATGCCGACGATGCCGGAGTAATTCTCGTTCCGCTGCCGCGCGCGATCGAGGAGATGGTCGTTGCGCGGATGGACTTTCAGGCGATAGCGGCCATACCAATCCGTCGTATCGGGCAGATAATCGCTCGCGGGGTCGGGCATGCCGTCGACGCCGTTCCGACCCGGCACTTTGCGGCGGATCTGGAAAGCCAGGGTGTGCGTGTCGTCCATCGGAACCCAGGCACGCATGCCGACGCGTTGCGTGATCGGCGATGACGGCGTGATCGACCAGAATGGAAAAAGGAATTGCCCGATGCGCCAGTAATCCTGGCCTTCGTCGGCAGGGCGGATCGCGGCGTAGGTGACGCCCCATTCCTGCTCCATCACCTCATAGGTCGGCGCGCGGTTGATCGTGCCGAAGCGTTGCGGATCGTCGGGCCGGTGATCGGCCAAGGTGCGCTTGCCGCCGTGGAGGAAGCCGACATGCGAGGTGTCGTAATCGCCCTCGAGCGCCTGCAGCCAGTTGCATTCGCGCTGGAACAGCGTGAAATCGACCTGATCTTCGGGCAGGAGATTGGCGAGGATATCGGGCAATTGCGGTGGCGCCTCGCCCGTCGTCCCATTGAGGGTCCCCATATAGGTCCAGATCACGCCGCCGCGCTCGATCGTTGGATATGACGCGATGCGGATCTTGTCCTTGAAGTCGAGATGCGCCGGTACGTTGGGCATGTCGAGGCAGCGCCCGTCGGCGGCGAACTTCCAGCCGTGATAGGCGCAGCGGATACCGCCCTCTTCGTTACGCCCATAGAAGAGCGAGGCGCAGCGATGCGGACATTCGTGATCGACGATGCCGACCTTGCCGCTGCTGTCGCGGAAGGCAAGCAGCGCCTCGCCGAGCAGCATCAGCCGCATCGGGTCGCCGTCGGCGGGGAGCTCGCGCGACAACAGCGCCGGCATCCAGTAGCGCCGCATCACCGCGCCCATCGGCGTTCCGGGCCCGACGCGGCAGATCAGATCATTGTCTTGTGCCGACAGCATGCACCGCCCTCCCCGCGCGGCGTCAGCCTTGTTCCTCGACGAAATTGTTGCGCATCTTGCCGAGGCCTTCGACCTCGGTTTCCATCACATCGCCGACCTTGAGGAACGTGTTGGTCCCCTGCCCGACGCCGCCGCACGTGCCGCAGACGAACATGTCGCCCGGCTCGAGCGAGATGATGTTCGACGAGTATTCGATCTGCTCTTCCGGCGTGTAAATGAATTGCGAGGTGTTGCCGTTCTGCTTCACCGTACCGTTCACGGTGAGGCGGATGAACAGCTTCATGTGATCCTTGACGAAAGCCGCCGGGGTGAAGAACGGTCCGGTCGGCGCGAAATTGTCGTGGCTCTTGCCGCCGAACCAATCGGAGCGCAGCCCCGGCCGGTCGGGGCGGGTTTGCTGATCGCGGCAGGAAACATCGTTCGTCGTCATGAAGCCGGCGATGTGCCCGAGGGCCTGCTCCGCCTTGATGTGCTTGCCCGGCTTCCAGATCGCGCAGGCAATCTCGGCTTCCCAATCGATGCGTGCCATGCCGCGGGGAATGGCGATCTCGTCGTGGGCGCCGCACAGCACGCTCGGCGCCTTGAAGAACATGTAGGGATGCGACGTGGTCTTGTTGCCGGTGAATTGCGGCCCGCCGGCCGGTGTCATGCCGGCGCGCAGCATCTCGTCGACATGCTCTTGGAAATTTTGTGCGGCGTTGAGGATTTTGCTCGGTCGCGTGATCGGCGGCAGGGCGCGCAGCGTGTCGATCTTGGCGCGGCCGCGGGCAAACAGCGTGTTATGCGCCCCTTCGTGCTCAATGAAGGCGACCATCGCCTGCAGCACGGGGAAATTATGGTCCCAGCCCTCGAGCATGTTCTGGATCGTGTCGGTCGCGGTGAGCGGGCCGGTTTTGCCGTGCGACGATCGACGATAGGCGGGGTAGATCGTGGCGATATCGAAAGCCGTGTCGCCGAGGACGATCGCTGCGAAATGACCCCCCGGATTGCCCGCATACATAGCGAGCTTGAAAGCGGTACCGTTCATCGAACCCTCCCGAACGCGTTCTTGTCGTCTCAGCGCGCAGCGCCAAGCGCCGCCACGCGGTTCGTCGATCTTACGCCGGTTGCGGGAAGCGATCTACCCGAGGGCAGAGTAACGGGACGCTCAGTCTTTGGTCTCGGCGTCGGGCGTCGGCGCGGTGTACTGACCGCGAGCAATACGATCGGCGACCTCGCGCCACATCGCAGCCCATTCGGGCTCTTTGCGGCGTAGGCAGCGATTGGCCCGTTTGCGTGCGGCGCTTTCAGCTTCAGCGCCATGGCACGCGAGCATGACCTCGATCATCTGCTGGAGGTGTTGGTCGTCCATGCATAAGGTGATGCAATGATCGGCGTCAATTTGCCTTGACCTGGATCAAGCAAACGCCGGTTTCCGGGTATTTTTCGAGTCTTAACCGGAATTCCACGACGCTTCAGGAATAATGGCGCGGGCTTTTCCATTCAGCGCACCATCGGGATACGCCGTGAGGCGCGGCAAGCGCTTGAGCGAAGTGCGATCGGCGCAAGGGCTCCGATCATGGCGATGATCCGAATGCCGCCCCGGCTCATTTCATGCTCGCGAAATTCCGTCGTGCTCTAGGCGGTGGTGCCGTACCGCCGCTATTTTCGCTGCGATGACCGATACGATTTATGCGCTGGCAACGGCGCCGGGCCGCGCCGGCGTCGCTATCGTGCGACTGTCCGGGCCGGACGCCGCATTGGCGCTGCGCGATCTCACCGGAGCGCTGCCACCGCCGCGCCAGGCGCAGTACGCGCATTTCCGCGATCCGCAAAGCTGCGAGATACTCGACGACGGCATCGCGCTCTATTTCGCCGCACCTGCCAGCATGACCGGCGAGGATGTCGCTGAGTTGCAGCTTCACGGCAGCCGCGCCGTGCTGGCGGCGGTGTTCGCGGTGCTTGCGCGACGGTCGGGTTGTCGACTCGCCGAACCCGGCGAGTTCACGAAACGCGCTTTTCTCAATGGGAAACTCGATCTCACCACCGCCGAGGCGATCGCCGATCTGGTCGAGGCTGAGACCTCGGCTCAGCGGCGCCAAGCGATGCGCCAGCTCCAAGGCGAATTCGGCCGGCGCTGCGAGGCCTGGCGCACGCGGCTGATCGGCGCTCAGGCGCGGCTGGAAGCCGAAATCGATTTCCCGGAAGAGGGCTTGCCGGCCGCGCAATGGGCCGCCGCGCGCCAAGAAACAATGACGCTACGCCAAGAAATCGCGGCCGAGCTCGCCGACAATCGCCGCGGCGAGCGGTTGCGCGAAGGCGTGGCGGTCGCGATTCTGGGCCCGCCGAATGCCGGGAAATCGAGCCTGATGAACGCGCTCGCCCGGCGCGAAGTCGCGATCACGTCGCACATCGCCGGCACGACGCGCGACGTGATCGAGGTCGCGCTCGATCTCGGCGGCTACCCTGTCGTGCTCGCCGATACGGCGGGCCTGCGCGATAGTGCCGACAGCATCGAGGAAGAGGGCATCCGCCGCGCCCGGGCGCGTGCCGCGAGCGCCGATCTGAAGCTCGTCGTGCTCGATGCGACGAAGCCGGGTGAAGCAAACGCGCTGCGCGATCTCATCGATGCACGGACGATTGTCGTCGTGAACAAGATCGACCTGATGCCGGAAACCCCTGCGGCCCAGGCAGATTTAGCGCGGGCCGGTTCGCTGGGGACCGGCGGGGCGCTGTATTGCTCGGCAACCAGCGGCGAAGGCATCGCGGCGCTCATCGCGCGTCTCAGCGAAGCGGTGGAGGCGGCGCTCGGCGCAGAGACCGCGCCTCTGGTAACACGCGCCCGCCATCGCGAAGCGCTCGAGAATTGCGTCGCCGCGCTCGATCGATTCGCGGAGGCGGAGATGCCCGAGCTGGCGGCCGAGGATCTCCGCAAGGCGGCGCGATCGCTCGGGCGAATCACCGGACGGGTCGATGTCGAGGACATGCTCGATGCCTTGTTTCGCGAATTCTGCATCGGCAAATGAACCGCCGGCGGGAACCAGAACGAAGCAGGAACAAGACTTCTTCTAACCACCTCATATAGTAGGAGTTCCGGGAACGTCCTGAGCACGAATCGGTCGACTCGGCCTATATTTAGTGGTCGATCGCGAGAAGAAGTGGAGAAAATTTGCGAGGAATTACTGAGGGGTTTTCTTAAGGAATACTTAAGAGCAAATAGCGGAAAGAATTTCCCGCCAATCGGGTGGCGGGACGCGCAAAGCGTGTAGCGTGTTTCACGTGAAACATGGCCGGCGAAACGAGCCTGGCTCGGCGGCTCGCTTTACACCCCATCGGGCCATCAATAGAGTGAACCCATGCATCCTTGGGACGTGATCGTGATTGGCGGCGGCCATGCCGGCTGCGAAGCCGCTGCGGCTTCCGCGCGGCTTGGTGCCAAAACGCTGCTCTTGACCCAGAGCCACGCGACGATCGGCGAAATGTCCTGCAATCCGGCGATTGGCGGTCTCGCCAAGGGCCATCTCGTGCGCGAGATCGACGCGCTCGACGGCGTCATCGGCCGCGCCACCGACAAGGCCGGCATCCAGTTCCGGCTGCTCAATCGCAGCAAAGGCCCGGCGGTTCGCGGTCCGCGCGCTCAGGCCGACCGTAAACTCTACCGCGAGGCCATGCAGGCGATCCTGGCCGCGCAGCCGAATCTCGAAATCCGCGAAGGCTCGGCCGAGGATTTGCGCCTCGACGATAGCGGCCGGGTGAGGGCTGTGATCCTCGCCACCGGCGAAGAACTACCGACCGGCAGTGTCGTTCTGACCACCGGCACATTCCTGCGCGGCCTCATCCATATCGGCGAGGAGAAGATCGCCGCCGGCCGGGTCGGTGAAGCGCCGTCGGTTGGATTGGCCGAGACCTTGGCGCGGCTGCAATTCCGTCTTGGCCGGCTGAAAACCGGGACGCCGCCGCGGCTCGACGCCAAAACCATCGATTACGCGGGATTGACGGTCCAGCGCGGCGACGATCCGCCGGTGCCGTTTTCCTTTCTGACCCCAGCGATCACGACGCCGCAAACGGTCTGCCATATCACCGAGACGCAGCCCGAGACGCACGCGATTATCCGCGCCAATCTGCACCGGGCGCCGATGTATTCCGGCCAGATCGAAAGCACCGGTCCACGCTATTGTCCCTCAATCGAGGACAAGGTGGTCCGGTTCGCCGCGCGCGAGCGGCACCAGATATTCCTCGAGCCGGAAGGGCTCGACGACGACACGGTCTATCCCAACGGGATTTCGACCTCGCTGCCGCGCGATGTCCAGGCGGCGCTGCTGGCGACCATTCCGGGTCTTGAACATGCCGTGATGAAGCGCCCCGGCTATGCGATCGAGTACGATTTCGTCGACCCGCGCGAGCTCAAGGCGACGCTCGAGACCAAGAAGGTGGCCGGGCTGTTCTTCGCCGGCCAGATCAACGGTACGACCGGTTACGAAGAGGCGGCGGCCCAAGGCCTGATCGCTGGGCTCAACGCGGCACTGAGGGCTGGCGAGGGCGGGGAATTCGTCCTCGACCGGGCAAGCTCTTATATCGGCGTGTTGGTCGACGATCTTGTTTCACGTGGAACAGAAGAACCGTACCGCATGTTCACGTCGCGGGCGGAATACCGGCTGGTTCTGCGTGCCGACAATGCCGATCAGCGGCTGACACCGCGCGGTGTCGCTTTGGGCTGCGTCGGCAGTGACCGAGAGGCGGCTTTCGCGCGCAAATCCGATAAGCTGACCGCGGCCCGGGCGCTGGTCCGGGCGCTCAAGCTCACACCCCAGCAGCTTCATAAACACGGCCTGACGGTCAACGCCGACGGCGTGGCCCGGTCGGCCGCCGATTTGCTGCGACATCCGACGATTTCCTGGGCGCAAATCACCGGGGTTTGGCCGGAACTCGCGGGGATATCGCCGGATATCGCCGAGCAGCTCGAGATCGACGGGCGTTACGCCGGCTATCTCGATCGCCAGGAAGCTGAAATCCACGCCTTCCGCCGCGACGAAGAGCTCGTCCTCCCGGCCGACCTCGACTATGCGGCTGTCGGCAGTCTTTCGACCGAGATCCGGCTGAAGCTCAGCGCCGCGCGTCCGGCCAATCTCGGCGCGGCGTCGCGAATCTCCGGCGTGACGCCGGCGGCGCTCGTCGCGCTGCTGCGCCATGTGAAGCGCGGGGAGGCCGCCGCGTGATGGCGCCGATAACCGCGAATGTCCGGCCGGTGCGGCTGCCACTGGGGCCGACCGGCTTCGCGCGGGTCAGCGGCGTTTCACGTGAAACGCTCGACAAGCTCACTTCTTATGTCGAGCTGCTGAGCCAATGGAACCGGCGCATCAATCTTGTCAGCGCGAATACCCTGGGCGATGTCTGGCGCCGCCATGTCCTCGATTGCGCGCAGCTCGCCAAGCATCTGCCGCGCCAAACCCGGGTCGCGGTTGATCTCGGCGCCGGCGCCGGCTTGCCGGGGCTGATCCTCGCCGCGATGGGCGTGCCGGAAATGCATCTCGTCGAATCCGACCTACGCAAATCGGCCTTCCTGCGCGAGGCGGCGCGGATCATGGATGTGGCGGTGACCCTCCATCCCGAGCGTATCGAGAAAGTTGCCGCGTTTCCCGCCGACGCCGTGGTCGCACGCGCCTGCGCGTCTCTCGACCAACTAATTGATTATTCTGAGAAATTCGTCTCACCAAAGACCGTTTTCCTGTTTCTCAAAGGCGAAACCGCCGGCGCGGAATTGGCGGCAGCGCGGGCTGCTTGGAGCCTGACCGCCGAGACGATCCCGAGCCTCTCCGATCCCTCGGGCGTGATCCTCAAACTTTCCGCCATCAGCCGGGCCGCGTCATGAGCGAAGTCGAAACCGCGCCCCCATCGAAAGCGCCGGCGCCGCGTTCCGCCCGGATCATCGCCATCGCCAATCAGAAAGGCGGGGTCGGCAAGACCACGACCGCGGTCAATCTCGCGACGGCGCTCGCCGCCGCCGGCGAGTCCGTGCTGCTGATCGATCTCGATCCGCAGGGCAACGCCTCGACCGGTCTCGGCATTCCGCGCCAGGCGCGCAACGTGACCTCATACGAGGTGCTCGCCGGCCAGCATGTGCTCGGCGCGGCGATTGTGCAGACCGTGGTGCCGCGTCTCGCGGTCGTGCCGGCCTCCGTCGAGCTTGCCGGCGCCGAGCTCGAACTCGTCGATCTCGATCGCCGCGAATATCGCCTGGCCGATGCGCTCGAAGGCATCGTCCTGCCGTTCGATCATGTCCTGATCGATTGCCCGCCATCGCTCGGTCTGCTGACGCTGAATGCGCTCTGCGCCTCGGACGCCGTGCTCGTGCCGCTGCAATGTGAGTTCTACGCGCTCGAAGGCCTCTCGCATCTGGTGAAGACGATCGAGCGCGTGAAACGGCATCTCAATCCGGCGCTCGAGATCCAGGGCATCGTCCTCACCATGTTCGACAAGCGGAACAATCTCTCCGATCTCGTCGCTGCCGACGTGCGCGGCCATTTCGGCGACAAGCTCTATGACACGGTCATTCCGCGCAATGTGCGCATTTCGGAAGCGCCGTCGCATGGCAAGCCGGTGCTGCTCTACGATTTCCGCTGCCCCGGCGCGCAAGCCTATGTGCATCTCGCGAGCGAAGTGTTGAAGCGCGAGCGTGGTCTGCTGCAAGCGATGGTGACGCCATGACCGACGAAACATCGCGCGCGCGGAGCGGCGATAAAATGAAAGTGGGTCGCGGCCTCGGCCGCGGTTTGTCGGCGCTGTTCGGCGACGACGAAGAGCCGGCGGCAGCGTCTGCTGCGCTGCAAAAGAACGACAATTTGCGCACGCTGCCGATCGAGCAGTTGAAACCGAGCCGGTTTCAGCCGCGCCGTCAT
Source organism: Allostellaceae bacterium (assembly GCA_035552195.1). Lineage (GTDB taxonomy): Bacteria > Pseudomonadota > Alphaproteobacteria > ATCC43930 > CGMCC-115725 > CAIKMD01. Next base: position 18,094 of record DASZLU010000082.1, on the reverse strand, counting down.
TTCGATGCCGAGAGTCTCGAAGCCCTGACCCAATCTGTGCGCGAGAAAGGCATTCTGCAGCCGATCCTCGTGCGTCACGATCCTTCCGAGCCCAATCGCTACGAGATTCTTGCCGGCGAGCGGCGCTGGCGCGCGGCGCAAGCGGCGCAGCTGCACGAGATCCCCGTTATCCTGCGCGACATCGACGATCGCGGCGCGTCCGAGATCGCGCTGATCGAGAACATCCAGCGTCAGGACCTCAACGCGATCGAAGAAGGCGAAGGCTATCGCCGCCTGATCGAAGAGTTCGGCCACACGCAGGAAGAGCTCGGCCGCGCGCTCGGCAAAAGCCGCAGTCATATCGCCAATACGATGCGGCTCTTGGGCCTACCCGACGAAGTCCGCGCGATGGTGGTCGACGGCCGCTTGAGCGCTGGCCATGCGCGCGCGCTGGTGACGTCGCGCGCGCCGCTCCAGCTCGCCCAGCTTGTCGTTGCCGATGGCATGAGCGTTCGCCAGATCGAAGCGGCGCTGCGTTTCGAGAAGCAAGCCAGCGAATCCGGCCCGACGAAGATCGCGAAAATCAAGACCAAGGACCCGAATGTCGCGGCGCTCGAGAAAGAGCTGGCGCAGCTTTTCGGTCTCAAGGTCACGATCGAGGGCGAAGGCGAAGCAGGATCGCTGACGATCCACTACCGCACCCTCGATCAACTCGACGACGTCCTGAAAAAACTCCGCGGCTAATCTTTGAATCGAGAGCACGATTCAGAATGATCGTGCTCTAACGGGCCCGTGCCGCCGCCGCGGCGCCGCGGGCGATGCGCAGCAAGGCCTCGCGGCAGATCGTTTCCGCCGGCAAGCCGGTGGTTTTCATCCGCGCTTCGGCTTCGTTGAGCGCGGTCATCGCGGCTTCGGCCCGGGCCGGCGGCCAGAGCCGCAGCTGGCGCTTGAAGCGGTCGACGAATTTGAAGAACAGCGGCGGGCGGAATTTCAGCGCCTCGTCCTCGCTCTTGCCGGCGGCGTGACGCGCGCCGGCGAGATGCAGGCGCTGGAAATGCCGCAGCTCGGCGCGGATCAGGCTTACGGCCTGCGCGCCTTCGCCGAAAGCGCGGTTGAGGGCGCGTTCGAGCTGCGCCGCGTCGCCCTCGGCCGCGGCGAACACCGCTTCGTCGGTGGTCAGCTCGGCGCTGTCGCCGACCGCATCGAACGCGGCGGTTTCGTCGACGGTGCCGCCGTCGCCGACATAAAGCGCGAGCTTCTCGAGCTCTTGCCGGCTGATGCCGCGATCGCCGCCGAGATGCGAGACGAGATATTGCATCGCTTCCGGTCGCGCCGTGATCTTGTGCGCGGTGAAAATCTCGCGCGCCAGCTCACCCAATTCCCGTGGCCCGTCGAGGTAGCAAGCAATCGCGGCGGCGTTCTTCGCAGCTTCGAACGCTCTGCGCAGCGAGGAACGCGGCGGCAGATCGCCGGCGGCGACCACGATGAACGCATCGCCCGGCGGCGGATCCTTGAAGAAGCGCGCGAAAATCGCGCCGACATTGTCGCCGGCGTCCTGAATGCGCACCAGGCGCCGGCCGCCCATCAGGCTAAGGCTGGCCGCCTCGTCGTGCAGCCGCGCCGGGTCTTTCGGCAGTGCGTCGGCGTCGATCTCGGCGACGCGAAAAGCATCGGTCAGATCGGGGCAAACCGCTCGCGCGATCTTCTCGGCGCGTTCTTTGACGAGGCCGCTATCGGGTCCGTAGACCAGCGCGGCGCGCATACCCGCATCGGGCGCTTTGATGAAAGCAGCGATCCGCGCCGGCGGCAGCTTCATCGCGCGGTCGAGGTCGCTTTCGCGCGTTGGTCGCGAACGAAGATCGCGAGCCGCAACGCCATCTCGTCGGCGACTCCGCGGATCGCGCGGTCGCGCGCGCCGTCGGCGGCAACCTGGGTCGCGTAGGCGTCTTCGAGCTGATCGAAATCGCCGACCGCGTTGCTGGTGCTCGAATAGACCGTCTTGCCCTTCAAATCGACGACTTGGAAGGTCGCATAGACCGTGATTTCGCTGGTTGTCGCGGTGGCGTTGCGTTGAATGCCAAGATCGGACCGCGTCACCCGGAGCCCGGTCTGCAGATTCCAGCGCTTCGCCACCGAAACGCCGGAGGGGTTGAGATTCTCACGCAGCGCCATGGCGAGAATCTGTCCCTGGCGGTTGTTGATCTGCTGCACGTCGATCGCGGCGAGATCGGGATCCCAATCGCGCACGCCGCGCGATGCATAGAGCGGATGAAAGCCGCAGCCGCCGAGCGCGCCGGCCATCATCAGCCCCAGCGGTGCGAGAAAGAGCGCGCGGCGGCCGAGCCGGATGACTGGCTTAGAGGACGACATTGACGATACGATTGGGCACGACGATGGTTTTGCGCGGCGCCTTGCCCTCGAGCGCCTTCACAATCGCCGGCAACGCCAGCGCCGCTTCCTTGACCTGATCCTCGGCGATATTGCGCGGCAGCTCGACCGTGCCGCGCAGCTTGCCGTTCACCTGCACCGCCATCGTTACGGTCTCCTCCGCGGCAAGCGCCGGATCGAAACGCGGCCATTTCTCGTCGGCAAGAAGATTGCCGGGACGCAAAGCCTGCCACAGCTCTTCGGCGAGATGCGGCATCATCGGGCCCAAGAGCCGCACGGCCGCTTCGAGCCCTTCGCGCAGCACCATGCCGGCGCCCCCTTGGTCACGACGGGCATCGTCTTCGATCGCTTCGAGCGCGTTGGTCAGCTCGCGAATGCGCGCGACGCCGCGGTTGAAGCGGAATTTTTCGAGATCGTCGGTAACGTCGCGGATGGTGCGATGAATCGCGCCGCGCAGCGCCGCGAGTTTCTCGGGCAATGCCTCCGGCCCGCGCGCGCCGGCGGGCGCGAGCGTCACCGGTGGCTCGGTGACCAGGCGATGCAGCCGGTTCACATAGCGCCAGGCGCCTTCGATACCGGAATCGGTCCATTCGAGATCGCGCTCGGGCGGGCTGTCGGAGAGGAGGTAGAGCCGCGCCGTGTCGGCGCCGTAGGAATCGACGATCGCATCGAGTCCGACGAGGTTCTTATGCGATTTCGACATTTTTTCGATACGGCCGACAGTGACCGGCCGGCCTTTGGCGTCGACCGCGGCGTTGTCCTGGCCCTTCGTGACATCTTCCGGGAAGAGCCACTCGCCATCGGCGCTCCTATAGGTCTCGTGGCAAACCATGCCTTGGGTGAAAAGACCGGCGAACGGCTCTTTCACGCCGAGATAACCGCATTGCTTCAGCGCGCGGGTGAAGAAGCGCGAATAGAGCAGATGCAGCACGGCATGCTCGATGCCGCCGATATATTGATCGACCGGCAGCCAGTAGTCGACCTCGTTGCGGTTGAACGCGGTCGGTGCCCGCGGCGAGCAGAAGCGTGCGAAATACCACGACGATTCGAAGAACGTGTCGAACGTATCGGTCTCGCGCTCGGCCTTGCCGCCGCACGTGGGGCACGTCGTGTATTTCCAGGTCGGATGATGCGCCAGCGGATTGCCCGGCCGATCGAAGCTCACGTCGTCGGGCAAGGTCACCGGCAATTGCGCTTCCGGCACCGGCACGATGCCGCATTTGCCGCAATGGATGACCGGGATGGGGCAGCCCCAATAGCGTTGGCGTGAAATGCCCCAATCGCGCAGGCGATAGGCGATGGTGCGCTCGCCGGCCTTCAGCGCCATCAAGCGATCGGTCGCTTCGCGCTTGGCGTCGGACACGTCGAGCCCGTTCAGGAATTCCGAATTGAAGATCGTGCCGACGGTCTCGGTATAGGCCTCGTTGCCGACCGCAAAGCTCATCGGATCGCCGTCCGGCGGCAGCACCACCGGTTTAACCGGCAGATCGTATTTGCGCGCGAAATCCAAATCGCGCTGGTCATGCGCCGGGCAGCCGAAGATCGCGCCGGCGCCATATTCCATCAGCACGAAATTGGCGGCATAGATCGGCAGCTCCCAACCGGGCACGAAGGGATGCATCACTTTGAGCCCGGTATCGAAACCGCGTTTCTCGGCGGTCTCGATCACGGCTTCGCTGGTGCCCAGGCGATTGCAGTCGGCGATGAAAGCGGCGAGCCCCGGATTGTTCTGCGCAACTTCGGCAGCGAGCGGATGGTTCGGCGAGATCGCACAGAAGGCGGCGCCGAACAGCGTGTCGGGCCGCGTGGTGAAAACTTCGAGCGTGTCGCTGCGGCCCGTCAGCTTGAAAAAGACGCGCGCGCCCTCGGACTTGCCGATCCAATTCTCCTGCATGACGCGCACGCGTTCGGGCCAGCGCTCGAGGCTCGAAAGCGCGTCGAGGAGATCGTCGGCATATTCGGTGATCTTCAGGAACCATTGCGACAGCAGGCGTTTCTCGACCGGCGCACCGGAGCGCCAGCCTTTGCCGTCGATGACCTGTTCGTTCGCCAGCACGGAGTGCTCGACCGGATCCCAATTGACCCAGCTTTCCTTGCGGTAGGCGAGGCCTTCCGCGAGGAAATCCAAGAACATCTTCTGTTCGTGCTTGTAATAGTCGGGATGGCAGGTCGCGACTTCGCGCCGCCAATCGTAGCTGAGCCCCATCTGCTTCAGCTGCCCGCGCATCACGGCGATGTTTTGCAGCGTCCAATCCCGGGGGTGGACCTTGCTTGCGATCGCCGCGTTTTCCGCCGGCAGGCCGAAGGCGTCCCAACCCATCGGATGCAGCACGTTGAAGCCCTGCGCGCGCTTATAGCGGGCGACGACATCGCCCATCGTGTAATTGCGCACATGACCGACATGCAGCTTCCCCGAGGGATAGGGGAACATCTCGAGCACGTAGTATTTCGGCCGGCGAGGATCGGCTTCGACGCGGAACACGCCGCGATCGCGCCATACCGCCTGCCATTTTTCTTCGGTTTCTTTGGCGTTGTAGCGCGCCATCGCGCGAGCCTCTCTCGGCCCCTGCTATAGGGCTATGGGCTATCGGGTTATGGTGATGCGGCCGCTTACTTCGCGACCGTGCTCATACGGATCTGACGCGCGCGGGTAAGGATCGCGTTTTCGAGATCGGTGCCGGTTGCTTGATCGACCGGCGCGTCGGCCCACTGCCCGTCGGGCGTCCGGTTTTGCCGGAAGACGCGCGCGCGCACGCCGTCGGCGCGCAGGTCGCGGCCGAGGATGAAGATGTTGAGCTTGAAGCGCTCGTTCGGGCTATCGGGCGGGCTGTACCAATCGGTGATGATGGTGCCGCCGAAAGGATCGGCTGAAGCGAGCGGCATGAACGAGACGGTGTCGAGCGAGGCGTGCCAGAGGAAGCTGTTGACCGCGATGCCGCTACCGCCGCCGCCGCCCGATGCGTCGGGCTTGCTGGGCGAGAAGATCGTATCGAGGATGCTGTTCGGCGTGCCGCCGTTCGGGCGGTCGCGATAATCCGAATACACATCCGGATTGCTCCAGCGCGGATCGTTGCCGTAAGGATCGGCGGCGCGCCGTGCCGCATCGGGATCCTGGCCATGCCAGCGATCGGGATCGAACCACGAGCAACCGCTCAGCAGGGTGGCGCCGAGAAACACCAGCGCGATTTTGCTGCCCAGCTTTCCGAAAACAGGGCCGCCGAAACGCATCGCCATCGAACGCTCCTTGCTTGGCCGCTTCTCATGGCAAAGAAGATCGGCACGACTTCATTCAAGCTTGGCGGCATCCTACAACGCCGCCGCCTCGAAAGGATTTTAAATCGGTGAGGCGCCAGAAAGCTTTGAAAATTCATAGCGCCGTCACAGGCGGGCGGCAACTTGACCTTGTGTCGCGGTGTTTGCCACGCTCTACCCATGACCGGTTTGGACATGACTGACAGCGCCGCCGTTGCCGACAACCTCACCGCCATCCGCTCGCGGATCGCCGCCGCCTGTAGCGCGGCCATGCGCGACCTCGAAAGCGTGACCCTGGTCGCGGTCTCGAAAACCCATCCCGCCGCGGCGGTGGCGGCCGCGATCGAGGCCGGCCAACGGGTTTTCGGCGAGAACCGGGTGCAGGAGGCGCACGGCAAATATCCGGCGTTGAAAGCGCGGCACCCCGATCTGCGCCTCCACCTCATCGGGCCCCTCCAAACCAACAAGGTCAAGGAGGCGGTGGCGCTGTTCGATGTCATCGAAACCATCGATCGCCCCCGTCTCGCCGAGGCTCTCGCCAGGGAAATGGCCCGCCAGAACCGCGCGCTCGATTGTTTTATCGAGGTGAATGTCGGTTCGGAGGCACAAAAGGCCGGAATTGCGCCTGAAGAGGCGGCGGATTTCATCGCCGAATGCCGAAACCGCTGGAAGTTACGCATCGAGGGGCTGATGTGCATTCCGCCCGAGGCCAGCGATCCCGTGCCATTTTTCATGAAATTGGCCGAAATCGCCAGAAAAAATGGTCTTAACCGGCTGAGTATGGGGATGAGCGCCGATTTTGAAGCCGCAATCGGCTGCGGTGCAACGCATGTTCGGGTCGGAACCGCGATCTTCGGTGCGCGAAACCCGGTTTAGGCCAATCTAACCGAGGATAACAACCCGCGAAACCGGATCAGTGGCGGCTAGAACCGCGACCAGATCGTCGTGGCCCAGCGCGACGCAGCCCTCGGTCGGCGCGAAATCGGGCCGCGCGAGGTGCAGAAAGATCGCGCTCCCCTGCCCCGGCACCACCGGATCGTCGTTGTAGCCGAGCACGACCAGCAGGTCGTAGAGGTGGTCGTCGCGCCAGAGCTGCTCGGCGCTGGCGGGATAGGGCAAACGCACCGGCCGGTTATAGGCGCGATCGCTTGGCGCGTCGCACCAGCCGTCGTCGCGTTGGATTGGTTTGGCGGGCAACGCGGTTCGCGGCCGGGTCTCGCGATCCGGCCGGTACAGCAACTGGCGCATGGCGAACGAACCGACCGGTGTCGCGCCATCGCCTTCCCGCTTTTGCGCGTTGATACCGCCGCGGCCCAAGGCGCAGCGCATCCGCCACGAACCCCAGACGGCAAAGCCGCTGCGATCGACCAGCAAATCCATGACGCATTTTGCCCCGGTCGGCACGGCAAAAGCCATTCCGCGATGGGCACGCCCTATAATGCACGTATGAGCGTCGCCGACGGCATGCCTCCGGCCATCGTGCTTCCCGCCGATCCGGGGTTCCGTGAGAGCCTCGATCGCGAGGAGAGCAGCAAACACCTCCGCCGCGGCGCGATCGCGGCGGCCTTGCTGGCGCATGCTCTGGTGATCGCGGCGATGCTGGTGCAATGGCCGGATCTGTTTCCGGCGAAGCCGCTCGAGCGGCCGCCGATTCCGGTGACGCTCGTGCAGGAGGTGCCGCCGCCTCCGCCGCCCGAAGTGAAACCCGCGCCCGCGCCCCCGCCCCCGTCGCAATCGTTCAAAGAGCGCGTCTCGGGCGACGACACCAAAACCACGGCGCCGCCGCCGGACGCCGATAAGGGCGAAGATTCGGCGCCGAAGCCGACCCCGCCGCCGCCGAGCGATGTCCAGACAACCGCCGCCGCGCCGGAGTCGAAGCCGACCCCGCCGCAAGAAGAGAAATCGAAGCAAGAGAAGCCGAAACTCGCGAAGCGCGAAACCACGCCGAAGCCGGCGCAAAAAACGATCTTCGCGAATCGCGAGATGGGCGAAAAGGAACGCGAGGGCGATCCGTATCTCAACCAGCTTCAAGTCATCATCGAGCAGCACCGGACGTATCCGCGGAACGCGATCGGTCCCTTGGGATTGCCGCTCGAGGGCATCGGCAGCTACGTCGTCACCATCAGCGGCGATGGCCGCATCCTCGGTATGCAGGTCGCGCGCTCGGCCGGCGCCGAGGTTCTCGATCAGGCGGCGCTCAAGATGATTTCCTCCGCGGCGCCGTTTCCGCGGCCGCCGAGCGACTATCCGCTTCCGATCTCGATTTACATGACGCTGCCGATTTATCCCGGCCCGTCGTGATCGGTCGGGCATCACGCGGTTGAATTGCCGATGCGCCTGGCTTAATCAGGTGCCGATGGGGATGGGGTTCCCCTTATAACCGCCCTTCGGGCTGATGACTCCTACGGTGCGTGGCGGCCGATCCATGTCGAATGGCGGCTGCCGAGCGGGCATATCGTTGCCTGCCTATTCATCGAGGAGGTCGGATGTACACCTATCTTTCAGTTGCCCTTGGCGGCGCGCTCGGCTCGATGGCGCGGTACGCCACCGGCGTCTATGTCGGACGCTGGCTCGGCACGGCGTTCCCGTGGAGCACGCTGCTCATCAATATCGTCGGCTCGTTCTTGATCGGCGCTTTCGCCGAAAGCTTCGCGCTGCGCTGGGACGCGCCCCAGACGACGCGCGTCTTTCTCGTCGTCGGCATCTGCGGCGGCTATACGACCTTCTCGACCTTCTCGCTCGATATCGTGACGCTGATCAATCGCGGCCAGATGTTCACCGCCGGCCTCTATATCGTTGCGTCGGTCGCGCTCGGCCTCGCCGCGCTCTATGGCGGGCTTCACGCGATGCGGCTGATCTTGGCCTGATCTTCCGCCGCGGAGTTGCCGGACGCAAGCGCGCGCAGCTCGGCGGCGACATCGTTCACCACCGGCGCCCAGCGGCGCGACGCATCCTGACGGAAGAGCTCCGCCGTCGGATACCACGGGCTGTCGCTGCGATGTTCGAGCCAGCGCCAATCGGGCGAATAAGCATTGAGGATCCACACCGGCTTGCCCAGCGCGCCGGCGAGATGGGCGACTGAGGTGTCGACGGTGATGACGAGATCGAGCGCCATGATCGCGGCCGCGGTGTCGGCGAAATCGCCGAGCAGCGGCGAAAGGATTTCGAGCCGCATGCCTTCCGGCGCGTGCTCGGCCTCGCCGACCGCGGCGCCTTTCTGCAGCGCGTAGAACGCGACATTCGGGATCGCGGCGAGCGGCGCGAGCTCGGCCAGCGCCATCGAGCGATGACGATCGCGTTTATGCTCGGGACGCCCCGCCCAGACGAGACCGACTTTGAGCGCCGGCCCTGCCATGCGGCGCTGCCAGAACTCGACCGATTCGGCATCGGCGGTGAGATAGGGCACGGTGTCCGGCACGTTGCGCAGCGTCGTTCCGAACGCGAGCGGCAGGCTCAAAAGCGGGCACTGCCACGCGAATTCCGGCAAGCGATCGCCGAACGCGACGATCTCGTCGATGCCGTCGATGGTCGCGAAGACGCGATGCAGCTCGACCGGCGCCTCGAAGATCACGCGCCCGCCGCGCGCCGCCACCATCGGGATATAACGCGCGAAATGGATCGCATCGCCGAAGCCCTGCTCGGCGTGGATGAGGATCGCCGCGCCGTTCAGCGCCTCGCCGCGCCATTCCGGCGCGCCGAAGCGCTTCGCGGCCGCGACGTTGTAACGCCAGCGGCGGAAGCCTTCGGCGAGATCGCCCTGCACCAGCAAGGCAAGCCCGTCATTCCAATGCGCGCTTTCATGCGCCGGATCGAGGGCCAGCGCGCGCTCATAACTTTGATGCGCGGCCGGCGCGTCGCCCTGCTCCAACAGCACGTTGCCGAGATTGATATGCGCATCGATCGCATGCGGCTGCAGCGCGATCGCCTCGCGGAAATGGCCGATCGCGGCGTCGAGCTCGTCGCGCTGCGCCAGCACGCGGCCGAAATTGCTGTGCGCGGCGGCATTCGCCGGCTGCAGCGCCAGCACGCGCTGATAGCACGAGGCGGCTTCAACGTTCTCGCCCAGCTCGCCCAGCGCGGCGCCGAGATTGTTCAGCGCGTCGATATGATGGGGGTCGAGCGTCAGCGTGCGGCGATAATGCTCGACCGCTTTCGCATGCTCGTCGCGCGCCGCCAGCACATTGCCGAGGTTGAACCAGGCGCCGGCATAATCGGGCGTCGCTTCGAGCGCACGCTCCAGCGCCCGTTGCGCCTGCGCGCTCTCGCCTTTTTGCAGCAGCGTGGCGCCCAGATTGTTGAACGCCGCGGCAAAATCGGGACGCAGCCCAACCGCGTAGCGGTAGCACACGATCGCTTCATCGAGCTTGCCGAGCGCGCGATAGACCGTGCCGAGATTGTTGTGGTAGTTCGGCTCCTCGCCGTTGAGTTCGATGGCGCGCTTGATCGATGCGAGCGCGGCGTCGTGCCGGCCGAGCTGATGCTCGACGAGACCCAAGAGATGATGCGAGCCGGGATGTTCGGGCGCGGCGTCGAGGACGGCGCGATAAAGCGTCTCCGCCTCGACAAGACGGCCCTCCTGCTGCAAGCGGAAGGCGGCGTTGAAACTTTCGACGAGATCGATCACGGCATGGCTCCGACAAGACGCGAAGCCATTGGCAAGCCGCGTGCCAGAAAAACCGCGGCTCAAATCAATGCCTTAAAAGAGGTGTGGCGGAACCGGCGGCAGGTTTTGCCGGGCCGATTCCGCCGCTGGGAGGCGTTTTAAGCCGCGCCCGGTCTTACGATGGCGGCGCCATCTTGTGGTCGATGGCGCCGAAGATCGACTGGCCGTCGGCGTCCAGCATCTCGATCCGCACGCGGTCGCCGTATTGCAGGAAGGGCGTCTTCGGCATGCCTTCCGCCATCTCCTCGACCGAGCGCGCTTCGGCGATCGTGGCATAGCCGCGATTGGCGTCGTGGTTGGAGACCGTGCCGCCGCCGACGATGGTGCCGGGCGACAGCGACTGGGTCAGCGCGGCATAGGAGATCATGGTCGCGAAACCGTGCACCGCCTCGCCGCAATTGGGATCGCCGAAGAGCTTGCCGTTGATCGAGCAGCGGATCGGCAGGTGGATGCGATTGTCGCGCCAGGCATCGCCCAGCTCGTCGGGCGTGACGCAAACCGGGGTGAAGACCGAGGCCGGCTTCGAGCGCGTGAAGCCGAACATGCGCTGCAGCTCGACCCCTTGCAGAGTGCGCAGCGACACGTCGTTGACCAGCATGATCAGCTCGATCTTCGAGGCCGCGACGTCCGGCGACGCGCCGTACGGCACGAAGTCGGTGATGACCGCCACCTCGCCCTCGAAATCGACGCCCCAATCGAGATCGCCGATCGGCACGTCTTGCGTCGGCGCGAGGAAGCCGTCGGAGCGGCCTTGATACAGCGGCGGCTCCTTGAGGAACCATTCCGGCGCCGGCCGCCCGCGCTGCATGCGATAGCGATGCGATTCATAGGCCGTGCCGTCGAGCCATTGGAACGAGCGCGGCAGCGGCGAATGACAGCGCGATTCATCGAACGCGATGGCGTTGTTGGCGGTGCCGGCCATCAGCGAGCGATAACGCTCTTCGAGCTTCGGCTTGTTGCGCGGCCAATCGTCGAAGGCGACGCGGAGCGACGGCGCGATGTCGCTCGCGCTCACCATCTTCTTGAGGTCGCGCGAGACGACGACGAGCTCGCCATCGGGGCTGTTGTTGCGCAGGGTCGCGAGCTTCATCGCCGCCGCTCCTTATTCTTGGTGTTGCCGGATTCTCTTGCTGGTGTCAGTCGATCGTCTCGGCGAAGAAATCCCGCATCGCGCGCCACGAGCGCTTATCGGCCTTCTCGTTATAAGCGGCGGGCACGCCCGGCGGCGGGGTCGTCGGCAGGTTCCAGTTGGTAAAAGTGTGCATGGCGCTGCCGTACGAGATGAATTGCCAATCGACCTTGGCGTCTTCCATCTCTTTCTCGAACGCGGCGACTTCGCTCGGGGGCACCACCGGATCGATCGCGCCATGGCAGATCAGCACCTTGCCTTTGATATTCTTGGCGTCGGCGGGATTGGGCGTCGAGAGCTGGCCGTGGAACGCGACCGAGGCTTTGACATCGGCGCCGCTGCGCGCCAGCTCCAGCACCACGATGCCGCCGAAGCAATAGCCGATCGCGGCGATCTTGCTCGCATCGACATTCGGCTGCTGGGTCAACACGTCGAGACCGGCTTTGGCGCGGCGCCGCGTGAGCGCGCGGTCCTCGTAATAGGCTTTGGAGATCGCCTCGCATTCGGGGAAGGTCTTGGCGCGGATGCCTTTGCCGAAGATATCGGCCGCGAAGGCGACATAGCCCAGCTCGGCCAGCATCTCGCAGCGCTTGTACATGTATTCGCCGCAACCATTCCATTCATGCGCCACGAAGACGCCCGGGCGCTTGCCGGATTTCGCGTCGTCATAGGCGAGATAGCCTTCGCAGACGTGGTCGCCGTCGCGATATTCGACGATTTGGGTTTTGATCATGCTGCCCTCCCGCTGGCTTTGAGCCCTTTACCGCTATGCGGCTTGGCTCTCTCCTAGCATCAAGAAAGGGCGGGGAGCAATCGACCCCCAAATCCGTCCGTCACCGATCGCGCAAGCCGGTGATGATCCAATAGGCCAGAGCGGCGACGATCCAACCCGCGGCCGGAAGCATCAGAGCCACGTAGGCAAGATAATGGCCGTGATCAACGTAGACGGTATCGGGGATGCGGTAACAGCCGGCTGACCCGGATATCGGGCGGCAGGCTCCTTTGCCCCCATAGATCCCGTAGATCAATCCGCGCTCGGCGTCGGGATGGGGCACGCCATGGATAAGCCCCACGGCCAAGACGACGCAGATGATGGCGACCGAAAACGTGATACTCGCGAAGCTGGGCAAGGCGAACGTGCCGGTCCGTCGATCGGCGGGACTTTTCCGCGCGATGCCACGTGTGGAGTCTTTCCAGGCGAAAAAGGCCCAGAGGCACATGATGCCGAACATGACGGCATCCGCCAGAAACGCTTTCATTCGCCTATGGCCCCGGCACCACGCAAAACACGGCACGGCCTTTCGCAAGGTCACTCTGCTGCTTTGGCCGAGAGATATTGATAATACGGGCGTCGCTTTTGGTTGGGAGGCTTGATGCCGCGCAAAGAGGCGAACGCAGCTCGGCGATTTCTTCACCGATAGGCTGCGCTCGTATCGCGACTTCTGGCGCGAGAGCGTGCGGCTAGCGCCTTAAATCGCGTTAGACCGCCGCGATCAGCGTCTTGGCGTCCGCGTCGGCCTTCTGTAAGGCGAAGACCGCTGCCTGGTACGCGGCCTTGGCGTGGATGAGGTTGATCATCTCGCTGCCGAGATCGACCTGCTGGCCGGTGTCGATCACGGCGCCGACCGAAACGCCGGGGTGCATGGGCACAAATTGCGCCTGCTGTGCCGTGTAATTCGGCGTCTGCGCGTTCGCGACGTTGTTCGCGATCACGTCGACTTGTGCCGTCTGAGCGGTGAGGGCCGAGGCGGCGATGGATATCGTGCTCAAATCCGTCATGCGGATGAGTGAAACATCAAAAATCGGCGGATGGCGCGAAGTAATGAAAAGATTCTCGCGCAAATTCGCGGCATCGGTGGCGGTTTGGCAGGGATCGGCATCGTGCTTGCAACGTTTTGTCGCAGCTGTCGCGGTCCGTTAAGTAAGGAGGAGCTAATGCCGGTGTTTCGTCTGCCGCTTTCCGGGAACGTCACCCAGAGCATCAACCCGTGGAACTGGGTGTTCAATCCGACGGGCGGCCAGTTCGGCCTCGTCAATATCGCCCTCGGCCAATCCTCCAATCCCGCGGTCGAGGAAGAGGTGCTGACCGACGTCGCGAGCTACGGCAAGCAGCTCGGCCGGATCGAGGACGCGTTGCTGCTGCTGATCGCCCGTGCCGAAAAAACCGGCGAACTCAGCGACGAGGAAAAGCAGGCTTTCGCGGCGCTCCGGCACATGACCGGCCAGATCGCGGCGGTGAAGGCCAAGCATGGCGCGCCGGGCGCTCCGCTGTCGCCGGTGCCGCCCGCCCCAGCGCCGATCGCAGCCGAGACGCCGGCACCAGCGCCCGTCCCGGCCGAGACGCCGGCCGCGGCGCCTCTACCCAAGACGCGGCGAAAACGGTAGGATGTTCCGCCTTCGTTCCCAATAAAGGAGAAGCCGTGGCCCGCCGCGCCGGAAGCGCCGATCTGCCGCTCCACAATGGCCGCGTGCCGATTTGGCTGGCGCAGCGGATGGCGAAGCTCGGCGCGGTCATCGCCGAGGCGATTATCCTGCATTACGGCCGCGACGAATTCCTCGCCCGCCTCGCCCATCCTTTCTGGTTCCAGTCCTTCGGCGCGGTGATGGGGATGGATTGGCATTCCTCCGGCATCACCACCAGCGTCATCGGCGCGCTGAAGCGCGGCCTTACGCCGATGGCCGGCGAGTTGGGGCTCCATGTTTGCGGCGGGCGCGGCGTCCATTCGCGCGCGACGCCGCACGAGCTCGTCGCGATCGGCCAACGCATCGGCTTCGACGGCGACGCGCTCGCCAAGGCCAGCCGCCTCGTCGCCAAGGTCGACAGCGCCGCGGTGCAGGACGGGTTCGATCTTTATCTTCACGGCTTCATCGTCGCCGACGACGCGAAATGGGTCGTGGTCCAACAAGGCATGAATGGAAATACCCGCACCGCGCGCCGCTATCACTGGCAATCGGAAGGCCTGGCCAGCTTCGTCGACGCGCCGCATGCCGCGATCGACGGCGTGAATCAGGGCACGATCGTCAACCTCACCGATCATCGCGCCGCGGTCTCGCGCACGCGGCAATTAGAGCTGCTGCGCGATCTCGGCCCGGATCGCGTCGTCGACGAGATCGCACGCATCGAAGGCCGTGTGGTCGAAACGCCGCCGCTCGAAGTGCCGCTGCTGCCGCATCTCGTGATGCCGGCGCATCATGACGTGCGGCCGAGCGACGTGATCTTGCGCCGTTTGCATGGCGCGCTCGCCGCCGCGTCCGACCGCGGTCCCGAAGATTTCACCGAGCTGTTGCTGGTGCCGGGCGTCGGCGCGCGCACCGTGCGCTCGCTCGCGATGGTGGCCGAAGTGGTGCATGGCGCGCCCTGCCGCTTCGCCGATCCGGCGCGTTTCTCGCTGGCGCATGGCGGCAAGGACCGCCATCCCTATCCGGTGCCGATCAAAGTCTATGACCAGACCATCGCGGTGATCAAAGCCGCTGTCGAACACGCGAAGCTCGGCAACGACGAACGCCTCGGCGCGCTGCAGCGCCTCGATGAGCAAGCGCGCCGGCTCGAGCGCGCCGCCACCGGCCCGTCGCTGCCAGCGCATATCGCCGACGAGTTCGCGCATTCGCATGAGTACGGCGGCCGCAGCGTCTTCGGCTGGGAACCGCAATCGTTTTGGTCCGAGCGAAAGTGATTGAGGGTCTTGCCGGTTTCGACGAAGAAACCGTGCTCGCTTTTCACGGCTGAGGCGGCTCTCTGGGGTCCGTCCACGTTGAACCCGCGAAGCAACGCGATGTATTTATCTATGAAACTTTTTGCCCTCTGCCATCATGGATAGGAATTCTTTCAAGCGCCGCGCCCGCGTCTCCGGTTTCTTTGCCGTCTGAAGACGCCACACGATGGAGTAGCGGTTCGCCCCGTTAAGCGTATCAAAAAACGCTTTCGCCTTTTTGTTCTTCGCTAACTCAGCCAGAAAATCCTTTGGTATCTCCGCGCCGCTCGCGGAATCGTATGCGGCGTTCCATCGCCCATCTTTTTTGGCGGACTCCACTTCTCTAAGTCCTGCTGGCCGCATCTTCTTTGACTCAACGAGGCGCGCGACATGGTCTTTGTTCCGCTTCGACCAGATGCTCTTGCTCCGCCTGGGCGTAAATTTCTGAAGCCATGAGCCGTCATCGTATGTTTTCTTCTGCCCGTCGATCCAGCCGTAGCAGAGCGCGCCGTCGAGCGCCTCGTCGTAGGTTACCGTCTTCTCCCTCGCATCCTTTTTGAAGATCCGAATCCAGATGCCTTCCGAGCTCGCGTGATTCTTCGCGAGCCAGCGCTCCCACTTTTCTGCCGAATCGAATCCGATAATTTCCGTTGCCGATAATTGCGGTCGCGCCAGCTCGACATGCTCCTTATTGCGACGGGTGATGGTGCCTTGCCCCCCTTGGATCACGTAATCCTCGATCGGGACTCTAGTTGCCCGCGTTCGAGCCTTTCAGCAGCGGTGTCCAGCGCGCGATCTCGGATTTGAGATAGGCGTCGGCGCCGGCCGGCGTGATCAGATCGCCGGTCGCCTGCTCCTGTCCCGTGGTCGCGTTGATCTTCTGGAAGTCGGGATCCTTGAGCGCGCCCTGGAACGCGGCGGCGATGCGGTCGAGGATCGGTTTCGGCGTCTGCGACGGCACGTAGAGCGCGCTCCACACCGAGTAATCGATGCTGGTCAGGCCCTGCTCGACCAGGGTCGGGACATCGGGCACGAAATGCGAGCGCTCGTGACCGGTGACGCCAAAGGTTTTGACCACGCCGGCTTTCACCTGCGGTGCGGCGGTGGCGACGGAATCGCACATCAGATCGACGTGGCCGGGGATGAGATCGGTCATCGCCGGCGCGGTGCCTTTGTAATTCACCAGCGTCACCTTGGCGCCGGTTGCCTTCATGATGAGGCGGGCGCAGAGATCGGACGGGCCGCCGGGACCGGTGGTCGCCATCAGCACCTTCTCGCCGTTGGTTTTGAGATAGGTGACGAGGTCGGGCACGGTCTTAGGCGGCAGGTCGTTGCGCGCCAGCAGCATGGTCGCCGAGAAGATGGCGACGCCGACGGACGAGAAATCCTTCACCGCGTCGTAGTCGAGATTGTCGTAGAGCGCGGGGCTGAGCGCGATCGAGAAATTGGTGAACATCATCGTATAGCCGTCGGGCTTGGCATGCGCCGCTTTCGTCGCGCCGATATTGCCGCCGGCGCCGCCGTCATTCTCGACGATGATCGATTGATGAAGCTGCTTGCCGAGGGCGTCGGCGAGGGCGCGGCCGCTGACATCCGACGGCCCGCCGGCGGCGAAGGGCACGATCATGGTGACGCTATGCGAGGGATACTCATCGGCGCGCGCGCTTGTGGCGACGAGCGCGGCGAGCGCAACGAGAGCGGTGCAGAGCTTCATGTCGTCTCTCTTCGTTAGGCCGCGATGTGCTCGCCGGCGAGCAAGCCGAGGATGAACGCCTTGGAGAGGCCGCCGACGTAACCGGCGCGCGGCCCGCCTTCGAGCCCGGCAACCGGCGTGCCGACGGCATAGAGACCTGGGAACGGCGCGCCGTCGGCGTGTTGCGCCCGGGCATGTGCGTCGATCACTACGCCGCCCATCGTGCCGGTAATGCCGGCGCAGAGCGGCACGGCACGAAACGGACCCTGCGCGATCGCCATCGGCTTATGGCGGCGCATGCTGCGCGGAAGCGCGAGCTTCGAATAATCGCCGCTCGTTACGGCATCGTTATGCGCTTTGACGGTGGCGGCCAGCGCCTCGGCCGGCACGCCGACCTTCGCCGCCAAGCCGGCGAGATCGCGCGCCGCGACATCGGGACCGCCGGCATTGGCCATCGACGGGTTCGCCGGCACGGTCGCGGTGATCTTCGGCTCCGCCTGCCAGATCGCCTCATCGACGATAAGGAACGAGCTCAACGGATCGGCGAGCTGCGCGATCGCGTTCGCCATCACCACGCCGCCCAGCCCTTCATCGACGAAGCGCTGGCCGTCCGGGCCGACGAGAATGCCGATCTCGGCCGCCGCATCGAGATGCGGATAGGGCCAGAGCTGCGCGATGCTCATCGCATTCTTGTGGTGGATGTGGCCGTAGAACTTACCGAAGCCGCCGATCTTCGCGCCGGCCGCCTCGGCCATGCGAATGCCGTCGCCCTTGGCGCCGGGCGCCGCGCGGCACAGCACGCGATCGGCGCGCGGCGTGATGTATTGCGCGATCATCGCGGGATTGGCGGGAAAGCCGCCATCGGCGATGACGACGGCTTTCGCATCGATGCGTGTGCGCTGGCCGTTCTGCGTCGCCTCGACGCCGACACAAGCGCCGCCTTCGACGATCAGCGTCTCGACCTTGGTGCCGCGCAGCACCGCGCCGCCGCGCTCAATCAATTGCTTTTCCAGCGCGCGCAGCAGCACATCGGCGCCGCGCCCTTCCCAATCGAGTCCGGCCTGCAGCCGCCGCGGCGGCGCCAGCACTTGTTGTCCCGGCTGATCTTTCTGCAGGCCGCGCTGAATGAAGCGCGCGCCTTGCGCACCGAGCCATTCGATCGCGCGCTTGCCGTTGGTCGCGATGGCGCGGGCGAGCGCGGGATCGGCGGTGTTGCCGCTGCCGTCGATGATCGCCTGGTAGAGCTCGTCGGGATCGCCGAGGATCGCCT
Source organism: Allostellaceae bacterium (assembly GCA_035552195.1). Taxonomy (GTDB): domain Bacteria; phylum Pseudomonadota; class Alphaproteobacteria; order ATCC43930; family CGMCC-115725; genus CAIKMD01. The sequence continues at coordinate 28 of DASZLU010000082.1, read as the reverse complement.
TGCCCATGACATTGATGACGCCGGTCGA
>DASZLU010000081.1:0-6340 GCA_035552195.1 Allostellaceae bacterium | reverse complement strand
AAGCTGTTGCGCCAATCGTAATGCGGCCGGTCGAGATAGCCGGCCGTGATGCCGCCATCGAGCACGTTGACCCCGATCGAATAGAAGCGGTCGCCGCACGGCGTGACGAGATTGCTGATCGCGCCGTGGCGCTGGATCGTCCAGCGCGTCGATGCTGCGTGATCGAGATCGCACGCGGCGTTCGCTGAAGTTGTCGGAATAAAAGCGGCGAGAAGGAGCGCCGCAGCGAGCAGCCCCCTCACCCCAACCCTCTCCCCGCCGGGGAGAGGGGGCGATGTATCGCGGGGGTGTCCGTCACACTAGCCCTCGCCCCAGCGGGGATAGGGAGGGGCCCGTCGCGTCAGCGATGGGAGGGTGAGGGGACGTCGCAACCATTTCCGAAAACTACTGTGCGGTGCCGCCGACGGTCAGGCCATCCATGCGCAGCGTCGGCTGGCCGACGCCGACGGGAACGCCTTGGCCGTCCTTGCCGCAGGTGCCGATGCCGCCGTCGAGTTCGAGGTCGTTGCCGATCATCGAGACTTTGGTCATCGCGTCGGGCCCGTTGCCGATGAGCGTCGCGCCTTTGACCGCTTTGCCGACCTTGCCGTCCTCGATGAGGTAGGCCTCGGAAGCGGAGAAGACGAATTTGCCCGAAGTGATGTCGACTTGGCCGCCGCCGAAGTTCACGGCGTAGAGACCGCGCTTCACCGAGGCGATGATCTCTTTCGGGTCTTTGTCGCCGGCCAACATATAGGTGTTGGTCATGCGCGGCATCGGCGCATAGGCGAAGCTCTCGCGCCTTCCGTTGCCGGTCGGGCTCATGCCCATGAGGCGCGCGTTGAGGCGATCCTGCATGTAGCCTTTGAGGATGCCGTCCTCGATCAGCACGGTGTAGTTCGACGGCGTGCCTTCGTCATCGACCGAGAGCGAGCCGCGGCGATCGGGCATCGTGCCGTCATCGACGACGGTGACGCCGGGCGAGGCGACGCGCTGGCCGACGAGACCCGCGAAGGCCGAAGTCTTCTTGCGATTGAAATCGCCTTCGAGCCCATGGCCAACCGCTTCATGCAGCATCACGCCCGGCCAGCCGGGGCCGAGCACGACCGGCATCTCGCCGGCCGGCGCCGGCACGCTGTCGAGATTGACCAGCGCCTGGCGCAGCGCCTCGTCGACCTGCGCTTTCCAGTTTGCCGGATCGATGAAGCGCTCGTAAGCGAGGCGGCCGCCCGCGCCCGACGAGCCGCTTTCCATCTTGTCGCCCTCGCCGACGACGATGCTGACATTGAGGCGCACCAGCGGACGGATATCGGCGGCGCGGCGGCCATCCGGACGAATGATCTGCACCGCCTGCCAGATGCCGGAGAGCGAGGCCGAGACTTGTCGGACGCGCGGGTCCTTGGCGCGGGCATAGGCGTCGATCTCGCCCAGGAGCTTGGTCTTTGCGCTGAAATCGACCTGCTGCAGCGGATTGGCGTCGGTGTAGAGCTGGCGGTTGGTGCCCGGCGGCGGCGCGGCGAAGGTGCCGTTATGGCCCTGACGCACGGCGCGCACGGTTTGACCGGCGCGGCGGATGGCGTCTTCCGACAATTCGGAGGCATGCGCGTAGCCGGCCGCTTCGTCGCTGATGCCGCGCAAGCCGAAGCCCTGCGCCGTGTCGAAGGCGGCGGATTTGATTCGCCCGTCATCGAGGGTCAGGCTCTCGGATTGCGAATATTCGAGGAAGAGTTCGCCGTCATCCATGCCGTGGAGCGCTTCGGCGACGATCTTCTCGACCCGCGCCTGATCCATGCCGGTCTTCGTGAAGAAGAGGTCGTCGGTGAGCGCGAGATCGGTCATGCTTTATTCTCCAGCGGCAAGCGGTTGTGCCACGAAGCGGCACCCCATTCCAGTAGGGCGGCCAGTCCATCGGGGTTCCCACCCTATATGGGCATCGCACGGCGCCCCGTCAGCGTCGTGCCACCAGCATAATCCCGGCGCGGTGCTTGCGGCACCCCATGACGGAAGAGGATTTCCGACGGGGATTTTGCAGCCTTTTGACCGTAACTCTTCGCGATTGCCGGCAAAATCGCCGCAAGCAAGATCGCCCGCAAAATCCTGCGCGAAGCGAGTATGCGCTGGGCTTCACCTGCTCGCCGCGAGCGCGAGGACCGAGATGTCGGCATGTTCGATCTCATGGCCGAGCGACTGTTTCAGGGCATCGATGCGCTGGTCGATTTGAGCGATGCTGAGGCTGGGATCGAAGCGCAGCGCAAGCTCAATGAAGATCACACGGCCGGAGCGGCGCGACCTGATCCGCGCGAGCTCGCCATAATCGCCGGCGTGAAGCGCGAGCGCGCGGTCGATTGCCTCGTGCACTTTCGGACCCGCGGAACGATCGAGCAGATCGACGAGGCCGGTGCTCAGCATGTCGAAGGCGTTCACGACGATGAATCCGGCAACGAAGACCGAGCCCAGAACGTCGGCCCACGCGACCACCCGGTCGTCGGTCGACGCTGCTGCTACCGTCATGGTGATCAGCACGAAGAACGAAGAAATGAGCTTGACCCGTCGGGCCTGCAACTGGCCCTTCATGATGATCGAGCTCTCCGCCCTGACCGCTTGGCGGACGCGGTCCCAGGACAGGAAATTGATATAAAGGTTGAGGGCCCCGGCCATCGCCGCCGTTGCGAGCCCAAAGGGTGTGCCGGGCGCGGTTTCGCCTGTCAAGACGGCGATCACCCGTGAAGCGATCCAGAGCGCACCACCCAGCATCGCGGCGCCGATCACCGTGTTGGCCACTTGCTCGAGCTTGCCGGTGCCGAACTCGAGATCGGCGAGCTCTCCGCGATGGATGCGCTTCAGGACGATGAGCGAGAACAGCTCGATGAGATTCATCAAGATGGCACGGATTGCTTCGGCGGCGATGGTAAGCGAGCCGCCGAGAATCCCGATCACCGCTAGTAAAGTCACCAGACCGAAGTCAGCTGCCAATGCGAACTGTACCGAGTTCTCCTCGGCTTGTTGCTCGACCGAAATGCGGGGATCGTGCGCCATGGTTGCCTAGAAGCGTAATCGGGCGCGCAACACGTCGATCAGCCCGATATCCGGGAAGTCCACGTAAGCGGCCTGGCCGATGGGGCAGGCCGCGATGTCCTCCGGCGAGGCATCGAGTTTGATCAGAGCTTGCCCGACGCCGGCGTCGCGGCCCTTTGCGATCGCCGCGAGATCGGCCCGACCCACGGTCGCCGCGGCGCCGCGGGTAAGGATGACCGTGCCGCGACGAACCTTTTTCTCACCCTCGAACACCACGTCGGCTTTGGCGTCTTTCGGCAGCAGCGAGAGTTCCACATCCGAGATCGGCGCATCGACCATCAGCACGCCGCAGTCGATCCAGCTCGCGACGGGCGAGCCGGGCTGGACGGCGCTACCCGGCGCGATGATCTGGCTCCAGACGAGCGCACCGGGCGGTGCTGCCACGGGGGCGCTCCGCGCCTTTTCGTAGCTCGATCGGGCCGCGTCCAGCATTTTGCGCGCGAGCTCGATGTCGACCTGGGCCAGAGCGAAATCGAGCTTCGCCTGATTGAGCGCGAGACGGGCTTCTTCGAGGTTGCGCACGCCAATGGCGGCGTCCGTGCCGTCGTCGAGCAGAAAGGTGCCTCCCGCTGCGATTTTTCGCCGATACGTCGACCGGTCGACATCCGACTGCACCGTCGCCATGGTCTTTTCCAGCTCCGCCACCTGCTGGGTCTCGGCATCGGCGGCGGCTTGCGAGCCATGTCCGCTGGCCGCGAGTTGAGCCAAACGAGAGGCTTGCACACGCTCTAAACCCAGCCGCTGCTTTGTCGAGGACAGGCTGGCCGTTGCCGCGGTGATCCGCAGATCAAGATCATGCCTGAAGGCCTCGGCATAATCATTTGCCAGGGTTAGGCGTGCTGCGACGGTGCTCTCGCGCACCGTGACCAACTGCTCCAAGGCATGACGCCGCTCTTGGGCGCGGTCGAGATCGGCCTCCGCGCGGGCTAGAGCGGAGCGGTCGGCAAGCGGGTCGGCGATGACCGCAATAACGCCGTCGGCGCCAACATGCTCGCCCGCATAAAGCAAATGTGGGCCGACATAGCCCGCGATTGGCGAGGTCGTCGGATTGATCCAGCTGGTTACCGCGGCATCGCGCAAGATGACCGAGCGCAGATAAGGTCCGCCCATCCAGCCGACATATATCAAGAGTCCGACCAGGCCGATGAAGCCCAACGATCGACGTCTACCCACGCGAAATTGCATGCCCCCGCACCCCGCGAAATCATCGCCTCATCCGATCCTCGAGGCAAGGCCGAAGGGCCTGTCGCCCGCTTTATTCGAGCGGAGATGCGCCCGTCCCGCCGCGCCGAACAGCGCCGCTGGCAGTGCTGAGAGCGCCGCGAAACCAGCGAGCCCATAGCGGCGGCGCCGCTCGCACAAGCCGGCTTGTGTTGATTAGGCGGTCGACGAGTCCGAATTGGGGTCAGCGAGAGTGGCGGGTCGCCGAGCGAACTGAGGATGCAAAAAACAAGTCTGCGTACGAAGTCCGTACAACTCATTTTCTGCTCGGCAGATGCTTGAGCGGCTTGGATTATTTGTTGCACGCGAAATGCGGCATAAAGTCGCAAGAATGCGGTTGGCTTCGTCACAGCGCAGGGGCTAAGAGAGACGCGAGATTTTCGATGCGCTTGCTTTGGGTTAGCGCGTCGCCGGTGGCCGCCGGCAGGATGAGGGGCAAAGGCATGATTTCAATGCGTCAGTTGGGAACGAAGCTTGGCGCGGGGCTGCTCCTGGCGCTGACCGCGGTGCCGGCCGCGTGGGCGGAGCAGCCGCATGACTGGCAGATGGGGATGGTCGAGGGCGACACCCCGGTGCGCGACGCGATCCAGAGCTTCCACAATGAGCTGCTTATCATCATCACGCTGATCACCGTCTTCGTGTTGGCGTTGCTGGCTTACGTGATGGTGAAGTTCAACGCGAAACGTCACCCGGTGCCGTCGACAACGACGCACAACACCATTCTCGAAGTGGTGTGGACCGCGGTGCCGGTTCTGATCCTCGTCTCGATCGCGATCCCGTCTTTCAAGCTGCTCTATTACGAGAATCGGACCGAGAAGGCCGACTTCACCCTCAAGGTGACCGGCCACCAATGGTACTGGTCGTACGAATATCCCGATCAGGGCGATTTCGCCTATGACAGCAACGTCCTCTCCGAGGCCGATGACGCGAAGGCGGGCAAGCCGCGCCTCCTCGGCGTCGACAATCCCGTGGTCGTGCCGGTCGGCGCGACGGTGCGTGTTCTCATCACCGGCACCGACGTGATCCACAGCTGGTATCTGCCGTCTGCCGGCGTGCAGGAATATGCCGTCGTCGGCCATACCAACGAGAGCTGGTTCCAGTTCGAGCACCCCGGCACCTTCTACGGCCAGTGCAACCAGATCTGCGGCGTCAATCACCCCTTCATGCCGATCGAGGTCGACGTGGTCTCTAAAGAGGATTTCCAGAAGTGGGTCGATGGGGCGAAGAAGAAATTCGCCAAGGCCGGCACATCCGACGCGAGCGTCACGCTCGCGGCGGCCCAATAGGCACGTAAGAAGTAAGCACGTAAGCGCAGCTTAGGTATTCGCGAGGAAAGAGCGATGACGACCGACACCCACGCGCATGGCGGCCACGGCGGTTATGGTCACGACGACCACGCAGGCCACGATCATGTTCCGGCCTTCTGGACGCGCTGGTTCGCCTCGACGAATCACAAGGACATCGGCACGCTCTATATCATCTTCGCGATCTTCGCCGGTCTGATCGGCGGCCTGTTCTCGGTCATCATGCGCTACAATCTGATGCAGCCGGGCGATCCGCTCTTCGGCAACAATCATCAGCTCTATAACGTCATCATCACCGCCCATGGCCTCATCATGGTGTTCTTCCTGGTGATGCCGGCGATCATCGGCGGGTTCGGCAATTGGTTCGTGCCGTTGATGATCGGCGCGCCGGATATGGCGTTCCCGCGCATGAACAACATCAGCTTCTGGCTGCTCGTGCCGGCCTTCCTGCTGCTGCTGTCCTCGGCTTTCGTCGGCGAGGGCGCGGGTGTCGGCTGGACGGTCTATCCGCCGCTCTCCTCGAAGATCGGCCATCCGGGGCCCTCGGTCGACATGGCGATCTTCTCGCTCCACTTGGCCGGCGCGTCCTCGATCATGGGCGCGATCAACTTCATCACCACGATCTTCAACATGCGCGCGCCGGGCATGACCCTGCACAAGATGCCGCTCTTCGTGTGGTCGGTGCTGGTGACCGCGTTCCTGCTGCTGCTGTCGCTGCCGGTGCTCGCCGGCGCGATCACCATGCTGCTGACCGATCGTAA
>DASZLU010000080.1:0-37986 GCA_035552195.1 Allostellaceae bacterium | reverse complement strand
GGCGCGGCCATGAAAACGGCGTCCTTAAATCTGCTCGATCGAGTTGAAGTCCCACGTCGAATCGCTCGGGTTCTCACCGACGCGAATCATCGTGTCACTGACGAAGTGGTAGGGCGGCACCGGCAGATTGTACGGCGCCGGAACGCCCTGAAAGACGCGGCCCGACAGATCGTAGCGCGAGCCGTGACACGGGCAGAAATAACCGCCCTGCCAGGACGGGCCGAGCGTGCCGCCCGGCTGCGGCACGAATTCCGGCAAGCAGCCGAGATGCGTGCAGATACCGACCAACACGAGATATTGCGGCTTCACCGAGCGATAGACGTTCTTGGCGTAAGGCGCCTGCTGATTGGCGTTCGAGCCGGCATCGCGCAGCGCGCCGGCGTCCTTGTCGGCCTTCAAGACGTCCTGCATCGCCTGCGTGCGATTGACGATATAGATCGGCCGGCTGCGCCACAGCGCGATGATCTGTTGGCCGGGCTGGATTTTCGAGATGTCGATATCGACGGGCGCGCCGGCCGCGAGCGTGTCGCGCGCCGGATTCATGCTCGAGATCAGCGGCCAGGCGGCGCAGGCAGCGCCGACACCGGCGACGGCCGTCGCGGCGATCGAGAGGAAATCGCGTCGCGTCCCGCCCTCGTGACCATGCGCTATCGGACCGGGTTGCGCGGTATCCGCCATGAATTCCCCTCTTATTTTTCCACGCTTTCCGCCAAATGCGGAACGCCGGGCCGCATTCGCGAAAAGTTGCGGCCCGCGCGGGAAGCTATACTGTTAAACGGAAGCTTCTATGCGACATCCTGCCGCAGAAAACCAAGGGATTTCCAAGCGATGCGGCTCGCACTTTATGAGCCCGATATTCCGCAAAACGCAGGTGCGATTTTGCGCCTCTGCGCCTGCCTTGGCGTCGCCGCCGACTTGATCGAGCCGTTCGGCTTCGTTTGGGCCGACCGCCATCTGAAGCGCGCCGGGATGGATTACCTCGATCAGGTCGCGCTGACCCGCCACCGCTCGTGGACCGCGTTCCAGACCGTGCCCCGGGGCCGCCTCATCCTGCTGACGACGCGGGGCACCTTGCCCTACTACCGTTTCAGCTTCGCGGCCGACGACACGCTGCTCTTCGGCCGCGAGAGCGCCGGCGTGCCGGCCGAGGTCCACGCGGCCGCCGATGCCCGCGTCACCATTCCGATGCGGCCGGGCCTGCGCTCGATCAATGTCGCGCTGGCCGCTTCCATGGTATTGGGCGAGGCGTTGCGGCAGACGGGGCTTCTGCCCGAGGAGCAAAAGTGAACGCGGAAGAGAAAAAGCGAGAAGCAACGGCTTGGTTCGCGGCGCTGCGCGACCGTATCTGTGCCGCGCTCGAGGCGATCGAGGACGAATTCGATCCCAACGCGGGCGAGAAACAACGCTTCGAGCGCAAGACCTGGGACCGCGAGGGCGGCGGCGGCGGCACGATGGCGATCCTCAAAGGCCGCGTCTTCGAGAAAGCCGGCGTCAACGTCTCGACCGTCTGGGGCGAATTCAGTCCCGAATTCCGCAAACAAATCCCGGGTGCCGAGAGCGATCCGCGCTTCTGGGCGAGCGGCATCTCGCTCGTCATTCATCCGCGCTCGCCGCTGGTGCCGGCCGTCCACATGAACACGCGCCATATCGTCACGACGAAGAGCTGGTTCGGCGGCGGCAGCGATCTAACGCCGATCTATCCCGACGATGCCGACACGCGCGATTTCCACGCCGCGCTGCAAGCCGCCTGCGACAAGCACGGCGCCGATTACTACGCGCGCTTCAAGAAATGGTGCGACGAGTATTTCTTTTTGAAGCACCGCAACGAGGCGCGCGGCGTTGGCGGCATCTTCTACGACTATGTCGACAGCGGCGATTGGGACGCCGATTTCGCCTTCACCCGCGATGTCGGCGAAGCCTATCTGTCGATCTATCCGCAGCTCGTGCGGCGGCACTTTCGCGAAAGCTGGAGCGAGGAGCAGCGCCGCTATCAGCTCCAGCGCCGCGGCCGCTATGTCGAATTCAATTTGATCTACGACCGCGGCACGCTCTTCGGCCTCAAAACCGGCGGCAATGTCGAAGCCATCCTGATGTCGCTGCCGCCGGAGGTCAGCTGGCCTTGATCGCGGCGGCCGCTTCTTCTTCCGGCGGCTTGTGGCTTTGGAAGAGGATCAGCAACAGGATGTCGTAAATCGCCTTCAAGCCGCCGGCGATCACCAGAGGCCAGGCGAAAGGCGAGAGCGCGAAGAGCCAGCCGCCGAGCAACGGCGCAAGGGATGAAGCAAGGCTGCGCGGCAGGGCGGTGATGCTCGCCGCGGCGGCACGCTCGGGCGGCGTCACCACCGCCATCACGTAAGAGCCGCGCGTCGGCACATCCATCTGCGATAGCGCCGCGCGGATCAGCAGCAACGCGACGGCGACGGTGAGGTTGGGCGCGAAGGCAAGCGCGATCATGCAAAGATTGGCCGGCAGATGGCTGAACACCATCGTGTTGACGAGGCCGATCTTGCGCGAGAGCCGGGCCGCGACGATGTAGGAGGCGGCGGTGCAGACGCCGCTCCAGAAGAAGATCGCCCCCGCGGTCTCGAGCGAGAGCCCGAAGCGGCGGAAGAGCCACAGCGCCAGGAGCGATTGCACGATGAGCCCGCCGCCGAAGCTATCGAGGCTGAAGAGCGCCGCCAAGGTGAAGACGATGCGCTTCGACGGCCCGAGCGCGCTCGATGGCCGCTGATCGCGATTGTCGAGGCTCAGCGGCAGACGGCGATACAGATAAAAGGTGACGAGGCCGAGGACGGTATAGAGCGCGAACATCGACTGCAACGCGATCAGCAGATCGACATGGAAGCTCGCCCGCAGCAGGTTCGGCAGACCGGCGACGAGCGCGCCGAGCGCCGCGACGAGCGAGCCGACCAGGGCATAGCCGGCGAAGGTCGCGGTGCGGCTCTGCGGCGGGACGGTTTCGGCGAGCAGCGATTGCTCGAGCGGATAGAAGACGCTGACATCGGCCGGAGAAGGATTGATCGTGCCGATGAAGGCGACGACGACCAGCGGCCATAACGCGTGCACTAGGAGAAAACCGATGCCGGTCGCGATCATCAAGAGCGCCGAGCCGACGAGCAGGACGCGCCTTCCGTAGCGGTGCGCGGTGAAGCCGACGCCGATGGTGAGCGCCGCCGAGCCGAGCATGGTCGACGCCGAGATCAGGCCGACGGCGACGACATCGAAGCCGAGCGCGGTGATGTAGATCGGCAGCAGCAGGGAAACAAAACCGTCGGCGAAAGCGCGCAGGCCCCGCCCGGCATAGAGAATGCGCGTCTCCGGCGTGGTGCCTTCCGGCAGCAGCCTCACGCGGGCGCCGCCGTTGCATCGAGCCGCCGCCGCACCTCCGCGAGGCACTGAGCCCGCGTCGCTTTGAAGTCGCCGTCTTCCCACCACGCCTCAATCTCAGCGAGGAGCTTGCCGATCGCGGGGCCTTCGGGCACCCCGGCGGCGGCGATATCGGCGCCGCGGAGCGGGAAGGTCACCGGCTTCCATTTCGCCGCCGCGCCGAGCAGCTTTTTGACATTCACGGTGTCGTCAGCGATCGCCGCCGTTAGCAGCACGCGGTCTATATAAAGCGCGCGGCCCATGCGATAGAGCAGCCGCCGCTGCTCCATTGCATCGCTGGTCAGCTTCACGCTCTCATGCAGCGCGATCAGCCGCTCGCGGTCGGCGTTGGAGAATTTGAGCTTCTTCGCCAGCGCATCGCCGCCGCTTTCGACCAACGCCGCGAGGCGGCGCAGCGCGTCGGGCCCGGATTTGGTTGGGGGCTCGAGCTTGACGAGCCGCGCCAACACATCGAGACCGCGAGGCTTCGGCACGATGCGCGCCAGCGCGCCGTCTTCCTGCATCAGCGTCAGGCTCGGCACCGGGTCTTTCGCGCCGAGCAGCTTCAAGAGCTCAGCCTGCACGCGCTCGCCCGAAAGCGTCGGCAACAGCGGCGTCGAGGCGCGGCACGCGGCGCGCGCCGCGGCGTCGGCTTCGCCTTTACCGTACCAGGCGTGGAAGCGATAGAAACGCAACAGCCGCAACACGTCCTCACGGATGCGCGTCGCCGGATCGCCGACGAAGCGCACTTTGCCGGCGCGCAAATCCTTGATGCCGTCGTGATAGTCGAAGACCTCGCCCTCGTCGTTGAGATAGAGCGCGTTCATGGTGAAGTCGCGGCGCGCCGAATCTTCTTTCCAATCGGCGGAGAACGCGACGCGCGCCTGGCGGCCGAAGGTTTCGACGTCGCGGCGCAAGGTCGTGATCTCGTATGGCCGCGTCTCGGTGACGGCGGTGATCGTGCCGTGCGCGATGCCGGTCGGCACCGCCTTGATCTTTGCCGCGGCAAGGCGGCGCATGATCTCTTCGGGAAAGAGCGGCGTCGCGATATCGATATCGCCGATCGGGCGCTTCAGGATCGTGTCGCGCACGCACCCGCCGACGAACCGCGCATCGCCCTTGAGCGCGCTCATCAGCGCGTGGCTCGCTTTATCGGTCATCCAGGCGGGCGGCTTGATGCGCATGATCAGTGCGGCGCCGTTTCGATGCGGCCCGGCACGACCATGCCGTTATCGTCGACATGCGGCGGCACGTATTGCCCGTTTTTCGGCTCGCCGAAATCGACGCTGACGAGAACCAGCATCAGCGACGCCAGCACGAGGCCCGAGACCGCGAGCCATATCCACGCTTTTGGGACATTGATCTGTTTGCCGGCCACGACGCGCCAGGCGGCGTAAAGCGCGGTCGGCAAGAGCAGCGGCACGATAATGGTGAGGAAGACGCGTCCCATCCCCCCGCCCCATTCATCACGTGTTGAGCGCTTCGGCGAGGTTGACCAGCATGCTTGCGGTCACGCCCCAGATATTGCGATGGAGATAAGGGATCGCCCAAAAGTAGCGCGTCTGCCCTTGCAGCTGGCGCGAGCGCCACTGGTGATTGCGCGTATCGAGAATGAAATCGAGCGGCACTTCGAAAACTTCGGCGACCTCGACCGGATCGGGCCTGTAGGGCGGCGGCGGCCGCACCATGCCGACGATCGGCGTCACCTCGAAGCCGGTACCGGTCAGCCAGGTGTCGAGCCGCCCGGCGGTCTCGACGTAGTCGCGCGCGAGGCCGATCTCTTCCTCGGCTTCGCGCAATGCGGCGGCGCGCGGATCGGCGTCTTCCGGCTCGATACGCCCGCCGGGCAACGAAATCTGTCCGGCATGATCGGCGAGGTCGGCCGAGCGCAACGTCAGAACGACGAACCAGCCCTCGTCGCGCTCGACCAGCGGCACGAGCACGGCGGCGCGGATGTTGTCGCGCTCCGGCGTGCCGTTGCCGCGCGTGCTGACCGTGCGGCCATCGAGCCGCGCGCGAATATCGCTGCGTGTCAGCCGGAATCGGCCGGCGGATCCAGCGGAAAGAATGACCCTTTGCTCCATACCCCGAACCGGGTGGCACCGCCGACCCGTTCCTCCACACCATAATCTACCAGATTATAGAATACCGGGCGGGTGAGCCTCGCTTCCAGCCGATTTCTGACGCGGATGTAAGGGCGCGGCGCGTCCGTTTCCGGGTCGGTTGCGATACGCAACGGATGATCGGCATCGGCCGTCACAAAATCGCCGACATTGGTGCGAAAGACTAGTTCCGCGTCCGCGCCTTCGCCGCGCCGCTCCAGTTCGACGGCGAGAAACGGCGCTTCCTCGACCGTCACGCGGCCGCGTTCGCCCGGTGTGGTCAACCAATAGACGCCGTCCGCATCGCATTCCAAGACCGTGCTGAACAGCTTAACCAATGACGCGCGATTGATTGGTGTCCCGCGATAGAACCAGCTACCATCGCGATCGATGTGGATGTCGAAATGCCCACAATCCCGCGGCGGCGCTCGCTTCTTGGCGGTGGCGTCCGGCGATTTGGCAGCGGCGGCTTCGATGCGCGCCAACTCCGATTCGTCTCGCGATTTTGGGTCGTCCGCTTTTGCTTCGTTCACGACGCGCCGTCTCTTCGCTCTGCCTGAGGAGTTCCGCCCTTGAGCCCTTCTGAAAGCCTGCCGATTGGTTTCGGCACCGCCACCGGTGATCTCGCCGGCGAGATCGACGCGCTCGGCCAGCGTCTCGCCGCCGTGCGCGAGCGCATCGGCCGCGTCATCTTCGGCCAGCATGAGGTGATCGATCAAGCCCTCATCACGCTGCTTGCGGGCGGTCATGCTTTGCTGATCGGCGTGCCCGGCCTCGCCAAGACGCGGCTGGTCGAGACGCTCGGCACCGTCCTCGGCCTCGAGGACAAGCGCATCCAATGCACGCCCGATCTCATGCCCGCGGACATCCTCGGCTCGGAAGTGCTGGAGGAAAGCGAAAGCGGCCGCCGTTCGTTCCGCTTCATCGCTGGGCCGGTCTTCTGCCAGTTGCTGATGGCGGACGAAATCAACCGTGCCAGCCCGCGTACGCAATCGGCGCTGCTGCAGGCGATGCAGGAGCATCGCGTCTCGGTCGCCGGGCAATATCATCCGCTGCCCCGGCCCTTCCACGTGCTGGCGACGCAGAACCCGCTCGAGCAGGAAGGCACTTATCCGCTGCCCGAAGCGCAGCTCGATCGCTTCCTTCTTCAGATCGATGTCGGCTATCCCGACCTCGAGGCCGAGCGGCAGATGCTGCTCGCGACGACGGGCATGAACGAAGAAGCGGCGAGCAAAGTGATGAGTGCCGACGAGCTCGCCGCGGCGCAGCGCCTGGTCCGGCGCGTGCCGGTCGGCGAAAGCGTTGTCGAGGCGATCCTCAAGCTCGTGCGCGCCGGGCGACCCGGCGATGGCGCTGAAGGCGATGCGCAAATCGCCTGGGGCCCGGGCCCGCGCGCCAGCCAGGCGCTGATGCTCGCGTGCCGTGCGCGCGCGTTGCTCGACGGAAGGTTTGCGCCATCGGTCGACGATGTGATCGCGCTGGCGGCGCCGGTGCTGCGCCATCGCATGGCGCTGACCTTCGCGGCGCGCGCCGAAGGCGTCTCGCTCGGCCAGGTCATCGAGCGGTTGCTCAAGCCGCTGCGCTGATGGTGGAAGGCTGATGGCGGAAGCCGGGATCCTTCAACATCGTGCCGAACAAGCGGCGGCCGCGCTGCCGCCGCTGCTGGTTGCCGCGAACCGCGTCGCGGCGACGGTCGCGCAAGGCGTGCATGGCCGCCGCCGCGTCGGCCAGGGCGAGACCTTCTGGCAATTCCGGCAATACCAGCCCGGCGACGCGGCGACGCGCATCGATTGGCGCGAGAGCGCGAAGTCGCAGCGGCTTTATGTGCGCGAAACCGAGTGGGAAGCGGCACAAAGCGCATGGCTGTGGCGCGACGCCTCGCCGTCGATGGATTATGCCTCGACGCGCGATCTGCCGACCAAGCGCGCGCGCGCGGATCTCATCACCCTCGCGCTGGCGGCGTTGCTGCTGCGCGGCGGCGAACGCGTCACCTTGCTGGGCACCGGCGTCGCGCCGAGCCATGGCCGCGCCGTGCTCATGCGCATGGCCCAGCAATTACAGCGCGCGGCCCCTGGCGAAAATCGGGGCGCCGGCCTGCCCGGCATCGAGCCGCTGCCGCGCCACGGCCAGCTCGTGCTGATGGGCGATCTGCTCGCGCCGCTCGCGGAAACCGAAAAGCTCGTCGCGTCTTATTCGGCGATGGGACTCAAAGGCTATCTCTTGCAAGTGCTCGATCCCGCCGAAGAGACGCTGCCTTTCGACGGCCGTGTGCGTTTCGAAAGCATGGAGAACGAAGACCCGCTGCTGATCAGCCGCGTCGAGACCATCCGCGAGCAATACATCGAGCGCCTCGCCCGCCATCGCGCCGGGCTTGCCGCCATCGCCCGCGCGGCCGGCTGGCGCTTCGCGACGCACCGCACCGATAAGCCGCCCCACACCGCGCTGCTGACTCTGTACATGGCGCTGGCTGCGGAGCCGGGAACCGATTTATGAGCCGCGTGTGTAATGCCCCCGCACCCTCCCACGCTTCGCGCGGGTCCCTCCCTCTCCCCAGCGGGGAGAGGGAGGGGGTGAGGGGGGATCGGCACGGTGCCTCATGCTAAGTCTCGGCGCCCTCGCTTTCGCGTCGCCTTGGCTGCTCTTGGGCCTCGCGGCATTGCCGGTGCTGTGGTGGCTCTTGCGCGTCACGCCGCCGGCGCCAAAGCGGGTGCGCTTTCCGGCACTGGGCTTGCTGCTGGGCTTGCAGCCGCATGAGGAGACGCCGGCGAAGACGCCGCTGTGGCTGATCATCCTGCGCATGGTGCTGACCGGGCTGATCATCCTCGCCCTCGCCCATCCGCTGCTCAACCCGACGGCGCAGATCGCCGGCAAAGGGCCGCTTGTTGTCGCCGTCGATAACGGCTGGACAGCGGCAAGACATTGGGACGAGCGGCGCAACGCGCTCGACGATCTGATCGCCAGCGCCGATCGCGAAAGCCGCAACATCGTGCTGTTGGCGACGGCGCCGCTGCCGGGTGCGGCCGCAGCGCCGCCGCTGTCGCTGATGCGCCCCAACGATGCGAAGGCGGCCGTCAGCGAGATGGCGCCGATGCCGTGGCCCGAAGATCGCGATGCCGCGCTGGCGCGATTGAGCGCGCTCGATCTTTCCGGCGCCGAATTGGTGTGGCTGTCGGACGGGATCGATGACGGCAAGGTGCCGAGCTTCGCGCAAGGCTTGCAGAAGCACGGGCCGCTGCGCGTCATGGCCGACGACAACGATGCGCTGCCGCGTCTTCTCGCGCCGGCGGAGAACGACGACAAGGATCTGACCGCGACGGTGATGCGCGCTGACGCGACCGGCCCGGCCGAGCTTTACGTGCGCGCCCTCGGCGATGACGGCAGGCTGCTGGCGCGCAACAAGGTGACGATGGAGCCGGGCGCGGTGAAAGCCGTCGCGCATATCGAGATGCCGAGCGAATTGCGCAACCGCGCCGCCGAGATCGCGATCGAAGGCGAAGCTTCGGCCGGCGCGGTGCTGCTGCTCGATGAGCGCTGGCGCCGCCGCCCGGTCGGGGTCGTCACCTCACGCAGCATCGCGCCGGGCCAGCCGCTGCTCAACGGCGCCTATTATCTCGAGAAGGCGCTCTCCCCCTTTAGTGAAGTCCGCGAAGGCGGCGTCGATAATCTGCTCAAAGGCGATATCTCGGTGCTGGCGATGCCCGATATCTCGCCCGCGGGCCCGGCCGAGAAAAACCAAATCGTTCAATGGATGGAAAACGGCGGCACGGTGCTGCGTTTCGCGGGGCCGCATATCGCCGACGAGACCGATGACGATCTGCTGCCCGTCACTTTGCGCCGCGGCGGCCGCACCTTGGGCGGCGCGCTGTCCTGGGAGACGCCGGCCTCGCTCGCGCCCTTCGATGCGACGAGCCCCTTCGCCGGTCTCGATGTGCCGAAAGACGTCACTATCTCGCGCCAGGTGCTGGCCGAGCCGACCATCGATCTCGGCGGCAAGACCTGGGCGCGGCTGACCGATGGCACACCGCTCGTCACCGCCGAGAAGCGCGGCAAAGGCTGGCTCATCCTCGTCCACACGACCGGCGATCCGGAATGGTCGTCGCTGGGCATCTCCGGCCTCTTCGTCAACATGCTGCGGCGGATCGTATCGCTGAGCGCCGGCGTATCCGGCAATAGCGACAAGCCGCTGCCGCCGGTCGAGACGCTCGACGGTTACGGCCGGCTGCAACAACCGCCCGCCGCCGCGGCGACCATTCCCGCCGGCGGGTTTGGCGATACGCTCGCCTCGGCGAAATTCCCGCCCGGCTTCTACGGTACGCAGGATGCGCGCCAAGCGCTGAACCTCGGGCCGGCGGTGAAGAGCTTCAAAGCATTGCCGCCGTTGCCGCCCGGCATCGAGCGGCAAAGCTACGCGAAAGGACCGGAGGTCGATTTCCGCCCCGGCCTGCTCGGTGCGGCGCTGGCGCTGGCGCTGATCGATCTGATCATCGCTTACGCGCTGCGCGGCTTGCTCGGCAATCTCTGGCGCGGCAAGCGCGCGACGACGGCGGGCTTCGTGCTGTTGCTCGCGGCGCTGAGCGCACCGCAAGCCCACGCCCAAGGCGCGGGCGACGATGATTTCGCCGTGAAGGCGACCAGCGGCTTCCACCTCGCCTATGTCCGAACCGGCGTGCCCGATGTCGACGCGGAATCGCAAGCGGGCTTGACCGGTCTTTCCAACGTGCTCAACCGCCGCACCGCGGTCGATGCCGGCCAGCCGATGGCGGTCGATATCGAGCATGACGAGCTGGTGTTCTTCCCGCTGCTCTATTGGCCGGTCGTGCAAGGCGAGACGCCGCCCTCGGCGCAAGCGGTCGAGCGCATCAACAAATTCCTCGCCACTGGCGGCACGATCCTTTTCGACACGCAGGATCAAGGACAAACCACGCCCTTCACCGCCAACGCGACCCAGCAACGGCTGCAGCAAGTTGCGAGCGGGCTCGAAATCCCGACCTTGATGCCGGTGCCGCCCGAGCACGTGCTGACGAAATCTTTTTATCTGCTGCAGGAATTCCCCGGCCGCTGGTCCGGCGGCACGCTCTGGGTCGAGCCGGTGAACGACACGGTGAATGACGGCGTCGCCAGCGTCATCGTCGGCAGCAATGATTACGCCGGCGCCTGGGCGATCGGCTCCGGCGGTCAGCCGATGCACGCGGCCGTGCCCGGCGGCGAACAGCAACGCGAGATCGCCTATCGCTTCGGCGTGAACCTCGTGATGTATGCGCTCACCGGCAACTACAAGAACGACCAGGTCCACGTGCCCGCCATCCTCGAGAGGCTGGGGCAATGAACGCGCTCGCCAATCTCGGGAGCTACAGCCTCGCGACATCGCCGCTGCTGCCGTGGTGGGTCATCTTCGGCTTCGTCGGGCTTGCGGGTCTCGCGCTGATCTTCGGCGTCTTCCGCCGCGCGCGCGGCACGTTGTGGCGCCTCGCCGGCGCGGCGATGCTGGTGCTGATCCTGCTCGATCCGTCGCTCGTTCAAGAACAGCGCCAGCCGCAGAAGGATGTCGCGGTCGTCGTCGTCGATGATTCGCCGAGCATGCGCATCGGCCAGCGCCGGCAATATGCCGATGAGGCGCTGCAAGCGGTAACGCAGCGTCTCGCGGCGCTGAAAGATCTCGACGTGCGCGTGGTGCATGCCGGGGCGCCCGACGCCAACGCGCCGATGGCCGATACCGGGACGCAGCTTTACACCGCGCTGTCGCGCGCGATCGCCGATGTGCCGAAGCAGCGTGTCGCCGGCGCGATCATGATCACGGACGGCGAGATTCACGACATGCCGCCGCCGGCGCAACTCGGCCTGGATGCGCCGCTGCACGTACTGCTGACCGGGCAGCCGAACGAGGCCGACCGCCGTCTCATCGTCAAGGACGCGCCGAGCTTCGGCCTCGTCGGCAAAGAGGTGCAGCTCAATGTCCGCGTCGAGGATCTGCCCGATGGCGGAACCGGCACCGCGCAGCTGACGATGCGCAAGGACGGCGGCGATGCGACGATCCGCAATGTCGCCGTCGGCAAGGACATACCGCTCACCGTGCCGATCGATCACGGCGGGCCGAACGTCGTCGAGCTGAGCGTCAATCCGGGACCGCATGAGCTGACGCTCGACAACAACCGCGCCGCATTGGTCATCAACGGCGTGCGCGACCGGCTCAAAGTGCTGCTCGTCTCGGGCGAGCCGCATCAGGGCGAGCGCACTTGGCGCAACATCCTGAAATCCGACCCGTCGGTCGATCTCATCCATTTCACGATTCTGCGGCCTCCTGAAAAACAGGATGGCACGCCGATCCGCGAGCTGTCGCTCATCGCCTTCCCGATCCGCGAGCTTTTCGACGAGAAGCTCGACCAGTTCGATCTGATCATTTTCGATCGCTACAAGCAGATGAACGTGCTGCCGCCGGCCTATCTGCAGAACATCGCGCGCTATGTGCAGAACGGCGGCGCGCTGCTCGACGCCGCGGGCCCGGCCTTCGGCACGCCCGAAAGCCTCTATCGCACGCCGCTCGGCGCGGTGCTGCCGGCCGAGCCGACCGGCAATGTGCTGGAGCAGGGCTACGTGCCGCATCTGACCGATATCGGCCGCCGCCACCCGGTGACGTCGGATCTCCCTGGCGTGCCGAGCGATCCGACCAAGACGCCGCCCTGGGGCCGCTGGTTCCTCGATGTCGAGGCGCAGGCGCATCGCGGCAATGTCGTGATGGATGGCCTTGGCGACCGGCCGTTGCTGGTGCTCGACCGCGTCGGCCAAGGTCGCGTTGCCTCGCTGCTGTCCGACGAGATGTGGCTTTGGACGCGCGGCTATGAAGGCGGCGGGCCTCAGGCCGAATTGCTGCGCCGCGTCGTCTACTGGCTGATGAAAGAGCCGGATCTCGAGGAAAACGACCTGCGCGCCGAGGTCCAGGGCAACCGCCTCACCGTCACGCGGCAATCGCTGCAGCCCGACGACACACCGGTCACCGTCACCGGGCCCGACGGCAAGCCGCAGACCTTGGCACTCGCGCCATCGGAAGGCGGACGCAGCACCGGCTCGCTGCCGGTGACCGAGAGCGGCCTTTACCGCATCACCGACGGCAAGCGCACCGCGCTCGCCGCCGCCGGCGCGCTCAACCCGATCGAGCTGGCCGATGTGCGCACCACGGATCAAAAAGTCGCGGCCGATGTCGCGGCGACCGGCGGCGAGAGCTTCTGGGTCGGCCCCGGCAGCATTCCCGATATCCGCCGCGTCGGCCCCGACCGCACCGCCTCGGGCCGGGGCTGGATGGGGTTGCGGCAAAATAGCGATTACGTCGTCACCGGCGTCAGCGAAATGCCGCTGCTCCCGGGGCTCTTCGCCCTGCTCCTCGCGCTCGGCGCCTTCCTCCTCGCCTGGCGCCGCGAGGGGCGATAGAAGCGGCGTCTCATTTGTGATAGGGGAAGCCCCCTCACCCCAACCCTCTCCCCGCTGGGGAGAGGGAGGGACCCGCTCCTGAGCCTGTCGAAGGAGCGGGAGGGTGAGGGGGAATTGCCCCCGGGAGCATGAAGTTGCTGAAATACGTTCTCGCCCCCATTCATAAGGATGTCTGGCGCTTCATCGCGATTTTCGCGGTGGTGACGCTGATCCTTTGGTGGCTGTGGTCGCCGCTCGGTTGGCTGGGCCTCCTGGCGACGGCCTGGTGCATCTATTTCTTCCGCGATCCCTGGCGTACCAGCCCGCAGCGCGACGGGCTGGTGATCTCGCCTGCCGATGGCCGCGTCATCCTGGTCGATGAGACCGTGCCGCCGCCCGAGCTTGGCTTTGGCAGCGAGCCGATGCAGCGCGTCGCCATCTTCATGAGCGTCTTCGACGTGCATGTGAACCGCGCACCGATGGCGGGCCATGTCGCGCGTATGGTCTACACCGAAGGCAAATTCGTCAATGCGAGCCTCGACAAGGCGAGTCTCGACAACGAACGCATGGCGATCCGGCTCTCGACGCCGCAGGGCGATATCGGCGTGACGCAAATCGCCGGCTTGGTCGCGCGCCGCATCGTCACGGCGCTGCGCGAGGGCCAAGAGGTGATCCCGGGGCAGCGCATCGGCCTCATCCGTTTCGGCAGCCGCGCCGAAGTCTTCCTGCCGCGCGGCTGGGCGGTGCTGGCGATCGTCGGCCAGCGCGCGGTCGCCGGCGAGACGGTGCTCGCCGACGCGCAGATGCAAGAACCGCCGCGCCGCGGCCTGGAACACTAATCGAGGGGTCACGACAGCCATGATGCGCCCGCGCCTGCGTCAGCGTCTGCACGTCAAGCCGATCCGAGGCTTGTCGTTCAACAAGATGATCCCGAACATCCTCACCCTGCTCGCGCTGTGCTCGGGGATGACGGCGATCCGCTTCGGGCTCGAGGAGCATTGGCGCCAGGCGGTGATCGCGATCCTCGTCGCCGGCATTTTCGACGGCATCGACGGCCGCATCGCCCGTCTGCTCAAAGGCACGTCGGAGTTCGGCGCCGAACTCGATTCGCTCTCCGACTTCGTCAGCTTCGGCGTGGCGCCGGCTCTTTTGATGTATCTCTGGAGCGTCGAGAGCCTGTCGAGCCTCGGCTGGATGGTGGCGCTGCTCTTCACCATCTGCTGCGGCCTGCGCCTGGCGCGCTTCAACACCCAGATCGGCGCCGATCTGCCGCCTTATGCGTATAATTTCTTCACCGGCGTGCCAGCGCCGGCGGGCGCGTTCCTCGCCCTCATCCCGATGCTGTTGAATTTCGAATTCGGCTGGTCCGGCTTCCGCAGCGGCTGGTTCGGTGCCGTGGTGCTCGCCGCGGTGGGCGCGCTGATGGTGAGCCGTGTGCCGACTTTCTCGGGCAAGCGCTTCCACCTGCCGCGCGAATGGGTGCTCGCCGTGTTCCTGATTATCGGCGGCCTCGCGGCGCTCACCACCACCGAGCCCTGGGCGACGCTGCTGCTCATCGGTCTGATCTATATCGGCTCGATCCCGTTAAGCGTCCGCGCCTATAACAAGCTGCGCCGCGCCGCCAACGAACTGCGCGCCGCCAGTCGCGGCGAGATTGTCGAGCTCGAATACCCTCAATCGGGTTGATCGGCGCCGGATCGCTTCGATCCCGCGCAAGAACCGTGGCACCGCTCCGGCTCACCGCGTAAAATCGCCGGCATCGTAGGGAGCGAAACATGGCGCAGATCTTCTTTGGCTTCGGATCCTCGCACGGGCCGCTGTTGTCGAGCTCGCCCGAGAATTGGGACTACCGCACGGCCGCCGACCGAGCCAATCCGGCGCATCCCTATCGCGGCAAGACCTATACGTTCGAGCAGCTCGTCGCGCTGCGCAAAGACGAGAATCTCGCCGCGTTGAATCAGATCGAAGTGCGCCGCGAGCGCCATGCGCGCTGCCAACTGCAACTCGACAAGCTGGCCGAGCGGCTCGAGGAAGTATCGCCCGATGTGATCGTGCTCGTCGGCGACGACCAGCACGAATGGTTCCAGCCGGAAATGCAGCCGCCTTTCGCCGTGTTCCACGGCGAGACGGTGCTGAACACGGCGTTCGACGCCGCCAAGGCGAAGAACGTGCCGGCGGGCCAGGCCGAGGTGATGCGCGATCGCCATCCGACGCCGGAACAACATTACCCGGTCGACACATCTCTCGCCGCGCACATCATCGCCCGCGCCATCGACGAGGAATTCGATGTCGCGACTTTGGCGCGCGAGCCGCGCCGGAACGGAACAACGGTCGGCGTCGGCCACGCCGTGCAATTCATCTACCGCCGCATCTTGCGCGATCGCCAGGTGCCGCTGGTGCCGATCTTCCTCAACACGTTCTTTCCGCCGAACCAGCCGACGCCCAAGCGCTGCTTCGATTTCGGCCGCCTGATCGGCCGCGCCATCGCCTCCTGGGACAGCGGCAAGCGCGTCACCGTGTGCGCCTCGGGCGGGCTCAGCCATTTCGTCATCGATGAGGCTTTCGACCACCGCATCATCCAGGCTTTCCTCGCGAACGACAAAGACGCGCTACTCGCCGAGCCGAACGTGCTCTACCAATCCGGCACGTCGGAAGTGAAGAACTGGATTACCGTCGCGGGTATCCTGTCGGAGACCAAGCTGCGCATGAAGCTGCTCGACTACGTCCCATGCTATCGCAGCGAAGCCGGTACCGGCAACGCGATGGCCTTCGCGACGTGGGAGTGAAGAAGAATCACTGAGGCGGCGAGACAGTCAGAAGGATTTAAGGCGCGCCGCGCGCAACCGCCGCGCGCGCAAAACAGTCAGCGCGGCGTCAGACCGAACGCCTCGGCCAGCAGCTCATACGAGCGCTTCCGCGCGGCGAAGTCGTAGGTGATCGTCACCGCGACGAGCTCGTCGATGCCGTAGCGCGCGGCGAGGGCCAGCATCTGCTCCTTGCAGTGTGCGGGATCGCCGATCACCTGGCGCTGGCGGTTTTGGGCGACGCGGAGTTGTTCCTCGCGCGTGTAGCGATGCGCTTCGGCTTCCTCGATACTGGGCAATGGACCTTGCGCGCCGGTTTCCAACCTCAGTCGCGAGAGATCGCGCGACTTGGCGAGGCGGTCGGCTTCCGCGTTCGTTTCGGCGCAGATCACCGCCACGCCGATGCTGCCGCGCGGCTGTGCGCCCCAGATCGACGGCCGGAAATTCTGGCGATAGGCGGCCATGATCTCGGGACCCATCCGGTCGGTGATGAAATGCGCGAAGGAAAAGCCGCAGCCGAAATAGGCGGCGTAGAGCGCGCTTTGATCGCTCGAGCCGAGGAGCCATGGCTCGGGCATGGTTTGCCCGCGCGGCTGCGCCGATACGCCGGCGAAAGCGTGGCCATCGGGAATCTCGTCGCGCAGATAGGCGAGCGTGTCCTGGATCTGGCGCGGGAATTCTTCGATGCCCAGCGCGCCCGGCCCATGCGCCAGCGCCCGCGCCGTCACGTAATCGCTGCCCGGCGCGCGGCCGATGCCGAGATCGATGCGGCCGGGATAGAGCGTTTCCAGCATGCGGAACTGCTCGGCGACCTTGAGCGGCGAGTAATGCGACAGCATCACGCCGCCGCTGCCAATGCGCATGCCCTGGGTCACGCTGCCGAGCCGCGTGATGAGGATTTCCGGCGCCGCGCCGGCGAGGCCTTCCGAGGAATGATGCTCGGCGACCCAATAGCGATGATAGCCGAGCCGGTCGCAAAGCTGCGCCAGCTCGATGGTCTCGGCGATGGCCTCGGCCGGCGTGCCGCCGCGGCGGATCGGCGATTGATCGAGAACGGAAAGCTTCATGGCACCACCGTCGTGAAAAGGTACACCGCGAAAATCACCAGATGCACCGCGCCTTGCAGCACCGTCGTGCGGCCGGTGCCGAGCGACAAGGTGGCGACGATCAGCGACAGGAACAAGAGAATCGTCTCGCGTTGGTCCAGACCAAGCGCGAGCGTCCAGCCGTTGCTCAGCGAGAGCGCCGCGACCGTCGGAATGGTGAGACCGATCGAGGCGAGCGCCGAGCCGATCGTCAGATTGAGGCTGATCTGCAGCCGGTCGGCGAGCGCCGCTTTGAGCGCGGCGAGGCTTTCGGGCAGCAACACGACAAGGCCGATGATGATGCCCATCAGCGCCGGCGGCGCGCCGGAAGCGGCGAGCCCGGTCTCGATCGACGGCGCCAGATCCTCCGCGCCGAAGACGACGATGACGAGGCAGGCGAGCAACAGCACCGCGCTGAGCGCCGTCGCCATATTGCCGGGCATGGCATGCGTGCGAGCGTCGCTTTCATCGGCGGCCAGCACCGGCATGAAATAATCGGGATGGCGCACCGTCTGCACGAAAGCGAAGACGAGATAGAGCACGAGCGACACGATGCCGACGAAAGCGAGATGGCTCGGTGAATAATAAGGACCCGGCGTGCCGGTCACGTTGGGCAGGACCATGGTCAGCACCGACAGGGTCGCGAGCGTCGCCAGCGCGGCACTGACGCCGAAGAGGCCGAATTCCTGCTCGCGATGGCGCGACGCGCCCAGGATAAGGCAGAGCCCGACCATGCCGTTGACGATAATCATCACCTCGGCGAAGACCGTGTCGCGCGCCAAGGCGACCGTCGCTTCGGGCTTTGCCACCATCAGCGCCGCGATCAGCGCCACCTCGATAATCGTGACCGCGATCGCCAAGAGGAACGAGCCGAGCGGCTGGCCGACGCGATGCGCCAGGATCTCGGCGTGATGCACGGCAGCGAGGACGCAGGCGATCAGCCCGAGTCCGAGCGCGACGATCAGCGCGACGGGATGCCAGCCGGCGATCACCGAAGCGAGCAGCGCCCCGCCGATCAGCGGTGCAAGCCACGTCCAAAGCGGCAGCCAGCGGCGCAACATGCGGCGTCCTTCGAGAAATCGTCTCAAGCCAGTACCCCCCACCCTACCCTCCCCCTCAAGGGGGGAGGGGGTTGTTGCAACGACCTCAACTGGAATCCCCTCCCCCCTTGAGGGGGAGGGTTAGGGAGGGGGGTCGAAAAACAAAAGACCTTCAGACCGTCTCTTCTGCCGTCTGCTCGCGTGTCGCATTGAAGCGCAAGCCGGGCCAATCCTTGGTCATGCGGTCGAGGTCCCAGGCGTTGCGCGCCATGAAAACGCGGACGCCGTCATGATCCTCGGCCGTCAGCGAGCGATGCGCGTCCTCGAAACGCTTGATCTCATCGGCCGGCCCGCTGAGCCAGCGCGCCGTCTCGAAGGCGCCTTGTTCGAAGCGCACGCCGAGATCGTATTCGGTCTTGATGCGCGCGGCGAGCACGTCGAGCTGCAGCGCGCCGACGACGCCGACGATCCAATCGCCGCCGGTCAGCGGCTTGAAGACGCGCGTCACGCCTTCCTCGGCGAGCTGTTCCAGCGCGCGCTTCAGGTGTTTCGACTTCATCGGATCGTCGAGATGCACGCGGCGCAGGATCTCGGGGGCAAAGCTCGGGATGCCGGTGATGCGCAGCGCCTCGCCTTCGGTCAGCGTATCGCCGATGCGCAGGGTGCCGTGATTGGGAATGCCGAGAATGTCGCCCGGCCAGGCTTCCTCGGCGAGGTTGCGCTCACGCGCGAGAAAGAGCACCGGGTTCTGCACGCTCATCATCTTGCCCGAGCGCGTGTGCTTCAGCTTCATGCCGCGCGAGAATTTTCCCGAGCAGAGGCGCAGGAAAGCGACGCGGTCGCGATGCTGCGGATCGATATTCGCCTGCACCTTGAAGACGAAGCCGGTGACCTTCGCGCTCGCCGGATCGATCGCGTGCGGCAGCGCCGGTTGCGGCCGCGGCGTCGGCGCGAGATCGCCGATGCCGCCGAGCAATTCGCGCACGCCGAAATTGTTGATCGCCGAGCCGAAGAAGACCGGCGTCATGTGGCCCTGGAGATAGGCTTCGCGATCGAACGGCTTGGTGAGGCCGCGCGCCATATCGACCTCGTCGCGCAGCCGCTGCAGCGCCCCCGCGGGCAACAGCTCCGCGAGCCTCGGATCGTCGAGGCCGGAGCAGCGCACCGGCTCGGTCACCTGGTTGTGCTCGCTGCGATCGAACAGCAGCAGCGCGTCGTGGAAGAGATCGTAGGTGCCGAGGAAGTCGCGGCCCATGCCGATCGGCCAACTTGCCGGCACCACATCGAGCGCGAGCTTGCGCTCGACCTCGTCGAGCAATTCGAACGGATCGCGCGCTTCGCGATCCATCTTGTTGACGAAGGTGATGATCGGCACGTCGCGCAGCCGGCACACCTCGAAGAGTTTCAAGGTCTGGGTCTCGATACCGCGCGCCGCGTCCAGCACCATGACCGCGCTGTCGACGGCGGTCAGCGTGCGATAAGTGTCTTCGCTGAAGTCTTGGTGGCCCGGCGTGTCGAGCAGGTTGAAGGCGAAGCCGGCATGCTCGAAGCTCATCACGGCCGAGCTGACGGAGATGCCGCGCTCTTTCTCGATATCCATCCAGTCGGAGCGGGCGCGGCGGCGATCGCCGCGCGCCTTCACCTCGCCGGCAAGCTGGATCGCGCCGCCGAACAGCAGGAGCTTCTCGGTCAGCGTGGTTTTGCCGGCGTCGGGATGGGAAATGATCGCGAAAGTGCGCCGTCTTGCGATTTCGGCGGCGAGCTGGGTCATGACTGGTAATTAGGAGCGGATAGAGCCAAAAGCAACGCGCGCGATAACAGAAACGTGAGCGGGCGCCCGAGGGGCATCTGCTAAGAATCGCGCGGAATTCTGCCACAAACGCCGGGCTGAAATGCTGGGTTTTCGGCGACAACCCTATCGGGAGGTGATCATGCCCATGAAGTCATATCTGGTTGCTTTGATGCTGACGGCGGTAGCCCTGCCGGCTTACGCGCAGGCGCCGGCGGGAGGCGCGCCGCAAGGCACGCCGACGAACATCCGCGGCAAGCTCGTCAAGGTCGACGGCAAGAACCTCACCGTGAAGACGCGCGAAGGCCAGACCGTGAATGTCGCGCTCACGCCAGATGCCGGGGTCCGCTATATGAAAAAGTCGAAGCTCGGCGACATCAAGCAGGGCGACTATCTCTCGATCCTCACGGTGCCGGGCAAAGACGGCAAGCAGCACGCGCTGGACATTCAC
Organism: Allostellaceae bacterium; assembly: GCA_035552195.1. GTDB lineage: Bacteria > Pseudomonadota > Alphaproteobacteria > ATCC43930 > CGMCC-115725 > CAIKMD01. Next base: position 17,948 of record DASZLU010000080.1, on the reverse strand, counting down.
GGCCTTCCGGCGCGCGCGCCCGAGATGCAAGCGCCCTTTGACTATGCGTCCGGCAGCATGATGACCAACGCGCATCTGCAAGGCGTCGCCAAGGTGAAGAACGGTAACGTGCTGACGGTCACGCAAAAGGGCAGCACGAGCGAGGTCGTCGTCGACAGCAAGACCCTGATCGATACGGGCGTCGAGGGCACGGCGAGCGATCTGAAGGCGGGCAAGGCGGTGTTCTTGCGCGCCACCAAGGGCGCCGACGGCAGCCTCAGCGCGAACAACGTCACCGTCGAAAAGAACGGCGTGAAGCCGGTGATGTGATCGCGCCCTGTGCGCTGATTGAGATAGGATGCTGACCGCGAGGCGCGCGACAACGGCGCCTCGCGGTTTTTCGTTGGCGTTGCCATGTGAGAGGGACAACATGCATTCGAAACTCTTCATCGCCGCAGCCTTGCTGGCCGCGTTCGGCACGCAAGCTTTCGCACAGGCGCCGCAAGGCGGCGCGCCGCAGACCCCGCCGACGAGCGTGCGCGGCACGATCCAGAAGATCGACGATCAAGCGATCGTCGTGAAAAACCGCGATGGCTCGACGACCGAAGTGAAGCTGGCGCCGAATTATCGGATCAGCACGCTCGTCCGCAAAAAGCTGAGCGATATCCACGCCGGCGATTTCGTCGGCGCGACCTCGGTGCCGGGCAAGGACGGCAAGCTGCACGCGACCGAAATCCACATCTTCCCGGCCGCCTTGCGCGGCGCGGGCGAAGGCCAGCAGCCTTGGGACACGCAACCCAACGCGGTGATGACGAACGCGACGGTGACCGGTGTCGCGAAAGCGACTCAGGGACAGGTGCTCTCCGTGAATTACAAGGGCAGCACCGCGCAGATGATCGTCGATCGCCACACGGTCATCGTCGCGCCGTCGCCCCATCCGGCCAGCGTCAAGGACCTCGCCCGCGGCAAGACGGTCTATGTCTTCGCGCGCAAAGGCCCGGACGGCGCGCTGACCACGGGCAACGTCACGGTCGAAAAGAACGGCGTCAAACCGCCAATGTGATCGAGCGGCATATGGGCTTGCCCTTACGTGGAATTCCCAATTCGTCGGCGCGGGGGTCTGCGACCATGATTACGGTATGCAGACCCATGCGCTTGCCGTCGAGGGCGATCAGATTTCCCGGCTGCGAAAGATCCTTCGCGTCACCACCGATGCGCACGATCGCAGCGCGATCAAGGCGTTGATCCAAGAGCTCGAGCTACGCCGGATCGAAGCGCGCGAAGAGCTGCAATACGATTAGGGTTCTTCTTCCGGCCGGCGCGTGCGGCCGGCGCGCTCGATGCGCTGATCGGGCGCAAACCAAATCATCGCATTGCCGAAATAAAGCGCCAGCGCGAGCCATGGGCTGACGAAAGCCAGCACCATGCCCGCGATGTAGATGCCGAGCGAGAGCAGGCCCTTCCATTCATGGCCGATCGCTTCCGCGAGAAAGCCGTTATGCCGGTTGACGGCGATGATGGCGCGCTCGAGCCAGTAGTAGCAGATCGCGCTCATGGTCAGCACGAAGCCGTAGCTCGCCACCGGCAAAGGCACGATTCCGTCCTCGCCGATCCAACGAATGACGAAGGGCACGAGCGAGAGCCAGAACAGCAGGAAGAGATTGGCCCAGAGGACCGTACCGTTCACCTCGCGTGTCGCATGCAGCATGTGGTGATGGTTGTTCCAGAAGATGCCGACGTTGAGAAAGCTCAGCGCGTAGATCAGCAAACCAGGCATGAAGGCGATTAGCCCCGGCACGTCGGTCGTCGGCGGCAGCTTCAGTTCCAGCACCATGATCGTGATGATGATGGCGACGACGCCGTCGGTGAACGCTTCGAGCCGCCCTTTGCCCATAATGACCATCCCCTCGCCCCATTCGCGCGGAACCGCGGCCCGCCCGGCCAACTATCTTCTCAGCAGCACGAGGAGACAAGGCATGACCGCGCCGAAACGCAAAGGTCACGGCGACGACGAGCGCAGCGATAGGGATTTCTATAAAGAGCCGGGCGGCGGGCTGATCGATCCGCGAGGCGAGCCGAAGCACGAGGCCGACGAGACCACCGAGCCGACCGAAGAATTGCCGCCGGAGGGCCTCGGCAAGAAGAGCCCGGACCAGGATTTGGACAAGACGCCGCAACATCGCGGCGGTTGACACCACCCCGTCCGTCCTTAGTCTCGCGCGCCGGTCGCCAGCCCTGTTGAAGACGCGGCCGCGCGAGGAGTGATTTGTCCAAAAGCGATCCCGTTCTCATCGTCGGCGCCGGTCCGGCCGGTCTTTCCGTCGCCGCCATCCTGGCGCAGGCCGGCGTGCCATCGCGCGTGTTCGAGGCCGAGGCCAAATTGCCGCGCGATCTGCGCGCCGGCTCGATCCATCCGCCGACCCTGGAGATGCTGGAGACGATCGGCGTCGCCCAGGATTTCCTTTCCATCGGCATCGTCGTGCCAAGCTGGCAGATCCGCGGCCGCGAAGAAGGCGTGATCGTCGAATGGAATCTATCGTTGCTCAAAGGCGAGACGCCCTACCCGTTCCGCTTCCATTGCGAGCAATTCAAGCTGACGCCGCTGCTCGCGACGCGTTACGAGGCGCTGGGCGGCAAAGTCGAATATTCGCATCGCTTCCTCGACGCGACGCAGGATGCGGACGGCGTCGCGGCGCGGTTTGAGACGCCCGGCGGTATCGAGACCGCGCGCGGCTCTTATCTCATCGGCGCAGATGGCGCGCGCAGCGCGGTGCGGCATCTGATGAACGTGCCGTTCGAAGGCTTCACCTGGCCCGAGCGGTTTCTCGTCATCGGCATCCGCCAGGACCTCGCGCCGCATGGCTACACACTCAACGCCTATGTCGCCGACCCGGTCGATTGGGGCGCGATCTTCAAGATGCCGCATGACGGGCCGCCGGGTCTCTGGCGCGTGCTGTTCCCGCCCGACCCGGCACTGCCCGACGAAGAAGTGCTAAGTCATGATTTTTCCGCGCGGGCGCTGCAGCACTTCCTCAACATGTCGGCGCATTTCGATGTCGAGCACACCAACATCTACCGCGTGCATCAGCGTGTCGCGGCGGATTTCCGGCTGGGCCGCTACCTGATCGTCGGCGACGCGGCGCACGTGAACAATCCGCTCGGCGCCTTCGGCCTGAACGGCTCGGTGCAGGCGGCCTTCAATCTCGGCGAGAAGCTCGCCAAGGTCGCGCGCGGCGAAGCAGACGAGGGTCTGCTCGACAAATATGTCCGCCAGCGGCGCGCCGCGAATGTCGCCTTCGTTCAGGCGCAGTCGATCCGCAACAAGCAGGTGCTCGAGGAGAAAGACCCGGCGGTGCGCAAACACAATCTCGACGAGCTGCGCGCCATCGCCGCCGACCCGGTACGGCACAAGGAATACGTCGTCCGCAGCTCGATGATCTGGAGCGTGCGGCACGCCGCCGGCATCGAATAGCGGGTTGCCGCAGTGAGGAGCCGCCTTACGCCGGCTCCTGCCAGATCACATCGCCGCCTTTGTCCGTCACCGCGACGAGGGCCGAGGCGTAAGCCGTTTGACGACTATCGGTCACGATACTGGTCAGCGCGTACACCACGCCCGCCTCGAGCGGCGCCCCGGAGCCCTCCTCGAGCGAGAGGCCGATCGCGTTGGCGGTGACGCCGTTCGGCAGCGGCGCGCCGACGCGAATACCGGCGAGTGCGGCGGCTAGCGCTTCACGTGCCTTCGCGCGTGCCGCACCCGGTCCGTGCGCGACGGTCGTATAGGCCGAGGCCCAATAGCCGTGGTTCTGCACGGCGAAGCCGGCATTGGCGGGACCGAGCACGCGCTCGTCGCCCATTTCATCGAGCGGCAGCGGCACACTGCCGGGCGACAGACTTGCCATCACGCGCGCATCCTGCGCGCCCGCCGCGATGGCGGCGCGCTCGGCGGCCAGTCCCGCGCTCCGCACGCCTCTGCCGGCACGCACGCTTGCCGTGAAAGCCTCCGTCGCCGCCGTCAGAAAGCGGGCGGCTCCGCGGATGAGTTCGAGCTCCCGCGACGACTTGTGCCGGCGCGCCGCATCGAGCGTTTTATCGAGCGCGACCAGGGTGCGCGGCGCCATGGCTTTGGTGATGCCGTTGTAAAGCTGCTGCGGCGCCATGCCGAAGCCCCAAGTGGCCAGCACCTGACCGTCGCCGGCGAACTCGGCGATGTTCTTCGGCGCATTGCCGAGCGGCCGCACATCCTCGACCCAGGTCAAAAGCTTTGCGGTATCCATCATCTTGGGTGTGCCCGAGGCGAGAATGCGCAGCGGCCCCTCGCGCGGCACGAGCGCCATCGCCGGCCCGACCTTGGACGTGAAGTTGGTGAGATAAGCGAGCGCGCCGTAATTGCCCGGATGACCATAGACGGCGAGCGTCGTGGCGCCGGCTTGCGCCATCGCCGTGCGCGCGCGCGCGAGCCGCGGCCCGAATTCGCTGCGCGGCAGCACGCCTTCTTCCCAATCGTACGGGCCCGTGAGCAGCGTCGATTCAAGAATCTGCATGATCAGCCCTTCACCGAATCCATCTCGGCCCATTTCTTGCTGAGCGCTTCGTAGCCCGTCGCCGTCACGCGCACCGGCTCGCCGCAGAGCAGATAGCCCGTCTCCGGCAGGTATTGGTTGGGATGGACGACGAACGCCATGTCTTCTTCGAGGACCGTGGGGTTGGAAACGTCGATATCGCCCGGCGCGATCGAGCCCGTGCCCATGCCATGGCCGCGCCGGTTCAGATAGGGCGGGTGGTTGTATTTTTCGTAGCCCGCTTCGGTCATCACCACATCGATGGCGCCGGCGACATCGGAGACCGTCGCGCCGGGACGGATTTTTTCGATGCCCGCGGTCATCGCGCGGACGAGAAGCGCATATTTATCGGCGAGCACGTTCGATACCGGACCGACCGCGGCGCTGCGGCAGATTTGCCCAAACTGCCCGTCATAGGCGGGCGTCGATTCCGCGATGATGACGTCGCCGGTCTGCAGCTTCCGGTTGCTCGATGCGCCGACGCCCAATTGATGCGGCCCGGCGCTGAGCATCAGGAAGTTGTCGTTGGCGCCCAGTTCTTTCGCGTAGAGGTTCATCTCGACGGCAAGGTCGCATTCGCGCATGCCGGCACGGCCGATGGCGAGCATATGCTCGTGCGCCCGCTCGGCGATCGCGACGGCCTTGCGCGCGTTTTCGAGCTCTTCGTCGGTCTTCGGGGCCGTGACCTCGTTCACGGCATCGTCGAACGGCACCGCCTCCTTGCCGACGACATCGAGCAGCCGGACGGCGAGATCGTGCGGCAGGGCGCCGAGACCGGTGGTCGCGGTGCGGCCGGGCGCGCGCTGGCGCAGCAACTCGGCGAGGGAAGCGGCGAGATCGTCGGTTGCCGTCAGCGGCACCTCCGGGCGGCGGAGCGAAGCGCGCTCGGCATCGTAGGCCGGCGCGATGATCAGCCGCTGCGTGCCGTCGGCGCGGAGCACGAAGGCGCTCTCGGCTAGCGCGCGATAACCCATCAGATGCGCGGCCAGATTGATGCGCGCCAGGTGATGCTTGGCATTGGAAAACGCGATAAGCGTGTCGATCTTTTCCGCCGCCATGCGGCGCTGGACGCGCTGGATCCGTTCGGCCCGATTCATTAGGAAACTCCTCCCGATGCGGACGCGATCCTAGCCGATTTCGCGGCGCCGTGCGCGGGCCCGGCCGGCGCCTGAAATAACTTTTAGCTCGCCAAATATTTTAAGGGGTACGGATGCCGGGCGGGCGGCGGCCGTTATAATGCGGCGTCGATTGGAAAAACCCGCAACTTCGCCCGGCCAACTTTGTCCGCAATGTCGAAGCTTTCGTCCTATCTGTTCGTGCTGGTGATCGCCTGGATGGCGGTCATGACCTGGCGCATCTATCCGCAGTTCGGGGATACCGTCCGGGTCGACGGCCGCCTGACGACGGTCGACGATTATGTCGACGATACCTGCGGCGAGCGCGTCGGCCCGGCGGCGGAGACCTGCCTCGCCGAGGCGCACGCAGAGGCGCAGCGGTTGCTGCGCCGCGAGCAGGGCAAATCGGTGCTGCTGATCGAAGCGCCGCTCTTCGCCTATCTCATCGCCTATATTCCCATCGCGCTGCGCCGGCGCCGGCGGCAAGATCCCGCGCTGGAGTCGAATGCATGAACCTGCCCGCGAAAACCTGTTTCACCGCGCTCGCTGTGGCTTCGTTGGCGCTGAGCACGGCGCCGCGCCTCGCCCGCGCCGATGCGCAGCAGCAGCAAAGCTTCAGCGTGTGGAACCAGATGGCCGATTGCGCGCGCCAGGCGGCAAAGCAATTCCCCGATCATACGCCCGATGGCAACGCCAAGCGCGAAGCGGCGCGGCAGAATTGCCTGCGCGCCCGCCATCTGCCGGTGACCCCCGCGGCGCCGCAGGTCGGCAACGGGCAGTAACGACCGAATGGGGGTTAGGCGACGCGCCTCAGCGCCGCGTCGATCTGCGCCAGCTGCGCTTCGAGGTCGATCGGCAGCACCGAGGTAACTTCGAGCCGCCGATCCTCGAGGACGTGCACCTTGGCGCGCCGGCGCCGGCGCCAATCCATCACCGCGGCGTCGCGCTGCAGCAGAAGATCGGCAAGAAGCGGCTTGTAGAGCGCGATCAGCGCGACGATCCAGCGATTGAGCAGCGGCGACGGTCCCGCCGCGCGCAGCCTGAAATGATCGAGCATCCGCGCCGTATCGGCGGCGGGGTACCACGTCTCGCCGGTGACCCAGCGGTTGGTGGTGAAGAAGCGCAGCGGCGCGCCGGTCGCATCCATCGCGATGGCGACGAGATGGCTCCACGGCTCAGCCTCTTCGCCGGCAGCGATTTCGGGCGCCGAGGGAATGAGCGGCGCTTTTGGCGCGGCCGGATTATTGGCGACGGCGAATTCCGGCATCACCAGCGGGCTGACGCCGGCCGGCATGCCGCCCGCGCGCAGGAAAGTATGGAAATGACCATGCTCTTCGTGACCGGCGCTCGGCTTGCGGTCGCCCGGCGGATGCGCGTGGTAGAAATACTGGCCATGCGTGTCGGGATCGTAGATGTCGCCGGCGGGATAGTGCCGCCACTCATAGATCGGCGCCGCGCCCTGCACGGCCTCGGCCAACGGCGAGGTACCGCAAGCCGCCATCGCGCGCTGCGCATCGACCAGCGCCTGACCGGCAGCCGCCATCGCATCGAGCGCAGAGCGGCTCAAGCGGGCGAATTCGAATATGGGTGCGAGCGGTGTAATGACGACCCCCGCACCGTTATGTCCTGTCGCGAATCCGCTGGCAAGCATTGAATGGGCTCGGCCCGGAAGAAGGCCCCTATCGAGACGGCCGGCGCGCCAAAGTCTGCGCCGACCAATCGACGACCTGCGCTGCGACGTCGCGCCACGCCGCGTCGGCGCTATCGACGATCGCCGTCATATTGTTCTCGGTCGCCGGCACCGAGCCGGTGAAGATGCGGCTCGCGAGCACCTTGCGATCGGCCGCCGAAACCAGATCGGCATTGAGGTCGACCCGCCATTGCGGGGCGCCGGACGCGCCGTATTGCGCCTCGAAATGGCGCAGATTGACGAGCAGAACGACGTCGCCATGCGCGGTGCTCGCTGTGCCGCCGGCGACCGCGATGAGGCGATGCGCGTTCTGAAAGCTTTCGAGCAGCCGCGTCTGCACCAGCAGCGGCAGCCGGTCGGTCCACGCCGCATCGGCAAAATAGTCGAGCGTCGTCGCGCTGCGGCTCAAGGCAATACGCGTACTGTCGAGCGCCGCATCGGCAAGCGGGACATCGATCTGCAATTGTGTCGAGGAAGACGCGCCCGTGGCCGGGAAATTACGCGCGGCGGTCAGTCGATAGAGCGCCGGCGGCGGCAGGGGCTTGGGCAGGATGTCGCCGCAGCCGGCGAGCCCGACAGCAGCGGCGAGCAGGACGACCGGCAAGGTTCGCATCGGGGAAAAGAGTCTCATTGCGGACGATATCCTTGACGGCGGTCGCCGTAGAGCACGCTGGATGGATCGCGCCCGAGCGAGCTCACGGTGCGCGACAATTCGGCCACGAGAGCGCGGGTGTCGACCGCGAGTTGTTGATATTGCTGCAAGCCGTTCTGCGCGAAATCCTTCAGCGAGGCGCGATTGTCCTGCACCAGACCATTGAGGCTGCGCACGGTCGTGTTGGCGTTATCGGCGATCTGATCGAGCTTCTTCGACATATCGTTGAGATTGGCGATCACCTTGTTCAGATCGCGCGCGTCGGCGGCGCCGTTCTGGAACAGGCTGGCGATGTCCTCGCGATGCGCTGCGGCCACGGCGGTGAGCTGCGACAGGTTGTCGAGCGTGTCGCCTAACGACTGCCGGTTCTGATCGTTGACCACCGCTTGCAGCCGATCGAGCAGCTCCGTGACCTTCAGCAATAGATTCGGCACCGCGTTGACGATCTGGCTGAGATTGGATTCGCGCGACCAGACCACCGGATAGCGATGGCCGTCGGTGAGTTCGATCGCCGGCGCCTCTTTGGTGCCGGCGCTGATTTCGATCGCCGTCGTCCCGGCGAGGCTCTGGATTTCCAGCGTCGCCACGGAATCGGAACGGATCGGCGCATGCGGGTCGACATCCATGATGACGCGTACCCGCGTCGGATCATTGGGATCGAGCGCCACTTCGGCGACGCGGCCAAGCTGCACGCCATTGACGCGCACCGGCGAACCGGCACCGAGGCCCGAGCCGACACTCGCGAAATAAGTCTCGTAGCGCAGCGTTTGGTTGGAGAACTGGCTGCCGGCGACCCAGATGAAGGCGATGACGATGCCGGCGAGCAAGGCAATTACGAACGAGCCGACGGCGATGTAGGAGGCGCGTGTCTCCATGCTTCAGCTCCTGCTCCCGGTTTCGGGTTCGTTGCGCGCCTCGGCGGCGCGGCCGCGCGGCCCGCCGAAATAGCGCGCGATCCAAGGATTGTTGTCGTGCCGCATCTCTTCGATCGTCCCGATCCTCAGCTCCCGATCGACCAGCACGGCGACGCGATCGGCGATTGTATAGATGCTGTCGAGATCGTGCGTCACCATCAAGACCGTAAGACCGAGGCTGCTGCGCAAATCGGCGAGCAGCCGGTCGAAATCCGCCGCCGCGATCGGGTCGAGGCCCGAGGTCGGCTCGTCGAGGAAGAGGAGCTCGGGATCGAGCGCCAAAGCCCGCGCGAGGCCGGCGCGCTTGCGCATGCCGCCCGAGAGCTCGGCCGGGAATTTGTAGCTGGCTTCCGGCGGCAACCCGACCAGCGCGACTTTCAGCGCCGCGATCTCCTGGCGGAGCGGCGCTTCGAGATGGAGCACTTCCTTCAACGGCACTTCGATATTCTCGGACACGGTGAGCGAGCTGAACAGCGCACCGTCCTGGAACAGCACGCCCCAGCGGCGGTCGACCTGCCGCATGGCCCTTTGACCAAGGCGTGCGATGTTCTGACCGAAGGCTTCGATCGTGCCCGAGGCGGGACGGCGCAAACCGAGCAGCGTGCGCAGCAGCACCGATTTGCCCGAGCCCGAGGCGCCAACGAGCGCCAGCACCTCGCCGCTGTAGAGATCGAGCGACAGATCGCGATGCAGCACCTGCCCGCCGATGCGGGTCGTCAGGCCGCACACCTGCAGCACCGGGGTAGTGAAGGTTGACCCCTTAGAGATTGAACTGGGCAAAGATGACGGAGAAGATGGCATCGAGAACGATCACCAAAAAGATGGATTCGACGACCGACAAGGTGGTTTGTCGGCCGACGCTTTCGGCACTGCGCGCGACCCGCAGGCCTTCACGGCAACCGACAAGCGAGATCACGACGGCAAAGAACGGCGCTTTGATGATGCCGAGCCAGAACATCCAGCCGGTCACCGCCGTATTCAATTGCCCGAGGAAAAGCGGCAGCGGGATGTGCAGCGAGAAATCGCAGATCACGGCGCCGCCGAGCAACCCCATGAAATTGGCAAAGAACGTCACCAGCGGCAGCGTCACGATCAGCGCACCGACGCGCGGCAGCACCAGCACTTCGACCGGATCGAGGCCGATGGTCGTCATCGCGTCGATCTCTTCGTTCACTTGCATGGTGCCGATCTCGGCCGTGAAGGCGCTGCCCGAACGGCCGGCGACGATGATCGCCGATAGCAGCACGCCGAGCTCGCGCATGAAGGCGATGCCGAGCAGATTGACGGTGAAGATCTCGGCGCCGAACTGTTGCAACTGCGCCGCGCCCTGATAAGCGAAGACGATGCCGATGAGGAACGACAAAAGGCCGATGATCGGCATCGCCGCTGGGCCGGTATGCTGCATCTGGCTGAGGAAGGCGATCGGCCGCAACCGGCGCGGATTGCCCAGCACGCGGCCCGCGGCGATCGTCACTTCGCCGAGAAACGCGAGCCCCTCGCCCGCATCGCGCGTGAATACCACCGCCCAGCCGCCGAGCGCCGCGATCAGATCGACCACGCCCGGGAAGTGCTGGCGATGCTTGCGCGCCTCTTCCGGCTCGTATTTTTCCGCCTGGGCAAGGAGCGGCGCGAAGCGCGCAGCGAGATTGTCGAGCGAGACCTCGGCACCGCGCCGCCCGAGCGCGGTCTTGAGCCGCAGGATGAGCCAGGCCCCGACGGTGTCGAGCGCCTCGAGTGGACCGCAATCGATCCGCACCAGCTGCCGCCCGGCGGCCGCCGGTGCCGGAGCGCGCTCCAGCGCATGGAGTTGGCGGTCGATCTGGGGCGCGGCGGAGATCAGCCAGTGCCCGCCGGCGACATAGGCCACGTCGCCGCCGCCCGACGGGCCACCGCCGGGCTTTGCCTCGATCCAGCCTTCCTCGGCCCCATCCTTGGCCATGCGTTCAGCTTCTCCAGGCGATAACGACGATATTGCGACTTTCGATGCTTCCGCGCCCCGCCGCGTCGGCTAGATTAGATCGGCGATATTGGAAAAGTGGTCGGAAAATTCAGTGAGAGACCTTACATGGATCTGAAGCAGCATATCCGCGGCATTCCGGATTTTCCGAAACCCGGCATCCTATTCTACGACATCTCGACCCTCCTGAAACATCCCGGGGCCTGGAAAGAAACGGTCGCCGAGATGACCGAGGCCTTGCGGCCCTTAAAGCCCGATCTGCTGGCCGGCATCGAGTCGCGCGGCTTCCTGGTCGCGGCGCCGGTCGCGGTCCTCCTGGGCTGCGGCTTTGTCATGATCCGCAAGAAGGGCAAGCTGCCGGGGAAGACCATCCCGCACACCTACGATCTCGAATACGGCAGCGATACGGTCGAGATTCAGTCCGATGCGATCGAGGCCGGACAGCGTGTCGTTGTCATCGACGACCTGTTGGCGACGGGCGGCACCGCCGCAGCCGCAGTGCGGCTCTGCCGCATGGTCGGCGCCGATGTCGTCGGCACGGCCTTCATCATGGAGCTGAAAGGCCTCAAAGGCCGCGGCAAGCTCGACGTGCCGGTCACGTCGCTGCTGGATTACGAGTTCTAGCCACCAACCGGCCAGCAATCACGACGACGATCGCCACCACCACGAGCAGGATGGTCGCGAGGGCGTTTATTTGCGGGCTGACGCCCAGGCGCACGCTGGAGAAGATCACCATCGGCAAGGTGGTCGCCGCCGGGCCGGTGGTGAAGCTGGCGATCACCAGATCGTCGAGCGACAAGGTGAAGGCGAGCAGCCAGCCCGCGACCAGCGCCGGTGCGATCAGCGGCAGGGTGATGACGAAGAACACCTTCGCCGGCTTGGCGCCGAGATCGAGCGCCGCTTCCTCGAGCGAGCGGTCGAAGGACGCCAGCCGCGCCTCGACTACGACCGAGACATAGGCCATGCCGAGGGTGATATGCGCGATGACGATGGTCGGCACGCCGCGGCCGCGCGGCCAGCCGATCGCCTGCTCCATCGCGACGAAGAGCAGCAGCAGCGACAGACCGGTGATGACTTCAGGCATCACCAGCGGCCCGGTGATCAGCGCGCCGAAAACCGTGCGGCCGATAAAGCGGCGATAGCGCGACAGCACGAAGCCGGCGAGCGTGCCGAGGATCAGCGCACCGGTCGCGGAAAGAATCGCGATCTCGAAGCTGGTGAGCGCCGCATTCTTGATCTGATCGTTCTTGAGCAGCTCGCCGTACCACTGGGTCGAGAACCCGGCCCATACGGTGACGAGGCGCGAGGCGTTGAAGGAATAGACGATCACCGACACGATCGGCCCATAGAGAAAGACGAAGCCGAGCGTCATCATGACGGCGAGGAAGGACGACAAGCGATTATTCATGCGCGCTCGCCCGTCAGATAGCGGCGCAGCAACCCCATCGGCAGGACGAGCAGCACCAGCATCGCGACGGCAACCGCCGAAGCGAGCGGCCAGTCGCGATTGGTGAAGAACTCGTCCCAGAGCACATGACCGATCATCAGCGTGTCGGGCCCGCCCAAGAGATCGGGGATGACGAACTCGCCGCACATCGGAATAAAGACCAGCAACGAGCCGGCGATGATGCCGGGCAGCGACAGCGGCAAGGTCACGCGCCAGAACGCCTGGCGCGGGCGGCAGCCGAGATCGGCGGCCGCTTCCAGGAGAATGGGGTCGAGCTTTTCCAGTGCCGCGTAAAGCGGCAGCACCATGTAGGGCAGATAGGAATAGATCAGCCCGACATAGACGGCGAAGGAATTGTTGATCAACGGCAGCGGCGCGTGGATGAGACCGATCTGCATCAGCAGATTGTTGATGAGGCCGTTGCCTTTGAGGAGCCCGATCCAGGCATAGACGCGGATCAGGAAACTGGTCCAGAACGGCAGGATCACCAGCAGCAGCAGCGTGTTCCGCCAGCGCAAAGGCGCGCGCACGATGCCGTAAGCCAGCGGATAGCCGATCAGCAGGCAGCCGACGGTCGACCACGCCGCGAACCAGATCGCGTTGAGATAGGCGCGCGCATAAAGACTGTCGCTGAAGAGGAACTGGTAATTCGCGGCGCTCGCCTGCACCTGGCCGTTGGCGAGCAGCGGCGTGTAGGGCGGAATGTCCATCGCCTGATCGGCGAGGCTGATCTTGAGCACGATCAGGAACGGCACGAGGAAGAACAGCGCCAGCCACGCATAAGGCGGCAGCACGGCGGCGAAGCGCCTCATCGCTCGAGTACCACGCCCGCGTCGCGGCGCCAGCCGAGATGGATCTTCTGCCCGAGCACAAGACTGTTGCGGGTCTGGCGATCGGCATTGGCGATGGTCGCGCGCATCACCTTGCCGCTCGCGAGCACGATTTCGACATCCGAAGCCTCGCCGCGATAGGCGAGCCCGTGCACGGTGCCGGCGAGGGCATTGGCCCAGGCCGGGTTGGTGGTGCTGCCGAGCAGCAGTTTTTCCGGCCGCACCGCGACGGTGACCAGCGCGCCGCGCACCAGCGGCCGCTCATGCGCGAGGGTCAGCGGTGCGCCGGCTTCCGCCGACACCATTGTCGCCGTCCCGCTCTCGAAATCCGTGACTTGCGCTTCGAGCAGATTGACCGCGCCGAGAAAGCCGGCGACGAAGCGATTGCCCGGACGCTCGTAAACCTCGGCCGGTGGGCCGAGTTGCGAGATCTTGCCGCTATCCATGACCGCGATGCGGCTTGCCATGCTCATCGCCTCTTCCTGGTCGTGCGTCACCAGCATGAAGGTGATGCCGACGCGTTGTTGAATGCGCACCAGCTCGAACCGGGTTTCCTCGCGCAGCTTGCGGTCGAGCGCGGTCAGCGGCTCGTCGAGCAGCAGCAGTTTCGGCTCCTTGACCAGCGCGCGGGCGAGTGCGACGCGCTGCTTTTCGCCGCCCGAAAGCTGACCGGGCCTGCGCCGCGCGAGGGGCCCGAGCTTCACCAGATCGAGCATCGCGGCGACGCGCTCGGCGATCTCGCTGCGCGGCCGCTTGTCCTGCTTCAGGCCGAAAGCGACGTTCTCGGCGACGCTCATATGCGGGAAGAGCGCGTAGGACTGGAACATCATATTCGTCGGCCGCGCATAAGGCGGCACCGACGCCATGTCCTGATCGTCGATCAGGATCCGCCCCTTATCCGGGGTCTCGAAGCCGGCGAGCAGGCGCAGGAGCGTGGTCTTGCCGCAGCCCGACGGTCCCAACAGCGCGAAGAACTCGCCCGCTGCGATCTCCAGCGACACGCCGTCGACCGCCGACGCGGTTGCGTTGGGATAGCGCTTGACGACCTGATCGATAACGAGATGCGCGGCCACGCTTATTGACCCGTCTTGATGCGCGTCCAGGCGCGCGTACGCAGCCGCTCGTATTGCGGCGTCACCGGCTTGTCGAAGAACAGCCGCGCGCGAACCTCTTGCGACGGATAGATGTTCGGATCGCCGCTGATCTTCGGGTCGATCAGTTTCGTCGCCGCTTGATTGGGATTGGCGTAGGCGACCGTGTCGCTGATCTTCGCCGCGACCTCGGGGCGCAAAATGTAATCGATGAATTTCAGCGCGTTCCCGGGATGCGGCGCGTCGGCTGGGATAGCCATCATGTCGATCCAGATCATCGCACCTTCTTTCGGGATGGTGTAGCCGATATCGACCCCGTTCTTGGCATCGAGCGCGCGGTTGCGCGCCTGGACGACGTCGCCGGAATAGCCCCAGGCGACGCAGGTATCGCCGTTGGCGAGATCGTTGATGTATTCCGACGAATGGAATTTGCGGACCGACGGCCGGATCGCTTGTATCACCCCGGCGGCGCGATCGAGATCGGCTTGCGTGCGGCTCAAGGGATCGGCATGGAGATAAGCCAGCGCCGCGGGAAACAGCTCCTGCGCGCTGTCGAGCAATTCGATGCCGCACGCACCGAGCTTCTTCGCATTCGCCGGATCGAAGATCAGCGCCGAGCTGTCGAGCGGCGCGGCATCGCCGAGCGCCTTCTTCACCTGCCCCCGGTTGTAGCCGAAACCTGTCGTGCCCCACATATAAGGCACGCCGAACTGATTGCCGGGATCGGCATTGGCCGCCGCTTCGAGGATTTGCCTATCGAGATTGCCGTAATTCTTGAGCGACGCCTTGTCGATCTTCCGATAAACGCCCGATGAAGCCTGGCGCGCGAGATACGGCGCGGCCGAGGGCACGACAACGTCATAGCCCGAATGCCCGGCGAGGAGTTTCGCTTCCAGCACCTCGTTGCTGTCATAGACGTCGTAATGGACCTTGATGCCGGTCTCTTTGGTGAAATTCGCGACCGTGTCCTCGGCGATGTAGTCGGACCAGTTATAGACGTTGAGGATTTTTTCCTCGTCCGCGCGGGTGGTTTGCGTACCGGCCGCGACGGCCACGATGACGCCGGCGGCCGCGACGATAACCGGGAAGATACGTGCGATCATGATTTTCACCTTGCCGGCGCCTTGCGCGATGCCGCCGCGCCGCGGGCGGGCTCTTTCGTCTCTGCCGTATCGTGGAAGCGCCGGTAATCGATCAGCCGATGGCCGTCTTCGGCACGCGTGATGATATCGGCGAAGCGGTGATTCCAGCGGAGCTCGCCCGCCTCATAGGTATGGCGCGCGTGAATCGTCTGCGAGAAGGTTTCGTCGATGCCGCTGAGGCTGACGACGATCTGCGCATGCGCGCGGATGAGGCCCTCGCGGCTCTCGCCGTAAAGCGGGCTCGATGAATCGATTGGATGGATCACCGTCCAGGTCAGCGCGAACATCGGCGTGCGCGGGCGCGACACCGCCATATCGTGGAAGCGGCGCATCTCGATGCCTTCGCTGGTGATCTCGTCGCGCAGCAGCATGACCGAGACCTGCGCCTCGAGGATTTCGTTGGCGCGCTGATTGGCGGCGCGGAACATCAGGCTCTGCACGCCGTCATGTTCCAACACCACCGCGACGTTGCTGAACATCACCCGCGCCGTCGGCCGCGAGAAACGCGCGAAGACGAGTCCGGTCGAGAGCGCGAGGCCGGTCATGCCGAGCAAGACTTCGATCGTGACCAGGAAATTGGCGTAGAACGACGCCGGATGCATGTCGCCATAGCCGATCGTCGCCATGGTCTGCACGCTGAAGAAGAATGCATCCGCGAACGAGCCCGGCGTCGCATTCGCGATGCCGCCCGGCTGCAGCACGAACAGCACCGCGAAAATCAGATTGAACGCCGTGTAGCCGATCACCAGGACGAGAAAGAGTCCCCACGGCGAGATCGTTAGCAGGTGATGATAGAAATCGATCGGCCGGTCGCCACGGCTCGAAATGCGCTCGACCCGCCCGAAGGCGGTGTCTTGGCGCTTGCCGGCGCGCCGGCGTTTCCGGGAGCGGCGCGCCGCCATCAGCCCGGCCGCGTCACTGCTGCAGATGGGCGCGGTTGTAGTCGAGCTGGCTCTGCGTGAGCTGGAACCCGACCACCAGCGTATAGACGTTGCCGAGCTGCGCGTTCTTGAGCGGAACATGCACGGTGACGTTGTCGAGCGCCTTGGTCACCTGCGCGTCGGGCGAGAAACTCAGCGTCTCCGTGTATTGCTGCTTGCCGAGGATGTTGCCGGTCGCATCGGCGAGCGCGACGAAATAGGGCAGCGAGATTTGGTTGATCGCCGGCGTCGTGCGCAGGCCGGCGAATTCGATCGTCACCTTGCTGACGATGCCGGCATCGCCTTCGCGATCGCATTCCGCGCTCACCTGATTGACCCGGCCCGAGGATTGGATCGCGGCGCCGTTCGGTCCGGGCACGACGGTGACCAGCGTTTGCAGGTCGGGGACCGTCGTCGTCGCCGGGCAGGTGTAGGTATTCGCGCGGCCGGCGAAGTTAGAGCACGCCGCCAAGGCGAGTGGCGCCAAAATGGTCAGGTTCCATTTGGCGAATCTAGCCGGGGCAAATCTTGCTCGCCGGGAGGCGCGCTGTTCCGGCGTCGATCCCCTCATCTGCTGTTCCTTGTGCGTGGGTCCGGTATTCGCTTGCTCGCTCGCGGCGGCAGTCGGATGATGCGGCCCGCACTTTATTCGAGGCGTGCCGGTGAGACAAGCTCTGGACGCCTCGTCTTTAATCCCGCAAATCAGGGCGAGATGGCTGTCTATACCGATGTTCCCGATGACGAGCTGAGAACCTTCCTGGCCGATTACGCGCTGGGCGAGCCGGTCTCGTGCAAAGGCATCGCCGAAGGGGTGGAGAATTCGAACTATCTGCTGCGTACCGAGCGCGGCACCTACATCCTCACCCTCTACGAGAAGCGAGTCGACCCGGCCGATCTGCCGTTCTTCCTGGCGCTCCTCGACCATCTCGCGGGCAAAGGCGTTGCCTGCCCGACGCCGATCCACGCCAAAGACGGCAAGGCGCTGCGCCGGCTCTGCGGCCGGCCGGCGGCGATCGTCAGCTTCCTCGACGGCATGTGGCCGCGCCGCATCGAGGCGCAGCATTGCGGCGCCATCGGTGGCGCCCTGGCACAGCTCCATCGCGCCACCGGCGATTTCCGCCTGACGCGCGCCAACGCGCTCTCGCTCGATGGTTGGCGCAAGCTCTACAATTCCTGCGCCGCCCGGGCCGACGAGATCGCCCCTGGCCTGGCGCAGGAGCTCGGGCAAGAGCTCGACGCCCTCACCCGGTTGTGGCCCAAGGCGCTGCCGGCGGGCGTGATCCACGCCGATCTCTTTCCCGACAATGTATTCTTCCGCGACCGCGCGGTGTCGGGGCTGATCGATTTCTATTTCGCCTGCAACGATTTCCTCGCCTACGACATCGCCATCTGTCTTAACGCCTGGTGTTTCGAGGCGGATGGCAGCTTCAACGTCACCAAGGCCAAGCTGATGCTGCGCAATTATCGCGATGCGCGGGCGCTCACGCCCGAAGAGATGGAGGCGCTGCCGGTCCTCGCGCGCGGCAGCGCGCTGCGCTTCCTGCTGACGCGGCTCTACGACCGCCTCAACCATCCGCCGGGCGCGCTGGTGAAGCCGAAAGACCCGCTCGAATATCGCCAGAAGCTGCGCTTCCACCGCGGCATCACGCGCG
>DASZLU010000079.1:0-2179 GCA_035552195.1 Allostellaceae bacterium | reverse complement strand
GACGCCGACCCATAGCATTTTCACGTCCAGCGGCGCCACAGATCAGCGCAAAAGGGCCCGCGCGGAAGCTAAATCTTGCGCTCTCGTCGAAGTCCGTCGGTGGACGGAAATCGCCTGCCAATCGCTCATATGGAGCACTGCATGAGCTTCTCAACCACACTCACCATCAATGGTGTTAGGCGGACCATCGAACTCGATGATCCGCGCGTCACGCTGCTCGATCTGCTGCGCGAACGGCTCGATTTGACAGGCACCAAGAAAGGCTGCGACCGCGGCCAGTGCGGCGCCTGCACGGTCATCGTCGACGGCCGGCGGGTTAATTCCTGCCTCGCGCTCGCGGTCAGCCATGACGGCGCCGACATCCTGACGATCGAAGGCGTAGCGCAGGGCGATCGGCTCCACCCGGTGCAAGAGGCCTTTATCGCGCATGACGGCCTGCAGTGCGGGTTTTGCACCCCGGGCCAGATCATGAGCGCCATCGGTCTGATCCAAGAGGGTCAAGCCGGAGACGATCCGGAGCGCGTGCGCGAGGCCATGAGCGGCAATCTCTGCCGCTGCGGCGCCTACCGGGGAATTACCGAAGCGGTGCTGGAAGCGCAACGGACGCTCGATGCAGCAAGCCGCAAGGAGGTCGCGTGAAAAACTTTGATTACGTCAGGCCGACAACGGTTCGCGAGGCCGTATCGGCCGCCGCCGCGCCTGGAGCGGCTTATCTCGCCGCCGGCACCAATCTTCTCGACCTGATGAAGGGCGGCGTCAGCAACCCCGATCGGCTGGTCGATATCACCCATCTTCCCGGCCTCGACCGGATCGAGGATCGTGCCGACGGCAGCGTGCGCATCGGCGCGCTGGTCCGCAATGCCGATCTTGCCCACGATCGCAATTTCGCCCGGCATTTTCCGGTCGTTGCCGAAGCGCTCTTATCGGGCGCCTCGGCGCAGTTGCGCAACGCGGCAACGGTTGGCGGCAATCTGCTGCAGCGGACGCGATGCGCTTATTTTTACGACCCCGCGAGCGCCTGCAACAAACGCGATCCTGGCTCGGGCTGCGACGCCCGCGGCGGCGACAACCGGCTCCATGCCATTTTAGGATGGAGCGCAAACTGCATCGCGACGCACCCGTCGGATTTCTGTGTTGCTCTCGTCGCGCTCGATGCCGTCGTTGAGGTCGAGGGCAATGCCGGCCGACGCGAAATCGCGCTGGAAGCATTTCACTGCCTGCCTGGCGACAGGCCGGACTGCGAAACCGTGCTTGAGCCCGGCGAGATGATCGTCGCCGTGCGGCTGCCCGCCGAGGCCCGGCTTTTCGCCGGCCATGCCCGCTATCTGAAGGTTCGTGACCGAACCTCCTATGCGTTCGCGGTCGTTTCGGCGGCGGCCGTCCTGCACATCGAGGACGGCGTGATCGCGCAGGCGCGTATTGCGATGGGCGGCGTAGCTTTGAAACCGTGGCGGGCGCGCGAGGCGGAAAAGATTTTAGTCGGCGCGCGTCCCCACTCCGCGCTGTTTCAGCGCGCCGCCGAGGCCGCGCTCATCGACGCTAAGCCATCCGGCGACAATGCCTTCAAGATCGAGCTCGCTCGCCGCACCGTGTCGCGCGCGCTGGCGCTCGCAGCCGCCGGCACGCCGGAGCGAATACCCGCCCTGCCCGGTTCACCCTTTGCCGCCGTTTCCGGAGCTCTCATCCATGCCTGAGATCGCGCTCACACAAACGCCCATTCATATCCGCCACGGCTCGAATATCGGTCAGCCACTGACGCGCCGAGACGGCGTGCTCAAAGTGACCGGCGCTGCCAAATACGCCGCCGACCAACATCCTCCGGGCATGCTCTATGCAGTGCTGTCGACAGCGAGCATCGCGCGCGGCCGCGTTGCCCATCTCGATATTGCGGCGGCGAAAGCCCACCCCGGCCTAGTCGAGGTGATCACGCCGACGAACCGGCCGGCACTGGCCCAGGATCCGGACGAGAAATCCAATCCTTTCATGTTCCGGCTCGATTTGCTGCAAAACGATCGGGTCCGGTACGCCGGTCAGCCGATCGCAATCGTCGTTGCCGAAACGCTGGAAGCGGCGACGGAAGGGGCAAGGTTGCTGGCGCCGCGCTACGAGGTCGAGCCGGCGCGGGTCGGCCTCGATGCCGGTGAAAGCTTCGCACTGGATGCGGTCGGCCCCGGCTTCC
>DASZLU010000078.1:0-1541 GCA_035552195.1 Allostellaceae bacterium | reverse complement strand
GCCATGGTCGGCGGCCTGATCGTCAGCCAGGCGCTGACATTGTTCACGACGCCTGTCGTCTACCTCTATCTCGACAAGCTCTCGAACGCCTTCGCCGGCTGGGGACGTTCGTCGAACGCTGATCAGGATCGGCACGACGCGCATGGCACGATCAAGGAAGCCGCCGAGTAAGATCGGATTTTTCGTCTTTGCGAGCGAAGCGAAGCAATCCAGGGACCACGCATGGAGCTCTGGATTGCTTCGTCGCTGCGCTCCTCGCAATGACGGAATTGAAATAAACCACGTCGCCGCACAAAATTCCTATTGCCTCGCCATCTCGGCGTTGCCGACGCCGTCGCCGTCGAGCTTCTGGTCACTGTGCATCGCGACCGTGACCCGCAACAGCCGTCCGGTGAATTCGAAGGGCGCTGTATAATGCGACACCGGACTGCCGCGATCCCGGCCGATATCGAGACCTGACCACGAGATCAAGGTGTTGAAGGCGAGCTGCGTCTGCATCTTTCCCACCGGCTCGCCGTCGATCGTCAGCGTGTAGGCGCTGACGCCGGTGCGGGCGCCCTTGGCCGGCGCCGTGTCGCGCACCACCCGTTCGACATGAAGGCCGAGCCGATGCGCGCCTGATGGCACCTTGCGGTCCGACGTGACGATCTCGTGGCCGCCGCCGATATTGAGGTCGTGAACCAGGAAACCGTCCTTGAGGTAGAGGCTGTAGCCCGAAGTCGCATCGCCATGCGCGATCAGGACGCCCTCGGCGCCGCCCTCGCCGATCTCGACATGCGCTTCGATCGTATAGCTGCGGCTGCGCACGTCGGGCGCGACGTCGGTCGGCACATGGCCCATGCCGGCGTGAAAGGTGAAATTGCTGCGGGCGCCCTGGAAGCGCGCGGCGTTCTCGGCAAAGCGCGGCCCGAACCGGTCGTCGAGCGGCAGCACGTTGTGCTTCTCGGCCTCGCTCCACCAGACCTTGACCAGTTCCGCGAGCCGCTCGGGCTCGCTTGCTGCGAGATCGTCGGTTTCGGAAAAGTCCCTGTCGAGGTGAAACAGCTCCCATTTGTCGTTCTCGAACGGCGTGCCCGGCGGATGATAGGAAACCGCCTTCCAGCCGCCGTGCCAGAGGCCGCGATGGCCAAACATCTCGAAATATTGCGGCGAGGTTTTTGACGGCGCCGCGGCGTTCGTCAGCGACAGCATAAAACTCTCGCCCTCGATCGGCATTTGCGGGCAGCCGGCAATTTCCCTCGGCGCTTCGACGCCGATCAATTCGAGCAAGGTCGGCACCAGATCGCTGGCGTGAACGAACTGATGGCGCATCTCGCCCTTGGCCGCGATCCGCTTCGGCCAATGCATCACGAAGGGATCGCGGATGCCGCCGCCGTGGGTGTTCTGCTTGTAACGGCGCAGCGGCGTGTTCGATGCCATCGCCCAGCCATGCGGGAAATTGGTGTGCGAGTCCGGGCCGCCGATATCGTCGATCCGCCGCAGCTTTTCCGCGATCGGCTCCGGCCTGAAATTGTAAGGCCCCATCGCGTTGACGAAACCGA
>DASZLU010000077.1:0-2001 GCA_035552195.1 Allostellaceae bacterium | reverse complement strand
CAGCCTTCGAGGTGATTTTCGATGTGCTTACGTGCGATCTTGTTGGACGTCCGCGGCCAAATATAGTCGGAGCCGAGCAGATAAAAGGTCTTGGAGCCTTGCGTCCTGGTCACCCAATCGAGTCCGGCCAGGATCTGCTGGGTCGCCTCCTGCCCAGTATAGATGACGTTCTTGGACTGCTCGAGACCTTCGTAGAAGGTCGGATAGTACAGCATGCCGTTATACTGCTCGAAGACCGGCAGCACGGCCTTGCGCGACGCCGAGGTCCAGCAGCCGAACACGGCGGCGCATTTGTCCTGGACCAGGAGCTTCTTCGCCTTCTCGGCGAAGGTCGGCCAATCGCTGGCACCGTCTTCCTGGATGAACTTGATCTTGCGGCCGAGCACGCCGCCTTGCCCATTGATCTGATCTATCGCAAGCTTCTCGGCCTCGACCGAGCCGGTCTCGCTGATCGCCATGGTGCCGGTGATCGAATGCAAGATGCCGACGGTGACGTCGGTGTCGGTGACCGCGAGCCCGGTAGTGTTCACCGTCGCGGTCGGGCGCTGGTCGGCTCGCGCCAGCGGCGGCAGCGCCGCAGTGGCCGTCAGGGCGGCCGCACCGACGAGAAGCTCGCGGCGGGTGGGAATAAGGAGATTGCCAGTGCGCTTTTCGTAAGACATGCGACGCCTCGATTCAGCAACGGTTGTTGGCCGGCGGGGCGAACGGAACTCGCTCCCTGAATCAAAGCTGCGCCACTTTGCTGCGGCGCAGCATACGTCGATTGACGTATATGCCTACGTCGCCTGCCGTATCAAAATGCCTACGAATGCTGGAAGACTATGGAGAACGCGTCGAACCGAGGACCGCTGCCTTCTAACTATTCTTTTGCACTGCACACTGCCCAGTTTTTGGTCACATGCGGAGCGACGCGCGACGCTAGACTTGCAAGAGCCGGGCAAGCCACAGCACGCAAGGGGGCGGCACAGACCGAAATGCGTAAGGAGAACGCAAGCGGCCCTTAGTCGAATGAGACGGTGAACACATATGACAGCGCAACAACGCGTTGTTCGCGTCCGGCGCAATTACAATCTGTGGGTCGCTAATCAGACGCTCGAGGATTACGCGCTTCGCTTCACCGCCAAGACGGCGCGGCGGTGGTCGAGCCTGCGCGTTGCCAACACGGCGATCGGCGCCGTCTCGTTCCTGGCGCTCGAAGCGATCGGTGGCTCGATCACCGTCAATTATGGCTTCGTCAATGCGACGAGCGCCATCCTGGTCGTCGGGACGATCATCCTGCTCACCAGCCTGCCGATCGCCTATTACGCCTCCACCTTCGGCGTCGACATCGACCTGCTCACGCGCGGCGCGGGCTTCGGTTATCTCGGATCGACGATCACCTCGCTGATCTATGCGTCCTTCACCTTTCTCTTTTTCGCCATCGAAGCGACGATCATGTCGCTCGCTTTCGAAATGTGCTTCGGGATTCCGCTTTTTGTCGGCTATGTGCTCAGCTCCCTGGTCGTCATTCCGCTGGTGACGCACGGCATTACGTTCATCAGCCGCTTTCAGTTGTGGACGCAGCCGGTCTGGATCGTCCTGCATCTCCTGCCGTTCATCTATATCGCCTCAGCCGACCCCGCTTCGTTCGAGCGCTGGACGAATTTTTCCGGGCTGGCGGGCGAACATGGACGCGCGTTCAATATCGTCCTGTTTGGCACCGCTTCGACCGTCGTATTCTCGCTGATCGCGCAAATCGGCGAACAGGTCGACTTTCTGCGGTTTCTTCCGGCACGCGAGAACCGCCGCGCGCCGGCTTGGTGGCTCGCTTATTTGTCCGCCGGTCCCGGCTGGATAATTCCCGGGATGCTGAAACTTCTGGCCGGATCGTTTTTGGCATTTCTCGCGCTTGAGCACATGGTGCCGCTGGCGAAGGCCTCCGAGCCGACTCAGATGTACCTGGTCGGTTTTCAATACGTGTTTTCCTCGCCGCAAATGGCGCTGGCCTTTACCGGGGCCTTC
>DASZLU010000076.1:0-1693 GCA_035552195.1 Allostellaceae bacterium | reverse complement strand
GATCGGCGTGTCGCGCACCCGCAACGGTCCGAACTGCTCGTAGAGGCCGACCGTGGCCTTGAACACCCCGCCGGCCTTGCCAATGTCCTCGCCCAGAAAGACGACGTCGGGATCGCGAGTCATCTCCTGCGCGATGCCGCGAGCGACCGCGTCGCGGTAGGTCAGTTCCGCCATGCGAAACCTCCGTCGGCGTAAACGTCGGTGGTGAGGATGTCGAGCGGCGGCATCGGCGCCGCCTTGCATTTCTCGGTGGCGTCGTCGACCCGCTGCTTCACCTCGGCTTCGATGGCGACGATCGTGTCGTCGCCGATGCCGAATTGCTTGAGCCGCTCGCGGTAGATCTTGATCGGATCGCGCGCCTTCCATTTTTCCAACTCGCCCTCCGGCCGATACTTGGCCGGATCGGCGCGCGAATGACCGCTGTAGCGGTAGGTCAAGCACTCGATCAGCGACGGCCCCTCGCCAGCGCGGGCCTTGGCATAGGCGGTATTTGCGGAACGGAAGACTTCGTCGGCGTCATTGCCGTCGACCACGATGCGCGGCAGTCCGTAACTCGCGGCGCGGTCGCCGGCCGGATGCGGCACCGCGGTGACGTCGCCGATCGGCGTGTACTCCATGTACAGATTGTTCTCGCAGACGAAGATCACCGGCAGCTTCCACACCGCGGCGAAGTTGAGCGCCTCGTGGAAGGCGCCGATGTTGGTGGTGCCGTCGCCGAAGAAGCAGACCGATACGTCGTCCTGACCTTTGTACTGGGCGCGCCACGCCGCGCCGCAGGCGATCGGCAAATGCGCACCGATGATCGCGTATGAGCCCATCACCCCGTGATCCGCCGAGGTGAGATGCATCGAGCCCCCCTTGCCGCGCATCAGGCCGTTGTCGCGCTGCATCAGCTCCCCAAGCACCTTTTCGATCGGTACCCCACGCGCCAAAGTATGGGCGTGGCCGCGATAGGTGCAGAAGCTCAGATCGCCTGGCCGCATCGCCGCCGCAAATCCCGCAGCGACCGCCTCCTGGCCGAGCGACAGATGGCTGGTGCCTTTGACCAGGTTCTGCAAAAACAGATCGAAGGCACGCTGCTCGGCCTCGCGAATCTCGACCTGTATGCGATACAGCCGAAGCCGCATTTCCTCGCCGATGTCATCATTGGCGGGCGTACTTGTTGCTAGCGCGCGGTCTTCGACCTTGGACATGAAAATCCCCGGATGCCCGACAACGGATCGTCCGCAATCGGATCGCCCGAAATCCCAGCGGGCGCGCGCAACTTAGCGCCAGTCACAAAGCCGAGGCAACGTCATCGGCGCCGCTTGCGCCAAAGCCCATCAGCGCCTAATTGACGCCAGCGGGAGAGAGCCATGAGCCAACAGTCCCTGGAATCCCGAAAGGCCCCCGACCTCGTGCATCGGTTCTTCGGCGGCCCACCGCTGACCGTCATCGGACGGCTGATTTTGCTGTCGATCCTGGTCGGCGTGATCCTGGCGGCGATCGGACTTGATCCGTGGCATATCGTCGACTCGGCGCGCCGGCTGGTGCTTAGTATCTGGAATATGGGCTTCGATACGGTGCGCTGGCTGTGGCAATATTTCCTGCTCGGCGCCGTGATCGTGCTGCCGATCTGGTTCCTGGTGCGGTTGGTAAACGCGCCTCGCGGGCATTAAGCCGGACCGCGAAGGCCGCGCCTACACCTGCTTTT
>DASZLU010000075.1:0-108388 GCA_035552195.1 Allostellaceae bacterium | reverse complement strand
ATTCGCGGCATGCTGCAGCACGATCACGGCGTCGACATGTCGAAGATCCATTTCGTGCAAGGCGCGCTCAACCATGTCGGCAGCCACGGCCAGCCCTCGGCGCCGCCGCTGTTGAAGAAGGTCGATATCGAGATCGCCGATCCCAAGAAGTCGCTGAGCGATCTGATCGACAAGGGAGAGATCGACGCGATCTTCGCGACCAACCTGCCGACCTGCATGAAACACAATCCCGATGTCGTGCGGCTGTTCCCGAACTACCGCAAGATCGAGAAGGATTATTACAAGCGCACCGGCATCTTCCCTATCATGCATCTCGTAGCGATGCGCCGCGAGACCTACGAGAAATATCCCTTTGCCGCATCGAGCCTTTATGAGGCGCTCAAAGCATCTCGCGAGCGCTCATTGAAGCTGATGCGCGAGACCGGTGCACTGCGTTTCATGATGCCGTGGATGACCTCCGATCTCGACGAGATCGATGAGGTGTTCGGCGGCGATCCGTGGCCGGACGGCATCGAAGCCAATCGCAAGACGCTCGAAGCGCTCGTTACCTATCTGCACGAGCAGGGGTTGATCGCAAAGAAGATGCCGATCGAGGACATCTTCGTCAAAACATTCGAATCGCATTGAGGGAAGAAACATGGCCGACACACTGAAACAGGCTTATCGCGATCTCGTGATCGCCAACCGCGTTCTCGCCAATCAAGGCGTGGTCGACGCCTATGGACACGTCAGCATCCGTCATCCGGAGAAGCCGGATCATTTCCTCCTGTCGCGCTCGCGCAGCCCCGAGTTGGTGACCGAAGCCGACATTATGGAGTTCACCCTCGATGGCACGGTCGTCGGCAACGACAAGCGCCCGCCTTATCTCGAGCGCTTCATCCATGGCTGTCTTTATGAGGCGAAGCCCGAGGTTGGCGCTGTCGTCCATAGCCATGCCGAGGAGACGCTGGCTTTCGGCATCACCGGCGTGCCGTTCAAGCCGGTCATCCACGTCGCCGGCACCATGGGACCGGAAGCGCCGATCTGGGACATTGCTGAAAAGTTTGGCGATAACACGAATTTGCTCGTCACCAATGTCGAGCAGGGCCGCGATCTGGCGCAGCGCATCGGCAAGGGCAAGATGGCGTTGATGCGCGGCCACGGCTTCGCCGCGACCGGCGCGACGATCCATGAGGTTGTTCGGACGTCGGTTTTCATTCCGGTGAACGCCCGGATCGTCACCACGGCGCTGCGGATGGCGCCGACCTACAAAGCTTTGTCGCCGGGCGAAGTCGAAGGACGCTGGGCACTCAATCCCAAGGCGCCTGAGACGTGGCGCGCCTGGGAGTATTGGGCGCGGCGGGCGGGCGTGGCGGATTTGCTGGGCGAGGGGCCGGCCTGAGCCACGAGGCTGAGCTAGGGGCCGCTAACACCTAATTCATCGCAGTCCAGCCCATTGTGGGCTGGACAGATCAGTCCGGGCCGGACATAAATCGTCACCGATAAATCCCCAATAATAAGGATGACGGGGGGCGATGAAGCGCTTTCGAGCACTGGCCGACAGGATTCTCGTCTGTATCATCTTGTTGGCGCTGTGGCAGGCCGCGAGCTGGGTGCTCGGGACCTACTGGGTCAGCACGCCGTGGGCGACGATCTCGCGCTTCTTCGTCACGCTGTGGAATGGCGAGCTCATTCGCCATGCCGGCTATACGGTCGAGGAAGCCGCCTTAGGCGGTGTTATCGGCGCGGTGCCGGCGATCATCCTGCCGTTTGCGCTGCGCCGCTTTCCGACCATTGTTCAAATCCTCGACCCCTTCATGATCGGCGGCTACGGCCTGCCGAAGCTGGCGCTCGCGCCGCTCTTCATCCTGTGGTTCGGCATCGGCATTGAGTCGAAGATCGCGGTCGTCGTCAGCATCGTGTTCTTCATCGAATACTACGCGACGCTTTCGGGCGTGCGGGCGCTCGATGCGCGACTGGTGCAGATGGCCCAACTTTGCGGAGCCAATGAGCGCCAGGTCGCGCGCCATGTCGTGTGGCCTTGCGCCGTGCCCAATATCTTCGCGGGGCTCCGTATCTCCTTGCCGATCGCCATCGCTGTGGCGGTCGTGACAGAGCTGATCTCTTCCAATCGCGGCCTGGGCTATCTCGTCCAGATGGGCGCGATGAATTTCGATATCACCGAAGTCTTTGCCGCCATTCTCGGCGCAACGATCCTCGTTCTCGTGGTCGGCTACGCCGTCGACGCGACCGAGGCCGTGCTCCTACGCTGGCGGCCTTCTGGCGATCCTTTGCAGCAGCAAGCAACAACTTGATTCTCACAACCTGATCATGTCGACGGCTCCTCTCCTCGAAGTTCGTAATCTCGCCAAGCGTTTCGCCAGCCGCCAGGGGCGTGAGCCCGCGCCGTGGGTGATCCGCGATCTGTCTTTCTCGGTGCGCGACGGTGAGTTCCTCACCATTATCGGCCCGTCGGGCTCGGGCAAATCGACCTTGCTCAACATGATCGCCAACATCGACACGGCGAGCAACGGCGAAATCCTGTTCAGGGGCGACACCGTCGTCGTCAGCGATCCCAAGGCGCTGAAGCCCGGCCTCGAGCGCCGCATCGGCTATGTCACGCAGGACGACAACCTCCTGCCGTGGCGCACGACCTTGGACAACGTGCTGTTCCCGCTCGAAGTGCAGGGCCGGCTCGACGACAAGAGCCGCGCGCATGCAGAAACCCTGATCAAGGCGGTCGGCCTCTCGGGCTACGAGAAATACTATCCGCATGAGCTGTCGGGCGGCATGCGCAAGCGCACCTCGCTGATCCGCACGCTCGTCTACGATCCGCCGGTTATCCTGATGGACGAGCCTTTTGCCGCGGTCGATGCGCAGACGCGCATCCAGCTGCAGGAAGATCTGCTGCGTCTTTGGGAGATGGGCCGCAAGACCATCATCTTCGTCACCCACGACATCGCCGAGGCGGTCGCGCTGGGCGATCGGACGCTGGTGCTCACCAAACAGCCGACGCGGATCAAGTCCGAGCACACGATCCCATTCAAGCGGCCGCGGAATGTGAAGGATATTTTCGGTCTCGAAGGTTTTGCGCAGGTCTATGAAACCATAAGGGCTGAGATCCAATGACGACTGCCGAACAGGTCGTTGCGGCGCCTTCCGGGCCGCTGCTCTCGCATAAGACCGTCGTTCTTCTCGGGCGCTGTTTCTTTGGGCTCTTGATCCTCGCCGGCTGGCAATGGGGTGCCGATTCCTTCGGCTCGGTGTTCTTCGCGCCGCCACTCGCCGTGCTGCAGCGCCTCTGGGAGATCACCGCCGACGGCGAAGTGTTCTGGGACATCTGGGCAACGCTTTATGTTTCGGCCGTCGGCTTCGTCATCGCGGTCGTGTTCGGCCTGATCCTGCCTTTCGTTCTTCGCCTTTCGCCGCGTCTTACCGAAGCGGTTCAGCCCTACATCTTCTGGTCCCAGGGCGTGCCGAAATACGCGCTCGCGCCATGGCTGATCCTGTGGTTCGGCATCGGTGATGTGCCGAAGATCGTCATCGTCGTGACGCAGACGTTCTACGTGATCTTCTACAACGTCTTCGCCGGCATTCGCGCCGTCGATCAACGCCTCATCAGCACCTCGCGCGTGCTCGGCGCCAGCGAGCGGGTCATCGCCAAGGAAGTGATCTGGAAATCGCTGCAGCCCTTCTTCTATGCCGGCATGAAGATCGCGGCGCCGCATGCGGTCGGCGCGACCATCGTCGGCGAGTTCCTGGTTTCGACGCAGGGCGTCGGCCACTACATCGAGCATGCCCGCGAACTGTCCGACACGGTCGGTGTCTTCGCCGGCATCGTCGTCGCGACCATCCTCGTGTTGGTGATCAACATGATCGTCGAGCGCATGGAACGCGTGTCGTTGGCCTGGCGACCGGTCGCCAAAGACATGATGACCTGAGCTCAGTCTGAGCTCGGGGCGCTGCGGCGCGCGCTATTCTCTAGCCTAAATGTAGCTTCAAGTTTATCGGGCGGCCGGGTTCTCGGGCCGCCCGATGCATTCGGCTACTTGACGTATTTATCCGTGAACAGCTTCGTGTAGTCGGATTGCTTTTCCGACGGCTTCATCAGCCCCGCCTCAATATTGTAGTTGTCGGTGTTCTCGATGCCCTTCGCGGTCGGCACCGGCGGGTTCGGGGTGATCTTGAGCTCGGTCTCGAACGAGGCGTGGAAGACCTTCGGGTCGAGGGTCGCGAAGCGCTTCTTCAGCAAGGCCTCGGCTTCGTCCGGATGCTCGTGCATCCAAGCCGACGTCTCCCTGAAGGCCTGACCGACCGCCTCGCAAAGCTGCGGCTTCTTCTCGCACGTCTCGGGCTTGGCGGCGACGACGGTGTTCGTGAACGGATCGAGGCCGACCGTATCGCCATCGGGACCGCTCGCCAACATCACCGCCGAGCCCTCGATGACGGGCTGCAGGGTCCAGGGCAGCGACATGGCGAAGCCGTCGATGCGCTTGGCGGCAAAGGCGGTGATCATCTCGGGCGGCTCCATCGCCGCCACGTGCATGTCGTCATGCGTGAAGCCGCCTTGCTTGGCGAGCAGGCCGAGATAAGCGTCGATGATCGAGTTGATCGATTCGACGGCCATGGTTTTGCCTTTGAGCAGCGCTGCGCGCTTGGCCAACGGTGCTTTGGGATCGAAGCCGCCGGCCCCGGCGATATCCTTGCGGAGCACGACTTGGACGACGATGCGGTTGGTGAGTTGGACGATCGCCAGAAGATTCTGTCCCTTGGACGCCGCGCGGGTCAGCGATACGCCCGACGGTTGGGCGAAATCGACGCTGCCGGCAATCAGCGCGTTGATCGAGCCGAGCCCGTTGATCTGTGTCGTCTTCATCGCAACGCCATGCTTTTCGTAGAAATGCATGTCCTGCGCGAGGAATTCCATCATGAAGCCCAGGCTCGTCACCGGGATCGCCATCGTCGACTGCATCAGCTCGGCTTTTTGCTGTGCGGCGGCAGGCTGGGCCGCGACGGCGGCGCCCAAAGCGGCAGAGAGGGCGAGGGCGGTAGTGCGGGAACGGATCGTCATCGATGGGACCTCATTTCAGAAATTTATCGGTGAACAGCTTAGTGTAGTCGGAGAGTTTCTCCTCGGGCTTCATCAGCCCGGCGGCAACATTGTAATTGTCGGCGTTCTCGAGCGCTCTCGCACTGGGCACGGGCGGGTTCGGCGTCATGGCGAGTTCGGCCAGGAACGCAGCGTGCAGCACTTTCGGATCGGTGGTCGGAAACCGCTTGGCGATGACCGCCTCCGCCGCATCGGGGTGCGCGTGCATCTCGGCGATCGCTTCCTTGAAGGTTTGAGCGACATCTTCGCAGAGTTGCGGCTTCTTCTCGCAGGTTGCGGGCTGGGCGACCACGGCCGATCCGGCAAACGGGGAGAGGCCAATGGAATCGCCAGCCGGCCCGCTGGCCAACATCACCGCCGTGCCCTCGACCTCGGCGGTCGTTGTCCACGGCAGCGCCATCGCGAAGCCATCGATCTGCTTTGCCTTGAGCGCCGCGATCATCGAAGGCGGCTCCATCGGCGCGACGTGGACGTCGTCATGCGTGAAGCCCGCCTGCTTGGCGAGCAAGCCGACATACGCATCGATCACCGAGGCGATCGAATCGACGGCGATCGTTCGGCCTTTGAGCAGGGCAGCGCGTTGGGCCAAGGACGCTTTGGGATCGAAATGGAGCTGGTCGGCGACATCCTTGCGCAGCACCACCTCGGTCGGAACGCGCTCGTTGAGCATGACGATGGCGAGCAGCGGCTGGCCGCGCGATGCGGCACGCGTCACCGAGCCGCCGGAGGGCTGGCCGAAATCGATGCTGCCCGCGATCACGGCGTTGATCGTGCCGAGGCCGTTGAGTTGTAGCATCTTCATGTTGACGCCGTGCTTCTGATAAAGGTGCGCGTCCTGCGCATACATCTCGACCATGAAGGCGAGGCCGAAAACGGGGATCGCGGTCGTTGAGTCGATCAATTGCTGGGCGCGGAGCGGTGTGGGCAAGAGAAGCGCAGCGCCGAGGCCGAGCGAGGCGACGAGCGATAAAAAACGTGCTTTCATCGTGCGATTCCCCCCGATCTTATAACCCCCGTCTTTGCGAAGACCCGCGTGGTCGCGGGGTGAGCGGGCGGTCGAAGCATATGAGCGGCTACGGCCTGCGCCAAGGTCAAAGCGGCCTTGCGGCGATGTTTCTTGACCGGTGGCGGAAATACCCCGATGACAGCCGAGGCCGCTCTTGGTTGAATTAGGTTGGGGCTGAATTGGGCCTGATCCTCGTCCTCTGCGTCGCCGCTTTCGCCGGATCGATCTCCTATCGCTCTTTCGATCCGATCATCACCATGGTGGCGAGCGATTTCTCCATCACCGTGCAGCAGGCGGCGCTGCTCGTCTCCGCCTATGGCTTGCCCTACGCCGCGATGCAGCCGGTGCTCGGCCCGCTCGGCGATTCCTACAGCAAGGCGCGGCTGATCAAGATTTGCCTCGCGATCACCACGGTTTCGACGGCGATCGCTTCACTCGCCCCAAATTATTGGACGCTGATGGTGTCGCGCGTCATCGCCGGTATCGTTGCCGGCGGGATATTTCCGGTCGGCCTCGCGCTGATCGGCGATCGCACGGCAATGGCGGAGCGGCAGGTCGCGACCAGCCGCTATCTCGTCGCCTCGATCTTCGGCCAGATGTTCGGCGCGACCGTGGCCGGCGTGATCGCCTCCTTCTTCGGCTGGCGCGCCGTCTTCGGCGTCGTCACCGCGATCGCGGTCTGCTCTTGCGGTATCGTCTTCCGCTATCTCGACAGCAAGAACGACGTGATCCGCAAATTCACCCTGACCGGCGCGATCGAGGGGTATCGCGCCGTGCT
This sequence comes from Allostellaceae bacterium, assembly GCA_035552195.1. Lineage (GTDB taxonomy): Bacteria > Pseudomonadota > Alphaproteobacteria > ATCC43930 > CGMCC-115725 > CAIKMD01. The sequence goes on along the minus strand of DASZLU010000075.1, from coordinate 101,515 downwards.
CAGCAACCGCAGCTCCTACGTCGTGCTGGGCGCGGTGTTCAGCGAGGGCATGTTCTTCTTCTGCGTCTTTCCCTTCGTCGGCGCGATGCTGCTCGAGCGAGGGTCGGGCGGGCCGATCGCGGCGGGCGTCGCGCTGGCCGGTTTCGCGGTCGGCGGGGTGATCTACGGCACGGTCGTGCGCCAGATGATCCGTGTCCTCGGCCAGTGGAACATGTTGCGGGTCGGCGGGCTGATGGCCGGCTTTTCCTATTTTGTCGTCGCCGTGCCGATGGGACCGGTCGGGGTCGCGCTGGCTTTCATCGTCGCCGGTTTCGGCTTTTACATGATGCACAATACGCTTCAGACTCAGGCAACCGAGTTGGCGCCGCGGGCCCGGGGTTCGACTTTTGCCTTATTTTCGGCAGGCATGTTTTTGGGGCAAGGAATCGGACCTATTTTCGCAGGAGTGACTTCCAACTTATCAGGATTTCAACTTCTTTTCGTTTTAGTCGGGGCGCTTGTGGCGCTCCTTGGCCTCACCGCGGCGTGGCTTTTGCGCCGCCACATTTAGGCCACATTTAAGAAAATGCTAACCATAGCGGCGCGATCATCCGGGAATGCCGAATGATCCTCGTGGGTTCGAAGCTTTTCTTCGTCTGATCGACCCTTTGCGGCCGTTATCTGCGTCGCTCGAATGGCTCCTGGCCAGTGGCGGCGATACCCGGCTCGCCCTCGATTGCACGACCAAACTCAACTTCTACGGTTGCCGACCCTATCCGCGTCCCGAAGCCTTCACCTTCGCTTCCTCGACCGCGACCTCGATTTCCGAACGCGCCTATGCCGGCGTCGCTGGCACGCGCCAGGTGTTGCTGCGCGAGGCGCAGCTGATCGGATTCGATCGGGCCGTCGACGCGCAGATCGAGCGGCAGCGCATCGAGCTCAAACAGATTCTCGATCTCGACGAGAACGATTGCGAGGTCGTGTTCTCGCCCTCGGGTACCGACTCGCAAATGCATGCGCTGTTCCTGGCGCGCGCTTTGCTCGGCGCCCCCCTCGTCAGCCTGATCGCCGCCTGCGACGAAACCGGCAGCGGCGCGACCTACGCGACGCGCGGCCGGCATTTCAACGCCGTCACAGCGCAAGGCGCTCCTGTCGACAAGGGCGAGCCGATCGCGGGCCTTGCCGATGGCGTCACCGGCGCGCGCGTGCCGCTGCGCGATGCCGCGGGCCGGCTGCGGCCGGTCGACGCGATCGACGCCGATATCATTCATACCATCACCCGCGAAGTCAGCGCCGGCAAACGCGTCGTGCTCTGGGCGATGGATAGCTCGAAATTCGGCCTGCGCTCGCCGAGCGAGGATTGCCTGCGCTGGATCGCCGATACCGCCGAAGACAAGGTGATGATCGTGATCGATGCCTGCCAAGCGCGGCTTGGTCGCGCCCGCATCCGCTGGTATCTCGATCGCGGCTTCCCGGTTCTCATCACGGGGTCGAAATTCTTCACGGGCGCGCCGTTCAGCGGCGCGCTGCTCGTTCCGCAGAACCTGGTCGAGCGCTGCGCGGCGATCGACGACGTGGCCGACGGCATGGGCGCCTATACCGGCCGCTACGAGTGGCCGGCGCGGTTCGCCAATATCCGCGACGGGCTCCCGCCGCAGCTCAACCTCGGCACGATGTTTCGGTGGAGCGCCGCGCTCACCGAGATGCGCGACTATTACGCCGTGCCGGATTCCTTCCGCGAATTCGCGCTGACCCAATTCGCGCAGACCGTGCCGCAGATCATCGCCGCCGAGCCCTCTCTCGAGCTGATGGAGCTGCCGGAAGAAGAGCCGGCGACGTTCGACAACGCGGAATTCGCCGCGCGCACGATCTTCCCGTTCTTCGTGCACCGCCGCGGCGAACGTCTGCGGCTGGCGGAAACCTCGATCCTTTATCGCGCTCTCAACGATGATGTCGCCTCGCTTTTGCCGGCGACCTTGCCGCCGATGCTGCGTTTCCTCGCGGCGCGGCGCTGCCATATCGGCCAGCCGGTCGGCGTGCCCGACGGCATGGGCGGAATGCTCGGCGCGCTGCGCATCAGCGCCGGTGCGCGCGTCGTCTCCGAAACCTGGCATCGCGACGACTTTCTCGCGGCGCGCGAAAGCCTGCGCGGCGAATTCGATCAGGTTCGCGCGATCGTCGAAAAGCTCGCGCTGCTGGTCCGCTACTACGACATGATCGAGCCGGCCTACAGGGTGGCTCAAGCCCCCACAAATAACCGTGCGAGTGCCGCATGATCGATCTTTTCGGGCAACCGTCGTCGCCATCGCTGCGTTGGCAGCAGCCGGTCGACCAGCCGCTGGGCATCGCGAAACTCTCGAAGATGGCTTTCGACGGCATCGACCTCGCACCGCTGCACAGCCAGCTTCTCGATAAATATATTTTCGAGCCCGCGAACGCCGCGGCGCTGATGGACCTTTCGACCATCGAGCAGCTGTTCGGCAACGAACAAGACGGCGTCGCGCGCCAAAGCGAAGCGCTGACCATGCGGCAGGTCTTCCACACGCCGTGCAACGTTGAAAAGCCCGCGCTGCGGCTGCTCGCCCTCGCCGCGCCCGGCGATGTCGGCAACAACACGCCGCTCGAGTTCCTGCTCGACGGCTCGGATATCGCGCTCTCGACCCTCTACATCGTTCCCGGCCAGCCACTGCCCGACAAGCTGCCCGAGCACGATCTTGCCATCGTCACGGCCTGCGAAGCCGACGGCAATCGCGCGGTGCTCGCCGAGCTCGAGCGCGTGTTGCCGTCCTGGCCGAAGCCGGTGCTGAACATGCCCGAGCAGATCGCCGCGCTGTCGCGCGAGCGTTTGCACAAGCTGATGAAAGACGTGGCCGGCCTTGTCATGCCGGCGACGGCGCGCATCGATCGCACTACGTTGAGCGAAATCGCCACCGGCCGCGCCCAGCTCGCCACCTATCTCTCCGACGGCGCGTTCCCGCTCATCGTACGGCCGCTCGACTCTCACGCCGGCCGCGGCCTGCAGAAAATCGATGATGCGGCGGCGCTGACGCGCTATCTCGCCGAGCGGCAAGAGCGCGGCTTCTATATCTCGCGCTTCGTCGATTATCGCAGCCCGGACGGGCTCTTCCGCAAATACCGCATCGTCTTCATCGCCGGTCAGCCCTATGCCTGCCATATGGCGATCGCCGATCAGTGGATGATCTACTATCTCAACGCCGGCATGGCCGAGAGCCCGGCGAAGAAGATCGAGGAAGAACGGTTCATGACCGGCTTCGCTCTCGAATTCGCCAAGCGCCACCAGGCGGCGCTCGCCGGCATCGCGGATCGCGTCGATCTCGACTATTTCGGGATCGATTGTGCGCAAACTGCCGAAGGCAGCCTCTTGCTCTTCGAGGCGGATATCGCGATGATCGTCCACAACATGGATTCGCCCACCGTGTTTCCGTACAAAGTCACGCAGATGCGCAAGGTCTTCGCCGATTTCGCGGCGATGCTGAAGGATTGCGCCCGGCGTCCTTCTGCGAATGGGCGTCCCGCGGCGAAGAAACTCTCCATCGCATGAGCGATCCGGGCCGACCGAAACCTGGCCCGACGCTTGATCCCGAAAATTGGCATGAGCTGCGTGCGCTCGGGCACCGCATGCTCGATGACATGCTCGATCAGATGGCGCAGCTGCGCGGGCAGCCGGTCTGGACGAAGCTGCCGGATGCGGTGAGGGCGAGCTTCAACGAAGCCCTGCCGAAAGAAGCGACGCCGCTCGACGCCATCTATCGGGATTTCCAAACGCGCATTCAACCTTACGCCGCCGGCAATACCCATCCGCGCTTCATGGGTTGGGTGCAAGGCGGCGGCACTGCGATCGGCGCGCTCGCCGAGATGCTCGCCGCCGGGATGAACGCCAATTGCGGCGGCCGCGATCACGCGGCAATCGAGGTCGAGCGCCAGATCGCACGCTGGTCGGCCGAACTCTTCGGCTTTCCCGACACCGCGAGCGGCATCTTCGTTACTGGCACGTCGATCGCGAATTTTATTGCCGTCCGGGTGGCATGCACCGATACGCTCGGCGCGGCCTCGCGGCGCGACAGCATCGCTGCGTCGGGCCAAAAACTCACCGCTTATGTTTCGGCGGCGGCGCATGGCTGCATCGGCCAGGCGATGGAGCTCGCCGGCTTCGGCAGCGACGCGCTCCGTCTCATTCCGACCGATGATGCGCATCGCATCGATCTCGCCGCGTTGCGCGCGATGATCGCGCAAGATCGGGCCGCCGGGGCGATGCCTTTCTTTCTCGTCGGTAATGCCGGCACGGTCGATACCGGCGCGATCGACGATCTCGATGCGCTTGCCTCGTTGGCGCGCGACGAAAAGCTCTGGTTTCACATCGATGGCGCGCTCGGCGGCCTGGCGATGCTGTCGTCGGAGCTGCGTGCGCGCTTCAACGGCATCGCGCGTGCGGATTCGATCGCCTTCGATTTTCACAAATTCGGTCAGATTCCCTACGACGCCGGTTTCATCCTGGTACGCGACAGCGAGAAGCATCGCGCCGCTTTCGCGACGCCGGCCGCTTACCTGCGGCGCGAGGCGAGGGGCCTTGCCGGCGGCTCGCCCTGGCCGTGCGATTTCGGTCCCGATCTGTCGCGCGGCTTCCGGGCGCTGAAGACCTGGTTCACGCTGAAAGCCTATGGCAGCGAGCGTATCGGTGCCGAGATCGCGCGTAGCTGCGAACTCGCACGCTATCTCGAGCGCCGAATTGCCGACGAGTCGCGCCTGGAGCTGCTGTCGCCCGCGTCGCTCAACATCGTTTGCTTTCGCTACCGCGGTATGGACGCGGACAAGCTCAACGCCGAGATCGTGTCCGAGTTGCATGAGCGCGGCATCGCCGCGCCCTCGACCACGACGATCGGCGGGCACCTCGCGATCCGCGCCTGCCTGATCAATCACCGCATCCAGCCCGAGGATATCGACGCGCTACTCGATGCCGTGCTTGCGCTTGGCGCTGAACTCGGGCAACACACGTTCGATCATGGCTAAGTATCTGTAAATATTAATGGGCGATTTTGCTCAAATTTTAGCCGATTTCGCTTTGCTTTTATCTTATAAGTTACTAAATATTGTGGCGTCAGCTTCGAGGTACGAAGAATGCGCCAAATCATCACTGAGCTTCTTTCGGACACGCGCGGCATCAGCGCCGTTGAAGACGGGATCGCACTGGGCGTTTTTGGCGCAATGTTTGCGTCTGTTTTGCCGGGTTACGGTCTTTCGTTTGGCATCATCTTCCAGTCGATGGGAAAATTTCTCGGCCTCCTCTAGATTTTTCCGCCCGAAAGTTCCAAATTTCGGTCAGCCCCGCTGACGTACTTCTTGACTCGTCCGGCCCCTGCCACGATGCTGTTTTGGGGAGCCGCGCGCGACGCGGCACGGCTGCGGAGGTGTCTGCGGCAAAGGGGCAAAAGGAAGGGGTTGTCGAGGGATGCAGGCGAGGCCAGGACTCTACGATCCTCGCTATGAGCACGATGCGTGTGGCGTCGGCTTTATTGCGAATATCAAGAACCGTAAGAGCCATGGGATTCTGGCCCAGGGCATCGAGATTCTGCACAACCTCGCCCATCGCGGGGCGGTGAGCGCCGATCCGCTGGCGGGGGATGGCGCCGGCATTCTGATTCAGCTCCCCGATCGTCTGTTCCGCGCCGAGGCCGAGCGCCTCAAGTTCAATCTGCCTGAGCCGGGCGCTTACGGCGTCGGCATGGTGTTCCTGCCGCGCGATCCCGAGACGCGCCGCGCCTGCGAAGAGGTGATGGCGCATTTCATCGCCGCCGAAGGCCAGGCCCTGCTCGGCTGGCGCGACGTGCCGGTGAACCCCGACGAGCTCGGCGACAGCATTCGCCCAAACGCGCCGGTCATTCGCCAGGTCTTCATCGCGCGCGGCGCCAATTGCGCCGATGCCGATGCGCTGGAGCGCAAGCTCTACGTCATTCGCAAGCAGTCGCATAAGGAACTGCGCTCGCGCAATCTGCCCGATCAGGGCGCGTTCTATATCGTCTGCCTCTCGACCCGCACCGTGATCTACAAGGGCATGGTGATCGCCGAGCGGCTATCGCATTTCTACAAGGACCTGCATGACGAGCGCGCCGAATCCGCGTTGGCGCTGGTGCATGCGCGCTTCTCGACCAACACGGTCCCCACTTGGGAGCTCGCCCATCCGTTCCGCTATCTCGCCCACAACGGCGAAATCAACACACTGCGCGGTAACATCAATTGGATGATGGCGCGGCGTCACTCGATGACGTCGAAGCTCTTGGGCGACGATCTCGAAAAGCTGTGGCCGCTGATCGGCGACGGCAATTCGGATTCGGCGACGCTCGACAACTGCCTCGAACTCTTGGTCGCGGGCGGCTATCCGCTGTCGCATGCGCTGATGATGCTGGTGCCGGAAGCGTGGTCCGAGAATCCGCTGATGGATCCCGACCGGCGCGCTTTCTACGAATATCATGCCGCGCTGATGGAGCCGTGGGACGGCCCGGCCGCGCTCGCTTTCACCGACGGGCGCCAGATCGGCGCGACGCTCGACCGCAATGGTTTGCGTCCGGCACGCTTCCTGATCACCGACGACGATCTCGTCGTGATGGCGTCGGAAGCCGGCGTGCTGCCGATTCCGGAAGAGCGCATCGTCCGCAAATGGCGCCTCGAGCCGGGCAAGATGCTGCTCGTCGATCTGGAACGTCAGCGCATCATCGACGATGACGAGCTGAAATCCGACATCGCGACGGCGAAGCCCTATCAGCAATGGCTCGATAAGACGCAGATCCGTATCGAGAGCTTGCCTGATGAAGTCGCGCCGATGGCGCCGCCGCGCAGCGTGCTCTTGGATCGCCAGCAAGCCTTCGGTTATACGCAGGAAGACATCAATTTCTTCCTGAAGCCGATCGCGTTGTCGGGTGAAGACACGGTCGGCTCGATGGGCCGCGACACGCCGCTCGCGGTGCTTTCGAAGCGTCCAAAACTGCTCTTCGACTATTTTCAGCAGCGTTTCGCGCAAGTGACCAACCCGCCGATCGATTCGATCCGCGAGGCGCTGGTCATGTCGCTGGTCTCGCTCGTCGGGCCGCGGCCGAACCTTTTGGACCTCGAAACCGGCGGCAAGCATATCCGCCTCGAGTTGCACAAGCCGATCCTCACCAATGTCGATCTCGAGAAGATCCGGCGCATCGAGGATAACACCGGGGGCACGTTCCGCACCTCGACGATCTCGATGTGCTACGCAGCATCCGGCGGCGCCGAGGGCATGCGCCCCGCGCTCGAGGCGATTTGCGCCAAAGCCGAGCAAGCGGTGCGCGGCGGCCACAACATCATCGTTCTGTCCGATCGCCTGATCGGTCCGGACAGCGTCGCGGTCCCGTCGCTGCTCGCGGTCGCAGCCGTGCATCATCATCTGATACGCGGCGGCTTGCGTACCGAGGTCGGTCTCGTCGTCGAGACCGGCGAGGCGCGGCAGCTGCATGATTTCTGCCTGCTCGCCGGCTTCGGTGCGGAAGCGATCAATCCTTATCTCGCCTTCAACTCGCTTTCCTCGCTGCGGCACGAGTTCGACAAGGACCTGACCGAGGGCGAGGCGCACGAGGCCTATATCAAGGCGATCGCCAAGGGCATCCTCAAAGTGATGTCCAAGATGGGCATCTGCACCTTCCAATCCTATTGCGGCGCCCAGATCTTCGATGCGATCGGCCTCAACGCCGAATTCCTCGACAAGTATTTCACCGGTACGGTGTCGGCGATCGGCGGCGTCGGTCTCGACGAAATCGCGGAAGAGACGGTGCGCCGTCATCGCATCGCCTATGGCGACGCGCCGAATTATCGCGACGCGCTCGATCCGGGCGGCGAGCTCGCGTTCCGCATCCATGGCGAAGAGCATGCCTGGAACGCGAAGACCGTGTCGCTGCTGCAGCACGCGGTGCGCGGCAACAACTACCGCAAGTTCAAGGAATACACGCGCATCGTCGGCGAGCAGGACGAAGCCCTGATCTCGCTGCGCGGCTTACTCGATTTCGAGTATGCACCGCAGCCGATCCCGCTCAGCGAGGTCGAGCCGGCGAAAGAGATCGTCAAGCGTTTCGCGACCGGCGCGATGTCCTTCGGCTCGATCTCGTGGGAAGCGCATACGACGCTCGCCATCGCCATGAACCGCCTCGGCGGCCGCTCGAACACGGGCGAGGGCGGCGAGGACCCGCAGCGCTACGACCCGATGCCGAACGGCGATTCGATGCGCTCGGCGATCAAGCAGGTCGCCTCGGGCCGCTTCGGCGTCAACATCGAGTATCTCGTCAACGCCACCGATCTGCAGATCAAGATGGCGCAGGGCGCGAAGCCGGGCGAGGGCGGTCAGCTGCCCGGCCACAAGGTCGATGATTGGATCGCGCGCACGCGTTATTCCGTGCCTGGCGTGGGACTCATCTCCCCGCCGCCGCACCACGACATCTATTCGATCGAGGATCTGGCGCAGCTCATCCACGACCTGAAGAACGCGAACAAGGACGCGCGTGTCAGCGTGAAGCTCGTCTCCGAGCTTGGCGTCGGCACGATCGCGGCCGGCGTCGCCAAGGCCTATGCCGATCACGTCACGATCTCGGGCCACGAGGGTGGGACCGGCGCATCGCCGCTGAGCTCGATCCATCATGCCGGCGAGCCGTGGGAAGTCGGCTTGGCCGAGACGCATCAGACGCTGGTTTCGAATGGCCTGCGCAATCGCATCGCGGTGCAGGTCGACGGCGGCATCCGCTCCGGCCGTGAAGTCGTGATCGGTGCGATGCTCGGCGCCGACGAGTTCGGCATTGCCACCGCCGCGCTTATCGCCGCGGGCTGCATCATGATGCGCAAGTGTCATCTCAACACCTGCCCAGTCGGCGTCGCGACGCAGGATCCGGAATTGCGCCGCCGCTTCAACGGCACGCCGGACGATGTCGTCGCGCTGTTCATGTTCGTCGCCGAAGAGGTGCGCGAATACATGGCGAAGCTCGGCTTCCGCACGTTCAACGAGATGATCGGCCGTGTCGACAGACTGAAGCAGCGCAAGGACATCGATCATCCGAAGGCCCGTCGGATCGATTTGTCGCGGGTGCTTTATCAGCCGCAAGTTCCGGCCGGCACGAAGCTCTATCAAACCGAGACGCAGGATCATCATCTCGAGCACGCGCTCGATCACCAGCTCATCGCCGGCGCCAAAGCCGCGATCGAGAAGGGCGAGAAGGTCGCGCTCGATCTGCCGATCCGCAACGTCAACCGCACGGTCGGCGCGATGCTCTCGGGCGAGATCGCCAAGCGCTTCGGCGATCGCGGCCTTGCCGACGGCACGATCCGCGCACGCTTCACCGGCACCGCGGGTCAGAGCTTCGGCGCGTTCCTCGCGCGGGGCGTCACCTTCGAGCTCGAAGGCGCGGGCAACGACTACGTCGGCAAGGGTCTTTCCGGCGGCCGCGTCGTCATCTATCCGTCCAAGGACAGCAAGCTCGAGCGCGATAAATCGATCATCGTCGGCAACACCGTGCTCTACGGTGCAATCGCGGGGGAATGCTATTTCAGCGGCGTCGCCGGCGAGCGGTTCGCGGTGCGCAATTCCGGCGCGGTCGCGGTCGTCGAAGGCGCCGGCGCGCATTGCTGCGAATACATGACGGGCGGCATCGTCGTTGTTCTCGGCGAGACCGGTACCAATTTCGCGGCGGGCATGAGCGGCGGTGTCGCTTTCGTGCTCGACGAGAACGGCAAGTTCCAGCAACGCTGTAACCTCGCGATGGTCGATCTTGAGCCGTTGGCGGCTCAGGACGAGCAGATCGAGGCGCTGGAGCATCGTGGCGGCGATCTCGAGGCGCATGGCCTCGTCGACGTCGTTCACAGCCTGACGCAGAGCGACGCGAAGCTGTTGCATAGCCTTGTTTGGCGCCATGCGACCTTCACGCAGAGCCCGAAGGCCAAGGAGATCCTTGCGCATTGGGAGCGCTATCGCTCCAAATTCGTGAAGGTGATGCCGGTCGAGTACCGGCGCGCCTTGCAGCAAATCCAGGCGCGCACCCGCGCCACCGAGCGACCGGATGTCAGCGTCGCAGTCGGGGCAGCCGAATAAATGGGAAAGCCCACTGGCTTTCTTGAGTATCAGCGTCGTGACCGGTCTTACGAACCGGTCGACGACCGGCTCAAGCATTATCAGGAATTCATCCGGCCGCTGCCGGACGACGAGCTGCGCCGCCAAGGCGGGCGCTGCATGGATTGCGGCACGCCCTATTGCCACACCGGCTGTCCGGTCAACAATCTGATTCCGGATTGGAACGACCTGACCTACCGCAACGACATGCGCAGCGCGCTCGCGGCGCTGCATCGCACGAACAACTTCCCGGATTTCACCGGGCGCATCTGCCCGGCGCCGTGCGAAGCCTCGTGCACGCTCAACCTCATTGACCAGCCGGTCACGATCAAGACGATCGAGCAATCGTTGATCGAGCGCGGTTGGGCCGAAGGCTGGGTCGAGCCGCTGGTGCCCTCGCATCGCACCGGCAAACGCGTCGCCGTCGTTGGCTCGGGTCCGGCGGGTCTTGCTTGCGCGCAGCAACTCGCGCGCGCCGGCCACACCGTTGCCGTGTTCGAGAAGAATGCGCGTATCGGCGGCTTGCTGCGCTACGGCATTCCCGACTTCAAACTCGAGAAGAACGTCATCGATCGCCGCATCGCGCAGATGCGCGCCGAAGGCGTCGAGTTCCATCCCAACACGCATATCGGCGTCAATCGCAAGATGGCCGATCTCATGGCGCGCTATGACGCCGTGGTGCTGGCGCTCGGCTCGGAGGTTCCGCGCGATCTGCCGGTGCCGGGCCGCGAGCTTAACGGCATCCATTACGCGATGGATTTCCTCACGCAGCAGAACCGGCGCGTCGGCGGCGAAAAGGTCAACGGCGCCGATATCATGGCGACTGGAAAGCACGTGCTCGTGATTGGCGGCGGCGATACCGGCTCCGACTGCATCGGCACCTCGAACCGGCACGGCGCCAAATCGGTCACGCAGATCGAAATCCTGTCGATGCCGCCCGAGCACGAAGACAAGCTGATGACCTGGCCGGATTGGCCGATGAAGCTGCGCACCTCGAGTTCGCACGAGGAAGGCGTCAAGCGCGATTGGTCGGTAGCGACCAAGTCCTTCACCGGCAAGGACGGTCACGTGACCGGTCTTGCCTCGGTGCGCGCCGAGTGGCGGACCAGCAACGAGGGCCGTCCGCTGATGGAAGAAGTGCCCGACAGCGCCTTCGAGATCAAAGCCGATCTGGTGTTGCTGGCGATGGGCTTCGTGCATCCGGTGAAGACCGGCGCGATCGAAGAGCTTGGCCTCGCGCTCGATCCGCGCGGCAACATCAAGGCCGACACCAACAACTACCGCGGTTCCGTCGACAAGGTGTTCGGTTGCGGCGACGCCCGCCGCGGGCAATCGCTGGTCGTGTGGGCGATCCGCGAGGGCCGCCAATGCGCCCAGGCGGTCGACGAGTATCTGATGGGGACCTCCGACCTGCCGCGTTGAGCTGCAGGCGATCCCGGTTGGGTCGGCCGGCTTTCCGCCGTCTTTCACGCGTTTAGTGCAAATGAGCTATGAGGCGGTTTCGCTTGTGCGAAATGGCAGGAGGCTCTAGAGCAAGCTTATGAGAAGCATGCTTATCAAATTGGCGCCGTTCAAATTGGTGGGCCTCGCGGCTGCATTTTTGCTCGCTGGTTGCGACTCGGAGCCGTCGACGACCGCGCCGAAACTCGCGACGGATGCCGGCTTCACGCCGGGCGGCGCGCCAGCCGTTCCCTCGGTCGGCGACGCAGGCTCCGATCAGCATTTTGCCGTGGGCAAGGATATCCCGGGCCAGTGGTGGGGATTGTTCAGATCGCCCGCGCTCGACGCGCTGATCACCCAGGCGGTCGCCGGCAATCGTAATCTGGTCGTAGCGCAGGCCAATCTCGCCGCGTCGCATGAAGCGGTGCTAGTTGCCGCCGGCGGCCTCTATCCGCAAGTCGATTTCAATGCGAGCGTCGAGCGCCAGCGCAATAATTTCCAAGCTTTCGGCATTCAGCTGTTTCCGCCGAAGGAGTTCAACACCTACTCGCTCGGGCCGACGGTCAGCTACAATTTCAATCCGGCCGGCCCGCGCCGCCACGAGGTCGAGCGGCTGCAGGCGCTGGAAGATTTTCAGAACCACGAGCTCAAAGCCGCTTATCTGACCCTGACCGGCAGCGCCGTGACCGAAGCGGTCACCATCGCTTCGCTCAACGCGCAGATCAAAGCCGTCAACGACATGCTCGCCGACGATCAGACCAATCTGCAGCTGGTGCAGAATCTGGTGAAGGCGGGCGCCGGGACCGATCTCGATATTCAGACCGCGAATGCGCAGCTCGCGACCGATCGCACGCTGCTGCCGCCGCTGCGCCAGCAGATGAGCGTCGCCCAGCACGCGCTCGCCGTCATCGTCGGCAAGACGCCGGCAAATTGGCAGGCCCCGGATTTCACGCTCGAGCAGATGACGCTGCCCGCGGAAATGCCGGTGAGCCTGCCGTCGGCGCTGGTGCGCCAGCGGCCGGACATCCTCGAATCAGAAGCGCAGTTCCGTGCCGGCGCCGCGGCCGTCGGTGTTGCGAACGCGGCGCTTTATCCCCAATTCACGCTGACCGCGGACGTCATGCAGACGTTCCTGAAGCCGGAGCGGATTTTCGATCCGCTCAGCAATGTCTGGGCGGTTGCCGCCAATATGGCGGCGCCGATCTTCCACGGCGGCTCGCTCCAGGCGCAAAAGCGCGAGGCGCTGGATGCATACGATGCCGGCGTCGCGACGTATGAGCAAACGGTGCTGAGCGCGTTCGCTCAGGTTGCGGACATGCTCGATGCGCTCGCGCACGATGCGGAGCAGCTCTCGGCCGAACAGACGGCGGTGCAATCGGCGGGTTCGACCGTCGATCTCACGCGCAAAAGCTTCCAGCTCGGCAACGCGACGTTGCTGCAAGTGTTGGACGCGCAGCGCCAGCTGCAACAGGCGCGGCTCGGTCTCGCCCGCGCCGAAGCGCAGCGGTACCTCGATTCGGCACAGCTTTTCGTCGCGCTCGGCGGCGGCTGGTGGAACCAGCCACCGGCTGCCGCGGCCGCGCCGACGAAATCGCCGTCTTAGACCTTCATCTCATCGGCGCGCGCCAGCATCGGCGCGTGCCGCGTATCGCTCGGGATATGGCGGAAGCCCTGCGGTCCGCCGATCTCGGCGTGCTCTGCGACCGTCCCATTGAAAAAAAGGAACGGAGCGCCCGGCATGTGTGTTCGGGTCATGCGCCAGTTGTGCTCGCGCTGAAGAACTCGCTTCGCAGCGCGTATGAGAGAAACGCGATGCTTCTTTTCGATCTTGGTCGCACCGGCGTACACATGGGTGCAGAGATACTCGGTGGTGAACACGCGAGTCGGCTCTGCATCAAACGCCGCTTTAATGGCGCGCTCAACGCGCCCTGGGCCTCGGCTCATCTTCCTCTCCTGTCATTTGAACGACAAGCTGCTCCCTTCTGAGCAAGACCGGGGCCAGACTCATTATGTGTTTTTATTTCAAGGCCTTGTGAGAAGCACGCGGACACCGCTTATGGTTTATTGTAAGCCTTTCCGACGGTCGCGGACGGGGAGGGCCCGGCGCCGCGGGGCCTATAAAGCTTTGTTGCGCCCATCGACCTTTCCATGCATTAACCTCCCGCGGGATAAGAATGAGAGACGTCCGCATCACCTCTCTGCCGACAGGCGCGCCTTCGTGGCGGCGAGCTGCTTGGATTGCGCTCGCCGTGCTGCTGGCATTGGCAGGGGTCTGGTGGCTTTATCACCGAACGGGCAGCGGCACCGGGGGAGGAAGAGCCGGGCTTAATACTCCCTTCCCGGTGGTAGCGTCGCCTGTAACAACCGGCAACATCGACATCACCTATAATGCGCTCGGCACGGTCACGCCCTTGGCGACCGTCACCGTCCGCAGCCAGATCAGCGGACAGATCACCCAGATCGCCTTCAAGGAAGGCCAGATGGTGAAGCAGGGCGATCTGCTCGTGATCGTCGATCCGCGGCCCTTCCAAGCCGCGCTCGAGCAAACCGAGGGAACGCAGGCGAAGGACCTATCGCTGCTCAAGCAGGCGCAGTCCGATCTCGCGCGCTACCAGATTCTCGCCAAGCAGGATTCGATCGCGCAACAGACGGTCGACGACCAGGCGCATCTCGTCAATCAATACACCGCGCAGGCCAAAGTCGATCAGGGTGCAGTCGATGCGGCAAAGCTCAATCTCGCGTATACCAGTGTCACTGCGCCGATCAATGGACGCGTTGGGTTGCGCCAGATCGATCTCGGCAACTATGTCACGGCCAATGATGCCAACGGCCTCGTCGTCCTGACGCAATTGCATCCGATCACCGTGACCTTCAGCCTGCCGGAAGACGATCTGCCGGCGATCATGAAGCGCATGAGCGCAGGTGCGACCTTGCAGGTCACGGCTTACGACCGCAGCAACACGAACAAGCTCGCGACCGGCACGCTCGCCGCGGTCGACAGCCAGATCGATACGACGACCGGCACGGTCAAGATGCGCGCGCAATTCGACAACAGCGACGGCGTGCTGTTCCCGAATCAGTTCGTCAACGTGCAGGTCCTCGTCGATACGCTGCACGACACGACGGTCGTGCCGACCGCGGCGGTGCAGCGCGGCGCGCCGGGCACCTTCGTCTATGTCGTCAATGCCGACACCTCCGGGAAGCAGGACGACGACACAGGCAAGCGGAACAGCGCCGGCAAGCAGGACAACGCGGCGGCGACGGCCACCGTGAAGGTCACGCCGATCAAGATCGGACCTGTGCAAGGCGAAAGCACCGCGGTGACATCGGGTATCGCGGTCGGCACACAAGTCGTGGTCGATGGCGCCGACAAGTTGAAGGACAATGCGAAAGTCGCGTTGCGTCCGGAAAGCCCCAAGGTGCCGAGCCAAAACCCGAATACGACGGCTCCCGGGAACAGCACGACGACGCCGGATACGACATCGCCATCGGCCGCGCCGGCGCAGCCCGCTCCGGCGACGCCGGATCAATCCGCGCCGTCGGACAACTCGCGGTCCGGTGGATCGCGGCGCGGCGGCGGTGGCGGCCGCGGTCAATGAACGCTCGCGGCGGCGCCGCGCGGATTTCTAATCGATGAGCCCCTCGCGCCCGTTCATCCTGCGGCCGGTCGCAACCTCGCTGCTGATGCTGGCGGTGTTGCTGATGGGCCTGGTCTCGTTCCAGTTCCTGCCGCTCGCCGCTTTGCCCGAGGTCGATTATCCGACCATTCAGGTGCAGACTTTCTATCCCGGCGCCAGCCCGGATGTGATGACTTCGTCGGTGACGGCGCCGCTCGAGGTGCAGTTAGGGCAGATGCCGAGTCTCAACGAGATGACGTCGACCAGCTCGGCCGGCGCCTCGGTGATCACGCTGCAGTTCAGCCTCAACATCAGCCTCGATATCGCCGAGCAGGAAGTGCAGGCCGCGATCAACGCAGCCGGCAATCTCCTACCGTCCGATCTACCGGCGCCGCCGATCTATGCCAAGGTCAATCCCGCCGACGCGCCGATCCTCGCGCTGTCGCTCAGCTCCAAGACCATGCCACTGCCGCAGGTCGAGGACATGGCCGATACGCGCCTCGCGCAAAAAATCTCGCAGATGCCCGGCGTCGGCCTCGTCAGCATCAGCGGCGGGCTCCGGCCGGCGGTGCGCATTCAGGCGAATATCCGCGCGCTCGCGGCTTACGGTCTCAACATCGACGATCTGCGCAGCGCGATCAGCAACGCCAATGTCAACACGCCGAAAGGCAATTTCGACGGGCCGACGCGCGCCTATACGATCAACGCCAACGACCAGCTGCAGAACGCCGCCGCCTACAGCAACCTCGTCATCGCGTATAAAAACGGTAGCCCGGTCCATCTCGCCGATGTGGCGAAGATCGTCGACGGCGCCCAGAACGAAAAGCTCGCCGCCTGGGCCAACCGCACGCCGGCCGTGATTGTGAACATCCAGCGCCAGCCGGGCGCGAACGTCATTCAGGTCGTCGACAGCATCAAGACCTTGCTGCCGAAGCTGCAAGCCTCGCTGCCGGCCTCGATCGACGTTCAGGTTCTGACCGACCGCACCAACACGATCCGCGCCTCGGTGCGCGATGTCGAGTTCGAGCTGCTCCTCGCGGTCTTGCTCGTCGTCTTGGTAATCTTCCTCTTCTTGCGCACTTGGCGCGCGACCATCATCCCCAGCCTGTCGGTGCCGTTATCGCTCGTCGGCACGTTCGGCGCGATGTATCTCCTGGGCTACAGCCTCAACAATCTCTCGCTGATGGCGCTCACCATCGCGACAGGCTTCGTCGTCGACGACGCGATCGTGATGATCGAGAACATCGCGCGCTATATCGAGGAAGGCGATTCGCCGATGCGCGCCGCGCTCAAAGGCGCGGAGCAGATCGGCTTCACCATCGTGTCGTTGACGGTATCGCTGATCGCGGTGCTGATTCCGCTGCTCTTCATGGGCGATGTTGTCGGCCGGCTGTTCCGCGAATTCGCTGTCACGCTGGCGGTCACCATTCTGATCTCCGCCGGCGTGTCGCTGACCCTCGTGCCGATGCTCTGCGCGCGCATTCTCAAGCGCACCAACGAGGAAACAGAAAACGCGTTCGAGCGCTATAACCGCAAAACCTTCGATTGGCTGATGCGCGGCTACGATCGGTCGCTCAACTGGGTGCTCGATCGCCAAGTGCTGTTCCTGCTCGTCGCGCTCGTTACCCTGGCGCTGACAGTCGTGCTCTATATCTACATTCCGAAGGGGTTTTTCCCGGTTCAGGACACGGGCTTCATCCAGGCCATCACCGAAGCGCCGCAATCGATTTCCTTCCAGGCGATGGGCGAGCGGCAGCAGGCGATCGCCGACGTTATCCTGAAAGATCCGGCGGTCGACAGCCTGTCCTCCTATATCGGCGTCGACGGCACCAATGTCACGCTGAACAGCGGCCGCATCCTCATCAATCTCAAGGATCCGTCCGAGCGCGACGATGTCAGCACCGTCATCCGGCGCATCGAGCAATCGGTGGCGAATATCAGCGGCATCTCGCTTTATATGCAGCCGGTCGAGGATCTGTCGATCGACGCCACGGTCAGCCGCACGCAATATCGCTTCATCCTCGAAGACGCGAACCCGACCGAGTTGGCGCAATGGGTGCCGAAGGTGGTCAGCACCATGGCGGCGATGCCGGAATTTCAGGATGTCGCCAGCGACCTGCAGGAGAATGGGCTTTCGGCCTATGTCCAAATCGATCGCGACACCGCCGGTCGCTTCGGCATTACCCCGGCGACGATCGACAACGCGCTTTACGATGCTTTCGGGCAGCGCATCGTCTCGACGATTTTCACCCAGAGCAATCAATACCGGGTGATCCTCGAGACCGATCCGGGTTTGCAGAACAGCCTCGACTCCCTCGGCGCGATCTACCTGCCGTCCTCGGTCGCGAGCAGTGGGCAGGTCCCGCTTTCGGCGATCGCGTCGACCCGCATCGAGACGGCGCCGCTG
The DNA here is from genome assembly GCA_035552195.1 of Allostellaceae bacterium. Lineage (GTDB taxonomy): Bacteria > Pseudomonadota > Alphaproteobacteria > ATCC43930 > CGMCC-115725 > CAIKMD01. The sequence goes on along the minus strand of DASZLU010000075.1, from coordinate 83,946 downwards.
CAGATCAATCACCTCGGCCAGTTCCCGGCGAACACGGTGTCGTTCAATCTCGCATCGGGCACCTCGCTCGGCGCGGCGGTCGATGCCGTGAAGAAAGCCGAGCAACAGATTGGCCTGCCGGCAAGCGTCGCCACGTCGTTCCAGGGCGAGGCTTCGGCCTTCCAGGCGGCGCTCAGCAACGAAGTGTTCCTCATCGTTGCCGCGATCATCATCGTCTACATCGTCCTCGGCGTTCTTTATGAGAGCTTCATCCATCCGGTGACGATCCTCTCGACCTTGCCGTCGGCCGGTATCGGCGCGCTGCTCAGTCTGATGCTGTTCGGCGACGATCTCGGCGTCGTTGCCATCATCGGCATCGTGCTGCTGATAGGCATCGTCAAGAAAAACGCGATCATGATGATCGACTTCGCGCTTGATGCCGAGCGCAACGAGGGCAAGCCGCCGCGCGAGGCGATCCATCAAGCCTGCCTCTTGCGCTTGCGGCCGATCTTGATGACGACCATGGCCGCAATCCTCGGCGCCTTGCCGCTCATGCTCGGCACCGGTACCGGCTATGAGCTGCGCCAGCCGCTCGGCATCAGCATCGTCGGCGGCCTGCTGCTCAGCCAGTTGCTCACGCTCTTCACCACGCCGGTGATCTATCTTGCCTTCGATCGCATGGGACGGCGGCTCGCGCGCTATTTCCCAGAACCCGATCCGGACGACGCGGACGAGCATCAGGGGCCAGATACATGAGCTTCTCCAGCGCCTTCGTCAAACGGCCGATCGCGACGACGCTGCTGACGCTGGGCATCGCGCTCGCCGGCATCGTCGCGTTTGATTCGCTGCCGGTGTCGCCGCTGCCCCAGGTCGATTTCCCGACCATCTCGGTGCGCGCGCAGATGCCGGGCGCCAGTCCGCAGGTCATGGCCTCGACCGTGGCGACGCCGCTCGAGCGCCATCTCGGCCAGATCGCCGATGTGACGGAGATGACCTCGTCGAGCTCGGTGGGCTCGGCGCGCATCACCCTGCAATTCGGCCTCGATCGCGATATCGACGGTGCGGCGCGCGACGTGCAGGCGGCGATCAACGCCGCTCGCGCCGATCTGCCGACCAGCCTGCGCAGCAATCCAACCTATCGCAAGGTCAATCCGGCCGACGCGCCGATCATGATCCTGGCGCTGACCTCGACGACGCTGACGCGCGGTCAGATCTACGACGCCGCCGACACGGTGATCCAAGAGAAGCTGTCGCAGATTACCGGCGTCGGCGAAGTCGATGTCAGCGGCAGCTCGCTGCCCGCGGTGCGCGTCGAACTCAATCCGCAGGCGCTCGCCAATTACGGCATCGCCCTCGAGGACGTCCGCGCCGCGCTGGCCTCGGCCAACGCCCACGCGCCGAAAGGAACGATCCAACAGAACGGCCAGAATTATCAGATCTACACCAACGACCAGGCGAGCAAGGCGCAGCAATACCAAAGCTTGATCATCGCCTATCGCAATGGCGCGGCGGTGCGCCTGTCGGATATCGCTCAGGTCAACGATTCGACCGAAAACCTGCGCAATTTCGGTTTGGCGAATGGCGACCCGGCGGTGCTTGTGCTGGTCACGCGCAGTCCCGGCGCCAATATCATCAGCACCATCGATTCGATCAACGAGGCGCTGCCGCAGCTCGAAGCCTCGATCCCGAGCGATATCAAGGTCACGGTGGTGACCGACCGCTCGACGACCATTCGCGCCTCGTTGCACGATGTCGAGCGCACGCTGACGATTGCGGTCGTGCTGGTCATCGTTGTCGTGTTCCTCTTTCTGCGCGATCCGCGCGCCGGCCTCATCCCGACGGTCGCGGTGCCGGTCTCGCTGCTCGGCACGGTCGCGGTCATGTGGCTGCTCGGCTTTAGCCTCGACAATCTTTCGCTGATGGCGCTGACGATCTCGACCGGCTTCGTCGTCGACGACGCGATTGTCGTGCTCGAAAACATCATGCGCCATGTCGAAGCCGGCATGTCGCGAATGCAGGCGACCTTGCTCGGTGCACGTGAGGTCGGTTTCACCGTGTTGTCGATGAGCGTGTCGCTCGTCGCCGTATTCATCCCGATCCTGCTGATGGGCGGCATCATCGGCCGCTTGTTCCGCGAATTCGCCATCACCCTGTCGGTGGCGATCATGGTCTCGCTCGCGATTTCGCTGACCACGACGCCGATGATGTGCGCGCTGTTCCTGCGCCGGCCGAAATCGATCGAGGAAGGCGAGGGATGGCTCGGCCGCATCTCCGAGCGCGCCTTCGGCGCCGTTCATAGCCGCTACGAGCGGAGCCTCGCCTGGGCGCTCGATCATGCGCTGGTGACTTTTGGCATCTTGATCGCGACGCTCTGCCTCAATGGCTTCCTCTTCAGCATCGTGCCCAAAGGATTCTTCCCGCAGCAGGATACCGGCCGCTTGATCGGCGGGCTGCAAGGCGACCAGAGTATCTCGTTCCAGCTCATGCGCTCGAAGCTGACTCAGATGATGTCGATCGTCGAGAAAGACAAAGCGGTCGCGTCTGTCGCCGGCTTCACTGGCGGCGGCCAGACCAATTTCGGCAATATGTTCGTGAGCCTGAAGCCGCTCGGTCAGCGCGACACCAGCGCCGACGGCGTCATCAATCGCCTGCGGCGCGAGCTCAGCCAGGTGCCGGGCGCTTCGCTGTTCCTGCAATCGGTGCAGGATGTGCGCGTCGGCGGGCGGCAAAGCAACGCGCAATATCAATACACGATGCAGGGCGACGATCTCGACGAACTCTATAGCTGGGTCCCAAAGATCACGACTGCGCTGCAGCAGGTAAAGGAATTGACCGACGTCAATTCCGACTTCCAGCAAAAGGGGCTTGAGACCGATCTCAAGATCGATCGCAGCTCGGTGGCGCGGCTCGGTCTGACGGTCAGTCAGATCGACAATACGCTTTACGACGCTTTCGGCCAGCGGCAGGTGTCGACGATCTTCAATCCGCTCAATCAGTATCACGTCGTGATGGAAGTCGAGCCGCGCTACTGGCAGGATCCGTCGACGCTGAGCGACATCTATATCAGCACCGCCGGCGCGGTGAGTTCGGTGCAATCCACGAATGCGCTGGCCGGGAGCACCACGAGTGCGTCCAGTAGTTCCGGCACGCAGAGCCTCAGCCAGGACGCGGTGCGCAATCAGCAGACGAATTCGCTGACGACCACCGGCCGCACCAGCGCCTCGACCGGCGCTTCGGTGAGCACCAGCGTCGAGAAGATGGTGCCGCTTTCGGCAGTCAGTAGTTACGGGCCCGGAACGACGGCGCTCGCGGTCAATCACCAGGGCCTCGCGGTCGCCTCGACGATTTCGTTCAACCTCGCCCCCGGCGTTTCGCTGAGCGATGCGACCGCCGCGGTCGATGACGCCGTGCGTCAACTGGGTGTCCCGACCACGATCCGCGGCACCTTCCAGGGCACGGCACAGGTTTTCCAGGCGTCGTTATCGACCCTGCCGATCCTGGTCGTTGTCGCGATCCTCACGATCTACATCGTCCTTGGCGTGCTCTATGAGAGCTACATCCATCCGGTGACAATTCTCTCGACTTTGCCATCCGCGGGTGTCGGCGCGTTTCTTGCTCTCCTAATCTTTAAAACTCAATTCGATATCGTCGCCGCTATCGGCATTTTCCTGTTGATCGGCATCGTCAAGAAGAACGCGATCATGATGATCGACTTCGCGATCCATGCGCAGCGCGCGAACAACCTCCCGCCGCGCGCGGCGATCTTCGACGCCTGTATGCTGCGCTTCCGGCCGATTCTGATGACGACGATGGCGGCGATCTTCGGCGCGCTGCCGCTGGCGTTGGGGCACGGCGAAGGCAGTGAGATTCGCCGCCCGCTCGGCATAGCCATCATCGGCGGCCTCATCGTCAGTCAGTTGCTGACGCTCTACACCACGCCGGTCATCTATCTCTATCTCGATCGTTTCCGGGTTTGGGCGTCGACGCGTCTTGGGCGTCACCCGGACCGGTTCGGCGGCGAAGCTCTCGAGGACAATACATGAACCGCTCTTTGCCGTTGCGCCCGCTGCTCGCCAGTTGCGCGCTGATCGCGCTCGCCGCTTGCACGGTCGGGCCCGATTACGAAAAGCCGGCTGCGCCCGTGCCCGCGACCTATAAAGAAGTCGATGGCTGGAAGCCGGCAACACCGAAACAGGCGGCGAGCGGCGAGGCGTGGTGGTCGATCTATAACGACCCGGTGCTTGCCGGCCTCGAGCGTCAGATCGACATCTCGAACCAGACACTCCAAGCCAGCGAAGCGGCTTATCGGTTGTCGCAGGCATTGGTCGCCGAAGCGCGCGCCGGTTACTTCCCGACCTTCGATCTCACCGGCTCGGCAACCCGCAGCGGCAATGGTGGCCGCGCCAGCAGTTCGAGCAGTCGCAGCAGCTCGTCGAGCAGCGGCGGCTTTTCCGGCGGCAGCCGCGGCGGCGTCGCGCAGAACAATTTCTCGGTGGATGCCGAGGCGAGCTGGGCGCCCGATATCTGGGGCGCGGTGCGTCGCACGGTCGAAAGCGATGTTGCGAGCGCGCAGCAGAGCGCCGCCAACCTCGCGGCAGCACGTCTCTTGGCGCAAGCGACCCTCGCGGCCGATTATTTCCAGCTACGCGTCGAGGACGAGCTTTCGCAATTGCTGACCGACGAGACCGACGCGTTCAGCCGCTCGCTGCAGATCACCGAGAACCGCTACAAGGTCGGCACCGCCGCGAAGACCGATGTCATGTCGGCGACGGCGCAGCTCGAGAATGCGCGCGCGCAGCAGATCGCGACCGGTGTGCAGCGCGCCGAATTCGAGCATGCGATTGCTGTGCTGGTCGGCAAGCCGCCGGCCGAATTCTCGATCACGCCGTCGAAGCTGCCGGCGGCGATCCCGGTCATGCCGCCCGATCTGCCGTCGCAGCTTTTGGAGCGCAATCCGACCATCGCCGCGAATGAACGCGCCATGGCGGCGGCCAACGCCAAGATCGGCGTCGCCGTCGCCGGCTATTTCCCGAACATTCAGCTCGGCGCGTCTTACGGCCAGGAAAGCTCGCTGCTGCATACGCTGTTCACCGCCGCGAACAGCCTTTGGTCGTTCGGCCTCACCAACATCTCGCTTCCGATCTTCAACGGCGGTCTGACCTCTGCGCAGCTTGCCGCGGCGCGCGCCACTTATGACGAAATCGTGGCCGATTATCGCCAAGCGGCGCTGGTCGCCTTCCAGCAGGTCGAAGACGAACTTGCCGCCTCGCGTATTCTGGAACGGCAAGCGACCGTGCAGGACCGGGCGGTCGTCGCGGCGCGCGAGGCCGAGCGGCTCGCGCTCAATCAGTATCGCGCCGGCACGGTCGACTACACCACTGTCATCACGGCGCAGGCTACGGCGCTTTCGAACGAGGAAACGGCGGTTAATCTGCATCAGACGCGGCTGGTCGCCAGCGTCAACTTGGTCCTGGCCTTGGGCGGCGGCTGGAATAGCCGGCAACTGCCGTCCGTCGACGAGGTCGAATCCGGCGCGACGTTCTTGTCGCCGCCGCTGCCGCCACCGCCTGCCAACAAGAAATAAGGCCTTCGGCAAGACATAAGGGATAGCCGCCCACCGTGAAGTGGGCAGCAAAGAGGTTGCACCCGGATTCAGGCTAGGACTTTAATGAGCCCGCGCGCGGAACGCGTGCCGGAGAGGGAGGAGTTTTATCGTGGCGCAAGCGCAAACCGTTGATCTGGCGCGGATCATCGACAACCAGAAAATCACCGGATTCCATGTTGCGCTGGTGGTCGTCTGCTTCATCGTGGTGATGGCCGACGGTTACGACATCGGCGCGGCGGCTTTCGCGGCGCCCGTGTTGATCCGCGAATGGCATGTCAGCCCGGCGGCGCTCGGCGGGCTGTTCAGCGCGGGTCTCTTCGCCGGGCTCTTCGGTCCACCGATCCTCGGCTGGATCTCCGATCATTTCGGGCGGCGTATCGCCATCGTCGGCGGCTTGTTGTTCTTCGGCGTCTTCACTTGGGCCTCGGTTTTGGCGCAGGATCTGACGACGCTGATCTATCTGCGCTTCATCGCCGGTCTCGGCATCGCCGGCGTGCTGCCGATCGCGACCGCGCTCGTCGCCGAGTACGCGCCGCGGCGCCTGCGTGCGACGCTGTTCATTCTGATGTTCTCGGGCGTGACTTTCGGCGGCGGCGTGCCTGGTCTGGTCGCCAAGTTCTATATGCCGACCTACGGCTGGCAGGTTCTTTTTTGGGTCGGCGGTTTGACGCCGATCGTCGTCGCCTTCATCGCGATGTTCGCCTTGCCGGAATCGATCAAGTTCCTGTCGTTGAAGGCCGAGCGGCGTCAGCGGCTGGTGAATCAAATCGAGCGCATGCAGCCCGGCCTCAATCTCGATCCGAATTCCATCTTCACCATCGGCGACGAGGTGAATAAGACGGAATTCTCCTACGGCGCGATCTTCAAGGACCGGCTCGCGTGGATCACGCCGATGTTCTGGATTTCGAACGCCATCAACCTGATGATCTTCTACTTCATCAATCAGTGGACGCCGACGATCCTCGCCAACGCCGGCTATCCAGTCGGCGACGCGGTGCTGGCGGCGACGATCTTCCAATTCGCCGGCACGCTCGGCGGCATCTGCATCATGCGGCCGCTCGATAAATTCGGCTTCGTCCCGGTGCCGATCCTCTTTGCCTGCGCGATCCCGGTGGTCGCGCTGATCGGTCTTCCCGGGTTGCCCGAGTCGGCGATCCTGACCTTGGTCGGCGCGGCCGGCTTCTGCCTGCTTGGCCTGCAGTTCGGCAATATCTCGTCCGAGACCGTGGTCTATCCGACCTATATCCGCTCGTGGGGTCTCGGCTCCTGCTTCGGCGCGGGCCGTGTCGGCTCGGTGATCGGACCGCTGGTCGGCGGCTGGCTGATTACAATGAACGTGCCGATGCAGTATCTTTTCCTGCTCGCGGCCGTGCCGCTTATCATCGGCTTCATCAATGCCGTGATTTTGACACCGCTTTACCGCGCCGAATGGAAAGGTCCGTCCGGTTCGATGGCCGCGCAGCCCGCTGCCGGCGAAGATTAATCGAGGAGTTTCTCATGGCACCGCGTTCCAAACCGCCGTTCCGCGCCGACCACGTCGGCAGCCTGCTGCGTCCGAAAGAGCTTCAAGACGCGCGCGACAAGAAGCAGCGCGGCGAGATCACCGCCGATGCTTTGCGCGTTGTCGAGGACAAGGCGATCCGCGAAGCCGTGAAGCTGCAAGAGGATGTCGGCCTGCAGGTCGCCACCGACGGCGAATTCCGCCGCACCTTCTGGCATGTCGACTTCCTCGTCAGCTTCGCCAACGTCGTTATGGTGCCGCCGAGCATCAAGGCGAGCTTCCATACTCATTCGGGCGATATCCATTTCGCGCCGCCGGGCATTCGCGTCGACGGCAAGCTCGGCCGACCGAAGCCGATCTTCGTCGATCACTTCAAGTTCCTGAAATCGGTGACGAAGGTCACGCCGAAGATGACCATCCCGGCACCGAGCAACATGCATTTCCGCGGCGGGCGCAAGGCGATCGACGAGAAGGCCTATCCCGATCTCGGCGAGTTCTATACCGATCTCGCGCGCGTTTATAACGAAGAGGTGCAGGATCTCGCCGCCGCCGGCTGCCGCTATCTGCAGATCGACGAGGTAAATTTCGCCTATCTCTGCGATCCGAAACTGCGCGAGCAGGTGGCGAGCATCGGCAACGATCCGAACACGCTGCCGCAGACCTACGCCAAGCTGATCAACGATTCGATCGCCGGCAAGCCGGCCGACATGGTCACGGCGATGCATCTCTGCCGCGGCAACTTCAAGAGCGCCTGGGTCGCCGAAGGCGGCTATGAGCCGGTTGCCGACGTGCTCTTCAACCAGATCAATGTCGACGGCTATTTCCTCGAATACGACGACGAGCGCTCGGGCGATTTCGCACCGCTGCGCTTCGTGCCGAAGGGCAAGACCGTGATCCTCGGCCTCGTCACGACAAAGCTGTCGGCGATGGAGACGAAAGACGCACTGAAGCGTCGGATCGAGGATGCGGCGAAATATTGCCCGCTCGATCAACTCGCCCTGAGCCCGCAATGCGGCTTCTCGAGCACGGTCGAGGGAAATGACGTTTCGGTTGCCGACGAGGTCGCGAAACTAAAACTTGTGGTAGAAACCGCCAAAGAGGTCTGGGGCTGATGACAATCATGGGTGACGCCGTCGCCCATGATTTTCGCTTTTTCAGGAATTTAGGGTTGTAAAATCCCACAACTATTCCCACTTTCGAAGTGGGCCAAATTTTAGTTGAATCCCACTCGGCTTTGGTTTTGGCTAGAAGCCGCGCGGCATCGTTGACCGCGGGGAGGGATCGGGCCTTTGGAGAGCGAAACGCTCCTGACGGAGATTTCAGGTTTTTGCCGTCGCGTCGGCATGGCGGAGTCGACCTTTGGTCGCCTCGCGGTGAACGACGGCAAGCTGGTCAGCCGGCTACGCTTCGGCGGCCGGGTGCGTGACAAAACGGTTGAGCGCGTGCGCGCTTTCATCGATCGCGAAAAGCAGGGTGGCGATGTCGCCGGCGCAAGCAGCGCGCTTCAGCGCAATCGCACGCCTGGTCTGGCGATGCCGGTGTTGGCGACGCCGGTGCCGAACTCGGTCGCCGCTGCGATGGCGCCGCAGCCGCGCCTCGCAACACCGGTGACGTCCTCGGCGCCGTCGACGAGCGCTCCTGCCGGGGCGGGTGCGCCGGGCGGCGAGCCCACCGACAAGAATTTCCGCTTCTACGACAACCGGCAGAAATATCTGCTCTTCGTCAACACCTGCAGCGAGAAGTGGGTGGTGGCGGAACGTGTTGCGCTGGAGCTGGCGAATCTCCATCCGCATCCGCCGGGCTTGCGTATTTTCGACGCCGGCGTCGGTGACGGCACGGTGCTGACACGCGTGATGCGCTCGATGCACGAGCGCTTTCCGACGGTTCCGTCCTACATCGTCGGCAAGGAAATCAGTCTCGAAGACGTGCGGCTGACGCTCGAGAAGATGCCGGATCGCTTTTACGAGCATCCCGCGACCGTGTTGGTGCTCACCAACATGTATTACTCCGAGGCACCGTGGCTGACGCCGAACTCGGTAACCGCGGCGACGAGCCTTGTCTGGCACGAGCAGAGCCTGCTCGGCAGCACGGCGGCGGAGTTCGAGAAGCAAATCACGGATATGCAAGGCTTCCTGGCGCAGAATTGGCGCGCCAAGGTCTCGAAGATCAGCGGCAATCCGATCTACGAGAAGCCGGTGGTGCTGGTCCTCTATCGCGAGGATTACAAATTCCTGCTCGACGGTTTGCGCCCGAAGCGCGGCGCGACCCGCGCCGATTACGATCTCGTTATTGCCTCGCAGCCTTATCGCGCGCGTGCCTCGACCGAATTCAAGGCGCAAAAAGTGGTGGCGCCGCTGGCACGCGCTTTGGGCCCGGGCGGACGGCTGATCGGTATCCACAGCCATGGCCAGGATCCGGGCCTCGAAGTGGTCCAGAAGATGTGGCCGGGCGAGAACCCGTTCATGACCGACCGGCACAATCTGCTGCGCGCGGTGAAAGCCGAGCTCGGCGCGGCCGGCCGCGATCTCAACTTCAATGCTTATTCCGATGCGCGGTCGCTCTTCCGCTATGCAATGCACACATTGCCGAGCGAAATCAGCGAAAGCATCGGCACCTCGACCCTTTTCGCGGCCTGGAATGCGGCCATTTATGTGGCGCAGATCGAAGACCAGCGGCTGGAACAGGTGATCAACGGCGACACGAGCTACCTTGAAGCGACCAAGGAAGTGTTGCAGAAACACGGCGGTTTGTGGTTCTGGGATGAATCGTTTGTGATCTCGCGCAAGCGGGATTCGGCATGACCCGAGAGGCGAGGAGATAAACGTGGCCAAGGGCGATTTTCTTTTTACGAGTGAGTCCGTGTCCGAAGGACATCCGGACAAAGTGTGCGACCAGATCTCGGATACGGTCGTCGATATCTATCTTGCAGCCGATCCGATGTCGCATCTCGGCGTCGAAACGCTGTCGACGACCCAGCGCGTCGTCATGGCTGGCGAAGTGCGCGGCCCGGCGAGCATCACCAAGGACCAACTGATCGAAGCCGCGCGCCAGCGGATCAAGACGATCGGCTACGAGCAGGAAGGCTTCCATTGGAAGACGGCCGAGGTCGAGTGCATCATCCATGCGCAGTCGGTCGATATCGCTCAGGGCGTCGACGCCGCGGGCAATAAGGACGAAGGCGCGGGCGACCAGGGCATCATGTTCGGTTATGCCTGCACCGAAACGCCGGAACTGATGCCGGCGCCGCTGCAATACTCGCAGCAGATCCTCAAATCGATGGCCGATGCCCGCCACAGTGGCGCGACCCCCGATTTCGGTCCCGACGCCAAGAGCCAGGTGACGCTGCAATACGTCAACGGCAAGCCCGTGCGCGCGACCTCGGTCGTGGTCTCGACCCAGCATTCGGAAAAGGTCAGCCAGGAACAGGTACGCGAGATCGTGCGCCCGCATGTCCTCAAGATCCTGCCGAAAGGCTGGATGTGCGACGAGGAGCATTTCTACGTCAATCCGACGGGGCGTTTCGTTATCGGCGGTCCGGACGGCGATGCCGGTGTGACCGGCCGTAAGATCATCGTCGACACTTACGGCGGCGCTTCGCCGCATGGCGGCGGCGCTTTCTCGGGCAAGGACCCGTCGAAGGTCGACCGCTCGGCCGCTTATGCCGCGCGCTACCTCGCCAAGAACGTCGTCGCGGCCGGCCTCGCCGAGCGTTGCACGATTCAGTTGGCCTATGCGATTGGCGTTTCGAAGCCGTTGTCGGTCTACATCAACACCGATGGGACGGGTAAGGTGGACGAGGAGAAGCTCGTGAAGCTCCTCCAAGAGATGGTCGATCTCAGCCCGCGCGGCATCCGCACCCATCTCGCTCTGAACAAGCCGATCTACACGCGCACGGCGGCCTATGGTCATTTCGGCCGTGCGCCGGAAGCCGATGGCGGCTTCTCTTGGGAGAAGACAGACCTCGCCGCCGCATTGAAGGGAGCTTTCTAATATGGCCGACGATTTCAAAGTCGCCGATATCAAGCTTGCCGACTGGGGCCGTAAGGAAATCAACATCGCCGAGACCGAAATGCCCGGTCTCATGGCGCTGCGGAAAGAATACGGCGCGAAGAAGCCGTTGCAGGGCGCGCGCATCGTCGGCTGTCTGCACATGACCATTCAAACGGCGGTGCTGATCGAGACGCTCACTGCCCTGGGGGCCAGTGTGCGCTGGTCTTCGTGCAACATCTTCTCGACCCAGGATCAGGCTGCGGCGGCGATCGCCAAGGCCGGCATCCCGGTCTTCGCCTGGAAGGGCGAGACCGAGGCCGAGTACGAGTGGTGTATCGATCAGACGCTCACCGGCCCGAACGGCTGGAAGCCCAACATGATCCTCGATGACGGCGGCGACGCGACCAAGCTGCTGCACGACAAGCATCCGGATCTGTTGAAGGACATCAAGGGCGTCTCGGAAGAGACGACCACGGGCGTTCATCGTCTCTACGAGATGATGAAGGCGGGCACGCTCAAGGTGCCGGCGATCAACGTCAACGACAGCGTCACCAAGTCGAAATTCGACAATCTCTACGGTTGCCGTGAAAGCCTCGTCGACGGCGTCAAGCGCGCCACCGACGTGATGATGGCAGGCAAGATCGCCGTCGTCGCCGGCTTCGGCGATGTCGGCAAGGGCTCGGCCGCGAGCCTACGCAGCCAGGGCGCCCGCGTCATGGTCACCGAGATCGATCCGATCTGCGCGCTGCAGGCGGCGATGGAAGGCTACCAGGTCACGACGATGGAAGAGGCCGCCTCGATCGGCGACATCTTCGTCACCGCGACCGGTAACGTCGACATCATCACGCTCGATCACATGCGTCAGATGAAAGACCGCGCGATCGTGTGCAACATCGGCCACTTCGATAGCGAAATTCAGATCGGCGCGCTCGAGAACTACAAGTGGGAAGAAGTGAAGCCTCAAGTCGATGAGGTTGTCTTCCCTGACGGCAAGCGTCTGATCGTTCTCGCCAAGGGCCGCCTCGTCAATCTCGGCTGCGCCACCGGCCATCCGAGCTTCGTGATGAGCGCGTCCTTCAGCAACCAGGTGCTGGCCCAGATCGAGCTTTGGACCAACCACGGCAAGTACGAGAACAAGGTCTACGTGCTGCCGAAGCATCTCGACGAAAAGGTCGCGGCGCTGCATCTCGAGAAGCTCGGCGTGAAGCTGACCAAGCTCTCGAATAAGCAGGCGGAATACCTGAACGTGCCGGCCGCCGGTCCGTTCAAGCCCGATCACTATCGCTACTAAGCCTATCGCCTACGCCCTACCCTCTCCGCCCTTGAGGGCGGAGAGGGTAGGGTGAGGTGGGTGTCTTCTTCGTAACTAAAACTCATCGTCTTCCCCGCGAAAGCGGGGATCCAGGAATACAGGCTGGATGCCCGCGTTCGCGGGCATGACGGATCATGGAAAGGTGCGCTCGCCGAATGACTAGCGGTGACCATTCCAGCAGCAATTTCGCCGCCGCGCTCCACAGCGGCAAATTTGTCATCACCGCGGAGGTCGCGCCGCCGGTCTCGGCCGATCCCGCCGATCTCCTTCACCGCGCGCTGCCGCTCAAAGGCATCGCAACCGCGGTGAACCTGACCGATGGCGCCGGCGCCAAGGCGCATATGTCGAGCATCGCGTCCTCGGTGCTGCTGCTGCAGAACGGCATCGAGCCGATCTTGCAGATGACCTGCCGCGACCGCAATCGCTTGGCGCTGGAGAGCGATCTCATCGGCGCGGCGGCGCTCGGCATCCGCAATATCCTCATCCTCACCGGCGACGATCCCAAGCAGGGCGACCAGCCCGATGCGAAGCCGGTTTTCGATTTCAACAGCCAGGCGCTGCTCCAGGTCGCCGACAGACTGCGCCGCGACAAGCAATTGCCGACCGGCACTGCCGTCAAAGGCGCGCTCGACTTCACCCTCGGCGGCGCCGATGTACCGCTCGATCCCCCGGCCGACTGGCAGCCGAAATCCTTGAACGCGAAGATCGAGGCCGGTGCCGACTTCGTGCAGACGCAGTTCTGCATGGACGCGAAGATCGTGCGTCATTACGCCAAGCGCCTGATGGATCTCGGCGTCGCGCAGAAAATCGGCATCTTCATCGGGGTCTGCCCGATCCCCTCGGCGCGCTCGGCGCGTTGGATGAAGGAGAAGCTTTTCGGCACCATCATCGCCGACGAGATCATCGATCGGCTCGACAAGGCGACCGATGCCAAAGCCGAAGGCACCAGGATTTGCGGCGAGCTCATCGCCGAGCTGGCGACCATCCCGGGCATCGCCGGGGCGCATGTGATGGCGCCCGCCAGCATGTCTGCTATACCGGAGGCCATCGCGATCTCGGGCGTCGCGGGGAAACCGCGCGCCTCATAACCCGGAGGATGCCATGGCTCGACTGCCCGCGCTCACATTCGATGAATTGACGCCGGAGCAGAAGAAGCTCTGGCAAGAGATCGGCGCGGTGCGCAGCGGCTCGCCCGGCGGTCCGTTTTCGGTCTGGATGCATTATCCGAAAATCGCCGAGCGCGCGCATCATCTCGGCAACGCCGTGCGCCTCGAATGCCAGCTTGGCCGCCGGCTCTTGGAACTCGCGGTGCTCGTCGTCGCGCGACATTGGAACGCAGAATACGTCTTCGCCGCGCATGTGCCGGCGGGCACGCAAGCCGGCCTCGCGGAAGCGACGATCGATGCGATCCGCACGCATCAAAGCCCGGTCTTCGACAAGGACGACGAGAAGCTGGTCTACGACACTGTGCGCGAACTCTTGGAGACCAAGAAGCTCAGCGACGAGACCTATGAGCGCGCCCATAAGATGCTCGGTACCGAGAAGATGATCGAGCTGACCGCCGCTGTCGGCTTCTACATGACCGCCGCGTGCACCGTGAACGCTTTCGGCGTCGGCCCGCGCCACGAAGGCAAGCGGCTGGTGTGATTGTCATAAAGACCCACACCCCAACTCTTTCCCACTAGCGGCAAAGGGAGGGACCCCGCGCGAAGCGTGGAGGTGAGGGGGCTCTTCTTTACGCCTCCGTAACCGCGATCAGGTCGATCTCGATCAAAAACCCCGGATTGGACAGCCTTGTCACGCCGATCATCGTACTGGTCGGCATGGCGTCGCGGTTCTCATATTTCTTGACCGTCGGATCGCGCATCACCCCGATCAAGGCATCGACGTCGAGGGTGAACACACGGCGAGAGACGACATCGTTCCAGGTTGCGCCGGCCGCTTTGAGCTGGATCGACAGCGAATCCATGATGTACTCGTATTGCTTCTTGTAATCGCCGGGAAAGACCGGCTGGTATTTGTCGTCCGACGGCGTCTGGCCCGCGATGAAGATGAATTTGCACGAGCCTTTGACGGTGATGACCTTCGAATAACTCGGATGCTTCATCAGCTCCGGCGGGTTGATGAATTCTTTTTCCACTTGGAGCGTCCTTCAATGAGCTTCAGGCGTTGGTGATCGCGATAAGATCCATCTCGATCAGGAAGCCGGGGTTGGAGAGTCGCGTCACGCCGATCATCGTGCTGGTCGGCGGGAATTCCTTGCTCTCGGGACGTTGAACGCCTGGCTCGCGCATCGCCTTTTGCAACGCGTCGACATCGACGGTGAAGACGCGGCGCACGACCACATCGTCCCAGGTCGCGCCTGCCGCTTTGAGCTGGATCGAAAGCGCCGCGATGATGTGCTCGTACTGCTTGCGGTAATCGCCGGGATGGACCGGCTTATAGTTCTCGTCCGACGGCGTCTGCCCGGCGATGAAGATGAATTTGCAGGGCCCTTTCACCGTGATGACGCGCGAATAGCTCGGATGCTTATAAAGCTCCGGCGGATTGATGAATTGCTTGTCCATAGGTTCCCTCCCTTATTGTGGATTGTTCGGAGCTGCGGCCGGTCCCGGGGCAGGTGCTGCTGTTGCGGGTGCTGCGGTCCATTTCTTGTAATCGTTGTCCGAGACGCTCGGCAGTTTCTTGACGAAGGCGGCGATCGACCAGATTTCCTTATCCTCGACGCCGGCGCGGCCGAAGCTCGGCATGCCGGTCATGTTGATGCCGTTCTTCACGACCCAGAAGATCTGCTGCGCCGAGGTGTCCTTCGCCACGTCTTTGAGATCGGGCGGATCGGGGCGCAGCCCTTCGGAGAATTTGGCCCAATCGACGCCGGGTCCGCCATGGCATTGCGTGCAGCCGCGCTGGTCGAAGGCGCGTGCGCCGGCCTGGATCACGGCGGGATCGTCGAGCGATATCGGCGGCTGATCGGTCGCGTGGCGGCTGATCGAGGCATCGCGCACATGGGCCAACGCCCAGGCGACGACGCTCGGATCGTCCGGGATCGCCGAGATGCTGTAATAGCCGCCGAAGAAGAACACCGCCGCGGCAATCGCGCCGAGGATACCCAATGCGCCGATGAGAGCCAGAAGTCGCATGCTCGTCCTCCCAATGTGCGGGTTAGGTTTGGGGCAACCTTAGCCCGGGTTTGAAGCCCCCGTCACCGGGTGGCCGATGCCGAGCGGCTGAGCATCGATCAGCACGAAGGCGACGCGCGCCGGCTTGTCGCTGCGATTGACCCAGGAATGGTTGGTGCCGCGCTGGATGAGGATGTCGCCGGCTTTGAGATGCACGGTCGAATCGTCCATGTCCATGTCGATCTCGCCGAAAAGCACAAGCACGTAATCGACCGTCTCGGTGCGGTGCATCGTGCCGGGCGCGTTGGCGGGGAAATCGATGACGCAGAAACGCGTCCCATTCGGCGGCGGCGCGGTGCCGAGGATGCGCGCGCCTTCATCCTCGATCTTCTCGCCGATCGGCATCGCCATCGGCATGCGGTCGCTCGACCAGATCAGCGTCGACTTGCCGCCGCCCGGTCGGCGCGATGGCTTCGCATTGGTTGCAAAATCCTCCCACAGGACTTTGGCGACACCCTTGTCGTCGTGGCCGGTGACGATGCGGCGGATGGGTGGGAATGGGTCGGTCATTTTTTTCTCCCTCTCGACTAAACGCTACAGAGCGCAATCTCTAAAATGTCATTCCCACGAAAGCCGGGAGTCCACTGCAACATTTTGCTATCTCCATGGATTCCCGCTTTCGCGGGAATGACAGCGAACGAGCGAACCTGAATCTCACAACCCGCGCGCGATGAAGTCGGCGGCGCGTTCGGCGATCATGATCGTCGGCGCGTTGGTGTTGCCGCTGGTGACCGTTGGCATCACCGAGGCGTCGGCGATGCGCAGGCCGTCGATGCCTTTGAATTTGAGCTTCGGATCGACGACCGCGTCGGCGTCATTGCCCATGCGGCAGGTGCCGGCAGGATGGAACACGGTCTTGGCGTATTGGCGCACGAAATCGCTGAGCGGCTCGTCCTCGTCGGGGACGTCGTCGCCGGGCAGGTACTCGCCGATGAGGATGCGGGCGAGGGACGGGGCTTTCAGCATCTTGCGCGCGAGCTTAACGCCGCGGACGAGATGCGCGACGTCCTCGGGCTCGCTCAGGTAATTGCCTTTGAACAGTGGCCCGGCGGTCGGGTCTTTGCTCTTCAACCGCACCTCACCGCGCGATTTCGGGCGCAACAGGCACGGCTGCACCGAGAGGCCGTGGATGTCCGGCATCTTCTGATTGAGCTCGCCCCTGAGGATCGGAATGAAGACGAATTGCGTGTCGCACCGCCCGTCGCCGTCGAGATCGAGGAAGCCACCGCCTTCGACGACGTTGCTGGTCACGATCCCGGTGCGGAAGAAATACCATTGCAGGAAGTGCTTCAGTCCTTTTAACCCCTTGTCCTCGCCGAGGACGCTGATCGGGTCCTTGCAACGGCCGTGGATTGGCACCGAGAGATGATCCTGGAAGTTGGCGCCGACCGAGGGCTTGTCGACGACCACTTCGATCCCATGCTCCTGAAGATGTGCGGCAGGACCGAGGCCAGAGCGCATCAAGACGGTGGGTGTCGCGATCGCGCCGGCGGTGACGATCACCTCGCGCCGCGCTTTGGCTTCGACCGCGCCATCGGCATGGCTGCGATAAGCGACGCCAACCGCGCGGTGGCCTTCAATCAGCACGCGATCGACGACCGCCTCGGTCGCGACCGTGAGGTTCGGCCGCTTCTCGGCCTCGCGTAGATAGCAGCGCGCGGTGCTGGCGCGCTCGCCCTTGTGCTGCGTCACTTGATGGAAGCCGACGCCTTCCTGATTCTCGCCGTTGAAATCGTAATTGTAAGGGATTGGACGATTGCGGCCATCGCCGGTCTCTTGCGCCGCGCGCAGACAGGCTTCGGTCAGCGGGTGATGATGGCGCAGATCGTCGACCTTCAGCGGCCCTTCGGTGCCGTGATAGCGCCCGGACAAGGTCGCGTTGCCTTCGGCCTTACAGAAGAACGGCAGCACATCCTCGAACGACCAGCCGGTTGCCCCCATCGCTGCCCAGCCGTCGTAATCTTCTTTCTGGCCGCGGATATAGACCATGCCGTTGACCGAGCTGCCGCCGCCGAGCGTGCGGCCCTGCGGCACGAAAAGCTGGCGCCCGTTCACATGCGCATCGGGCTCGCTCATATATTTAAAGGTGCGCTCGGTCGGGATGACGCGGTAATTGCCCGCCGGCATGCGAATGAAGATCGAATTATCCGCCGGTCCTTCCTCGAGCAGCAGCACGCGGATTTTCGGATCGGCGGTCAGGCGATTGGTGAGAACACAGCCCGCCGATCCGGCACCGACGATGATGTAATCATACGCGTCGGCGCCGTTATCGTTCATGCTTTCGATCCGGTTGTTTCGGCCATCGCTTTGGCGATGTCGTCCATGGCTGTCCGCGCGACATCGACGAAATTCTGCAAGCGGATGAAGCCATGCGTCATACCGCGATACCGCTTGATCCAGACTTTGACGCCGGCCGCAGCCAGACGCTTGCCGTAAATCTCTGCTTCGTCGCGCAGCACGTCGTATTCCGCACTCATCACCAGCGCCGGCGGCAGGCCTTGCAGCGCCAGTGCCCGCAAGGGCGAGATCAGCGGATCGGCGCGTTTATTCTTATCGCCTTGCAGATAGTGGTCATAGAACCAGTTCATATCCGCGCCGGTCAGGACATAGCCCGCGCCGTTCGCGCGATAGGACGGCGTCTCCATGTCGCAATCGCAGACGGGATACATCAGGATCTGCAGCGCGATCTTGGGGCCGCCGCGGTCGCGCGCCAGCATCGCGCAAACCGTCGCGAGATTACCGCCGGCGCTGTCTCCGGCGACGATCAGCGGCACCTTTAGCCGCTCGGCTTCTCTCGCCGACCAGGCCAGCCCGTCCCAGCAATCGTCGAGCGGCGTCGGATAGGGATGCTCCGGCGCCAGGCGATAATCGACCAGCACCGCAGCGCAGTTGGTCTTGTCGATCATGAAGCGGGCGATGAACTCGCACTCGTCGATACTGCCGATCACCCAACCACCGCCGTGATAGAAGACGACAAGGCTCGTCGGCTTGCCGTCTTTCGGCATCAACACGCGGCCTTTGATCGGGCCGGTCTCGGTCGGGATCTCAACGTTGGTCGATGTACCGATCTCGGGCGGCGTGCCGGCTTGTGCGGCGCGTGCCGCCAGGAACTGGCGTGCTTCGGCCGGCGTCGCCGCCGCGACGCCTTTCCAATCCGACGCCCGCATCATCTCGAGCATCTTTTCGATGAAGGGATGGACCGGCATCAGTGCTCTCGCTTTATCTTTCGTCGTCACTCCCGCGGAAGCGGGAGTCCACCGAAACCGCGTGGTGGTGTTTCTGGATTCCCGCTTTCGCGGGAATGACGTGATTGTCGAAATGGCGGCTCGTGATCATCAGCCAGCCAAAAACGTCTCGACCATCCCCGCGACCTCGTCGGTACGCTCATAGGGCAGCATGTGGCCGGCGCCTTTGATGATCGATATCTGTGCGCTCGGCAGGCCGCGCTGGAAATCCTCGGCATAGCGCGGCGAAATGAAACCGTCTTTCTCGCCGAAGAGCAGCAGCGTCTTCGCGGCGATGCGCGGCAGCCGCTTCTTCAAACCCTTTTCCGGAATCGGCCAGGTGAATTTCGTGATCGCGGTGAGGGATTGCGCGACCGCGATCATGCGCTCGGCTTCGCTGTTCGGTCCGGCCTCATTCGAGCGCGACCGCGCTGCGTGCGTCTCGCGCGCCGCATTGTCGGCCCAAAGCATGTTCTCGATTGTCATATACGGCTCGGCGAACACGTCGGTCACCGGATAGGCGTCGTTCCAGAGCCCGACCGGCGCCATCAGCACGAGCTGTTTGGCGCGGCGCGGGAAATGCGCGGCGACCTCGGCTGCCGCCATCGCGCCGAAGGAATGACCCGCGAGGGTCGCGCCTTCGATCTGGAAATGCTCCAGCAGATCGTCGTAATCGAGCGCGAGCTCGTGGATGTTGCCGATCTCGTCGATCTCGGCGAGATCGTTGAAGCCGGGCGCGACGGGCGCGATCACACTGTGCCTGCGCTCGAGCGCGGCGAGCAAAGGATCGGCCGGCATGATGCCGGTCAGGCCGTGCAGCCAGACGAGCTTGGGTCCGGATCCCCCGGTATAGACCTGCCAGGATCGGCCGTTCTTCAGCTTGATCTTCTCACTCGACAGCATCGATCACACCACAGCGGTCAGCGGCGCCGGTTCGGCGATCGTCTCGAGCCCGGTCGAGGGCCACCATTTGTCTTCGTACTCGCTGAACTTGTAGCGCAGCTTCGGCATGACCTCTTTGGCGAAGAGGGTGGTGTTGTACATCGTCACTTCTTTCGACATGTCGCCGTATTGCGCGAGCACCATGAGATGGCCGACATGCATCTTGTCGGCGAGGACCTCGAGCTGCTGGCGCACGCTTTCGGGGCTGCCGGCAACGACATAGCCGCGCGTGATCATCTCTTTCCAGGTGAGATTCTCGACATCCTGTCGCCGCGTCGAGCGCGCGACCATGCTCTCGATGCCGGCGCGCATCGTCGGGATCGAAGTGTAGCCCGGCGGATTGCCGAAGCCCGGATAGGTGTGGAGACAGCGCGAATAGAAATAGGTGGCTGGCCCCGAATAAAGCTTCTCGGCTTCGGCATCGTCGCGCGCCACGGCGATGAATTGCAGGAAGCCGCAGCGATAGGGGTTCTTGTCCTTGCCTTTCTTCTCGACGACATCCCAAAAACCGTCATTCACCTTCTGGCCCGCGATGTAGCCGAAGTAGGAGAGGTTCGCGTAGAGGAAATCGTTGTCCACGCACCAATCCCAGGTCTCGACGCTGCCGCCGCCCGGGATCCAGACCGGCGGGTGCGGCTGTTGGATCGGCCGCGGCCACACATTGACGTAGCGAAGCTGGGTGTATTTGCCGTTGAAGGCGAAGGGCTCGGGCTCGGTCCAGGCGCGCAGAATGAGCTTCACGCCCTCGTAATATTTGTCGCGCAAGGTCGCGGGCGACTTGCCGTAAGCGTAAACCGTGTCCATCGGCGTGCCGACCGGGAAACCGGAGACCAACCTGCCACCTGACATGCAATCCAGCATCGCCATCTCTTCGGCGACGCGGGTCGGCGGGTCGTAGAGCGCGACCGAATTGCCCATGATGATCAGCTTCGCCTTCGAGGTCCGCCGTGTCAGCGCGGCCGCGATCAGATTGGGCGACGGCATCAACCCGTAGGCGTTCTGGTGATGCTCGTTGACGCAGATGCCGTCGAAACCGACGCTCTCGGCATATTCGAGCTCGTCGAGATACTCGTTATAGGCTTTATGACCCACTTTCGGGTCGAAGAGGCTCGACGGCACGTCGACCCAGACTGAGCGGTAATCCGTCTTAAAGTTCTCCGGCAGCTGCGGATAGGGCATCAAGTGGAACCAGTGGAACTTCATGGCGTCGTATCTCCCTCGCTGCCTTATTTGCCGGGCATCATGGCATCATTGCCGGCCTGGGAAAAGCCTGTCCGACCCAAGGACTTCCGCGCGAGCGAGGGTTTGGCCCACCCGGCCCGAGGTACTATGCTGTGGCCCGAGGAGAATCCCGATGGCGATCACCGAGACCGAGCAAAAGCCGAAAGCCCTGCCCGAGGGCGCCCGCGAGGCGATGGAGCGCCTCAATGCCGAGGCCGGCAAATACAGCATCTGGCTGCGGACGCAGGCCAACGCGCCGTCGCAGCGGCCGTGGTTCCGCGAGACTGGCCTCGATGTCGGCGGCCAGCTCGCGCCCGGCCGGGTCGGCGCCAATCAGATGAAGGCGCTGCCGCATCGCTGGCGCTGGAAAGAGATCTCGCCCTATCTCGATCGCATCTCGCAAATCGCGAAAGAAGCCGACGTGCCGCCGATCGAATTCGCCGACCGGCAGCAATTCCTCCTGACCAATCCCGGCCTCGGCGGCCGCTTGCAGGTGACGTCGACGATCCGCTGCGCCGTCTCGATCTATAATCCGGGCGATGTCGCGCCGGTGCACGTCCATGCTCCGAACGCCAGCCGTACCATCCTGTCGGAGAAGGGCGGCTATACCACGATCGAAGGCGAGCGCTGCATCGCCGAGCGCGGCGATCTCATCCTGACGCCGAACGGTACCTGGCACGATCACGGCAACGACGACGACAAGCCGGTGGTCTGGGCCGACATCCTCGATTTCCCGCTGCTCGAATTCCTCGACTGCAACTGGCTCGACGATCACTACACCGGGCCGAAGATGAGCAATGCCCGCGCGCAGCAACCGACGCTCGAAGCCGGCTATTCGCAAAAGCTTTACGGCAAGGGTGGGCTGCTGCCGAATTTCGTCTCGCACCAGCGCGGTTTCGGCCACAATGTCGGGCCGGTCTTCCATTATCGCGCCAAGGACATCCGCGAGACGCTGGACGCGCTGCGCAACGAAACCGGCGATCCCTACGAAGGCATCACGCTGCGCTTCGTCAATCCCGCGAACGGCCAGCCGGTTTTCACGACGCTCGATTATTCGGCGCAGCTCATCCGCCCCGGCGAAGAGACGCGCTGGAAGCGCGAGACCGCCAACATCTTCTACATCGCGCTCGACGGCAGCGGCGTGACCGAAATCGGCAACCAGCGCTTCGAGTGGGAGCGCAACGACATCATCGTCGTGCCGAATTTCCTCTGGCGCCGCCACATCAATACCGGCAAGAGCGACGCCGTCCTCTACGCCGTCTCCGACTGGCCGCTCTATGAGAAGATCGGCCAATACCGGGTGCAAGGGCGCAAACCCGACGGCACCGTCGAGCAGATCGTCGCGTGAGGCTTGAGGCAGCGGCTGCTCGCCGCTATCGGATGCTGAATAATTCAAAATCGAAGGTTTGAGGCGAAGCTCCATGGATAATCGGATGGACGAAAACGCGTTGGCGCTGGAGCAGTTTGGCGTCGGACAGCCGGTGTTGCGGGTCGAGGATCCGACCCTGTTGCGCGGCCAGGGCCGCTATACCGACGACATCAACGTCGCCGGTCAGGTCGATGCGTATATGGTGCGCAGCCGGTACGCGCACGGCACGATTCGCAAGATCGACACGGCAGCGGCGCGCAAGATGCCTGGTGTGCTGGCGATCTACACCGCTGCCGATCTTGCCGCCGCCGGGGTCAATCCGTTGAAATGCGGTGTGGCCGTACCCAACCGCGATGGCACGCCGTGGAAGACGCCGCTGCGTCCGGTGCTCGCCGGCGACAAGGTACGCTTCGTCGGCGAAGCCATCGCCTGCGTCGTCGCTGAGACGCATGCCCAAGCCAAGGATGCGGCCGAGGCGGTCGAGGTCGAGATCGACGCGCTGCCGGCGGCGACGACCGCCGCGGCTGCGCTCGCTGCGGACGCGCGCCAGATTCATGACGGCATCCCCGGCAATCTCGCGGTCGATTATCACTGGGGCGACAGCGAGAAGGTCGCGGCGGCTTTTGCCGCGGCGGCGCATGTGACGAAGCTGACCCTGATCAGCAACCGCATCGTCATCAATCCGATGGAGCCGCGCTCGGCCCTCGGCGAGTTCGATCCGGCGACCGGCCGCTATACCATCCATGTCTGCAGCCAGGGCGTCTTCGGCCTGAAAGGCGGCACCGCGGCTGCGCTCGGCGCCAAGCCCGAGCAGGTGAGGGTGCTCACCTATAATGTCGGCGGCTCCTTCGGCATGAAGAGCCAGGTCTTCCCCGAGAACGTGCTGGTGTGCTTCGCGGCGAAGGCGCTGGGCCGTCCGGTCAAATGGACCGACGAGCGTTCCGACAGCTTCGTCTCCGATCATCATGGCCGCGATCACGCCATGACGATCGAAGGCGCCTTCGACAAGGACGGCAACATTCTCGCCGTGCGCCTCAGCGGCACCGGCAATGCCGGCGCCTATCCGATCGTGCCGCTGCCTTACACCGTCAACGCGGTGAAGAACGTGGTCGGCGTCTATCGCACGCCGCTGCTCGAGGTGAATACCAAGGGCGTCTACACCAATTCGACGCCGGTCGGCGCCTATCGCGGCGCGGGCCGTCCCGAGGGGAATTACTATATGGAGAGGCTGCTCGACACCGCGGCGGCCGAGATGGGCGTCGATAAGCTCGAGTTGCGGCGCCGCAATCACATCCCGGCGAGCGCGCTGCCCTACAAGGCGCCGTCCGATATGAGCTACGACAGCGGTGATTTCCGCGCCGTGCTCGATCACGCCGTGCAGTCCTCGGATTGGCAGGGCTTCGAGCAGCGCAAGGCGCAAAGCCGCGCGCGCGGCAAGCTGCGCGGCCGCGGCATCGGTTCCTATCTCGAAGTCACCGCGCCGCAGGGCAAGGAGATGGGCGGCATTCGCTTCGACAAGGATGGCGGCGTCACGATCGTCACCGGCACGCTCGATTACGGCCAGGGCCATCACGCGCCTTTTGCCCAGGTTCTCGTGAGCCGGCTCGGCATTCCGTTCCACAAGATCCGGTTGCTGCAGGGCGACAGCGACCAGCTGCTCTTCGGCGGCGGCACCGGCGGCTCGCGCTCGATCATGTCGAGCGGTAACGCGCTGGTGAAAGCGAGCGAGCAGGTCATCGAGCGCGGCAAGCAGATCGCGGCGGTCGTGCTCGAAGCGGCGCCCGCCGATATCGAATTCGGCAAGGGCCGCTTCACCATCGTCGGCACCGATCGCTCGGTCGGGCTGATGGATCTCGCGACCAAGCTGCGCGACGGGTTGAAGGTACCCGAGGGCACGCCGGACTCGCTCGACGTCAATCTCGTTGCCGACACGCCGCCTTCGGCTTTCCCCAATGGCTGCCACGTCGCCGAGATCGAGCTCGATCCCGATACCGGTGTGATCGAGGTGGTGAAATATTCGATGGTTAACGATTTCGGCACGATCGTTAACCCGATCACCGTCGCCGGCCAGGCGCATGGCGGCGTCGTCCAAGGTATCGGCCAAGCGCTGATGGAGCGCACCTATTACGACAATGACGGGCAGCTTCTGTCGGGCTCGTACATGGATTATGCGCTGCCGCGCGCCGACAACGCCCCGATGTTCGCGATCGAGAACCACCCGGTCCCGGCCACGACCAACGTCCTCGGCGTCAAAGGCTGCGGCGAGGCGGGTTGCGCCGGCTCGCTGCCTTCGATCATGAACGCCGTGCTCGATGCGCTCAGTAGCTACGGCATCAAGCACATCGATATGCCGGCGACGCCCGAGCGCATCTGGCGCGCACTCCGCGAGGCCCGGCCCGCGCAGTGACGCGGCGATAAGCTCGGTTAATACAAATGTCTGTCGCGGCCGGGCCTTGCCCGGCCGCTTCTCATTTTGATCCGTGCATCGCGCCGGCGTGTCATGAAATACCCTGTCCGCCTGCGACAAACGCGTTTAAATCACAAGATTGATATTTATTCCAAACGCTTCCGCGACGATTGTTTGCGCGGTCGTGCCCGCTCGTAAGGTCTCGGTAACTATTTTGGACAAATCTTAATGCCGAACCTGCAGTCGCTGGATCGGAACATGAGACCGTTGCGCGTTTTACTGAATTGCCTTCGCCAAACAAAAGGCGTGACCGCGCTGGAATTCGCGCTGATTGCGCCGTTCCTCTGCACGTTCATCGTCGGCATCGTCGATCTCAGTTTCGGCTTTCAGTCGCAAATGGCGGTGACGCAGGCGGCGCAGACCGGAAGCTATGCGGCGATGCTCAACGGCTTCAACACATCGACGATATCGAGCGCGGTCGCGAATTCGACCGGGACCAGCGGGATCACCGCTTCGCCGGCACCCACCCAAAGCTGCGGCTGTCCCAGCGGTACGGCGGTCACGGCGGGGCCTTGCGGCAGCACGTGTCCGGACGGGCAGAGTTCCGGCACCTACATCACGGTCAACGCCCAATATCAATATTCGACGATGCTCGCCTATCCCGGCTTCAGCAGTCCGATGACGCTGACGGCAACGTCGATGGTGCGTATCAAATGATGTGGCGCCGTCTGACCCGGGCAACGACGAGAGATGACGGGACGAGCGCGATCGAATTCGCGCTTTGCTTCCCGGTCTTCATCTTGATGGTGCTCGGTATCTTCGAATTCAGCCGCGCCCTGTGGACGAATTCGCTGCTCAACTATGCTGTGCAGAGCGCGGCGCGTTGCAGCGCCGTCGACAGCACCAATTGCGGTTCAACGACCGCGACGGTCAGTTATGCGGTCCAGAGCAGTTCGCCGCTCACCATTCCGAGCGCCGACTTCACCGCCAGCACGCAGAGTTGCGGCAGCCAGGTGAGCGTGGCCTTTCCTTTTACGTTCGTCGTTCCCCAGCTCTTTCCGTACAATATCACGCTGTCAGCCCAGGCCTGCTATCCGAAGCAAACTTGAGGGTCGTCCCATGAACAAATTACAGACGTTTCTCTTTCGCTTCTATTCAGACCATACGGGTGCGATCGCGGTCATCACCGCGCTGAGCCTAACCGCGCTCGTGGGCTTTGCCGGATTGGGCGTCGAGACCGCGCAATGGTACACGACAAAACGCAGCATCCAGGCGGCAGCCGACGATGCGGCGCTCTCGGCAGCGGTGGCCTATGGCCTCGGCGACACCGCCAATTACGTGAGCGAAGGTAAATCGGTCGCCGGCACGAACGGCTTCGTCGACGGCGCGAACAACGTCGTCGTCACGGTCAATAAACCGCCGCTGAGCGGCTCTTACGCAAGCAACAACTCGGCGGTCCAGGTAACGATCGTCGCGCTGGCGAAACCGATCTTGTCGAAGATGTTCATCGGCGATTTCAACATTTCGGGATCAAGCGTCGCGATCATCAACGGACCATCCAGCAACGGCTGCGTGCTGGCCCTCAACGGGGCGGCTGCCGGCGCGGGCTCGGTTAGCGGTACCAGCACCAACATCACGCTCAACAATTGCTCCTTCGACGTCAATTCGAAGAACGCCGCCGCCCTCACCATGTCGGGCGGCTCATCGCTAACCGCGGCGCAAGTGATTCTCGGCGGCAACGACAGCATCGCCAACAACGCGACGCTCACCGCCGTGAATGGCGTCCGCACCAACGCTCCCCCCGTGACGGATCCCTACGCCAGCAAACTGACCATGCCGACGCCGGCTCGGCCTTGCATCAACGAGCCTAGTCCGGTCAACGGCAAGTTGCCGCTGTACGCGGGCACCTATTGCGGCAAAAACGATTTTAAGTTCACCGGCGGCGTGACGGTCACGCTCAATCCCGGCGTCTACATTCTCGATGGGATCGACTTCAACATGGCGGGCGGCACGACCATCAATGGCACGGGCGTGACGATCATCCTGACGAGCAGCAGCGATCCGGTGAACAATACGGGGAACATCATCATCAACGGCGGCGCGATCGTGAATTTGACGGCGCCGACCTCCGGTGCCTATTCGGGCGTGGTGTTCTGGCAGGATGGCCGCGCGGTCGACTCGGGCAAAGACAATTTCAACGGCGGTTCGGGGATGAACGTCACGGGAGTCATCTACACCCCGAGCGAGACCGTCTCTTATAGCGGCGGCAATGCGACCGGCGGCTCCGCCTGCACGCAGATCATCGCCAGCATCATCAACTTCAACGGCAATTCCGCCTTCAACAACAACTGCGCCGGGGTCGGCACGTCCGATATCACTGCCTCAACGGCAATGGCGACCTTGGGCCAATAATGCGGCGGCTCGTAACACGGGCCTAGGGATGGGCGGCGGCTAGGGCGCGATCGGTGTCGCGCCCGACGCGTCCGACAGCGCCGCGACGATCTCCTTGGGGATCGGCGCGCTCTTGATGCGGCCTTTCTCGGTCGGGTGCGGTATAACCCAGACCCGTTTTTCCAGCCCCTCGACGGCGAGTTTGTCGCCTTTGAGGATTCGGTGCTGCACGCTGAAGCTGCTCTCGCCCCATTCGCTCACGCCCGATTCGCAGACCAAATCCTCGCCCCAGCGCGAGGGGATGACGAAGCGCGAACGCGCATCGACCAGCGGCGTCCCGACCGAGCCGTATTTCTCCCACAGCGCCCGCATCGAGAGGCCGGTGCGGCCGAAGAGGTGGAAAGTCGCGGCGTCGAACCAGGCGAAATAGCGCGGATAGAAGACGATGCCGGCCGCGTCGCAATCGCCCCATTCGACGCGGAGAGGAAACCGGTTGACGAGCATGGTGGTTCTTTCTGGGTAAGCTGATCCACGGGAAACGGCGGCGCATACTATAACGCGGCCGTGGGAGCGGCTATCCTTGAGGCGAGGGAGAACATTGCCGCGCCATGGCCAGAGCCGCGACATCGCTGATTCCGCTGATCGTTGCCTGCTCCCTGTTTATGGAGCAGCTCGATTCGACGATCATCGCGACCGCGCTGCCGACAATCGCGCGCGATATCGACGTCGATCCGCTGCGCCTCAACCTCGCGATCACCTGCTACCTGCTGAGCCTCTCGATCTTCATTCCCTTGAGCGGCTGGATGGCGGATCGGTTCGGCGCGCGCACCGTGTTCCGCGCCGCGATCGGCGTCTTCATGATCGGCTCGATCGCCTGCGGCCTCTCGAATGGGCTTTGGGAATTCGTCATCGCGCGCATGGTACAGGGCATGGGCGGGGCGATGATGTCGCCGGTCGGGCGCTTCGTCATGCTGCGCTCGGTACCGAAAGCCGATCTGATGCGAGCGATGATCGTCGTCACCACGCCGGCGATGCTGGGTCCCGTCTTCGGCCCGCCGCTCGGCGGCTTCATCGTCACCTATTTCTCGTGGCGCTGGATCTTCTTCATCAACGTGCCGATCGCGCTGCTCGGCATTCTCCTGGTTACGCTCTTCGTCGATAATCTGCGCGAGGACAATATCCGGCCGATCGATTGGTCGGGCTTTTTCCTGACCGGCATCGGCCTTTCGTGCCTCGTCTTCGGCTTCGAGATCGTCGGCCGCGGCGGCCTGCCGGTCAGCGTCGTCCTGACCATGATCGTTGTCGGCATCATTTGCATCTTGACCTATATCTGGCATGCGAAGCGCACCGCGTTCCCGGTGATCGATCTGCGGCTCCTCGAGATTCCGACCTTCCGGATCGGCGTCACCGGCGGCACGCTCACCCGCATGGGTATCGGGTCGCTGCCGTTCCTGTTGCCGCTGATGCTGCAGCTCGGCTTCGGCTACACGCCGATCATGTCGGGGCTGCTGACCTTCGCCAGCGCCGCGGGTGCGATGAGCAACCGCGTCGCCGCGACCTATATCATTCGCCGGTTCGGCTATCGCAATACGCTGCTCTTCAATGCCTTTCTTACGTCGGCGTTGCTCGGCATCAACGCGATCTGGCGGCCCGGCACGCCGGTGGCGGTCATCTTCGTCGTGCTGTTGTTCGGCGGCTTCTTCCGCTCGCTGCAGTTCAGCGCCGTCAACACGCTCGGCTATTCCGACGTGCCGGCGTCGCAGATGAGTCGCGCCACGCCGTTCGCCAGCATGGCACAGCAATTGGCGGCGAGCCTCGGTATCGGCACCGGCGCGCTGTTCGTCCATCTGACCTTGATACTGCGCGGCCATACGGTACTGGGGCCGAGCGATTTTACGCCCGCTTTCATCGGCGTCGGGTTGGTCTCGTTCCTGGCGGTGCCGATCTTCATGAAGCTCGCCCCGGATGCGGGGGCAGGCATGATCGGCGGACGGCGCCACGCCGAGGAAGCCGACCGGCCCGGTTCAACCGGGGGCGCGTAGGCCTTTCGCCGTCGCGAAGAAGATCGCTGCGGTGATGACGATGATCAAACCGCAGAGCCCAATGCCGCCGCTAACGCCGAGCCAGGCCTGATCGACGCAGAAGCCGGCGAGGATCGGCCCGGTGATCGCGCCGAGATCGGTCGTCATGCGCATCGATCCCATCACCGCGCCGACGCGGCCGGATGGTGCGGCATCGGCGGCGTAAGACGTGACGAGCGCGGTCGAAACGCCCATGCCGGCCCCGATCAGCACGGTGAACACCCACAGCATCGTCTCGGTTTGCGCGAAGGCCAGCACGGCGAGCGCGATCAGCACGACCGTGGTCGATCCGACCATGGTCGCCGAGCGCCCGAAACGCCGGACGAAGACCGCGATGAAGCGCAGGATGGTGAGATTGGCGATCGAGCTGACGGTGAGCAGCGCGCCGACCATGCCGATGCCGAGGCCCATGATGTTATGCGCGATGAGCGGCATCAAAATCCACGATGAGGCGACGCGGCCGAAGAACAGCGCATAGCTGAGACCGGCGACGCCGGCGATGAGCGCGAAGACGCTGCCGGCGCGCACCGCGCCGTCACCGACGCTGGGCGGTTTCCGATCGTCGGGAAGGCGCATCACCGAGAGCAACGCAATCATCGCCATCAACCCTTGGCAGGCGAAAGGCGCGCCGTAGCCCCAAAGTGCGGCGGCGAAGCCGCCGATACCGGGGCCGAGCGACAAGCCGATCTGCGTCGCGGTCTGATAAGCGGCCATATCGCGTACGCGGGTCTGCGGCGTGCCGCGATCGGTGACGGCGCTGAGCGCCGACGTGCCGTAGCAAGCCGAGCCCATGCCTTGCAGGACAAGGCAGGCGAGCAGCGTCGTCATGCTGTGCACGGTGAGCGCGACGAAAGACGAGGCCGCGACCAGCACCAACCCGAACACCATCACGCGCACGCGGCCGAACCGCTCCGAGACCATGCCCGCTGGCACGCTGAGCAGCAGGCGCGATGCGCCGAAAGCCGAGATGGTCGCACCCGCCGTCGCGGCACTCGCGCCGAGCGAGGTCGCATAGACGGTGAGGATCGACCACACCATGCCGATGCCGATATAGGTGAAGAACATGCCGAGCAGCAGGCCGAGCGGCGGCCCAGGGATGCCTTCGCCCGGCTTCGACCAGCGCCGGAACATGTCGGCGAGGAATTTCACGCGCATCCTCTCGCGGCTGAGCCCGCGGTACTCTTAGGACAAGCTATCGCTTTAGCATAATTCGCGCATGCGAGGCGCGGTTGTCAGTGCTGCGCCAGCGGCATAAAACGATCCGGCGATAAAGGCGGGGCAGGGGGGATGGCTGCGGAATTCGACACGATCATCATCGGCGCAGGCTCGGCCGGCTGCGTCCTCGCCAATCGCCTTGGCGAGGATGCGAGCCAGCGCATTCTGGTGCTCGAAGCCGGCGGCCTCGACAATCACTGGCTGCTGCGCTTGCCGATCGGCGTCGCCAAAGTGTGGAACGCACCGCGCTTCAACTGGTCGTATGAATCCGAGCCTGAGCCCTTCGCCGACAATCGCAGTATCGCTCATCCGCGCGGCAAAGTGGTCGGCGGCTCGTCCTCGATCAATATGATGGCCTATGTCCGCGGCAATCGTCGGGATTTCGATCGCTGGCGGCAGAAAGGCCTCGATGGCTGGTCCTTCGCCGATGTCCTGCCCTATTTCAAGCGCGCCGAGCATTGGGAAGAGGGCGGCAGCACCTTTCGCGGCGACAGCGGACCGCTGCGCACGCAGAAAGGCCGGGGTGAGGATCCGATCTTCACCGCGTTGCTCGAGGCTGCGCCTGGCCTCGGTTATGGCATCAACGACGATTACAACGGCGCCAGCCAGGACGGCTTCACGCGCGTGCAGTACACCGCCGGCGATGGGCGCCGCTACAGCGCGGCCCGCGCTTATCTTCATCCCGCGATCAAGCGCGGCAATGTCGCGCTCGAGACCAACGCGCTGGTGGTCGGGCTGGTCTTCGAAGGCAAGCGCGTCGTCGGCGTTGACTATCTGCAATACGGCAATCGCCGCACGGCGCATGCGCGCGAAGTGATCCTGTCGGGCGGCGCGTTCAACTCGCCGCAGCTCTTGCTGCTCGCGGGGATCGGCCCGGCCGCCGAGCTCGCCGCGACCGGCGTCACGCCGCTTGTCGATCTGCCGGGCGTCGGGAAGAATCTCCAAGACCACACGGCGATCCGCCTCGCTTACGCGCGCAAGACGCCGTCGCGCATCCGGACCGAACTGCGCCTCGATCGCCTGACGCTCAGCATGCTGCAGGCGATCCTCCTCGGCACCGGCTTCGCTGCCGATCCGCCCGGCGGCATGACGGCGTTCGTCAAAAGCGCGCCGGAGCAGGACATTCCCGATCTCCAGCTTTTTGTCAGCAACGCGGCGCTGATCGCGCGCGAATGGTTCCCCGGCTGGCGGCCGCCGGCCTATGACGGCTTCACCATGCGCGCCTGCCACCTCCGGCCTGAGAGCCGCGGCGCCGTGACGCTCGCTTCAAGCGATCCGACGGTCAAAGCGCGCGTGCTCAATAATTTTCTTTCGACCGACGCCGATCGCCGCGCGCTGCGCAGCGCGTTCAAGATCCTGCGCGGCATCGTCGCGACGCCGTCTTTCGCGCCGATCATGGCGAGCGAGCTTTCACCCGGCACGCAAGTGCAGAGCGATGCCGAGATCGACGCCTTCGTCCGCCAGACCCTCGACACGGTCTATCACCCCGTCGGCACGTGTCGCATCGGTAAGGACGAGGGAGCGGTCGTCGGACTCGATTTCCGCGTGCGCGGCGTCGACGGTCTGCGCGTCGTCGACGCCTCGGTGTTCCCCGACCTCACCGGCGGCAACATCAACGCGGTCGTGATGATGGTCGCCGAAAAAGCCTCCGACATCATCCGAGGCCGCACGCCGCTGCCAGCGGAAGAAGCGGCGTAGCGACTACTTCGTCGCCTTTGCCGCCTCGGCCTGGGCGCGCTCGGTCAGGAAATCGTGAGAGGATTGGACGACCTTGCGCACATGCGCGACGTCGATATTGACCAGCTTGCCGTTGCGCTTCTTCGCTACGCCGTCGACGAAGACCCAGCTCACATCGCTGGGCCGGCCTTGCGTCAGGCCGGTGGCGACGGGATCGCCGTTCACCGGGATGAGCTGGATGTCGGTCATGTCGATCAGGATGATATCGGCGCGCTTGCCGACGGTGAGCGAGCCGATCTGCTTGTCGAGGCCGATCGCATGCGCGCCGTCGAGTGTCGCGAAGGACATCACATCGCGCAGCGGCAGCAGATTGGCCTTGCGCCCCTGCTGGGCGGCGCGGCTGATCTCCTGCCCGCGATCCGACATCAACAGCGCGCGCAGTTGCGTGAACATGTCCGAGGGGATGCGCGTCTCGTTGTCGCTGCTGAGCGACGGGCGGAGACCGAAGCTCAGCCATTTCTGAACATCCGGGAAGTTGCCCTGCGACATCATCTCGGCGATGGGCGCGGAAGAGAGCGTGCCGCCCGTGCTCGCGATCATCTTGAACTCGTCGTCGGAAATGCCGGTCGGATGGACATAGGTGACATCCGGCCCGAGCAGGCCTTTCTCGTTGAGCTTGGTGATGCCGCGGATCTTCGCGGTGGTGACGCCGACATGCATGGTGATGCGCAGGCCGAGCTTGCGCGCCATCGCCATATCAGCGACGCAGCCGTCGAAGGTCTTGGCGTCGGCCGAACGCGCCGAGAGACCCAGCGTCATCAGCGGATGGGCGCCGGAGAAATATTTCTTCTGGATGTCCGCGACATAGTCGGGCGTGTTGAGCTTCATCGGCGTGATCGGGATGCCTGGCGAGAAGACGCTGCGGACACCCGAATCGCGCAGGCCGCGGACAGCTCCATCGGCGTGATCCGGAGTGTTCATGATATGCGACCAGTCGAGGATGGTGGTGATGCCGTCATTGATCGCGCTGACGCCGCCCAGCAGATCGCCGGCATAAACGTCCTCGACGCGGTAATGCTGGCCCATCTCCTCGTCGATCACCTTCATGTAGATCGGGAAGTCGCCATCGGGGATCATGCCGCGCAGGATCGTCGACCAGGTATGGCGATGGGTATCGATGAAGCCCGGCATCACCAGCATGTTGCGGGCATCGACGATCTCGGCGTCGGTGACGTGGATGTTCTTGCCGACCTGAACGATCGCGCCTTCGTCGATCAGCACATCGCCGCCGGCGATCTCGCCCAGGCTTTTATCGACGGTCGCGACATAGCCACCCTTGATCAGGATCTTGCGACCCGCGCGCGGCGCGGCCTTTTCAGCAGCCAGAGCGCTCGCGACCGGCGAGGCGAGAGCGGCCGACGCGGCGAGGCTCTGCAAAACTGCACGGCGATCTATCTTCACGATGTTTCTCCCCCAAGGCGGCGCGTCTGCGCGCGCGGCCGCGTGATGCGACTTACGGGCACTCTATCGATCCGAAAAACGACGCGTCAACGATGGGCACGCCCACCTGCCCATTTGATGACTCATCGCAGAGGTATGGAGAGGAGGGCGTTCACCGCTTGTATTGTGGCAACAGCAGCCGCTCGATATTCCCCCGCGCGACCGCGTCGAGCTGCGCAGCATCGAATACGCCGCAGGCTTCGAGCGCGACGACGTGCTCGCCGGAGCTGCGGTAGGGGAAGTCCGAGCCGAAGACGAAATGCGCATCGGGTACGACTTCGCGGGCGCAGGAGAGCGTCGTGTGATTGGCGACCTGCGCCGTGTCGTAGAAGAAGCGCTGCGCCTCCGGCATGAAGCCTTCGGGCAGCAGCGCTTTGTACTGTTTCATTTGGGCCATGCGGGTGAAGCGCTCGATGAGATAGGGCATCGTGCCGCCGGCATGCGACCAGATCACGCGGATGTCGGGGAATTTCCGCGACGTGCCGTTGAACACCATGCTGACGATGGCGCGCGTCGTGTCGGTGCCGAACTCGATCGTCGAATCATTGATGCCGGGCATCAGGTTGAGGCAGCAATCCGGCACGCAAGGGTGGACATAGATCACCGCTTTGCGGCGGTTGAGCTCTTCGAACACCGGATGGAAGATCGGATCGCCCATCCATTTGTCGTGATAGCAGGTGTACATGCCGACGCCGTCGGCCTTCAGCACGTCCATGCCGTATTCGATCTCCTTCAGCGTGCCGTCGATATCGGGCAGCGGCAGCACCGTGAACATGCCGAACTTGCCGGGGTGATCGCCGACCAGCGTCGCCGCGTAATCGTTGCAGCTGCGGGCGAGGTCGCGGCGCTGCTGGTCGTTGGCGATGTGCTTGGCGAGCTGCGTCACCGAGACGATCGCCGTCTCGACGCCGCCTTCTTCCAGATCCTCGAGCGATTTCGCCAGCGACCAGGTTTTCAGCGGCCCGCCGACATTGGGCCCGCCCTGGGCGATGTAAGCGGGCGGCGCGATGTGATGGTGAACGTCGATCCAGCGGCGGTTCGGGGCCATGAAATTGCGATCCTATGAAAAGGAATGGGCGGCGGAGCGGGGCTGAGAATAGCGGCACATAACCCCACAATCGACGCGGGCGCTTCGGTCGCATACGCGGCGGCGTACGGAGCCTCATATGATGAAGCCCATGCCCGCCGTCACCGAACCATCCATCACGGAAAGCCAGATCGTCGCCCTGGTCGATGCGTTCTATGCCAAGGTCCGGCGCGACGAGATGCTGGCGCCGGTCTTCGAGCGCGCCATCGCGCCCGATTCATGGCCGGTCCATCTTTCCAAGATGTACGATTTTTGGTCTTCGGTGATGCTCACCACCGGCCGTTACAAAGGCAATCCGCTGGGCGTGCACATGCGGGTCGCCGGGCTTGAGGCCAGCATGTTCACGCGCTGGCTGACGCTCTTTCGCGCGACCGCCGAAGAGCTGTTCCCGCCCGCGCTCGCCGCGAGCTTCCGCGAGAAATCCGAGCGCATCGCCGAGAGCCTGCAGCTTGGCCTGTTCTACCGGCCGGGGCAGGGCGGCTTGAATATCCTCCCGCGGAGCCCCAGCTAGACTGTACGGTTCGTACGTACGGTAAAAGCGGTCTTCGCAGGAGAAGGTGGCCGCGAAACTGAAAATTACCAAACAAAGCCAATTTACGCTTTGAAAACAAAGCTCTGGATTTTGCGCACTGCAGCATTGCCCAGAACGCGTGGCTTATTTTAAGCCTGCTTACTATTATATCGGATATGAACGATAGCGATTTCGACTTCAATCGGAGCTTCGGCTTCGTCCTGCACGAGACCGCGCGGATGCTGAGCAAGCGCTACGACCAGCGCTCCAAATCGCTCGGCCTCACGCGAGCGCAGTGTCAGGTTCTCGCCTATCTCGTCTATCACGAAGGCATCAACCAGGCGGGTCTCGCCGAGCTTTTGGAGCTCGAGCCGATCTCGCTCGGTCGCCTTATCGACCGCATGGCGCAAGCCGGCTGGGTCGAGCGCCGCCCCGATCCGCAGGATCGCCGGGCCTGGCGGCTCTTCGTCACCGAGAAGGCCAAGCCGCTCTTTGCCGAGATGATCGCGATCGGACGCGATGTGCGCGCCGAAGCGCTCGCCGGTTTTACGTCAGAGGAAAGCGACAAGATCATGGATTTGCTGTTGCGCGCGCGGCGCAACCTTTCGGACCACACGACGGATCAGAGCACGGCCACCGCGCCGGTGGCGGGAGCGGCAGAATGAGCGTTTTGTCGGATACCCGTGGCCGGTTGGGGGCGCGGAATATGTTTCTTCGCGTTTTGTTGATGGCGAGCATCCCGGTCGTGCTCATCGCGATCGCGGCTTATCTCTATTTGACGTCAGGTCGCTCGGCTTCGACGGACGATGCCTACGTGCAGGCCGACAAAGTCGTCGTGAGCTCGGATGTGAGCGCGCGCGTTGTTGCGGTCGAGGTGAAGGACAATCAGCCGGTCAAAGCGGGTCAAGTGCTGATCCGCCTCGACGACAGCAGCTACAAGATCACGCTCGCCAAGGCGCAGGCCAATCTCGCTGCGACCAAGCTGCAGATCGATGCGCTGCACGCGACCTACATGCAGCGCCTGTCCGACGTGAAAGCGGCGCAGGATACGGTCGACTACATGCAGCGCGAGGCCGAGCGCCAGGGTCAGCTGCTCGCGACGCACATCACCTCGCAGCAGAAATACGACGAGGCGCGACACAATCTCGATAATGCGCGGCAGCAGCTTTCTTCCGCACAGCAACAGCTCGCCAACGTGCTGGCGAGCCTGGGCGGCAACCCCGATATCCCGACCGATCAACATCCGCTGGTGCTACAGGCGCAGGCGCAAGTCGATCAGGCGAAGCTCGATCTTTCCGACACGGTGATCCGTGCGCCCGCGGACGGCTATGTCGCGCTGGTCAATCGCCTGCCGGTCGGTCAGTACCTCACGGCGGCGACCCCGGCCTTCAATCTGGTGACGACGGACCACGCATGGGTCGAAGCGAATTTCAAGGAAACCGATCTGACGCGCATGCGTCCCGGCCAGAACGCCGATTGCGATATCGATACCTATCCCGACCGCAGCTTCCGCGCCCATGTCGACAGCATCAGCGCCGGCACCGGCTCGGAATTCTCGGTGCTGCCGGCACAGAATTCGACCGGCAATTGGGTCAAGATCGTGCAGCGCATCCCGGTGCGTCTTGCGATCGACAATCCGGATCCGAACTATCCGTTGCGCGCCGGCATGAGCGCGACGTGCACGGTCGACACCCGCACCTTGCCCGCTTGGAATACCGAGCAGACGGCGTCCGCGCCGCAGCATTGAGCGCGTAACGATGGCACAGCATGTCAGCTTGAATCGCGGCATCGTCACCGCCGCGGTGATGTTGGCCACGATCATGCAGACGCTCGACAGCACGATCGCCAACGTCGCGCTGCCCCATATGCAGGGCAGCTTCTCGGTGGCGCAGGACGAAGTCACCTGGGTGCTGACGTCCTATATCGTCGCCGCCGCGATCGGCACGCCGCTCACCGGCTGGCTGGCGGCCAATTTCGGCACCAAGCGGCTGCTCCTCGGCTCGATGGCCGGATTCACGATTGCTTCGGTGCTGTGCGGCCTCGCGCTCAGCATCGACGAGATGGTGGCGTTCCGCTTCGCCCAAGGCATTTGCGGTGCGGCGCTGGTGCCGCTGGCGCAGACGATGCTGCTCAACATCTATCCGCGCGAGAAAGCCGGTGGTGCGATGGCGATCTGGGGCGCCGGCGTGATGCTCGGGCCGATCATCGGCCCAACGCTCGGCGGCTGGCTGACCGACGCCTATAACTGGCGCTGGTGCTTCTATATCAACGTGCCGATCGGCATCATCGCTTTCATGACGCTGGCGAGCTTCGCCGAAGAAAGCCCGACGCACCGCCGCGGCTTCGATTTCTTCGGCTTCGCGATGCTCAGCCTCGCCGTTGGCGCGCTGCAACTCATGCTCGATCGCGGCGAGTACAAGGATTGGCTCGCCTCCAACGAGATACGCGTCGAATTCGGCATTGCGCTCGCGGCGTTCTGGGTTTTCCTCGTCCATTCGGCGACGTCGTCCAACCCGTTCGTCAATCTCGTCCTGTTCAAGGATCGGAATTTCTCGTCCGGCAACGTGTTGATGTTCCTGGTCAGCGTCGTGATCCTGGCGTCGACGGCGCTGCTGCCGACCTTGCTGCAGATCGTCTTGAATTATCCCGTGGTCACAGCCGGCGTGCTGATGACGCCGCGAGGTTTCGGCACCGTGGTCTCGATGCTGCTCGTCGGCAAGCTCACGTCACGCTTCGATGGCCGCCTCTTGATGCTGATCGGCTTTCTCATCTCGGCCTGGTCCTTCTGGATACCGCACGGCTGGACCATCGATATGAGCTGGCAGCCGGTCGCGATCGCCGGCTTCGGTCAAGGGCTTGGCTTGGGCATGATCTTCGTGCCGCTCTCGCTTCAGACATTCGGTACGCTGCCGATGGCGCATCGCAACGAAGCGACCGCGCTCTTCAGCCTGGTGCGCAATGTCGGCGGCAGCATCGGCATCTCGCTCGCCGAGAATTATCTCGCGCGTGCGACCCAGGCGAGCCATCAGGCCATCGCCTCCAACATCACGCCCTACAATCAGTCGCTTTGGGATCCGGGCGTCGCGGCGATGTGGAATCTGCACACGACGCAAGGCCTGGCGGCGATCAATGGCGTGGTGACGCAGCAGGCGTCGATGATCGCCTATCTGCAGTGCTTCACGCTGATGGCGGCGGTTTGCGTCGTGATGATCCCGATGCTGCTGATCATGCGCCATGTACGCCAGCAGCGGGGGCAGGGCGGCGCGGCGCACGCCGCGATGGATTAAGTCCCGGCGTCGGTTTCCAGCGCTTCGCGGAATTGCCGCGCGTCGAAATCCGCCGTCCGCTCTTCACCCTTTTGCGACACCGCGACATCGAGCCGGGCCGCGGCGACCAGTGCGTTCTCGGTGAATACCGCGTCGGGCTCGTCCGGGTCGATGGCGAGTTCGGCCAGGGACGGCGCCTGCGCCAGGAGCCGGTAGAGCGCCGTGACTCGGAGATAGAGGGCGAGGGTGGTCTGGACATTGGTGCCGAGCTCGTCGGCGAAGAGGTCCAGCACCGCCCTCGTGTCGATGTCGAAACCCTGCGCCTC
This sequence comes from Allostellaceae bacterium, assembly GCA_035552195.1. Lineage (GTDB taxonomy): Bacteria > Pseudomonadota > Alphaproteobacteria > ATCC43930 > CGMCC-115725 > CAIKMD01. Next base: position 45,163 of record DASZLU010000075.1, on the reverse strand, counting down.
TTCGTCTTCGTCGGCCACCGGGTTGTCGGCCGCGGTCTGGGCGAGATATTCGCGGAACAGGAACAGGGCCGAGCTGAGAAGTCCCGCGTCGACCGACGGCACGCGCGGTTGGGATGGAGCCATCCGATTGGCTTAGCCGGAACCGACGGAACGCTCAACCGCTTTGGAACTTCGTTCACCACGTTCTTTTTTGCCCCTTGCGCTTGTCGGCACGGGCTGGTGCGGCCTAAAGGAATAAAGTCCGTCGCTCGCCGTTGTTTGGACGTCCCGGGAGGGGTTCCCTCGGCCGGGAGGAGTCGTTTTTGATCGTGGCCAGGCTCCCGCTCACCGCCGAAGGCCGCAGCGCCAGCCTCGTCGAAGTCTCGATACTGGCGCTGGTCATCGGAATCGTCACCGGGCTCGCCGGTGTGCTGTTCCGTGCCGTCGTCGCAGGCGTCCACGATTTCTTCTTTCTCGGCGAATTCTCTCTCTATTACGATCCGAACGTGCACACCCCGGCGAGCTGGCTCGGGCCGTTGGTGATCCTGTCGCCCGTGGTCGGCGGCATCGTCGTGATTTTTCTCAGCCGTCTGCCGCCGGCCGACCGCCGCGGCCAGGGCGTCTCCGACATCATCGACGCGATCTATTACCGTGAAGGGCGGGTGCGCTCGCTCCAGGCCTTCATCAAATCGCTCGCCGCCGGCATCCAGAGCGGCTCCGGCGGCTCGGTCGGGCGCGAGGCGGCGATCGTCCAGATCGGGGCTGCCATTGCCTCGCGCGCGGCGCGCTTCACCAACCTCGCGCAATGGCAGCGCATGACGCTGGTGGCGGCGGGTGGCGCCTCCGGCTTGGCCGCCGCCTTCAACGCGCCGCTGGGCTCGATCGTCTTCGCGGTCGAGCTGATGATGCCCGAGATCAGCCCGCGCACGCTTTTGCCGGTGACGATGGCGGCCGGCGCCGGCACCTTCGTCGCCCGAATCTTCTTCGGCTTGCAGCCGACCTTCCTGGTACAGACCGTAGTCGCGCCCGAACTGCGGGTCTCTGGCGTCGTCGATTTGTTGCCTTTCGTGGTCTTCGGCCTGCTGCTCGGCGTCACCTCGTGGGTGATGATCCGCGGGCTGACCTGGACCGAAACGCTGCTCAACAAGCTGACGACGAATCCCTATCTCAAGCACGCCTTCGCCATGCTGCTGGTCGGCCTGATGATCTACGGTATGAAGATCGGCGTTGGCGACTACATCATCGAAGGCCCGAGTTATGCCGGCTTACAAGACATCTTGCGCGGCACCGATACGGCGCTTTGGTTCTTTGCGCTGCTCTTTGTCGCCAAGCTGGTCGCGACGACGCTGACCCTGGCGTCGGGCGGCAGCGGCGGCATTTTTTCCGCGTCGTTGATTATCGGCGCGGCACTCGGCGGCGTCGTCGCCACGGTAACGCAGATGTTGATGCCGCAGCTCGCCGTCAACATTCCCGACTATGCGATTGTCGGCATGGCCGGCATGCTCGGCGGCACGACCGGCGCAGCGATGACCGCCATCGTAATGGTGTTCGAGCTGACCCGCGACTACAACGTCATCGTCCCGCTGATCATGGCCGTGACCTTGGCGATCGCCGTGCGTAAGGCGGTGCTGCCGCAGAGCATCTACACGCTGAAGCTTGCCGATAAGGGCCATGAAGTGCCCGATTCCCTGCAAGCGAACATGTATCGCATCCGCGCCGCCGAGCGCGCGATGAGCAGCGATTTCGAATTGCGCCCGGCCGACGCGCGGATCGACGAGACTATCGCCTCGCTGGTCGAAACCGGCCGGCCGATCTACGTGATGATCGCGAGCGGCAATCGTCTTGCCGGGTATGTGCGGTTCGATCCCGGCTTCAAGCTCTGGAAGCCGAACGATCCAGGCCTCCGTCTCGGCGATCTCGCGCGCAGCGACTACGTGCTGGTGCGGCCGCTGGATACGATGTTCTTCGTCATCGGGCGCCTGGCGCGAAGGGGCGCGCGCCTTGCCATTATCGCCGGCGGTGCCAATCGCGTACCGCGCGTCGGCGATATCCGCGGCGTCATCGCGCTCGAGACGATGGGTGAGGCGGTGATCGAGAACGCGCGCGTCTACGCGCCGCAAGCTGCGCGCAGCCCGTTCCCGCTGCTCTACCGCCGCCGCGTCACCTGGCGGTTCTTCTGGCGGCGGAAGTCTTCCGGAAACGACTAGCCGCTAGTCTAGGCGGCGTCGCCTGTATCGGCCTTCAGCCCCGCCGCCTTGATGCCGGCGACGGCGCACGCTTCGTCGTTTTCCGACGTATCACCCGAAATCCCGACTGCGCCGATCACGTTGCCGGCATCGTCCTTGATCAAGACACCGCCGGCATTGGGCACGACCTTGCCTTCGGACGCGACCATGAGCGAGGTCATGAATGCGGGGTTGCCCTGCACGCGACGCGCGAATTCGCGGCCGCCGAAGCCCATGCCGAGCGTGCCCCAGGCTTTGCCCTCGGCGATCTGCGGCCGCAGGATGCTCGATCCGTCCTCGCGCTTCAGCGCGACGCGATGCCCGCCGGCGTCCAGCACCACGACGGTCAGCGGCTTGAATTTGGCGGCGCGGCCATGCTCCAGCGCCTTGTCGACGATGATGGAGGCTTGGGCAAGGGTGAGCGGGCTCATGGGCAATCTCCTGCGAAGGTGAAGTGGCGGCAACCGCGCGCTGGCCATATCATAGCAAACACAACAAGGCTAGATGCCTGGAAGCTAAGGGTAGGGGCTATGTCAAAACTGCGTCTTTCGTTCTCGTGTTGGGATTACGACCGTATGCGCGCGCTCGCCGATGGCAGCGTGACGCCGGAAGGCATCGACCTCGTGTGCATGAAGCATGTGGTCGAGGAGACTTTCTTCCGCATGGCGCGCTATCGCGAGTTCGATCTCGCCGAGATGTCGCTGTCGTCATACACGGTTTCTTTGTCGAAGCCGGATAAGCCCTTCGTCGCGATCCCGGTCTTTCCGTCGCGCATGTTCCGCCATGGCTTCATCTACACCTCGGCGAAAAGCGGCATCAAGGAGCCGAAGGACCTCATCGGCAAGCGTATCGGCACGCCGGAATATCAGCTCACTGCGCCGGTCTGGATCCGCGGCATCCTGCAAGACGAATACGGCGTCGATCCAGCGAGCCCGACCTATCTCACCGGCGGGCTGTTCGAGGCCGGCCGCATCGAGAAGATTGCGCTGAACCTCCCGCCGAAGTTCAAGCTCGAAACCATCGATCCGACGAAAACGCTGTCCGAGATGATCGAGACCGGCGAGATCGATGCGATCCAGGCGCCGCATCCGCCCTCGACTTTCTATAGCCAGCCGGATCGCGTGAAGCGGCTGATCGAGAATTACGTCGAGGTCGAGCGCGCCTATTTTCGCAAGACCAAGATATTCCCGATCATGCACACCGTTGCCATCCGTCGCGAGGTCTATGAGGCCAATCGCTGGATCGCGCAATCGCTGTTCAAGGCGTTCGTCGAAGCCCAGCGCAAGATCTACGATCAGCTTCATCATCAAGAGGCCTATTCGACGATGCTGCCGTGGCAGATGGCCTATGTCGAAGAGACGCAGCGTGAATTCGGGCCGGATTGGTGGGCTTATGGCCTCGAGGCCAACCGCCATGTGCTCGATACCTTCCTGCGCTATCATCACGAGCAAGGCCTGTCGCCGAAGCGACTGAAGCCCGAAGACTTGTTCGCCCCCGAAACGCTCGAGGGTTTCAAGATCTAAAACCAGTCTGGGAGGGGATGATGAAGCGTACGTCTGTCGCCGGCATCACGGTTGCGCTCGTCGTATTCCTCGGCACCGCGCTGATCGCGCACGCGGCCCATACGGTTCTGGAAGGCAAGGAAGCGTTCGGCGATTTTACACGCGACGCGCCGGGCATCTGGCACAAGATCACGGTCGGCGATCTGCCGAAGCCCTTCGCCACGGAATCGTCCCGTAACTTCCCGAAACTCGTGCAGCGCGACAGCGCGATGCCGAAAGTCCCCTCAGGCTTTACGGTGTCGATTTTCGCGCAAGGCTACAAAGAACCGCGCGAGATGAAGGTCGCGCCGAACGGCGACATCTTCCTCGCCGAAAGCGGTGCCGGCAAAGTCCATGTGCTGCGCTCGAACGGGGCGGACAAGCCGCCGACGGACACGGTCTTCGCCGATGTCGCCGAGCGGCCTTTCGGCATCAGCTTCTTCCCGGCTGGGCCGCATCCTGAGTACGTCTATATCGCCTCGATGAACGAGGTGGTGCGCTTCCCTTATCAGGTCGGCGATACCAAGGCGCGAGGGCCGAAAGAGACGATCGTGCCGAACCTGCCGGGCCCGGTGCACTGGACGCGCGATGTGCTGGTGACGCCCGACAGCAAGCACATCCTCGTCGCCGTCGGCTCGAGCACCAATATCGCGGATAAGGGCATGGAGCCGGAGCAGTACCGCGCCAACATCCTCGAATTCAATCCCGATGGCAGCGACCGCAAGGTGCTCGTCTCCGGCACGCGCAATCCCGTGTCGATCGCGTTCAACCCGGTCGATGGTTCGCTTTGGACGTCGGTGAACGAACGCGACCTGCTCGGCGATAATCTGCCGGCCGATTATGTTACGCACGTGCAGCCGGGCAAATTTTACGGCTGGCCCTATTTCTACAACGGCGATCACCGCGATCCGCGCGTCGAGGGCAATCCGCCGGTGCCCGGCGACCAGGTCGTGGTCGGCGACGTGCTGATCCAGCCGCATTCGGCGCCGCTCGGCATTGCTTTCTACACCGGGGAACAATTCCCGGCCGAATATCGCGACGATCTTTTCGTCGCGCTGCACGGCTCGTGGAACCGCGGCTTGCGCGCCGGCTACAAGCTGATCCGGGTGAAACTGCAGAACGGTAAGGCGACGGGTCAGTACGAAGATTTCATGACCGGCTTCGTCAATGCCGATGGCAATGCTTGGGGGCGGCCCGTCGGCGTCGCCGTGGCACCGGACGGCGCCCTGCTGATGAGCGATGATGGCAGCGGCACGGTCTGGCGGATCGGCTACGGCGCGACCAAGCAGGCGGCGCATTGACCGATAAGCCAGTTCCGCTCGCCGCCACGTTGTTGCTGCTGCGCGATGCCGCAGCCGGTTTCGAAGTGCTGATGATCACCCGCCACGCCGAGACGGTGTTTGCCGGTGGCGCGGCGGTCTTTCCCGGCGGGCGCCTTGATCCTGAGGACGCCGATCCAGCCATGTTGGAGCGCTGTCGCGCCGCGCCGGATACCGAGACGGCGCAGCTGGCGCTGCGGGTTTGCGCCATCCGCGAGACCTTCGAAGAAGCCGGGCTGCTGCTGGCGCGGCGGCGCGGCGAAGAACGATTGCTTAGCAGCGCCGAGCTGGACGCGATTCAAGAAGAGCTGCTGCTGCGCCTTGGTCATCCGGCCAATTTCAACGAGCTGGTTATCGAAGGCGGCCTTGAGCTGGCGGCTGATCTGCTCGTGCCTTACGCGCATTGGATCACGCCCGTGGTTCGCCCGCGCCGCTACGACACTTATTTCTATCTCGCGCCGGCGCCGCCCGAGCAGGTGGCACATCACGACGGGCACGAGGCGGTCGATTCGATCTGGATCGCGCCGGGTCAGGCGGCGGCCGACGGTGCGGCGCATCGCGTGAAGATGATCTTCGCGACACGCTTCAATCTGCAAAAGCTCGCGCGCAGCGGGAGCAGTGAAGCGGCTCTCGCCGCCGCGCGCGCCGACAAAATCGTTACTGTTACGCCGGAATATCGTGAGACACCGCACGGGCTGATGTGGTGCATCCCGATCGAGGCCGGCTACGGCATCGCCGAGACGCCGGTCCAAGGCGAGCCGATGGCTTAAGCCGGTTGACCGCACAGGATTTATTCCTCAGTGACCACGACTCTACTCGATGAATTATGGGATACGGCGCCGCGTGCCGTGCGGCATTTCGATCCGAGTAGACTCGATGCGCTGCCGGTGCCGGCTCGGCGTTACCTCTGCCACGCCATCGCCCCTGATGTCCCGCTTGCTTCGGCTGTGCGCCTGTCGATGCACGGTGAGATCAGACTCCGGAAGTGGTTTCCGTTTACCGCCGACGAGGTGATCCGCTGGGACCGCGGTTTCGTCTGGCGTGCATGCATCCGTTTTCACGGGCTGCCGATCACGGGTGAAGATCGCTTCGTCGATGGGGCGGGCGCGATGCGCTGGGGGCTACTCGACATTCTACCGGTCGCCAAGGCCTCGGGCCCAGATATCACGCGCTCGGTGGCGGGGCGAATGAACATTGAGACGATCTGGCTACCTTCTACGCTTTGTGCCGGGAACGTGGTGTGGAGCGCTGGCAGCGCGACGCAAATCCGTGCAGCCTTGACGCACACGGCGAGCGGGCGGAGATCGATGCGGCTATCGACGAGACCGGCCGGTTGCGCTCTGTGGCAATGCCGCGCTGGGGCAATCCCGATGGCCGCGCCTTTGGCATCTATCCCTGCGGCGCGTTCATCGACGATGAGGCCGGCTTCGACGGTTATACGATACCGTCGTCATTGCGGGTCGGCTGGCATTTCGGCAGCGAGCTTTTCGCCGATAGCGGTGAGTTCTTTCGCGTGACGATCGATCACGCCATGTTTCGTTAGGGTTTATACGTTCGGAACGTCTTGCCGTCGGCGGCGAGTTTTGCGAGTAGCGGCACGGGTTTGAGGCTGTCATCGCCAAATTTCTTCGCCGCGGCGCTCAGCCGCTCGCAGAGTTTCGCGAGGCCGATCAGGTCGGCATAGAACATCGGCCCGCCGCGATGCGCCGGGAAACCGTAGCCATAGACCCAGATCACATCGATATCGCTGGCGCGCGCGGCGATGCCTTCGTCGAGGATGCGCGCGCCTTCGTTGATCATCGCCGAGAGCATACGCAGGGCGATCTCGTCGGAGGGCAGATCGACGCGCCTATCGCTGCCGCGCGCCAGATCGATGATGCGTTGCGCCGCGGGATCGGGCAGGGGCGTGCGGCTGCCGCTGTCGTAGCGGTAATAGCCGGCGCCGGTTTTCTGACCGAGCCTGCCGGCGTCGACAATCGCATCGGCCAACGGCCAGGAGCGGCCGCGCTGCTTGCGCGCGCGATAGCTGATATCGAGACCGGCGATATCGCCGGCCGCGCAGGGCCCGACTGGAAAGCCGAATTCCGTCATCGCACGATCGATCGCTTCGATGGCGACGCCCTCCGCGAGCAGCCGCTCGACCTCGCGGCCGCGTTGGGCGAGGAGACGGTTGCCGACGAAGCCGTCGCAAGCGGCCACCGCGACCGGGAGCTTGCGTATCTTGCGCCCGAAGGCCATGCCGGAGGCGATCGCGCTCGGCGCAGTTTGCGCTGCGCAGACGATTTCCATCACCCGCATGATCGTCGCCGGCGCGAAGAAATGCAGGCCGAGCACGCTCTCCGCCCGCTGTGAAGCTTCGGCGAGCAGGTTGATATCGAGATAAGAGGTATTGCTCGCCATCAACGCATCGGGCTTGGCGATCAGTCCAAGCTCGCCGAAGATTTTATGCTTGAGGGTCAAATCCTCGGTCACCGCCTCGATGATGAGATCGGCCGCGCCGAGATCGCCGAGCAGCATCGAGCCGGTAAGGCGCGCAAGGCGTTTTTCCATCTCGCCGGGCCTGAGACGGCCGCGCTTCTCCTGCCCGTCGTAATGCGTGCGCATCGTCGCGAGCGCTCGGTCGAGCGTGAACTTATCGGCTTCGACCAGGGTCACCGGCAATCCGGCATCGAGGCAGCAGAGCGTGATCGCGGCGCCCATTGTGCCGCCGCCAATCACACCGACGCTGGCGATCGCCTTGACCGGCGTGTCGGCATCGATTCCCGGCACTTTCGCCGCTTCGCGCTCGGCGAAGAAGATGTATCGCAACGCGCGCGCTTGATCGCTGAAGACGGTGCCGCCGAAAATCTCTCGCTCGCGGCGCAAGCCCTCTTCGATAGGTAGCAGCGAGGCTTCGAGTGCATCGATGCAGGCGAGCGGTGCATTGAGACCGGGCTTGCGCTTCGCGGTGTCGGTGCGTGCCGTGGCGAAGAAATCAGCGACGGGTAAAGCGGGAGGCGGCAGATCGCGCACCCGTGGCAGGGGGCGCTTGTCGCTGATGCGCTCGGCGAAGGCGAGAGCACCGGCGCGCAGGTCGCCGGTCACGATCTCGTCGATCAGCTTCTGGTCGAGAGCGAGCTTCGCGTCGATCGGATCGCCGCCGACAATCATATCGAGCGCGAGCGGCAAGCCCACGAGACGCGGCAGGCGCTGGGTGCCGCCGGCGCCCGGCGTGATGCCAATCTTTACCTCGGGCTGGCCGAGCTTCGCATCGGGCGTGGTCACGCGATAGTGGCAGCCCATCGCCAGCTCGAGCCCGCCGCCCAAAGCGTGACCGTGAATCGCGGCGACGATCGGCTTGGGGCTTTGCTCCATCACCGCGATATTCGCGGGGTTGAGCGGCTCCTCGCGCTTGCGCTCGAATTCGGTGATGTCGGCGCCGGCAATGAAGCCGCGCCCAGCGCCGATCAGGACGATGGCAGCGGCAGCGGGATCGGCAATCGCCGCTTCGAGCGCCGCCTTGAGCGCCGAACGCAGTGCGTGGCTGGTTGCGTTGACCGGCGGATTGTCGATGGTCAGCAGCGCCACTTTCCCGATCTGGTCGGTCTTTACCAACGGCTCGCCCGCAGCCATGTCGGGAATCCTCGTGTTGCAGTGCGGCAAGGCTTGAAGCGCTGGGCCGTTTCTGTCAAGCAGAGCACGGAAAAGATGCGTCATCGTGGCTCGGCAGGGGGGCTGATGAAGGGGCGATACACCATCGTCGCAGCGGCGATGGGCGTGGCATTATTTGCGTCCGCGGCGTCTGAGGCGCGCGCGGCGGATTCGCCGAAGACGGTGACCCTGGGCGCGTCGATGCAGTTGACCGGCGCCGACACCAATCTCGCACGCTATTTCCGCGACGGCTATCAGATCACGGTCGACCGCATCAACGAGCAGGGCGGCATCCGGATCGGCGACGACACCTATCGCCTCGCGCTCAAGGTTCTAGACAACCAGTCGAACGTCAATCTCGGCATTCAGCAATACACGCAGCTCATCACCCGCGATAAGGTCGATTTTCTGCTCGGCCCTTACGGCAGCAATCACACGCTCAACGAATCCTCGGTCGCGGAAAAATACCGCGTGCCGATGGTGGAAGGAGGCGGCGCGGCCAAGCAGATCTTCGATCGCGGCTTTCATTACATCTTCGGCGCGGCGCCGCCGGCCGAAAATTATTTCGGCTCGACGATCGAGATGGTGACCAAGCTCGATCCGCGGGTGCACACCATCGCGCTGCTAACCGCCGACGATGCCTTCGATGTGTCGGTCCGCGCCGGCGCCAAGGCGCTATCGCAACAGCATGGCATCAATGTCGTGGTCGATCAGGTCTATCCCGAAGCGACGCCTAATTTCACTTCGCTGCTCGCCCTGGTGAAATCGAAATCGCCGGATGCGATCTTGGTCGGCGGACATGAGGTCGAGAGCCTCAATTTCATCCGCGAGGCGAAATCGCTCGATGTGAATGCGCGCTATCTCACCTCGCTGACCGTCGGCGTACCCTCGCACGATTTCCGCGCCGCGCTCGGCAAGGACGCCGACGGCGTCTTCGGCATGACGCCCTGGGTGATCTCGCCGGTGATGCGCGATCGCTGGTTCGGCGACGGGCAGCAATTCGCGCAGCTTTTCCAGCAGCGCTTCAATTATGAGGCGGACTATCACGTTGCCGCGGCCGTGGCGGCGGTCGAGACCTATGCCTACGCTCTCGAGGCCGCCGGCACGCTCAATCACGACAAGGTGCGCGACGCGATCGCGAAAAGCGATTTCGAATCCGTCTACGCGCAGGTTCATTACCAGGCGAACGGTCAGATCGATATTCCGCAGATCGTGATCCAGGTCGAGAACGGCAAAGTCGTGCCGATCTACACCGATCACTTCCTCAACAAACCGAACTACCCTGTCCCTCCCTGGACTAAACGAAAATAAACCCGCGCCTTTAGACGGCCGACCTTATCCATGCTTCTCGCGCAAATTCTTCTCAACGGCGTTCTGCTCGGCGGTCTCTACGGCCTCATGGCGCTCGGCATGGCGCTGGTCTGGGGCGTGCTCAATATCGTCAATCTCGCGCATGGCGCTTTCGTCATGCTCGGCGGCTACTGCGTCTATTTCATCTTCACCGGGCTCGGCGTCGATCCGTTCGCGGCCCTGCCGGCCGCATCCCTCGCCATGTTCGTGCTCGGCTATCTGCTGCAGCGGTATGTTCTCAACCTTATCGTCCGCTCGGCACAGCTTAATACGCTGCTGATCACCTTCGGCCTCGACGTGGTGCTGACCTATCTCGCGCAGCTCGCTTTCACCGCCGATTTCCGCACCATCAACCCGAGTTATGCTGGCGCCAATATCACGATCTTCGGCCTGACCCTGCCGCTGCTGCGCTTTGCCGCTTTCGTTGCGGCACTCCTGTTGGCGGCCTTGCTCTGGATCGTGTTGCAACGGACGCGGCTTGGCCGCGCCATTCGGGCGACGGCCCAGAATCTCACAGCGGCGCGGCTCTACGGCGTCGATCCGGCACAGCTCTATGCGCTGACTTTCGGTCTCGGCGTCGGTATCGCCGGCGTGGCGGGTGGCCTTTACGGCATGGTCTCGCAAGTCACGCCTTATATCGGCGCGACGCTGACCGCGAAGTCGTTCGTCATCACGATCATGGGCGGGCTCGAGAATCCCTTCGCCATCGTGCTTGGCGGGATCGTCATCGGCATCATCGAAGCGCTCGCCTCGATCTATATCGGCCCGACCTTCACGGACGCGATTAGTTTCGGCCTGTTGGTGATCATCCTGATCATCCGGCCGGCACGCGGATTGAGGACGGCTTAGCGATGATACGCTGGCTGGTCCCGGCTCTGTGCCTGATCGCGCTGGCAGCCTTGCCGCTCACGGGTAATGCCGTGCTCGTCCAATACGGCATCGATGCACTGCTCTTCGCGACGCTCGCCCAAGCCTGGAACATCCTCGGCGGCTTCACCGGCTATGTCTCATTCGGTAATTCCTCTTTCTACGGCCTCGGCACTTACGGCACGGCAATCGCCATGGCCCAACTCCATCTGCCGTTCGGAATTGGTCTGGCGCTCGGCGCCGTTCTCGCGGTTGCATGCGCTGTGCTGTTCGGCATCCCGATCCTGCGGCTACGGGGGCATTACTTCGCCATCGCCACGCTCGGCCTGTCGGCGACACTTCAGGCGATCATCGCCAATCTCGATATCTCGGGAAAGAATATCGGTCTTATCCTGCCGCTCACCCGCGCCGATAACGCGTTCTATGAGGAAGCGCTGATTCTATTGATCGCAGCAACGGCGACCGTCGCTTGGATCGCCCGAAGCCGCTTCGGCGCGGCGTTGCTCGCCATCCGCGAGGATGAGGATGCCGCCCAGGTCATGGGCATCAACACGACACGCTACAAGATCGCGGCGCTCGCACTTTCGGCTTTTTTCACCAGTATCGCTGGTGGCATCCATGCCTATTGGATCACCTTCGTCGATCCGGCGGGCTCGTTCGATCTGTCGCTTAACGTCCGCATGGTGATCATGGCGATGTTCGGGGGGCCGGGCACGGTCTTTGGCCCACTGATCGGCGCGTTCACGCTCTCGGCGGTCTACGATATCCTGGCGAGCAGCATCTCGACCGCGGCGGCGTTGCTCTTCGGCATGGTCATCGTGCTGGCCGTGATCTTCATGCCGCGCGGCCTCTGGGATCTCGCGCGCGGCTTCCGCCGGGAAGGCCTGCGCTACTTCCTGCAAAATATCCGGACGAACCGGCTATGAGCGCCGCGCCGTTGCTCGAAGCGAAAGGCCTGACGAAGCGCTTTCACGGGTTGCTGGCGATCGACAATGTCAGCTTCGAGTTGAAGCAGGGCGAGATGCTCGGCCTGATCGGACCGAACGGAGCCGGCAAGACGACGCTGATCAGCCTTATCAGCGGTACGCTTCACGACGATGGTGGCACCTTGCTTTTCGAAGGAAAGCCGATCGATCGTCTGCCGCCCTATGAGCGTGCCCATCTTGGCATCGGTCGGACCTTCCAGGTGATGAAGCCGTTTCCGCGACTGACGGTGCTGGAGAACGTCGCTGTTGGCGCGTTGTTCGGTTTGAACGGTGGCGTGCGCGATCTCAAGGAGGCGCGCGAGCAGGCGCGGGCGCTGCTCGATTTCACCGGCCTCGCGCACCGCGCCGATCAACAGGGCGATCAGCTCGGCGGCCCGGATCGCAAGCGGCTGGAGCTGGCGAAAGCCTTGGCGCTGCGGCCCAAGCTTTTGCTGCTCGACGAGGTCATGGCGGGGCTTAACCCGTCGGAGATTGACGAGGTCGTCGCCATCGTGAAGAAGATCCGCGATCGCGGCATGACCATCCTCGTCATCGAGCACGTGATGCGTGCGATCCGTAGCCTTTCGGATCGCATCATGGTGCTGCATCACGGCGAGATGCTGGCGCAGGGCGAACCCAACGCGATCCTCGCCGATCCTCGGGTCGTCGATGCCTATCTAGGGAAGCGCCGCGCATGAGCGAACCGTTGCTTTCGGTGAAAGGGTTGAGCGCCGGCTACGGTGCCGCCCCGGTGCTGTTCGATATCGGCTTCGAGGTGGCTGGTGGCGAGATCGTCGCACTCGTAGGCTCGAACGGCGCGGGCAAGACGACCTTGCTGCGCGCGATCTCGCGGGTGATCGATGCGAAGGGCACAATCAATTTCGCTGGCCACGATTTGATGAAGCTGACGCCGGAGCAGGTCTTCGCGCTTGGCTTGGTGCAGGTACCGGAGGGGCGCCAGCTTTTTCCGCGCATGTCGGTCGAGGAAAATCTGTTGATGGGCGCCTATCGCCGGGGCCGATCCGATCTCGCTGCCAACTTCGAGCGCGTTTACGATCTCTTCCCGATCCTCGGCAAGCGGCGGCGCCAGTGGGCTGGCAATCTCTCGGGCGGCGAGCAGCAGATGTGCGCCATGGGCCGCGCGCTCATGGCCGATCCGAAGTTGCTGATCGTCGATGAGATGAGCCTCGGCTTAGCACCCGTGGTGGTCGATCACCTGCTCATGGTGCTGGCAGCGTTCCGCGAGATTGGGGTCACGGTGTTGCTGGTAGAACAGGATGTCTTCGCTGCTTTTAGTGTCGCCGATCGTGCTTATGTGCTGGAGACGGGACATATTGTGCATCAAGGCCGAGTCGCCGATCTGGAGCGTGACCCAGCCCTCCAAAAGGCCTATCTAGGAGTGGCATAAGCCATTGAAATCGCCTATAAATCGCGTCGTCTCTAGGGGTTGGCGCGGAAACCCCATAAGATAGGGGCGAAGCGGGGTAGGAGTTCAAGTTTGAAGCGCGTTACCATTCTCGGATCGACCGGGTCGATCGGCTGTAATACGGCAGAGTTGCTGGCGGCCGACCGCGAGTCCTATGCGGTCGAAGCACTGGTCGCGCAGCGCAACGTGCAACGCCTCGCCGAGCAAGCCAAGGATCTCAACGCGCGCTTCGCGGTGGTCGCCGATGAGAGCCAATACGGCGCGTTGAAAGAAGCGCTCGCCGGCACCGGCATTGAAGCAGGCAGCGGCACCGAGGCGGTGGTCGAAGCGGCGAAGCGCCCGGCCGATTGGGTGATGGCGGCGATCGTGGGTGCGGCGGGGTTGGCGCCGACTTTGGCCGCGGTGCGCCGCGGCGCAATCGTTGCGCTCGCGAACAAAGAGGTGCTGGTCTGTGCCGGCGACCTCGTGACTGCCGAGGCAAAGCAGCACAACGCGACTTTGTTGCCGGTCGACAGCGAGCACAACGCGATCTTCCAATGCTTCGATGTAAAGCAGCGCGGCGCGATCGAGAAGATTACCCTCACCGCGAGCGGCGGCCCGTTCCGCACCGCGTCGGTCGAGACGATGGCCTCGGCGACGCCGGCACAGGCGGTGAAGCATCCCAATTGGAGCATGGGCGCGAAGATCTCGGTCGATAGCGCGACGATGATGAACAAGGGCCTCGAAGTGATCGAGGCGCATCATCTCTTCGATCTCGACAGCGACAAGCTCGACGTCGTCGTGCATCCGCAATCAGTGGTGCATGGCCTTGTCTACTACACCGACGGCTCGGTGCTGGCGCAGCTCGGCTCGCCCGATATGCGCACGCCGATCGCCAACGCCCTCGGCTGGCCGGATCGTATTCCGGCGCCGAGCCCGAGGCTCGACCTCGCGAAGTTGTCGCAGCTCACTTTTCAGGCGCCCGAACCCGACCGCTTCCCGGCGCTGCGCGTGGCGCGCGAAGCGCTGATCGCGGGCGGCGGCGCGCCGACCGTGCTCAACGCGGCGAACGAGATCGCGGTCGCTGCCTTTCTCGAAGAGCGCATCGGCTTCCTCGATATCGCCGCGACGGTGGAGCGGGCGCTCGATCGTCTCGCGGGCCGGCGCATCGGATCGCTCGACGATGTCTACGCGCTCGATCGCGAGACCCGCGCTATAACCCGCGCGCTGATCGGCGAAGATACGCGGCGCGTCGCCAGCGCTTGATTCCGGATTTCACGAAGCCCGTCCTGGTCACCGGCGCGTCGGGTTTTGTCGGCGTGGCCGTCGCACGTGCGCTCTTGGCGCGCGGGCGAAAAGTCCGCGTGCTGATGCGGCCGCAAAGCGATCGCCGCAACACCGCGGGTCTCGGCGTCGAGGAGCGCATCGGCTCGCTCGAAGACGCCCCATCGCTCGCTGCGGCACTCGAAGGCTGCGGCGCGCTTTATCACGTCGCCGCGGATTACCGGCTCTGGGTCAAGGACCAGCGTGCGATGTATCGCGCCAATGTCGACGGCACGCGGATGTTGATGGAAGCGGCGCTGGCCCAGGGCGTGGCCAGCATCGTCTATACGAGCAGCGTCGCGGTGCTCGGCATCATCGGCGACGGCACGCCGTCCGATGAAGACACGCCAAGCAGCTTCGCCGACATGATCGGTCCCTATAAGGGCTCGAAATTCAAGGCGGAGGAAGTGGTACGCGATCTTATCAACACCCGCCGCCTGCCGGCGGTGATCGTCAACCCGTCGACGCCGGTCGGGCCGGGTGACGTGAAGCCGACGCCGACCGGCCGCGTCATTGTCGATGCGGCATCGGGAAAAATGCCGGCTTTCGTCGATACCGGTCTCAACATCGTCCATGTCGACGACGTCGCGGCCGGCCATCTGCTGGCCGAAGAACGCGGCGCGATCGGCGAGCGCTATATCCTCGGCGGCGAGGATCTTACGTTGGCCGAGATTTTGAAGCGCATCGCACTGCTCACCAATCGCAAGCCGCCGAGGATCCGCTTGCCGATCGCGGCGATCTGGCCGATTGCGATGGGCGCCGAGGCGTGGGCGCAGCTTACCGACAAATCGCCGTTGGTGACGCGCGACGAGCTGCGTATGGCGAAGAAGAAGATGTTTTTCTCGTCGGCGAAGGCGGAACGTGCGCTCGGCTATCGCGCGCGGCCGGCGCAGGAAGCACTGGTCGACGCCATCGCCTGGTTCCGCCAGGCAAGGATGTGCCCGTGATGCTGGTTGGGCTGGGGGCGCTCGTCGCGGCGATCTGGATCTATTTGTTGCTCGGCCGCGTTTTCTTCTGGAGCACGCGCCTTGCCGCGGAGGCTCCCGAGCCGGCGCATTATCCGCGGGTGATCGCGGTGATCCCTGCGCGCAACGAAGCCGAAGGCGTCGGCCGTTGTGTCACTTCGCTGCTTGATCAAGACTATCCCGGCGACTTCGCGCTCGTGCTGGTCGACGATCACAGCAATGACGGCACGGCAGAGATCGCGCGCGACGCGGCACGCGGTCGCGAGGATCGTCTCACCATTGTTGCGGCGCGCTCGTTGCCTGGCGGCTGGACCGGCAAGCTCTGGGCGCTCAGCGAAGGCGTCCGTCAGATCGCGTCGCCGCCCGATCTCTATCTCTTCACCGACGCCGATATCGCGCATCACAAAAGCAATCTGCGCGAGCTGGTGGCACGGCTCGAGGCCGAACAGCGCGACATGGTTTCGCTGATGGTGAAGTTGCATTGCGAGAGCTTCGCCGAGAAATTCCTTATTCCGCCTTTCGTCTTCTTCTTCGCGCTGCTCTATCCGTTCTCCTGGTCGAACAACCCGCGCAGAGCCACGGCGGGGGCGGCGGGTGGCTGTGTGCTCTTGCGACGCAGCGCCTATGAACGGATCGGCGGCTATGCCGCGATCAAGGGCGAACTCATCGACGATTGCGCCCTGGCGGCGGCGGTGAAGCGCAGCGGCGGCTCGATCTGGCTCGGCCTGACGCCGGGCACCGAAAGCCTGCGGCTCTATCCCGATATCGCCGATATCTGGAACATGGTGGCGCGCACCGCTTATACGCAGCTCCAGTATTCGCCGCTCCTGCTGGCGGGGACAGTGCTTGGTCTCGTGCTGACCTATTTCGCGCCTGTCCTGCTGCTCTTTGCCGGCGGCACGGCGGCGCTCCTCGGGCTGGCGGCGTGGGGCATCATGGCGGCTGTTTATACGCCGATGCTGCGCTTTTATGGCCGCTCGCTGCTCTGGGCGCCGTTGCTTCCGGCGGCGGCCTCGGTATATCTCGGCGCGACTATCGCGTCGGCGTGGCGGCATTGGCGGGGCCGCGGGGGCCAATGGAAGGGGCGGGTACAATGGCAGGGTCGCTGACGGTCGAGACGCCGTCGGGTAAAGGCAGGAGCGACGAGAATTTTCCCGTCGGCTCTTTCCTCATTCGCCGCGATCTGCGCGTCCACGTCCATGCCTTCTATCGCTTCGCCCGCATCGCCGACGATATCGGCGATAACCCGGACCTGTCTGCCGACGAAAAGATCCGCCGGCTCAATCGCATGGAAGCGGTGCTCGATGGCGCGCCGGGCGATGATTCGCCGGCCGCGACCGGCATGCGCGCGAGCCTGCTCCAGACCGGCATCACCTTTCAGCACTGCCGCGACATCCTCCACGCCTTCCGCATGGACGCGACGAAGCTGCGCTATGACGATTGGGCCGATCTGCTGAATTATTGTCGCTATTCGGCGTCGCCGGTCGGTCGGCAGTTGCTCGATCTCCATGGCGAGCGCCAAGACACCTGGGCGCCATCCGATGCGTTGTGCAGCGCGCTACAGGTGTTGAACCACCTCCAGGATTGCGCCGAAGATCATCGCACGCTCGATCGCGTCTACCTGCCGCAACAGGATCTCGACGCGTGCAGCGCCAGCATCCCCGAACTGCAAGCCGGCAAGCTCTCACCGGGTCTGCGCCGGGTCATCGATCGCCTGCTCGACGGCACCGATAAGCTCGTCGCCGAAGCGCGCGATCTGGCGCCGCGGGTCAAAAGCCCGGGCTTGCGCCGCGAATGCGCGGTGATCGTGAACCTCGCCGAGCGGCTGTCGGGGCATTTGCGGCGCGGCGACCCGCTGGCGGGACGGGTGAAGTTGAAGCCGATGGATTTTGCAGCGGCGCTTCTGATCGGCGTGTGGCGCGGACGATGAGCGCGACGATCGCTACCGACGAAGCC
This sequence comes from Allostellaceae bacterium, assembly GCA_035552195.1. Classification (GTDB taxonomy): domain Bacteria; phylum Pseudomonadota; class Alphaproteobacteria; order ATCC43930; family CGMCC-115725; genus CAIKMD01. The sequence continues at coordinate 27,638 of DASZLU010000075.1, read as the reverse complement.
ACGCTGCGCGCTACGATCCGCGACAAGGTAATGGCGGCCGGCACCTCGTTCTATATGGCGATGCGGCTGCTGCCCGAGCCGCGGCGCGACGCGATGTACGCGATCTATGCATTCTGCCGCGAGGTCGATGATATCGCCGACGAGGAAAATCCGCTGCCGGTGAAGCAGTCGATGCTTGACGAGTGGCGGCGCGAGATCGATCGGGTTTATACCGGTACCAGCACGTTGCCGCTGGCGCGCCTCCTCGCCGCTGACGCCAAGACCTTCGATCTGCGGCGCGAGGATTTTCTCGCCATCATCGACGGCATGGCGATGGACGCCGAGCGCGATATCCGCGCGCCGAGCCTTGCCGAGCTCGATCTCTATTGCGATCGCGTCGCCAGTGCCGTCGGGCGGTTGTCGGTGCGCGCCTTCGGCGACAGCAGCGCCGCGGCGGATCGCGTTGCGTATCATCTCGGCCGAGCATTGCAGCTCACCAACATCCTGCGCGACCTGGCCGAGGATGCCGAGCGCGGCCGGCTCTATCTGCCGCGCGATCTGCTGGTCGATGTCGGCATCATCGCCACCGAGCCGGAAGCGGTGCTGCATCATCCGAGCCTTGGGGATGCCTGCGAGGCGCTTGCCGCGATCGCCGAGGATCATTTCGCCAAGGCGCGCGCCGCGATGAAGCAATGCGCGCGCACCGCGATGCGGCCGGCGCGGGCGATGGGCGCCGTCTATCACGCGCAGCTCGAGATGCTGCGCCGCCGCGGCTGGCGGTGTTTCGCCGAGCCGATCAAGCTGTCGAAACCGAAGAAACTCTGGATCGCCTTGCGCTACGGGCTGATATGAGCGTTCCGCACCGCGTGCACGTTATCGGCGCCGGCATGGCCGGCCTTGCCGCCGCGGTATCGCTTGCCGAGGCGGGAAGGCGTGTCGTCCTCTACGAGGCTGCGCCCCAGGCCGGCGGCCGCTGCCGCTCGTATCTCGATACGACGCTCGGCTGCCGCATCGATAACGGCAATCATCTGCTGCTCTCCGGCAATCGTGCTGCGATCCGCTACATCGACATGATCGGCTCGCGCGATACGCTGACCGGGCCCGAGCGCGCGATTTTTCCATTCCTCGATCGCGCGACCGATGAGCGCTGGGTGCTGCAGCCCAATGCCGGCAAGATCCCGTGGTGGATATTTCTCGCGGATCATCGCGTCGCCGGCACCTTCGCGTTCTCCTATCTCGCCGCGCGCCGGTTGCTCAAAAGCGGGCACAACGCCGTCGTGACCGATCGGGTCAACACACGCTCGAAACTCTATCGCCGGCTCTGGCAGCCGCTCGCTGTCGCGGCGCTCAATACCGAGCCCGAGGCAGGCTCCGCCGAGCTCTTCGCGACGATCGTGCGTGAGACTTTGGGTGAGGGCGGCAAAGCCTGCGTGCCGTTGCTGCCGCGCGAGGGCTTGTCGGAGACACTCGTCGATCCGGCGCTGGCAAAGCTGCGAGCGGCAGGAGCCGATATCCGCATCGGCGCGCGGTTACGCGCGCTCGGCTTCACCCAAGAGCGTGCCACGGCGCTCGAGCTCGATAGCGGCAGCGAGGCTGTCGGTGCCGAAGATGCGGTCGTGCTCGCGGTGCCGGCACCCGTCGCTGCGCGCCTGGTGCCCGACCTCACCGTGCCCGATGAATTCCGCGCCATCGTCAATGCGCATTACCGGATGGCGATGCGCGGCAACGCACCGTGGTTCGTCGGTTTGGTCGGCGGCGCCGCCGAATGGGTGTTCCGCAAGCGCGAGGTGCTGTCGGTCACGGTGAGTGCGGCGGATCGTCTCGTCGATACGCCCGCCGAAGAGCTTGCGAAGCTGCTGTGGCGTGATGTCGCGGCGGCCTATGCGTTGCCGAGCGAACCGATGCCGCCCTGTCAGGTTGTTAAAGAGAAGCGCGCGACGTTTGCCGCCACACCGGCGCAAGAATCGCGCCGTCCAAGCGTTGCGACTCGCTGGACCAATCTCGTCTTGGCCGGAGATTGGACCCAGACCGGGCTGCCGGCGACCATCGAGGGCGCGATCCGTTCGGGATTTATAGCTGCGGATAAGCTTCTGGAACGCAGCGAAATCCGCTAAATTGCTGACATGCCTGATAGTTATTACGCCTCGCTGGATGTCAGCGGCGCCGTCGAGCGCGCCGTCGCGGCGCTTGTCTCGCTCCAGAATCCGAGCGGCGAGTGGTGCTTCGAGCTCGAGGCCGACGCGACCATTCCGGCCGAGTACATCTTGCTGCAGCATTACCTCGGTGAAATCGACGACGCCCTCAATGGCGAGATCGCGCAATTCATCCGCGGCCTCCAGGGCGAGCATGGCGGTTGGCCGCTCTTCAAAGGCGGCGATCTCGATCTCTCCTGCACCGTCAAAGCTTATTTCGCGCTGAAAGCTGTCGGCGATAGTCCCGATGCGGCGCATATGGCGCGCGCGCGGCAGGCGATCCTGGCCGCCGGCGGCGCAGCACAGGCCAACGTCTTCACCCGCATCCAGCTCGCGCTTTTCGGCGAGCTGCCGTGGACGGCGGTGCCGGTGATGCCGGTCGAGATCATGCAGCTGCCGCGCTGGTTCCCGTTCCATCTGACCAAGGTCTCGTATTGGTCGCGAACCGTGATCGCGCCGCTTCTCGTGCTGATGGCGATGAAGCCGCGTGCGCGCAACCCGCGCGGGATCACTGTGCACGAGCTCTTCGCGCCGGGCACGCAGGCGAAACCGCCGCGCGCCAAGGGCTCGATCTGGGCGACGGTCTTCAACGTGGTCGACGATGTGCTGCGCGCGGTCGAGCCGCTGATGCCGAAGCGGTCGCGTCAACGCGCGATCGAGGCCGCGGTCGCATTCGTCAGCGAGCGGCTCAACGGCGAGGATGGGCTCGGCGGCATTTACCCGGCGATGGCGAACACGGTGATGATGTTCGATTGTCTGGGCGTGCCGCAAAGCGATCCGCGTGTTGCTATCGCGCGCCAGGCGGTCGAGAAGCTTATCGTGCGCAAGCCCGGCCGCGTCTATGTGCAGCCGTGCCTGTCGCCGATCTGGGATACGGGGCTTGCCGCACATGCGCTGATGGAAGCGGGCGGCGAGGCAGCGACGGCATCGGCGGAGCGCGGCCTCGATTGGCTGATCCCGTGCCAGGTGCTCGATCTTGCCGGCGATTGGGCGGTGAGGCGTCCGGGCGTGCGCCCCGGCGGTTGGGCGTTCCAATACGCTAATCCGCATTATCCCGATCTCGACGACACGGCGATGGTCGGCCTCGCGTTGCATCGCGCCGATCCCGCGCGCTATCGCGAGCCGATTGCGCGCGCCGCCGAATGGCTGCAAGGCCTGCAGAGCGGCAATTTCGGCTGGGCGGCCTTCGATGCCGACAACACCTATTACCATCTCAACTACATTCCGTTCGCGGATCACGGCGCGTTGCTCGATCCACCGACCGAGGATGTGTCGGCGCGCTGCGTCGGTTTCTTCAGCCAGCTTGGCGGATATGACGACGTGGTCGCAGCCGGCATCGGCTATCTGCGCCGCATGCAGGAAGGCGATGGCTCGTGGTTCGGCCGCTGGGGCACGAATTACATCTACGGCACTTGGTCTGTCCTCGTCGCGCTCAATACCGCGGGTGTGGCGAAAGCCGATCCGATGATCCGCAACGCCGCCGCGTGGCTGCTCTCGAAGCAGCGCGGCGATGGTGGCTGGGGCGAGGACGGGCGCTCCTATTGGCCGGGTCAGCCGCACGGCGAGAACCGCACCAGCACCGCATCGCAAACCGCTTGGGCGCTGCTTGCGCTGATGGCGGCGGGCGAGGTCAAGCATCCGGCGGTCGCGCGCGGCGTCGCGTTCCTGCTCGCCAACCAGAAGCAGCACGGTCTCTGGGACGAAGAGGAATTCACCGCGGTCGGTTTCCCGCGCGTGTTCTATCTGCGCTATCACGGCTATCGCGCCTATTTCCCGCTTTGGGCACTGGCGCGTTATCGCAATCTCATCAACAGCAAGAACGCCGCCTATCCCTACGGCATGTAGGCGATGGCCCCTGACCAAGGGTGGGGCATGAAGGTAGGAGCGGTCACCGGACTCCTCGCGGAAGCGAAAGTCGCGCAGCGCGGCGGCCTGATTGCGCGGCCGAGCGGCGGGATTCCTGCGCAAACCACCAGCGTCGCCGAAAGCCTCTTGCGCGAGGGCGCCGAGGCGTTGATCAGCTTCGGCATTGCCGGCGCGCTCGCGCCGACGCTCACGCCCGGCAGCTTGCTCGTGCCGCGCGCGGTGATCGACGAGCGGGGCACGCGTTATGCCGTCGATAGCGAGCGGCGTGCCGAGATCACGGAAAATCTGCGTCAGGCGGGCCTCTCGGTGGAAGCGCGCGATCTGCTCGGCGCGAGCGAGGCGGCGGCATCGCCGGCGCGCAAGGCCGAGCTCCATCGTGTCACGGGCGCTGTCGCCGTCGATCTCGAGAGCCACCTCGTTGCCGCGGTTGCGGCGCGGGCGGGCAAGCCGTTTCTCGTCTTGCGCGCGGTGTCCGACAGCGCCGCACAGGCATTGCCCGATGCAGCGATCCATGGTCTGGCGCCGAGCGGCAAGCCGGCGCTGGGTCGCGTGCTGCTTTCGATCGCGTGCAATCCGCGCCAGATCCCGGCGCTGATCCACCTCGCGGGCGATACGCGTCACGCGCTCGATGCGCTAGGCTCGGCGCTGCAGGTCATAAAGTTCTAGGGAGAAGGGCAGCGATGAAGATCGTCCAATTCAAGACGCCGGGGCCGCCTTCGGTGCTCGAGTATGTCGATGTACCGACGCCCGAGCCGAAACGAGGCGAGGTGCTGGTGCGCGCGGAGGCCATCGGCATCGGGATGCCCGACGTGATGATCCGCCGCGGCGTCTACAACTGGATGCCGCCGCTGCCGACCGCGCCGGGCACGGAGATGAGTGGAACGATCGAAAAGCTCGGGGCCGGTGTGACGCGCTTCAGGATCGGGCAGCGCGTTGTCGTCTCGGCGCGCGATCGGCCGGTTCGCGGCGGATGCTATGCCGAATACAACGCGACGCCGGAGGACTCGGTCTACGCGCTGCCGGATGGCGCCGACATGGATCAAGCCGCAGCCCTCGCCAATTATCAGGTCGCCTATCACCTGCTCTATGACTGCATCACCTTCAAGCCGGGACAATCGGTGCTGGTGCAGGGTGCGGCTGGCGGCACCGGCAGCGCGCTGCTCGATCTCGCGCAAAGCGCCGGGCTCGAGGTGATCGGGCTTTGCTCGGGCGCGGCGAAGATCGATTTCGTCAAAAGCTTCGGTGTGACGCAGGTGATCGATCGCCAGCGCGGCGACATCGGCGAGGCGGTGAAAGCGGTGACCGGCGGTAAAGGTGTCGACTACATCATGGATTTTGCCGGCGGTCCCGACTTCGCCAAGAACTTCGCGATGCTCGCGCCTTACGGCACTGTCGTCAGCTATGGCCAGCTTGCCGGCAAGCCGCCGGGCGACGTTTATGGCGCGCTCAGGGCGCAAGCGGCAAAGAATTTGGCCCTGCGCGTCTTCTCCATTCATATCTATGATCATTGGCGCGAGCCGATGCAGACCGGTATGCGCCGGCTCATCGAAAAGCTCGGCCGCGGCGAGATTCGGCCGCGTATTTACGACCGGTTGCCGCTCGCCGAGGCGCAGCGGGCGCATGAGCTGTTCGAGAGCGGCCGGGTGATGGGTAAATTGCTGCTGCGGCCCTAACCCTGCCGACGCGCCGTACGAGCGCGCGCGTTTGGATATCTTCCCCGCCCATCCACGAGCGAACGCTCTAAGGCGAACCAGCACCGCCCGGCACTGCGGATGAAGAAGCCTTTGCCAAGCGGTGCTGCTGTCATTGACGAGGGCGTCAGGGTTATCGATCCCTGACCGAGTAGCGCGACTACTTCTTCTTTTGATGAAGCTGAGGGTCTTCGCCGTGGCTATGGCGCTTGCCCATCTCCTCGGCGCGGCGTAGATCGGCACCTTCCTTGCCGTCGACCGCTTTCTCGGCCTCATGCGCTTTCTTCTCGACCTGCCCGCTCTCGACGGTGCGGCGGACATGCTCGTCGTAGTTGCGCGCCGAGCGATAATCGCCTTCGCCTTGATTGGCGCCGCGGTCATGACCGTGCTCACCGCCATGGTCGTTGGCGCGTGATTTGGTTTTATCGTCCATCGAACTCCCTCCTTCGCTCCATTGGCCCTTCGTTCTATTGGCGAGTGACCGTGTGACCGAGCGGGCCCGCCCGCTACTGCGTCACCTCCACGAAATCCAGTGTCCCTAAAGAACAATATTTGGGAGGGACGGTTCCGGTACGGTTGAGGCCCGGCTCGGCCAAATCGAGCCAATACGGCAGGCAGAAAAAAGGCGCGGGGTTGAACCCGCGCCTTTGTCGGAAGCTCGACGCTTCTTTAAAGATCAGTGACCGGCTTGAGCGTTCGCGACTTCGGTTTTGAACGTCGCCAGCACGGCATCGTTGTTGCTCGCGGTTTTCGTCCATGCGGCGATCGCCGGCTCGATCCTTGTCTTCCAGCTGACGAGCTGCGCCGCGTCGGGCTTGACGAAAGTCTGTTTCGGCATCTGTTTGACGAGTTCGCGTTGCGCCTTGTCCTCGTCGGCCATGACTTTACCGAAATTGCGGCTCAACGCTTCGCCGGAATTCTCGTCGATAATTTTCTTCGCGGCAGGCGGCAGGGCGTTGTACTTCGCGCGCGACATGAAGATCATACCGGCGGCGCCGCCGACACCTTCATCGATGTGATAGCTCGTCACCTCGAAAAGCTTCCACGGATTGAAAGCGACCCAAGCGATCATCGTGCCGTCCGCTGTCCCGCGCTGGATCGCCGGATACATATCGGTGAGCGGGACCGAAAGCGGCGAGCCGCCGAGCGCCTGCAACGCATCGCCCGCGACCTTGTTCGGGACGATCAGCTTCTGGCCCGCCATCGTGTCGAGGCTTTTCAGCGGCTTGTTGAAGTGGAAGGGGGCCGCCGGCAGAGCAACCAGCATGAGCGGCACGGCCTGATCGTATTCCGCGTCCATCAGCCCTTGCTGATAGGCGCGCCAAAACGCAACCGAGGCGGCGACGGAGTCGTCGGTGATAAGGGGGAGGGCGGCCACGTTCGAGCGCGGAAACTTGCCGCCGACCGCTGCCTGGATTGCCCAGCCGATCTGAACCACGTCGCTGAGCACGCGGTCGTAGACGTTCTCGAAGGTCGCCATGCTCGGCCCCGGACGAACGTCGATGGCGAGCACGCCCTTGCCCTCGGCATTGACCTTTTGCGCCCAGGGCTGGACCACTTTCGCATCGATGACCGAGCCGGGCGGCACGACATCGGCGAAGAGAAGCTTCAACTCGTCGGCCGAGGCCGGCTTGCTGCCGGCAAGCGCGCACAACGCCGCGGCCGCGAAAATCGCAGTACCCAAACGCTTCATCGTTCCCCCCGATCGTGAAGGGCGGCCGATTACTCGGCCGCTTCGGTCGTCACTTTCTGATTCTTGATTTGCTCGAGCGCGTTTTCGACATGGCGCGAGAAAACGAATTCGGCCGGCCGCTGCTTATCGAGCGAGATTTCCGGCACCATATCGCCAGTGGTCTTCACGCCGCGCATCGCGACACCGAGGGCCTTTAGGGGATGCTTGGTGGCGTCCATCACCGCGGTCGCCTCATAGCCGCTATGGACCATGCAGTCGGCGCACTTCTCGTACTTACCGGTGCCGTAGGCGTCCCAGTCGGTGGTCTCCATCAGTTCCTTGAAGGTCTTGGTGTAGCCTTCGCCGACGAGATAGCACGGGCGCTGCCAGCCGAAATAGGTGCGGGTCGGATTGCCCCACGGCGTGCAGTGATAGTTCTGATTGCCGGCCAGGAAGTCGAGGAACAGGCCCGACTGCGAGAACGACCAGTTGGTACCGTTCTTGGCGCGGAAAATATTGCGGAACAGTTCCTTGGTCTTCTGCCGATTGAGGAAGTGCGCCTGGTCGGGCGCGCGCTCATAAGCATAGCCGGGCGAGACGGTGATGCCGTCGAGGCCAAGCTCCATGACCGTGTCGAAGAAGCGCGCAACGCGCTCCGGATCGGCGCCGTCGAACAGCGTGCAGTTGATGTTGCACCGGAAGCCGCGCGACTTTACCAGCTTGATGGCCGCGATCGCGCGATCGTAGGTGCCTTCTTGCGAGACGGCGTGATCGTGCATCTCCTTGTCGCCGTCGAGATGGATAGACCAGACGAAATAGGGATTTGGCTTGTACTGGTCGATCTTCTTTTCGAGCAGCAGTGCGTTGGTGCAGAGATAGACGAACTTCTTGCGCGCGATGATGCCTTCGACGACTTCAGCCATCTCGCGATGGAGGAGGGGCTCGCCGCCGGCGATCGAGACGACGGGCGCGCCGCATTCGTCGACCGCTTCGAGGCACTGCACGATACTGAGGCGCTGATTGAGAATGGGATCGGGATAATCGATCTTGCCGCAGCCGACGCACGCAAGGTTGCAGCGGAAGAGCGGCTCCAGCATCAGCACGAGCGGGTAACGCTCGACACCCATGAGGCGCTGCTTGGCCACATAAGCACCGACACGAATCATTTGATGTAACGGAACGGCCACGGTCTTCTTCCTCTTCTAATCCGCGGGCTGCTATTCGACCGGATCGGCGAGTTTCGCCGGCATCCGGAAGCGCACGTTTTCGGTAATGCCCGGCAATGTTTCGAGCTCGACCGGCTCGATTTTGGCGAGACGGTCGATCACCGCCTGCACCAGATCTTCCGGCGCCGAAGCGCCGGCGGTGATGCCAACCGACTTGGCGTTCTTGAGCCAGGCCGGATCGAGCGCACCGGCATCGGCGATGAGATATCCCGGCACGCCTTGCTCGATGGCAATTTCCTTGAGACGGTTGGAATTCGAGCTGTTCGCCGCGCCGACGACCAGCACGACATCGACCTGTTTCGCCATTTCGCTTACCGCACGCTGGCGGTTCTGCGTCGCGTAGCAAATGTCCTTGGTATCGGGGCCGACGATGGTCGGGAAACGCGCGCGCAGCGCGTCGATCACCGCTTTGGTGTCATCGACGGAGAGCGTGGTCTGGGTAATATAGGCCAGCTTGTTCGGGTCGCTGACCGTGAGTCTTGCGACTTCCTCGGCTTTCGAGATCAGGTAGACCTTGCCGTTGATGCGGCCCATCGTGCCTTCGATCTCGGGATGGCCGGCGTGGCCGATAAGGACGATCTCGCGCCCCTGATTGGCGTAGCGTTGGCCTTCGCTGTGGACCTTGGAGACCAGCGGGCAGGTGGCGTCGATCACGGGCAGATCGCGCGATTCAGCCTCGTCCTCGACAGCGCTAGCGACGCCGTGAGCGCTGAAAATGGTCACGCTGCCCGGCGGAATCTCGGCCAGCTCGTCGACGAACAGCGCGCCTTTCGCGCGCAGCCGTTCGACCACGTGCCGGTTATGGACGATCTCGTGGCGGACATAGATCGGGGGGCCGTATTTCTCGATGGCGCGCTCGACGATATCGATCGCGCGCTCGACACCGGCGCAAAACCCTCTCGGTTGGGCCAAGACGACCCTCATCCTCAAACCTCTCTCTGGGCTAAGCGGCCCCCGCCGCGTGGTCCTTGCTGCAACGCATTATACTTAGAAGCAACCTCCCGGCCAGAGCCGAGTTTTTAACAAGTATGGCAAAATTTCGGTCCCGCTTATAACCTTGCGTCAGATGACTAAGTTGGTAAGCTGATTGGTTAGTGAGCAATCCGCGCCGCCGGAAACGCTTGGGCGGGGATTTGGCGAAGCCCAGCCGAAAAAAAAGGATCGTTCGTTGGCACAAGAACGTGAGGCACCAGCCACTAACACTGGCGAGGCCCATCGCATCAGCAACCGCACCCCGCTCCTGGATCAAGTAAAGATCCCGGCGGACTTGCGCAAGCTGCCTGAGAGCGATTTGTCGCAGCTCGCTGAGGAGCTTAGGCAGGAGCTCATCGACGCTGTCTCGGTCACGGGCGGCCATCTTGGGGCCGGACTGGGCGTGGTCGAGTTGACGGTCGCGCTGCACTACGTCTTCAACACCCCGGCCGACAAGGTCATCTGGGACGTCGGTCACCAAGCCTACCCCCATAAGATTCTCACTGGTCGGCGCGACCGGATTCGCACCCTGCGTCAGGGCGGCGGGCTCTCGGGCTTCACCAAGCGCTCGGAGAGCGAGTACGACCCGTTCGGGGCGGCGCATAGCTCGACCTCGATCTCGGCCGCGCTCGGCATGGCCGTGGCGCGCGATTTCAAGGGTGAGAAGAACGACGTCATCGCGGTGATCGGCGACGGCGCGATGAGCGCCGGCATGGCCTACGAGGCCATGAATAATGCAGGATCAATGGATTCCCGGCTGATCGTCATCCTCAACGATAACGATATGTCGATCGCCCCGCCGGTCGGCGCGATGAGCGCCTATCTCAGCCGGCTGCTGTCGTCGAAGCCTTATATGAGCCTGCGCCAACTCGGCGCGGCTATGGCCAAGCGCTTCCCGCGCGGCCTCGCCAACGCGCTTGGCCGGGCCGAGGAATATGCCCGCGGCATGGTGGCGGGCGGCGGCACGCTGTTCGAAGAGCTGGGCTTCTACTATGTCGGCCCGATCGACGGTCACAATCTCGACCATCTGTTGCCGGTGCTGAAGAACCTCCGCGACAGCGATGACCGCGGCCCGGTGCTGGTCCACATCGTCACCCGCAAAGGCCATGGCTATGCCCCGGCCGAGCAGGCGGCGGACAAATATCATGGCGTCGTGAAGTTCGACGTTGCCACCGGCGCCCAGGTCAAAGCCAAGGCGAGCGCGCCGAATTACCAGAACGTCTTCGCCAAGGGCCTCATCGCCGAAGCCGAGCACGACGACCGGATCGTGGCGATCACGGCGGCGATGCCGTCGGGCACGGGCCTCGACAAATTCGCCGAGCGATTCCCGGCTCGTACTTTCGATGTCGGCATCGCCGAGCAGCACGCGGTGACGTTCGCCGCCGGTCTCGCTTGCGAAGGCATGCGGCCTTTCGCCGCGATCTACTCGACCTTCTTGCAGCGTGGCTACGACCAGGTCGTGCACGACGTCGCGATCCAGAAATTGCCCGTCCGATTCGCGATGGACCGCGCCGGACTCGTCGGTGCCGACGGCCAGACCCATGCCGGCTCCTTCGACCTAAGCTATCTCGGCTGCTTGCCGAGCTTTGTGATCATGGCCGCGGCCGACGAGGCCGATCTCATGCACATGGTAGCGACGGCGGCGGCGATCGACGATGCGCCTTCGGCCATCCGCTATCCGCGCGGCGAGGGCATTGGCGTGGAGCTGCCGGCGCGCGGCGAGGTCTTGGAGATCGGCAAAGGCCGGGTGCTGCGTGAAGGCAGCGCGATCGCGATTCTCAGCCTGGGCACGCGTCTGCAAGAAGCGTTGAAGGCGGCAGACGAACTCGCCGGTTATGGTCTCTCGACCACCGTTGCCGACGCGCGCTTTGCCAAGCCGATCGACACGCAACTCGTGGAGCGCCTCGCGCGCGAGCACGAGGTGCTGATCACGATCGAAGAGAATGCGATCGGCGGCTTCTCGACCCAGGTGCTGCACCACCTCGCGAGTGTCGGCGCGCTCGATAATGGTGTGAAGGTGCGGCCAATGGTCCTGCCGGATCGCTTCATCGATCACGATTCGCCGAACGCGCAATACGATGAAGCCGGGCTCAACGCCCGCCACATCACGCAGACGGCGCTCAATGCGCTCGGCCGCGTGTTCACGGAGCGCTCCGTCCGCGCCTAACGCGGCGATTTCCTAGTTCGGGTCGGTGTTCGGCGAGCCTTTGGGCTCGCCGAAACTGACTCCGCGCACCACGACGCGATCGTTCTCGATGGCGAGATCGATGGTCGCGCGGCTGCCGACCGTGCAACAGGTCGATCGGCTGCGGGCGACCGTTGCGATGGCTTGCATCTTGCCGTAATCGGCCGTGATGTCGGGCGATAGAGCAAGGTCGTCCGGCAGATGCGCGTGCAGCGTGTCGAGCCAGCCGCGATCGTCGATATCCTCGAGGGCATCGGTCGTCAGGCGGTAAAGCGCCGAGCCGCTGTTCTCGCCGGCGCCGCTGCCGGCGATCGTCAGCAAGGTGCCGAACGGCGAGGATGTCGCTTGCGGCGGGGAGAGGCTGCCGTCTTTGCTCATCGCGACGGCAAGCGGCAGCCAAGTATCCGGCTGGTCTGGCCTTGCGGCGAAGATGACGACCGCGTTATGTGCCGTCGGTTGCGCATAGGCCTGTAGTTGATAGCGCAGCGCTGCGGCGCCTTCGATCGGCGCATAAGCGGCGACCGAGCAGCCTCCGTTATTCGGATCCGTCGGCAATGCCAAACATGAAGCGGCGAGCGTGGTTCCGGCGACGTCGTGACGGATTTTGCGCCAACTCTGCGTCTCCTGTCGCAATGCCGCACCGCGTTTGCGATAGGTGTCGACGATCTCACCGTTGGCGACCGGCATGTCGTGCTGCGCGAACCAATTGTAGGGCAGGATCTCGGCGGCGAACCATGCGCTTTCTTCATCGCGCAGCGACGCTTTATCGAGACTGGCGGTGACCGCGTTGTCGTAGAGGCTGTTTTCTTCGGCATCGGCGGTGCGCAGCACCGGATCGCCGCAGATCAGTTTTGTGAGCGGCACTGTCGGATGTTGGCAATCGATCGGGTCGGCCTCGGCCCGCGTCGCAGCGAACGGGGCGAGCAGCATAACGACAATGGCAACCGCTACGGCTTTCACGCATCCTCCGCCGAACCGCCGGCAGCATAGGCGCTCGAACTTTGCTAAAGCTAGGACCTGAAGAAATGGAGCGGGCGTGGCGAGCGCGAAGAAGCGTCTGGATGTGCTGCTGGTCGAGCGCGGCTTGGTGGAGACGCGCGCCAAGGCGCAGGCGTTGATCCTCGCCGGCGCAGTCTTCAGCGGCGAGCGCAAGCTCGACAAAGCCGGCACCGCTTATGCCGAGGACACGCCGCTCGAGGTCAAATCCAAGGATCATCCCTGGGTATCGCGCGGCGGCATCAAGCTCGCGCATGCGCTCGCGCATTTCGGGATCGATGTCACCGGCGCCGTTGCCCTCGACGTCGGCGCGTCGACCGGCGGCTTTACCGATGTGCTGCTGCAGAAAGGTGCGGCGAAGGTTTACGCCGTCGATGTTGGCCATGGTCAACTAGCCTGGAAGTTGCGCCAGGATCCACGTGTTGTCGTCCTGGAGCGCGTCAATGCGCGCTATCTAACCGCCGAGCATGTGCCGGAGCCGCCGGACATCGTCGTATGCGATGCCAGCTTCATCGGGCTTGAGACGGTGTTGCCGGCGGCGCTCGCCTTGGCGAAGCCGCGGGCGCTTCTGGTCGCGCTGATCAAACCGCAATTCGAGGTCGGGCCGGATCGGGTCGGCAAGGGCGGGGTGGTGCGCGATCCGGCCCTCCATCAAGAGGTCTGCGAGCGAATCGCAGCCTGGCTCGCGGGCAAAGGCTGGATGGTGGCGGGCATCGTCGAGAGCCCGATCCGCGGCCCCGAGGGCAATATCGAGTTCCTGGTCCATGCCCACCGAGATTGACGGCAAGCGGACGGAGGAATAGCGTCGTCCGAGGAAACCCAGGGATGGAGCGCCATATGGCTCGTATTCGTCACATCGCGATCTTTTCGGACGATCCGGCGAACCTCGCCGAGTTCTATGCCGATGTCTTCAACATGAAGGTCAACGGCAAGAGCAATCAGGGCGCGGTCTGGATGACCGACGGCTATATGGACATAGCCCTGCTGCCGCGCCGCGGCAATGAGCTCGCGCCGCAAGGCGTTCATCATTTCGGCATTACCATCGACGTGGACGAGAAGGATCACGTCTACAACCGCCTCAAAGAGCGCGGCCACAAACTGATGACCCCGCCGCCGGGCCGTCCCTATGTCGAGGACGCGGTGAAAGACGCCGACGGCAACAAATTCGATATTTCCACCTCGCAGGTGAAGGGCGACGGCGAGACCGTCGAGATGAAGGACAAGAAGCGGGTGAAGGAACTGGAAAAGGCCTGATCGGCTTTTCCCTCGGACAAAGAAAAAGCCGGGCGCGCGCCCGGCTTTTTTGTTGCGCACGGCTTTTGCTATTCGGCCGCGGCCGCGGGTTTGAGCGTCGCTGGGCTCATCGCCTCAGGCTGGCTGTAGCTCCTCACATAGAGCCGGCCGAGGAAGATCGACGTGCCGATCAGCACGACATAAGGCAGCGTCAGCCCGTAGAGCACCCATTGCAGCGGGACATGCGCCGAGAAGAGATTGCCGACGATGATCGGCCCGATGATCGACGACACGCGGCCGAGCGCCGATGCCCAGCCGATACCGTTGCTGCGCATGCGCGTCGGATAGAACAGCGCCACCGTGCCGTTGAGCGAGGTATGCGTGCCCGAGCAGAAGGAATGCGCAACGATCGCCGCCGCCATGATCGCGAGCTGCGGCACGCCGGGCGTGCCGAGGGTGATGATCGCGGCGATGGCGACGATCGCCGAGACGACGCTCGCCGTCGGGCCGATCTTGTCGAGCGGCCGCATCAGGCAAATCGCGACGAGGATGCCGCCGGCATTCGCATAAGAGACGGTGGTGAGCGCGTCGTAGGAGGAGAGGCCGACATCTTGCAGCACCACCGCCATCCAATTGGCGAGGGTGATGTAGGTAAGGCCTTCGACGAAATAAGCCGTCCAAAGCAGGATTGTCGCGAGGCGCTGCTTGCCCTTGAACAGCTCGAGAACCGCCAGGCCCTTGGGCTTTTCCTCGCGCGGCACGGTGAAGCGCGTTTCCGGCCCGAAAACGCGGCCTGGCGCGAAGCGCTGAGCGCGGCGCCGGAGCTCGGCGGAGTCCGGCTTATGCAGCGCGAGGAATTGCAGCGATTCCGGCAGGATGAAAATCAGCGCTGCGCTCAGCGCGAGTCCGCCGATGCCGGCGACGGAGAAGACGACCTGCCAGCCATAGCTCGGGATAAGATGGGCGCCGACCTGGCCGACCATCGAACCGCCGAGCGGGAAACCGAACAGCGCCAGCATGGCGAAGCTGGCGCGAAAATTCTTCGGCGCCGATTCAGCGAGCAGCGCCAAGGTCGTCGGCATCACGCCGCCAAGACCGATGCCGACCAGGAAACGCAGATAGAGGATTTGATCGAGCGACGTGGCCTGGGTGATCAGGAGCGACGGCACGGCGTAGACGATGCACGACCAGATCGATCCCGCTTTGCGGCCCCAGCGGTCGCCGGCATAGCCGAAGATCCAGCAGCCGACGAGAATGCCGGCATAGCTTGCGCCGAAGATCGTGCCCATCGCGGCTTTCTCGCCATGAAAGGCTTTGAGCAGCGACGGCGCTGCGACGCCCGCGGTGC
This sequence comes from Allostellaceae bacterium, assembly GCA_035552195.1. GTDB lineage: Bacteria > Pseudomonadota > Alphaproteobacteria > ATCC43930 > CGMCC-115725 > CAIKMD01. The sequence goes on along the minus strand of DASZLU010000075.1, from coordinate 12,278 downwards.
TCATGTCGAACCCGTCGATGAAGAGCATTAAGGCGCTGAGCAGCAAGATCGCGATGTGCTGGCGGCCCAGCTTTGCGTTCGCCACCAACGCGGCGACATCGACATTTGCCACTCCGCTGCTCATCCGTTTCCTCCGGTTGACGGCCCGCCCATGGCGCGCCGATTTCATTCAGACTAATATTGCCCACGATAGCAGGAGGCAACGATGGCTGAGAACGCGCCGCAAATCACACCCTATAAGGGTCCGATCGAGCTGGGCATGGTGTTCGATTTCGAGCCGGGCAAAAAGAACGCTTACGAGCGCCTCACCATCACCAAGCTGGAAGGGAAACATATCTGGGCTTACGGCCGCAGCGGCGAGACCTATCACGATGAAGACGATTTCCGCAAAGTCGTGGTGTTCGTCGCCGACAAACCGACCATCAAGCCGAAGCCCGTGCCGGTGCCGCTGAGCGGCCGCTATGAAGGGCCGATCGAGCCGGGCATGGTGTTCGACTACGAGACGGGCAAGAAACACGCTTACGAGCGAATGACCATCACCAAGCGCGACGGCGACAATATCTGGGCGCGCGGCCGGGGCGGCGAAAGCTTCCATTACGAGAATGAATTCCGCGGCTGCGTCGCGTTCGTGCCGCCGGACAAGCGTTAAGCGTCGAAATGCGCTTCAGCGCGTCTCTATCGGTTGCATGGTGAGGGCGCCGGGCGGGGCAAGGGCAAGTTCCGCGCGCTCCATCGTGGCGCGCGCCTGCGCCAGCCAGCGCAGCGGCAGCACGGTGTCGACATCGTTGTCGCTGTCGCCGTTGAAGCGCGTGACGATCGCCTCGATACCGGTCTTTGTCGGCGGATAGAGCTTCAGCGATACGTCCTGAGTGGCGGCGATACCGGCGCTCTGCTTGGCGATATCGAGCGCGGTGTGGAAGCCGCCGAGCGTATCGACGAGCTTGTTTTTCAGCGCATCGCTGCCGCTCCAGACGCGGCCTTTGGCGGCGGCCTCGACCGCGGCGTCGTCGAGCTTGCGGCCCTGCGCGACGCGATGCTTGAAGCCGCTATAGATATCGTCGATCACGGCCGTGAGCCGCTCATGTTCGCTTGGCGAGAAATCCCGGAACAGGCTGAACATTCCGGCATTGGCGCCGGTCTGCAGCGCGTCGGAGCCGGCGCCGAGCTTCTGCATCAATCCGCTGACCACCGGCTTGCCGGCGACGACGCCGATCGACCCCGTCAGGGTCGCGGGCTCGGCGACGATCTTGTCGGCGGGCGCCGCGATGTAATAGCCGCCCGAGCCGGCGACATCGCCCATGCTGACGATCACCGGCTTGCCGGCGGCGCGGGCGCGATTGACCGCGGCCCAGATGGTCTCGGCCGCGGTGGCAGAGCCGCCGGGGCTATCGACACGGAAGAGGATCGCGCGGACATTCTTGTCTTCCTGCGCCATCCGGAACGCATGCACCAGTTTGTCGGTGCCGGATTCGCCACCGGTCAGCGCGTTGCCGCCATCGCCGCCGCCGCGCGCAAGCATGCCGGTCGCGTAGATCAGGGCGATCGTCGGGCCGCTCGCATGGGCTTCGCCGACCTCGTCGCTGTATTTGTCGAGCGATAAAAGCTTCGGCGCGGCACCGAAAGAGGTGACAGCGTCGGTCCGGTCGCCGACGTGATCGACGAGATGCGCCCGCATCGCCTCGTCGGTGAGCAGCGGCGCGTGGTCGATCAATTCCTTCAGCGTCGCCGGATCGATTTTGCGGTCCTTGGCGATGTCGGCCACCAATTGCGCGTTGATCGAATCGAGCAGCGCCTGCAATTCCTCGCGTTCGGCGTCGGTCATCTGCTTTTCGGTGAACATATTCGCCGCGTCTTTATATTCCTCGCGATGCTCGACGCTTGCAGTGACTCCAATCATATCAAGAGTCCCGCGCAGATATGGCATCTCGATGCGCAGCCCGACGAGGCCCAGTGTCCCCATCGGCTGCAGCCAGATCTCGTTGAACGCGCTGGCGAGGTAATAGCTATGCGTGCCGGAGCCGAGCTCGCCGAACGTGTCGCTATAGGCGACGGCGCGCTTGCCTTTGGCGCGGAACCCGGCGATCGCCTCGCGCAGCTCCTGGACCTCGGCGAGGCCCATATTGCTGTCGCCGATCCGCGCGACCAGTCCGGTGATGCGCGTATCGTTGCTGGCGCGCTCGATCGTATCGAGCGCTTCGATCAAGGTCAGGCGATTGGGATAAAGCAGGCGCTGGACGCCGCTCGCAGGCGGCTGATCGGGCAGGGCCTGCGTCAGATCGAGGGTAATGACAGTGCCGTCGGCAACACGCGCGCCGTGCGATTGCGCGACGGCGAAGACGGCGACGGTGCCGATGATCCCGATAAAAATGACGGCGCCGACGATGGCGAAGAAGCCGACGATGATGCGCCAGAGCGTCCGCATCGCCTCAGCCGATTTGCGCGCGGTGGCGCAGCATGTGGTCGGCGAGGACAGTCGCCATCATCGCTTCGCCTACCGGCACGGCGCGGATGCCGACACAGGGGTCGTGCCGGCCCTTGGTTTGCACCTCGATCTCCTTGCCATGCGCATCGACGCTTTTCTTCGCCAGGAGGATCGAGCTTGTCGGCTTCACGGCAAAGCGCACGACGATGTCCTGACCGGTCGAGATGCCGCCGAGGATGCCGCCAGCGTTGTTCGAGAGGAATTCGACCTTACCGTCCTTCATGCGCATCTCGTCGGCATTTTCGGAGCCGGTGAGGGCGGCGGCGGCGAGGCCGGCACCGATCTCGACCGCTTTCACCGCGTTGATGCTCATCATCGCGCCGGCGAGATCGGCATCGAGCTTGCCGTAGACCGGATCGCCCCAGCCTGCGGGCACGCCTTCCGCGACCAGCTCGATCACCGCGCCGACCGAATTGCCGGCTTTGCGCACGCCGTCGAGGAAGCCTTCCCATTGCTGCGCCGCCTGGCGGTCGGGGCACCAGAAGGGATTGTCGAGGGTCGCGTCCCAATCCCATTTCGCGCGATCGATCTTATGCGGTCCCATCTGCACCAGCGCGCCGCGGATGCGGATGCGGTCGCCGAGGATTTTGCGGCCGATGGCGCCGGCGGCGACCCGCATCGCCGTCTCGCGCGCCGAGGAGCGGCCGCCGCCGCGATAATCGCGGATGCCGTATTTGGCCCAATAGGTGTAATCGGCGTGGCCGGGCCGGAAGCTGTCTTTGATCGCCTCGTAATCGCGCGAGCGCTGGTCCTCGTTCTCGATCAACAGTCCGATCGATGTACCGGTTGTTTTGCCCTCGAATACGCCCGATAGGATTTTGATCGTGTCGGGCTCTTGCCGTTGCGTGGTGAAGCGATTCTGTCCCGGCCGGCGCTTGTCGAGATATTGCTGGATGTCCGGCTCGCTCAGCGGGATCAACGGCGGCACGCCGTCGACGACGCAACCGATCGCCGGGCCATGGCTCTCGCCCCAGCTCGTAAAGCGGAAGATCGTGCCGAAACTATTGCCGGCCACGGCGCAGCTCTAGACGACGGAGATGTCGGGCGCGTCAACGGCCTTCATGCCGACCACGTGATAGCCGCAATCGACGTGATGCACTTCGCCGGTAACGCCGCCGCTGAGTTGGCTCAAGAGGTACAATCCGGCGCCGCCAACCTCCTCGAGACCGACATTGCGCTTCAGCGGCGCGTTGTACTGATTCCATTTGAGGATGTAGCGGAAATCGCCGATGCCCGACGCGGCAAGCGTCTTGATCGGCCCGGCCGAGATCGCGTTGATGCGGATGCCCTGGCCACCGAGATCGACGGCGAGATAACGCACGCTTGCCTCGAGCGCGGCCTTGCATACGCCCATGACGTTATAGTGCGGCATCACGCGCTCGGCACCGAAATAGCTCAAGGTCACGGCGCTGCCGCCATCGGTCATCATCGCCGAGGCGCGCCGCACGGCGTCGGTGAAGGAAAAGCACGAGATATCCATGCTGCGCAAGAAATTCGCGCGCGTGGTGTCGACGTATTTGCCCTTGAGCTCGCTCGGATCCGAGAAGGCGATCGCGTGGACGAGGAAGTCGAGCTTGCCCCAGCGCTCTTTCAGCGCCGCGAAAGCGTTGTCGAGGCTCGCCTCGTTGGTGACGTCGCAATCGAGCACGATGTCGCTGCCGACGCTCTCGGCGAGTGGCCGCACGCGCTTGCCGAAAGCCTCGCCCTGATAGGTGAAGGCGAGCTCGGCCCCCTGTGCATGAACGGCTTGCGCGATCGCCCAGGCGATCGAGCGATCGTTGGCGACGCCCATAATAAGGCCCCGCTTGCCCGCCATGAGGGGCTTAATCTCGGTCATGCACCCACGCTCTATGAAAAGTGAACCTGTCCGCGCATCCTACACGGAAGGCGGTGGAACGGGAAGTCAGCCACCGCGCAAGGCGCAGCGGCATATTCCTTCAGCGGTTATTCCGAAATGGGCTTGCCGATAAACTGCCAACGCGTGCCGTCGAAGCGCTTCATATAGGTGACGCGCATCGGGAAGAAATTGTCCGGCGACGTGCTGAGAGCAATACCCGGCAGGTAGATCGGGTAGCTCCAGTTATCGATATGCGACGCGATCTTCATGATGTTGGCTCGGGTGAGATCGTCGCCGGCGCGGCGCAGCACTTCCTCCATGGCCTGCGCGGCGGTGTAGCCGCCGGCGCTCGTGCGATCGCTGACGCGGTCGGATTCGGGCACGTATTTGTTGATGAGGGCGATGTAATCCTTGACGCCCTGATCGTCCTGCAAGGCCGGATCGGTCGTGTCCTTCACCGTGTCGGTCGAGAGCACGCCTTTCAGCTTGTCGTTGCCGACGGCGCCCAGCACGCTCATCGCGCTCGCGACATAAGGCACGAAGATCATCGCATCGGGCCCGGCCTGGTCGCGCGCGACCGAGATGGCCTGCGCCGCGGCACGACTTTGCGCAAAGAGCACGAAGGTATCGGCCCCGGCGCTCTTCAGCGAGATGATCTGCGAGGTGACGGTCGGGTCGGTCACCGCATAGCTCGCCTTGGCGACGACCATGCCTTTGTTCTTCTCGCCGAGCGCCTTCATGAAGCCGTCGATATGATCGCTGCCGAAATCGTCATCCTGGTAGAAGATGCCGATCTTGGCGTTCGGCTTTTCGGCGAGGATGTATTTCGCCCAGACGTCGCCCTCGAAGCCGTAGCTCGACCCGGTCGCGATCGTATAGGGATATTTTTTCGGATCGATCAGGCTGTTCGAGCCGGTGAGCACGAAGAGCTGCGGGATCTTGCGGCTGTTGAGATAGGGCTCGACCGCGACCTGTGTCGGCGTGCCCTCTGAGCCGAACATCAACAGGACTTTGTCCTGCTCCACCAGGCGCCGCGTCAGCTCGACCGTCTTGGGCGGCTGGTAGCCGTCATCAAGGCTGACGAAATCGATCTTGCGTCCGTTGATGCCGCCTTTCTGGTCGTTGAGGTAGTCGAAATAGGCTTTCATCTGCCGCACCTGCGGTGCGGTGACCGAAACAGGACCGGAATAGGGGAAGGTATTGCCGATCTTGATCGTCGTGTCGGTGGCGCCGGGATCGTATTTGCCGCTAGCGGCGAATACTGCCGTAGCGGCAAGCGTCATGGAGGCAAGCGTTACCGCCGCCGTAAGCAAGGCATGTCTCATGGCAAAATCTCCCTGAACTGATTATCGGCGTTTATCGTTATTCGGCAGCTTCCGTCGTGCCTCGATTGCCGACCGACGCAAGCTGATGGTGATAGACTTCGGGCCAGGGACGGGACGTCGGCGCGGTGAAGTATCCGCCGCGCTGGCGGCCGTAAGCGTCAGGCGTCGTCGAGCCTGGCGGCAACTCGCCTTTTTCGGCGAGATCTTTGGCAGCCTGCAGGATGCGGCGGCGTGTCACCATGATCATACGATCGCTGATCGCGAGATTCTCGAAGCTATGGTCGCTGATGTCGCCCATGCTCTCGGTGACGGCCTGATCCTGGATATGGATGTGCTCGATGCCGGTGAAGCTCGTTTTGCGTTGCAGGGCGCGGTCGATGAGATAATCGTTCCCCTGATGCTGCACCGAGCGCCAGCGGCCGAGCCAATCGGTCGAGTTCGGCTGCATCGGGATCTGGTCGCGCGTCGAGCCGTTGCCCTCTTTCGGGCCAATCATGATGAACATCATGTGCGTGTCGTCGAGCGGCACCCAGGCGCGCGCGATGCGGTAGTGCTCGAACTGGATGAACGGCGCAAGCGTCCAGCACGGAAACATGAAATGCGCGACGCGCCAATAGGTGTTGCCCTCGTCGGCCGGGCGATAGGCGCCGTAGATCGTGCCGAGCTCGGTGTTATCGGTCATGTAGTCGGGATCGCGATGCAGTGCGCCGAAACGGTTCTGATCAGTCGGCCCGAAATTGCTCGGCCCCATCGAGCCGAAATGCAGGAAGTTCAGATGCGAGGTGTCGATGTCGCCTTCGAGGCCCTGCAGCCAGTTGCAGTTGCGCACGATGAAGGTGATCTCGGCATCTTCTTCGGGGATATGCGTCGCGGCGATATCGGGCAGGTCCGGCACCTGCGCCGCGTTGCCCATATAAACATAGACAATGCCGTTGCGCTCGCGTGCCTTGTATGCCTTGGCATGCACGCGATCGCGGAATTGCTTGCTCGGCGGCAGGTTCGGCTGGTCGAGGCAATTGCCGTCGACGTCGTATTTCCAGCCGTGATAGACGCAGCGGATGCCGCCATCTTCATTGCGGCCAAGGAAGAGGGAGGCGCAGCGGTGCGGGCAGCGGTGATCCATCACGCCGATGCGCCCGGCGCTGTCGCGGAAGGCGAGCAGCCTCTCGCCGAGAAGCATAAAGCGCACAGGATCGCCATCGGCGATGAGTTCGCACGATTTGAGCGCGGGCAGCCAGTAATGGCGCATCAGATTGCCCATCGGCGTGCCGGGACCGACCCGGGTCAAGATGTCGGAATCTTGCAAAGACGTCATCGCAGCGGCTCCCCAGAAGAATCTCGTCGGCGAAGCCATTCGGGACGGCCCCGCTCGTGTCTGGTGCCAGTCTAAAGGCAGCCTGTGGCGCGCGTCTAGCGCGACGCTTCCATATAAATTTATATAAAAGGGCCCCCGATTGAGCGGCCAGACCCGGGGCGGCGACGCGAAAGCCTTACTCGGTTCCCATCTTGCCGCGGACCTCATAGGCGTGGCCCTGGGACCATCGCTCGAGGAATTTGACCAATTCGGGGTCCGGCGGATCGGGCAGGGTGACGCGCAGCTTCACGAGTTGGTCGCCGCTGGTGCCGTTTGCCGTGATGCCCTTGCCCTTGAGACGCATGGTCGCGCCGCTGTTGGAGCCTTTCGGGACTTTGAGTGCCACCGCGCCGTGGATGGTCGGCACGGTGATGGTGGCGCCAAGTACCGCCTCGACCAGCGTTACCGGAACGTCGGCAAGGATGTCCTTGTCCTTACGCGTGAAGAGGGGATGCGGCTCGATCTCGATCTCGAGATAGATCTCGCCGGCTTTCGCGTCCTTCAGGCGTAGTTTCTGCCCGGCTTCTATCCCGGCCGGGATCGATATGTCGATATTGCGCCCGTCCGAGAAGGTCACCCGGTGCTTGCCACCGCGCGCCGCTTCGAGGAAGCCAACCTTGATCTTTTGCGCCGGCGGATCGGCGGGAGCCGCGTTCTTGCGGTTGCGGCCGAGGAATTCGGAGATGATGTCATCGAGCCCGGCGCCGAAGCCGCCGCCGCTCCCACCGCCGCCGGCTGGACCGGGACCGGCGCCGGCATGGGTGCGCCCGCGTGGCCCCGCGCCACCACCAAAGCCGCCGCCGAACGGACCTGCCCCGGCGAACGGATCGCCGCCGCCCGGATGACGGAAGCGCTTCTCGGCGCCGTCGGGACCGATCTCGCCGCGGTCGTAGCGCGCGCGTTTGTGCGGATCGCTCAGAAGATCGTAAGCGGCCGTGACTTCCTTGAATTGAGCCTCGATCGCCTTCTTGCCGGGATTGAGGTCGGGATGAAGCTTTTTCGCGAGCTTGCGGTAAGCGCGCTTGATCTCGTCATCGCTGGCGTCGCGCCCGACGCCAAGCACCGTATAGGGGTCTCGCATTTGTCACATTTTGCCTTGAACCTAGCGCTGCAGCAACGGCTGAAGGTTTGAATCGTTGCGATGTACCCATTATCTTGGGGTGAGATGAGCGTTGTGCCCGCTGATGCGCCGTTCGAGCATTTCGCCCGCTGGTTCGCCGAAGCCAAAGCGAAAGAGCCGACCCTACCCGAGGCGATGAACGTCGCCACGGCAACGCCTGATGGCGTGCCATCCTCGCGACTCGTGCTCCTCAAAGATTACGACCGCCGCGGCTTCGTCTTTTATACCAACATCGAAAGCCGCAAAGGCGACGAGATCGCGGCCAATCCGCGCGTCGCGCTGTGCTTCCACTGGAAAGCGCTGCTCCGTCAGGTCCGCATCGAGGGCCGCGCGGAATTCGTTACTGCGGCCGAAGCCGACGCCTATTTCGCCTCGCGCGCACGCGGCGCACAGACCGGCGCCTGGGCTTCGGTGCAGTCGCGGCCTTATGGCGAGCGTGCCGAGCTCGAGAAACTCGACCGCGAGGCCGACGGACGTTTTGCCGGGGTACCGGTGCCGCGTCCGCCCTATTGGACAGGCTACCGCATCGTCCCCCATTATTTCGAATTCTGGGAGGACCGTCCGTTTCGCCTCCATGACCGCTTCGTCTATCGCCGCGAAGGCCCCGGGGATGCAGGTCGAGCCGAGGGGTGGCGCACCGAAAGGCTGTTCCCATGACCCACTTGTCGAGCCATGCACGAAAGACCTTGCTTCTGACCGGCGCCAGCCGCGGCATCGGCCACGCGACGGTGCAGCGCTTTTCCGATGCCGGGTGGCAGATCATCACCACGTCGCGCGAAGCGGTGCCGGCCGAGTGCAAGCGCGATCCAAACTGGACGCATCACATCCCGGCCGATCTGGCCGATGTGAAGCAGGTCGATCGCTTCATCGACGAAGTCCGCGAATTGCTGGGCGATGGCGGCCTCGACGCGCTGGTCAATAATGCCGGCGTCTCGCTCAAAGCGCCGTCGCACGAGCGGCTCGGCGTGCTCAACGGCGATGTTGCCGATTGGCAGGAAGTCTTTCAGCTCAATTTCTTCACGCCGCTGCTTCTCGTGCGCGGGCTGATCGAGCCGTTGACCCGCGCGAAAGGTGCGGTCGTCAACGTCACCTCGATCGCGGGACACGCGGTACATCCTTTCGCCGGCTCGGCCTATTCAACCTCGAAAGCGGCACTTTCGGATCTGACGCGCGAAATGGCAGCGGAACTCGCGCAGCGCGGTATCCGCGTCAATGCGGTAGCGCCGGGCGAGATCGAAACCGCGATGCTGTCGCCCGAGACCGAATCGCTGATCCCGCGCATTCCGCAGCGGCGCCTCGGCAAGCCGCCGGAGGTCGCGTCGACGATCTTCTATCTGTGCTCGCCGGATTCCTCGTACGTCACCGGCACCGAGATTTTCATCACCGGCGGCCAGCACCTTTTCTGACGAAACGCAGAACTAGGCGACGCGGCGGATCGGCAGGCGCGACCACACGTCGCTGAGTGCAGCGACAAGACGGTCGATATCGGCGTCGGAATGCTGCGGCGTTGGTGTCAGGCGCAGCCGCTCGGTGCCGTGCGGCACGGTCGGGAAGTTGATCGGCTGCACATAGATCGCGTGACGATCCATCAGCTCGTCGCTCGCCTCTTTGCAGAGCCGCGCATCACCGACCAGCACCGGCACGATGTGGCTCTGCGACGGCATCACCGGCAGGCTGGCCTCTTTCAGCCGGCGCATCAGCGTTGCCGCGCGCTCCTGATGGCGGATGCGCAGGTCGTTCGCGCCTTTCACATGCCGGATGCTGGCGACCGCACCGGCGCAGATCGTCGGCGGCAGCGAGGTGGTGAAGATGAAGCCCGGCGCATGGCTGCGGATGAAATCGACGATATTGGTCGAGGTCGCGACGTAGCCGCCGATCAGGCCGAAGGCTTTGGCCAGCGTGCCCTGGATGATGTCCACCTTGTCGGTGACGCCGTCGCGTTCGGCGATGCCGGCGCCGGTCTTGCCATAGAGTCCGACCGCGTGCACCTCGTCGAGATAGGTGAGGGCACCGTAGCGATGCGCGACATCGCAAAGCTCGCCGATCGGCGAAATGTCGCCGTCCATCGAATAGACGGATTCGAACGCGACCAGCTTCGGCCGGCTCGGATCGATCGCGGCAAGACGCTTGGCGAGATCGGCAGGGTCGTTGTGGTTGAAGATCTGCTTCTCGGTGCGGCCGTGGCGGATGCCTTCGATCATCGAGGCGTGGTTGAGCGCGTCGGACAGCACCACGCAATTCGGCATCTGGCTCGCCAGCGTGGCAAGCGCCGCTTCGTTCGCGACATAGCCCGACGTGAAGATCAGCGCGGCCGGCTTGTTGTGCAGCGAGGCGAGCTCTTGCTCGAGCATCACATGGTAATGGGTCGTGCCCGAGATATTGCGCGTGCCGCCGGCGCCGGCGCCGGCCTTGTCGATGGCATCGTGCATGGCCGCACGAACATCCGGATGCTGCCCCATCCCGATATAATCGTTGGAGCACCACACCGTGATTTCGCGGTTCGCCGCATGGTCATGCGCGCGCGGAAAAGAACCGGCTTTGCGCTCGAGATCGGCGAAGACCCGGTAGCGGCCTTCGGCCCTCAGCGCGTCGAGCCTGTTCTTGAAAAAACCTTCGTAATCCATCGCTTAAGCGACTCCACCCGGCCGCCCCCGAGCCGGCGCCATAATTATAGTCCGAATGGTGCGTGCTGCCAGCCCCGCCCATGGGACCGGTTGTCGCGGTTCGGTTAGTGCTATGCTCGCCTTGTCTCATGGCGGAGGCAGCATGGCGACCCCAATCCTCTTCACCAATGTCCGCGTTTTCGACGGCACTGGCTCGGCACCCTATCCGGGCGAGGTGCGGGTCGAAGGCAACCGCATCGCCGCCGTGGCGCCGGCGCCCGCGAAGCTAGATCGCCATGGCGCGGCGGTGGTCGATGGCGGCGGCGCGGTGCTGATGCCGGGCATGGTCGAGGCGCACGCGCATCTCTCCTGGCCCTGCGCCTATGACCGCATCATCCTCGATCGGACGATCCCGCCGGAAGAGCATCTGCTGATCACCGCGCGCAACGCCCGCATCACCCTCGATCACGGTTTTACCAGCGCTTATTCCGCCGGCTCGCTCGGCACGCGGTTCGAGATCGCGATCCGCGACGAGATCGACGGCGGCTGGCTGCCGGGGCCGCGGCTCAAAGCGTCATCGATCGAGCGCGCGCCGGGCCAGGTCTTCGGCATCCCGCAAACCCATGACGAAGGCCATGGGCGCGGCGCCGCGGGAATGCGCGCCTATATCAAGAATTGCGCCGAGATGGGGCTCGATTCCATCAAGCTGCTGCTCTCCGGCGACGACAATTTCACGCCCAACGGCTCGCAAGAACTCGCCTATGACGAGGACGAGGTCGCGGCCGCGGGCGATGAGGCGAAGAAGCAGGACATCTGGCTGGCCTGCCACGCGCAGGCCGCAGCCGCCGTGAAGCTCGGTCTCAAATACGGCTTCCGCGTGCTCTATCATTGCAGCTACGCCGACGCCGAAGCCGAAGCGCTCGACATGCTGGAAGCGAAGAAGTCCGAGATTTTCGTCGCCCCGGCGGTCGGTCTGGCACATGGCGCGATCCACGCCGATCCATCGCTCAACATGCCCGAACCGCTGGTGCAACGCGGCCACAAGATCCTGGCGCTGCAACGTGTCCTCGTGCCCGAGCTTGTCCGTCGCGGCGTGCGCGTGCTGCCGGGCGGCGATTACGGCTTCCCGCACACACCGATCGGGCGCAACGCGCGCGATCTCCATTACTTCGTCGACGATTTCGGCTTCACGCCGGCAAAGGCACTGATGGCGGCGACGAAATGGGGCGGCGAGATCATGGGAATGGGCGATGAACTCGGCCTCGTCAAAGACGGCTATCTCGCCGATCTATTACTCGTCGATGGCGATCCGACGGTCGATATCACGATCCTGCAAGACAAGGATCGCCTGAAGATGATCATGAAGGACGGTGCGTACCACAAGGTGCCGGGGGCTGCGGTCTAAGCGCTTGCGAGCTGCGCCGACGCCTTATCCAACGCCTCGCCGAACCGCGACCAAACTTCGTCGATCTCCGCTTCGGTGATGATCAGCGGCGGGCAGAAGGCGACGATATCGCCGCCGAGCGGCCGGATGATGAGGCCGGTGTCTTGGGCGGC
>DASZLU010000074.1:0-51187 GCA_035552195.1 Allostellaceae bacterium | reverse complement strand
GCCGCAGCGGCAGATATTCGTGATGTTGGCGTCGATATCCGCGTCGGTGGGATTGGGGTTCTGTTTCAAGAACGCCGCCGTCGCCATGATCTGCCCGGACTGGCACCAGCCGCATTGCGGCACGTCTTCGGCGAGCCAGGCTTGCTGGACCGGATGCTTGCTGTCGTTCGAGAGGCCCTCGATGGTCGTGATGCTGGCGCCTTCGAGACGCCCGATCGGCACCGAGCACGAGCGCATCGCCTGGCCGTTGATGTGGACGGTGCAGGCGCCGCATTGCGCGATGCCGCAGCCGAATTTGGTGCCGGTGAGACCGGCCGCGTCGCGGATGGCCCAGAGCAAGGGTGTGTCCGGCTCGAGGTCGATTTGGTGCTGCGTGCCGTTGATGGTCAGGGTGATCATGGGCGTATCTCCCGCAAGAATGCCCTATTAAACACCTAAAACCACCGCCCGGCCAACGGCTCCCGCGATCGTGATCGCGGTGCTTGGGCGCGACCTTAAGGCCGGCCCGCCGGCGGCGCGATCCCGCCAAAAAGCGCTTCGAGGCGGCGTGCGACCGGCGATAGAATAGCCCCGATCAACGACGGGCAAACCGGCCCAAGGGAGACGCGCAGATGGGTGAAATTCTCGGCATCGGCACGACGCATCATCCGTCGCTGACGGGCACCGACGAGGCTTTCGCCGCGACGTGGCAGCGCATCATCAACGCGCCGCGCATCGATCCGAAATGGCGCGACAAGCGCAACTGGCCCGCCGGCATGCTCGACGAGGTCGGCGACGACATGGGACTATCCGCCGGCAAGCGCTATCGCGAGCGCAACTGGGCGAATTTCAGGAAGCAGAAAAAAATCGTCGACGAGTTCAAGCCCGATTTCATCGTCATCATCGCCGACGATCAGTACGAGAATTTCCAAGAGACCATCATTCCGCCGTTCTGCGTCTTCGGCCTCGGCGACGATTTCGAGCAAGAGGTCTGGAACCACGGCTATGCCGCCAAGCTGGCGAATTACTGGAACGAGCCGCGCGACTGGAAGATGAAGGTGCCGGGCCATCGCGAGGGCGCGAAATATCTGACGGCGGGACTGATCAATCGCGGCGTCGCGATGCCCTATGCGTATAAGCTTTTGCACTCCGAGATCCTGGCGCACGGCTTCAACTACACGGTGCTCTATCTCGATTGCGACCGCAAAGGCTGGACGCATCCGATCGTGCCGTTCCACGTCAATTGCTACGGCAGCTCGGTGATCAGCGCCGAAGGCGCTTTCGCGCATCTCTTCAAGGAGCCGGTGCAACAAGGCCTGCCCGATCCGCCGGGCCCCAACCCCGCGCTCTGCTATGAGGTCGGCTACAAGATGGCCGAGGCGCTGGCCGAGAGTCCCTATCGCGTCTGCATCATGGCGTCGTCGAGCTGGTCGCATTGCTTCCTCTCGACCAACACCGGCTATGTGCTGCCCGACTTCGCCGAGGATCGCAAGATGCTCGCGGCGCTCGAGAAGGGCGATTACGAGACCTGGCGCAACCGCACGATCGACGAGGTCGAGGCCGCCGGCCATCATGAGCTGCTCAACTGGCACGTGCTCGCCGGCGCGATGGGCTACCTGAAGCGCACGCCGCAGATCCTCGACTATTTCGAGACCTTCATCTTCCAGTCGGATAAATGCTTCGCGGTGTTCCCGCCGGACTAAGTCGGCGCGCCCGTCACCAGCGCATGACGCTCAAGAGGTTGGAGAAATCGTCGCTCCACCCGGCGACGTCCTTCATCGGATGCTCGCTCTTCCATCCCGGCGCCGTGCCGGCGAGGAAGGCGAGATCGGCATCGGCGCGCGCGAAGGCGATCCATTCGGATGCCCGGGCGCCGGCCGCTGCTTGCGCCGGTGTCGGCATGAAGAGCTGGTGCCGCGTGACGAGCCCGAGCTGACGCGCCAGATCGTCGAGCATCGGCCAAAGCTGCAGATGGCTGTTGCTGACATGCATGACGATCGTGCCATACTCGCCGAGTTTGGCGAGGTAGAGCTGCAACGCTTCGCGCGTCAGCAGATGCATCGGGATCGCATCGGAGCTGAACGCGTCGAGCACGAGCAGATCGTAACGCGCCGGCGGCTCGCGCGTGAGCGAGACGCGCGCATCGCCGAGCACAATGCGGCTGACGCTGCATTGCTCGAGATAGTGGAAATAGCTTGTATCTTCGGCGAGACGCACGACCGCCGGATCGATCTCGTAGAAGGTCCAGTCCTCGCCCGGCTGGGCGTAGCAAGCAAGCGCGCCGGTGCCGAGCCCGATCACGCCGACGCTCTGATGCGCGGGCGCCGCAATGCCTGCGCCTGCCGAATGAAGCGCCGTGAAATATTGGCCGATCGGCCCGGCCGGGTCGTAATAGCTGAGAATATCGCGCCAATGCGCCGGGTCGGTTGCCTCGGCGCCGTGCTGCACCGTGCCGTCGATCAGATCGAGCAGCGGCGCATTGGGATCGAGCTTCACGCGATAGACGCCGAAGAAGCTGCGTTCCTGATGCAGCAAGCCCGGGCTGTTATGCGCGACCATGAAAGGCACCAGCACGGCGGCGACGGCGAGGCCGAAGCGCACGCCATGGGCGCGGAAAAACATGACGGCGAACGGCGGCAGGATCAGCCCCAGCGTCTGAAGCGGCAGCGCGCTCTCGCCCAGCCGGTCCCAGCCGAGAAGAATGGCGAGCACGATCGCAAAAAGGCCGAGGGGTGCGGCGATGTCGCGCCGGTTGAGACGCCGCGCCGCCGGACTCGCCGCCTGCCGCAGCGCGCACGCGAGCAACAGCGCCAGCGGATATTCGTAGGCCCCCGAAAACACCACCGGCGCGATCAGCGCATTAGCGATGCCGCCAAGCGCACCGCCGAGGGACATGCAGATATAGAATTCGGTGAGGCGCGACGCGGCCGGCCGGCGCGACGCGAGCGCGCCATGACAGACCAGCGCGGTCAGGAAGAATGCCGCGAAATGCGCGGCGACGACGATGGCGAGCGACGGCGCGGGAAGCGGCAGCAGCAGCAGCACGACGCTGATCGCGGCGGCTTGGGCAACCAGGGACCAGGACATGGGCAGCCACGGCCGGCGCGCAAAGGTCACGACGAAGGACAAGAGATAAAGCGCGAGCGGCGCGATCCACAGCAGCGGCGCCGAGGCGACATCCGTCGTGATGAACGAGGTCACGCCGAGCAGCAGGCTCGACGGCACGAAAGCGAGCGCGATCCAGAGCAACCGTTCGCGCCAGGTTTCGGCCGCACGCGATGCCGCGGCGGGGAGCGCGGCCGGAGCGCCCTCCGGCGCGAACGCCGCAGCACGCGGCGACCACAACGCGCAGCCGGCAAGCAGGGCGGCAAAAACGAGGAAGAGCAGCATCCACAGCCGGCTCTGGCCGGCAATGGTAAGGAAAGGCTCGAGCAGCACCGGGAAGCCGAGCAGCGCGACGAAGCTGCCGAGATTGCTGGCGCCGTAGAGAAAATACGGATCCTGTGCGTGGCGATGGCCGGTGCGCGCGAACCAGGCTTGCAGCAACGGCGCCGACGCGGACAGCGCGAAGAACGGCACGCCGATATTGAGCGCCAGCTTCTCGATCAGCCACAACGCCGGCGCCTCGCCGCCGGCGGGCGCGGCACCGCCGACGCTGAGCGGCAAGAACGTGAAGGCGACGAAGATGACCGCGGCATGGACCCAAGGCTGCGCTTTGGCGGCAACGCCGCGGCTGAGGAGATGCGCGTAGACATAACCGGCAAGCAGTACGACCTGAAAGAACATCAAGGCCGTGTTCCAGACGGCGGGCGCGCCGCCGAGCCGCGGCAGCAGCATCTTCGCGACCAGCGGCTGCAGCCAGAAGAGGAGAAAAGCGCTGGCGAAAAGCGTCGCCGCGTAGAGCCAGATCAGCGGCTCGGCGACCCATCGCGTGCCGAGCTTCGCCGTGGTGGAGAGGGCGGGTGAGGTCGGCAGCAAGGAGTTATCCATCAGGAAGCCGTTGAAATGCTGCGCCCGTTCCGCGCCCGCGCGACGCGTCCGAGGACGCCGCCGTCAAAAAGGGGAGGAAATCACCGCGCACCCTATGTCGCGGCAGGTTGCGGTCTGGTTAAGAAACCATGTTGCCGCCGCGCTAAGCCCCGCGTGCCGCGCCACCTACCCGCGCTCGCGCCGGCGCGCTACCTTCCCGTCCAACGAAGAAATCGGGGGAGCGACATGAAAAATCGGGCTTTGGCCTCCTGTCTCGCGGTTGCGGCTTTGCTGGCGCTGTCGGGCACGGCGCGCGCCGACAAAGCGCACGACACGCTGCGCTTCGCGGTCGATCAGCCGATCCGGCTGCTCGACGGGTATCTCACACCCAATCCCGAGGCCGATCTCGTCGATCGCGCGATCTACGACACGCTGGTCGGCTATGACGTCGCGACCCGCACCTATCACGGCCAGCTCGCCGAGAGCTGGACGCAGGTCGACGGCAAGACGATGGAATTCAAGCTGCGCCACGGCGTCAAATTTCACGACGGCACGCCGATGACCGCCGACGACGTGATCTATTCCTTCCAATACGGCATGGACCCGAAGGTCAATTTCCTGTTCAAGGATTCGCGCTTCGGCTGGATCGATCATGTCGACAAGGTCGACGATTACACCATCCGCGTCACGTCGAAGCAGCCGACCGCGATCATGCTGGCGCGGCTGTGGTCGGCGCCGGAGATCCTGCCCAAGCACATTCACGAGAAGCTCGCCGACAAAGCGAGCTTCGGGTTGCATCCGGTCGGCACCGGGCCCTACAAGGTGCAATCCTACGAGCCGGCGAGCGGCAACATCGTGCTGGTCAAGAACCCCGATTACAATTGGGGCGGCTATGAGCCCGCCGCGAAGATCGGCCGCGTCGAGATTTCAACCATTCCCGACGCGCAGACGCGCATGGCGAAGATGATGGTCGGCGATCTCGATCTCATCTTCGATGTCGATTACACGCAGGCGAAGGACATGACCGCCGGCAATCCCAACGACAAGATCGTCGTCGCGCCGACGATCTCTTTTTCCTATATCCTGTTCGATACTGCCGACCGATCGGGCATTCATGTCTTCAAGGACAAGCGCGTGCGCGAGGCCGCGCTGCACGCGATCGACGTCAAGCGCATCCGCGCCGCGCTGCTGCCGCCGGAATACGCGGCCAAGCCGCCGATGCAGGCGATGTGCCATCCCGACCATGTCGGCTGCACCTTCAGCGCCATGCCGCCGAGCTACGATCCGGCGAAGGCGAAAGAGCTGCTGAAAGACGCCGGGCTCGAGGGCGGGTTTGACGTGCAGATCTGGTCGTGGGGCCCGGCCAACGACGTCGCCCAAGCCGTCGCCGGCGATCTGCGCAAGGTCGGCATCCGCGCCTCGGTCAATGCGACGACGATCAACGTGCTGCAGACCGCGCGCGGCGAAGGCAAGACCCAGATCCTGATGACGCAATGGGACAATGGCGGCGGCGCGCCCGATGTCGATACCACGGCGCAGTTCTTCTATTCGCCAAGCAGCCGTAACTATGTCGGCGATGCCGAGCTCGCGCAGCTCACCGCCGATGCCGGCCGCGAGCTCGACGCGCAAAAGCGCGACGCGGTCTATAAGACGCTCTTCGACAAGGTGACGAACGAGGCCTATGCGATGCCGGTCCTCGAATTCCCCGCCGTGCTGGTGCTGGACAAGAACATCGTCGTCGACAGCAACCACATGAAGCCCGAAGGCTTCCTCATCAACCGGCTGAGCTGGGGGAATTGAGGCACGACACCATGCGCTCACGCTGTCTATCGCCGATCGCCCTGGCGCTCGCGATCGTCGCGGCGCCCGCCCTGACGCACGCGGAACCGCTGACCGTGGGTAAAGCCATTGCCACCGCCTCGGTCATGTTGCCGGCCGATCTCGGCGTCGAGTTCGGCATTTTCAAGAAACGCGGGCTCGACGTGAAGATCGTCGACTTCACCGGCGGCACCAAACTGTTCCAGGCGATGGTCGGCGGAAGCGTCGATATCGGGCTTGCTACCGGCAACGGGATGGCGTTCACGGCAAAGGGCGCACCCTTCGTCGCCATCTGCGAGAACGAGGCGAAGATGTTCCCGACGGGCATCGCCGTGCCCTGGGATTCGCCGGTGCACGATTTGGACGGGCTGAAGGGCAAGCGGATCGGCGTCTCGGGCGCCGGCTCATTCACCGACTGGCTCGCCACGCAGCTGGCGAAGCAACGCGGCTGGGGACCGGACGGCGTCACCAATGTCAGCGTCGGCAACGACATGGCGAGCGGCGTCGCCGGCTTCCGCACCAATGCCATCGACGCCGACATCTTCTCCACCGCGGATATTTTCGCGATGGAGGAAAGGCACGAAGGACGCTTGCTCGCCGACGCCGCCGACTTCACCGGCCCGATGGCGGCCGGGGCGATGTTCGCAACCAAGCAGGCGATCGCGAACCGGCCCGAGGACATCCGCGCCTTCCTCGCCGGATGGCTCGAGACTATCGACTTCATGCGCCAGCACAAGGACACGACGGTCGACGCCGAAAGCAAGCTGTCGGGCTTTTCGCCGGCGGTGATGGCGAGGGATTACGATCTCGTCATCGCGAGCTTCAACAAAGGCTGCGGCTTCGATGCGGAATCGCTGGCCAATCTCAAGGCGCAGCTCATCGACCAGAAACTGCTGGGCGACGACGCCGACATGTCGACGCTCTACACCGACGCCTTGATGCCGAAGTAAGGGCTCAGCGTCCCTGCGGCCCGCCGTAAGCGCGCTCGACCTTGGCGACGCGGATCTGATAGCGGCTGTACCAGCGCTCGATGCCGAGGCGCTGCGCGGCGAGATGCTCGGCATTCTGGCGCCAGGCGCGGATCGCGGCTTCGTCCGTGAAATAGGCGACGGTGATGCCGAGCCCCGCCGCATCGCGGGCATGCTCGACGCCGAGACAGCCTTGCTGCTTGCCCGCGAGATCGAACATCGCCTGCGCCATCGCGTCGTAGGCCGGGTCCGGCTCTTTGCGCTGCGCGGTGAAGATCACCGCGTGATACGGCGGCTCGGGCGTGGCGGCAAAGCCGCCACGCGAATCGGAAGAGCCCATCAGAGCGACGCGATCTCTTCCGTCGGCTCCAGCACGACGACCGGAATCTGGCGCGCCGTCTTTTCCTGGTAGTCGCGATACGGCGGGAAGATTTTCGTCATCATGGCGTAGAGGCGCTCGCGATCGGGGCTGAGGGCGGCGCGGGCGGTGCCGCGGTATTTCTTGTTGCCGACTTGAAACCGCACCTCGGCATGGTCGCTGAGATTGAGGAACCAGGCGGGATGCGCCGGGGCGCCGCCTTTCGAGGCGATGATGACGAAGCCGTTGCCGTCCTTGCCGTAGATCAGCGGCGTCGTCTGCGCCGTGTGGCTTTTGCGGCCGGTGGTTTGCAGCAGCAGGCAGGGCACTTCGTTCATGCCCGGTCGGCCGAAATCCACGAAATGGCCTTCGGCGCCATCGGTCTTCAAATAAAGCGCGACGTGACGCTGCTGCCAGCCCTGCGTTCCCGCATCGACCTTCATTGCCATGTGGCGATCGCTCCTTTCGCGGAAAGCTTATGCCTTCTTGCCCGGCAGCTCGTAGACCGTGCGCTTCAATTCCGCCTGATATTCCGCGCGTGAGATCGGCGCGTATTTCGGCGGGTTGTCGGCGCTCTGGCAGGTCGGCAGGCATTCGAGCCTCACATCCCAGCGCGGCGAGATGAAGAACGGGATCGAATAGCGCTCGTCGCCGTCGAGGTTGAACACGCGATGCGGCGCCGAGCGCCAGCGATCGTTGGTCCAGCGCTGCAACAGATCGGCGTTGTTGAAGAGCAGCATGCCGTCATGCGCCGGCGCCTGCACCCACTCGCCGCTCCTGGTGAGGATTTCGAGGCCCGGCTTCTTCGCCTGCGCGAGGATGGTGCAATAGCCGAAATCGGTATGCGGACCGATGCCGTATTGGCCTTCGTTCTCGACGACGCGCGGCGGATAGTTGAGCAGCCGCAAGGTACAGTTCATCGGCTTGAAACCGTCGTGATCGACGAGGTAATCCGCCGGCAGGCCGAGCCCGACCGCCTGCAGCGGCAAGAGCTTCGTCATCAGCCCGTGCATCACCTTGAAATAGGCGAGCGTCTTATCGCGAAAGCCGGGCAGATCCTCGGGCCAGCGATTGTCGAACACCCAGGGCTTCTTTGCCAGCCGGTCGGGATGATCGGCGGCGAATTCGTCGCGGATATAAAACGACGCGCTGCGATCCGGGTGTTTCGAGCGCACGCCGTACAGCTCGGCGCGTTGTGTCTGGCCGCCGACCGGCAGATAGCCGACCGGCTCTTCGATCGCCCGCACTTTCATCTTGCGCTCCAGGGGCAGCGAGTGGAATTGCTCCGCCGCCTCGAACGCGCCGTCGATCAGCGCTTGCTTCACGCCGTGGTTGACGAAGAAACAGAAGCCGATGCTCTCGCACGCGGCGCCCAACTCCGCCGCGGCCCGCTCCAAGGCGCCCTTCTCGCCCGCCAGATATGGGCCGAGATCAAGCACCGGAATGCGCAAACCGGCGCCGGCATCCACAACAGGTGCGTTGGCGATGACGTTGCTATCGGGCATGGTCGCTTCCTCAAAAAACTGTCATCAAAGCATGGGACGATCGTGCGCGGGGAGCAAGTGGCGGCCCTTGCGCCGACGTCATCGCCATACGATCTCTAGGTTCAGGCTTTTCAGCACCCGAGGTTACGATGACGCCGCAGGAACGCGATCTGATCACCGCCCTCCTCGCCCGCTTGCAGCAGCAAAGCGGCGCGGCGCGCGATCCGGAGGCGGACGCACTGATCCGCGACGGCGGCGCGCGGATTCCCGACGCGCTCTATCTGCTGGTGCAGACGGTGCTGATCCAGGATATGGCGCTGCATGATGCGCAGAACCGCATCGCCGAACTCGAACGAGCGCGCGACGCCGCGGGTGCGACTCAAGCACCGCCAAGCTTCCTGCCGCCACGCGGGAGCCAGGCGCCGGCACAAGGCAGCGTGCCGAGCGCCGGACGTTGGAGCAACAATGCCTCCGCCGGCGCACCGCCCCGCGAACCGGTCTGGTCGCAAAGCACGGCGGCACCGCCGAGCGCGCCGATGGCGCCTCCGGCCCCTGGTTATGGATCGCTCGGCTATGGCGGCTCGGGCTACGGCCCACAGATGCTGACCGGCGGAGGCTCGGGCTTCCTGCGCCAGGCCGCGGCGACTGCCGCCGGCGTGGTCGGCGGCTCGCTGCTCTTCCAGGGGCTGCATTCGATGTTCGCGCCGACCTATGGCAGCGGCTTCCTCTCCGGCATGCCGATGCAACCCGGCATCAGCGAGACGGTGATCAACAACTATTACAACGACGACAGCAACGGCCCGAACGATCAGAACGCGCAGCAGAGCGCCAACTACATCGACTCTCAGGATGCGGGACAGGATTACGCCGACAACGACCCCGGCTTCGACCCCGGCGGCGGCGATGACGGCGGCAATTACGACGTGTGATTGACTTAAGAAGATTCACGATGGGGCGGTGGGGAGGGTTTTGCGCCCTTCCCGCTTTCTCAGCGTCTCACCGTCTCTTGCTGATTTTCTATGTCGTCACCCCCGCGAAAGCGGGGGTCCACCAGCCAGCGTACTGGATGCCCGCTTTCGCGGGCATGACGAATTAATTGGGAAGCGAATTAAGTAGAAAGCAAGGCGCCCTTACAGCGTCTCGGCGAAGAATTCGCGCGTCATCTGGTAGCTCTTTTTGCAGAGCTTCTCGTCGTAGCGCTGCGGCGAGCCGGGCGCGTTCGTTGCGTGCGCGTCGCAGAACGAGTGCACGGCATGGCCGAACATCATCACCTGCCAGTCGACTTTGGCCTCGGTGAGCTCGGCCTCGAGCGCGTCCATCTGCGGCTTCGGCGTCACCGGATCGGCGGAGCCGTGGATCGCGAGCACGCGGCCTTTGATGTTCGGCTTGGCGCCGGGCTGCACCGGATTCGGCGCGGTGACATGGAAGACGACGACGGCTTTGAAATCGGCGCCGGCGCGTGCCTGCTCCAGCACATAGCCGCCCCCGATGCAGTAGCCGACCCCGACCTTCCGAGCGAGATCGACAAGGCCGGCCTTGTCGGCTTCCTCGCCGAGAACCGCGAGCGCCTTGGCGCCGCAGGAATTGATGAAGGGCACGTTGCCGCGCACGCCGCGCGATGATTTCATCAGATCGTCGACCGTCTTTTCCTTGGCGCCATAGCCTTCGCCGAACATGTCGGCCATCAGCACGACGTATTCTTTGCCGGCGATCTCGCGCGCCTGCTCCAGCGTGTGCGAGCAGACCCCCATCCAATCGGGCTGCATGAAGAGCACGGGCCGTTTCGTCTTGACGCTGTCGTCATAGACGATCATGCCTTCGAACTTCCGACCCTCGTGCTCATAGCCGACTTTCTTCTCGACGATCATCGCCGTCCTCTCCCTTTGGTTTCCCCGATCGGGTTTCGCTCGCCGCATTAAAGCGGCCGATGCGGCGCCGGTCGAGAGCAGCTATAAAACATCATCGCCCGGGGAAGCGCGTAAGGGGATTGCCGACATGCTAGCCGCGTGGAACAGCGTCATGGCCGGATTTCCGGTCCTGCTGACACAGCTTGCCTTGACCACCGTGCTCTTCATCGCCGGTCTCGCGATTTATATCTGGCTGACGCCCTATCGCGAGCTGAAGCTCATCCGCGACGGCAATATCGCCGCAGCGATCACCCTGGCGGGCCAGATGCTGGCCCTCGGCATTCCGCTCGGCGGCATGCTGGCGCACAGCGTCAACCTCCCCGATATCCTCCTCTGGGGCATCGTGACCGTGATCCTGCAGCTCATCGCTTTCGCCACCGCGGCGGTCTTGGTGCGCCATTTGCCCGCGGCGATCGAGCGCGGCGAGATCGCCTCGGCGCTGGTGCTGGCGGCGGCGCAGATCGTCGCCGGGATTTTCAACGCGGCGGCGATGTCGGGCTGATCCCGCCATGAACTGGCCGCAGCGCATGGCGCTTCTTTTCCTGCTGTTCGTCGTGCTGCCGCAGGTCGTCGCGAAATTGTGGCCCGACGATTTCGGCGATTACGGCTTCGACGACAATGACGGAAGGCGGCCGCTGCCAGCGCCGGAAGATGCCGCGCCGCCATCGCAGAGCGACGCCGCGCCGCCATCTTCCCAATTGCCTGATCGCGTGCGCCGGCCTTTACCCGAAGCGGCGCCCGCCGATCCGTTGATCAGCGTCGAGACGGAAACGCTGGGGGCCGGCGAGATCGCGTTCGGTACATCGTTCCCCGTCGGACCGAACGCTTGGCTCACCGCGCGCCATGTCGCGAACGGCGCATGTCAACGCGTCGTGCTCGTTGTCGACGGCAAGAAAGTGCCGGCGACGATCGCCTATCTTCATCCGCAAGCCGACCTGGCGCTGTTGAAGACCAAGAGTGCGAGCGGCCCGGCGCTGCCGCTCGAGACCGGCGACGTGGAGCAGAACGAGACCGGATACACCTTCGGCTATCCGAAAGAAAAACTCGGCGCGACGCAGGATCGGCTGATGGGCCGCTCGCGCATGCAATTGAGCGGCGAGATCCACGGCACCGGCCCGGTGCTCACCTGGGCCGAGCTGGCGCGCTATCCCGACGATCTGCCGGCGCTGAACGGCATGAGCGGCGGGCCAGTCTTCGACAATCGGGGCAAGATCATCGGTATCATGGTCGCCGCCTCGGTGCGCCGCGGCCGCATCCACACCGTTGCGCCCGAGATATTGCAAGCGACCGAGCAAGCTTACGCGCTGACCGATGCGTCGGCGAAGGCCGAGCCGGTGAGCGACGTCACGACATCCAACGTTTCGCTGAGCGATACGGCGCGGGCGCTTTATAAATCGTCGCGGATCGTGCCGACCTATTGCATACCGGCCGGCTGAGGATTCGCCGCCCGCCTTTGCTGCGCGCCCGCCCGCGCTATTCCTAGTGCCAGCCGAGCAGCCAGAACGTCGCGCCGATCACGCGGCTTAGCGCCCAGGGCACGGCGCCGTAATAGATCACCGCGAACGCGCCGATAGCGAGCGCGATGAAACCGCTGACAGACGGAACGACGGATGCGCGCGTGCTCATGGGCGCTTTATGGGCGCGGCGCGAAGGGACATGCAAGGCGAAAGATGACGCAGAGCCCACGCGTTATGCGCGTGTCATCGAACCGCCGTCGCGGCTGACGCCGCGCGCTTATGCCTTACCACCCGGCAACGGGACCAGTTTCACATAGACCTGACGCGCCCCGTCCCACAGTTCGAGCCCGGGATAGCGCGAGAATTGCGCACGGCGGCGCTCGGCAACAGCCACCGCATCGTCGTCATTCTCGGCGGCGAATTCGAACACGTCCTTGATGCGATTGTCGGCGCCGAGAAGATAGCAGCGGTAATCGGTCAACGTCGGCGATCCGTCCCTTGAACGCAGAACTGCATGTCCGAGCATCCTCGACATCACGATTGCCTTTGCCGCGTCCCCGCGCGCCGTCAGACGGATGGCCACCCCGACCGAATATGCTTGCCGATATCGTATATCTGCCGAAACGCCCGCGATGTGTGAAATTCAAAGAATAGATGGCAGCGATCTACGACCGCGAAGGAAAATAGATGACTTCGATCGACGATCCCGGCGGAAAGCGCGCCCGGGCAATTCAATTGAAAAAATAGATGACAGCCATCTATAATTACGATGGAAGGGAGACGGCTGTGGAACTGAGGCAGCTGGATCATTTCGTCGCCGTTGCCGAAGAACAGAATTTCACGCGCGCCGCGCGGCGCGTGCATATTGTGCAATCGGCGCTTTCCACTTCGATCCGCGCGCTCGAAGAGGAGCTCGGCACGCGCCTGTTTCGCCGGGGCGCCCGCCACGCCACGCTCACGCTCGCCGGCGAGATGATGCTCGAACGCGCCCGCCGCGTGCTCAAGGAAGTGCGCGATACGCGCGATGCCATTGCGGGCGTCCATGGGCTGGTCGCCGGCACCCTCACGGTCTGCATCGGTCTCGTCCAAAGTATCGAGCCGCTCATCGATGTCATTGGGCTGCTTGCGCGCTTTCATCGCCAGCACCCGAGCGTGCATATCCGCGTCTATCAGCGGCCGACCGAGCGCGCCTATGACGATCTGCGCTCGGAGCGCGCCGATATCATCTTCGCCGGACTGCCCGATTCGCTGCCCGCCGGCGTCGAAGCCTTCGGCCTCTCGCGCGATCGCCTGGTCTTCGTTTGCGCGCGCACGAACCCTTTGGCGAAGCGAAAATCGTTGCGGGCCGCCGAGCTGCAAAACGAGCCGTTCGCCGACCTGACGCGCGAGTGGTACGCGCGCCGGCGCGTCGATCAATACTGCCGCAGCGTGAAGCTGCGCCGCCGCGTTACGTGTGAAGTCAACGAACTCACGACGCTCTTTGATCTCGTCGCGAGCGGGATGGGCGTTGCGATTACCGACAGTCGCCTGCCGGCCCAATATCATGAAGAGCTGGCTATCGTCGATCTTGTGCCGGCCGCGCTGAGCCTCGATTATGGCGCCGTCATTCCGATCGACCGCGGCAGCAAGACGCGCCGCCTGAGCGCCGCGGCACGCGCTTTTCTTGCGACGATCGAAAACCCGCCGGGGGGACAGGACGGCGCGAAAACCCGCGGGCCGCGCGCGGCCGGTCAGACGGGGACGAAGAAGAGACGGTCCAGCGCGAGCGCGCCGCCGCCGGCGCAAGCGAAATAAAGCGCGACCAGGCCCCAGAGCGCCGGATACTCCATGCCGAGCTTGTTCCAGAAATAACCGTCGAAGCGCAGGTGGTCGTACGCGGCGCCGGCGAAGAAGAGAAAGATCAGCGCACCGGCGATATGAGTGAAGAGACCGAGCGCCAGCGCCGGCCCGGCGATGAATTCGACGATCGCGACATAGATCACCCAATAGCGGCCGGGACAAAAGCCCGAGCGCTCGAGCCCGTTCGCGAGTAGGGTCGGATTGAGAATGCGCGAGCCCGAATTCGGGAACCAGCCGAAGAAGCAGCGCATCGCATGCGGCAGCAACGCCAAGCCGCACCAAATGCGCAACAACAATTCGGCCCACGGCGTCAGCGCGGAAAAGAGCGTGCTATCCATGGCGAAAGCGATAAAGCGGCGATGGCTTTAAAACAATAAGAAAAGCGCGTCGCCGTTCCGGCTTTCGCCCGGAAGACGGAGATGAAGACAGAGATATCGTAATCGCGGATTACGCCAGCAGATTCGGCACTGCAGCCGAGCGCATCAGCCGGAACCAGCGGACGGCGTGATAGAGCGCGAAGGATGTGGCGAGGGTGCCGGCCAGCGCAAAGCAGAGAGCGACCGGCTGGTGCATCGTGGCGGCATAGACCGTCAGCGCGGCGGGTGCTGCGGTGGCGATCATCGCGCTCGCCAAGATGACCGTGGCGTTGCGCCGTTCATGCCGAAGCGCCGCCAAGAGATCGGGGTCGGCGGCAATCTCTTCCCGGAGCGCCAGTGCCTTGCGAGCATGCCGCGCCTGAGCCTTCGCGTGCATGCGGTTGCCAGGCAGATCGATGACGGCCGGCGCCGTCGGCGCCGCCCGTTCGGCGAGCGAGACCAGCCGTTCCGCCAACGGCGCTGCCGCTTCGGTGTCCTCGTCCGCGGCGGCGGCACCGCGGCGCCACCAATAAAGCGATGCCAAATCCGCGTCGGCGCGGTTCTCGAGCAAATCGAGATGGGGCACGCTTATCCTCCATGGCGGCCGGCGGTTTTTTGCCGGCGCGTTCGTCCCGCCATCGGCTGTGCAACGGCCGAGCCAGTTTCGGCTTTTCAAACACTTGGAAGAGTTTTCGTCACACGGCGGCCGGCATTTGTAAAAAACATCGGCATTGTATGAAGACGGCGCGCTCCGTTAATCTTAATCAATATTAACGGGGGCTCGCCCATGAACGATCGCAAGCCGGTCATTATCGCCGTCGCCGTCGGCAGCCTGGCACTCGCCGCCAATGGCGCCGTCGCGGTGATCGCGATCTCCGCCTCCTCCGCCCCACCCGACGCCGCCCTGTTCGCCATCACCGGTCTCAGCGCCGCTTTCGTCGGACTGATCGCCACAATCATCTGGGCCTTGCGCGACGATCCGAAGCCAGCCTCGATCCGCCATCAGCGCGTTTTCACGCCGTGGGCGGAGCGCGCGGACGAGGAATTCGCGGCGCTCGTCGAGACCTCCGGCCGCTCGGCACTGGCGCTCGCCCGGGTCGCCGCGCCGGCGCCGCAACGGACGGAAGCGCCCGCCGCCGGCGAAGCCACGGTCATTTATATCGCCGAGTGGCTGAAGACGCGCCGCGTCGAACACGCCAGCGCTTAACCCGCCGTCGCCCTCCCCATCACCGTATCGACCAACACGCCGGCCTCGTCCGGCGCGAAGCACGTGTCGGTCATCAAGCGCCGGAAGAAGAGCGCGCCGAGCAGCGCCTGCGCGGCGAGTTCGGGATCGCGATCGGCAGGGAAATCGCCGCTGGCGATGCCCGCCGCGATGAGCGCGACCGTCGGCTTGCGCGCCTCGACCTGGAAATAGTGGTGGAAGCGGCGCAGCGCCCCGTCGCGCTCCGCCGCTTCGATCATCGCCGGCAGGCAGGTCGAGAACGGCGAATCGATCAACACCTCCGCGACGTGCGCGAGAATGCGCGTCAGCTTTTCGCGCGGCGTGCCCGACGAAAGATCGGGGCCTCCTTCCTGATGCAGCATCTGAAACGCATTGGCGATGAGCGCGAGACGATCGGGCCAGTGGCGATAGATCGTCGATTTGCCGACGCCGGCCCGCCCCGCCACCGACTCGATCGTGAAGCCGCCGTAACCGCTGGCGCCGAGCTCGGCGAGCGCCGCGGCGAGAATCACCTGACGCGAGCGCTCGATGCGCGGATCGGGCGCTCGCGTCGGTGCTGTCGTCATCCTCCGGGTTAAGGCTTCTTACCGCCCCACGAGCCGCCGCTTGCCCCGGGCGCGCGGTAGGCTTGCGTGTTGGGCTCGAACAGCTCAACCAGATTGCCCGAAGGATCTTCGAGCAGGATCTGCTTGCCGCCGGTGCCTTGGACGACCTCGTTGCGGAACCGTGCGCCGGTTGCTCTCAGCTTGGCGATGATCCCGTCGAGGTCCTCGACGATGAGATGGATGCGGTTCCAGCCGCCCGGCTTCTGCTGTTCGCCCGAGGGCATCGGCGCGCCGCCGCCGGCGCCCTGCCCAGCCGGCTGCGTCAAATAGAGATGCATGTCGCCGCGCGAGATCTCGGCGAAGGGCGGCGCCGGATGCATCTCGAGCTCGAAGCCGAGATGCTGGGTGTAGAAATCGATCGAGGCCTTCACGTCATCGACGAGGTAACGGAAACACGCGGCCATGCGCTCTCCCTTTCGATTGGGTATGGCTGATTAGATATGAAACGTATCCGTTTCGTACCGATACGTCAACGTTTCATTCCAAGAACGCGTGGCCCCACATCGCGGGACGGTGTTGGCAATCTCACCCTTTCATAAACTTCATCGTGCTCAACGCGCCGCGCGTCAGGCGAATGAATAGCCAGGCCGAGGGATCGGCAAAGTGGTGCGTGTCGCCGGTGCGCTTCATCGACCGCCAGCTCGACGACGCGGTCGCGGCGGTCGCGGAGTTCGTGGATAAAGGCGAGACCTGAAGCGTCAACGTGGCTGCTACGACAAAACAGACCACGTCACAAGAATGCCGGAATTACCTGCTTTGCTGCCGCCTTCGTTGACCGTTGGCGAGTCGTTTCAGTTGGTAATTTCGGATACCGAATCGCGGGCTGATTACTATCGCGAGCAGGGGCGCCAGATCAGGGCGCTCGTCAATCTCGTGATCAGCCCCGACGTCAAACAAGAATTGCTTGAACTCGCCGAGCAGTTTGAGCGGCTGGCTGTCCAGGCCGATCACGCCGTTCAAAGCTGAAACGGCGCGGATATCCGCGCCGTTTGCCGAAACTCAGATTAGATCGCGGTTACTTCCAAACCGGATTGCCGAGATAGATCTCGGACGGGTCGGTTGCCGCGCCGGCAACTGCGCCGGCCGAGCCGCCGACCAACGCACCGACGAGCGGCGCGCCGACAACCGCGCCGAGCAGCGCACCGCCGGCCGCGCCCATGCCGGCGCCCGTCAAAGCACGGTCGGTCGGAGTCTGGCCGCAAGCCGCGAGCAACAGCGCGGCACCGAAAGCCAGGCAAACAGGAATACGCATGGTAGGCTCCCTGATCAAAATTATTGCGGGAGCCTAACACGAAGAATCGATGTTTTACAACAAGTTCTGACCGATTCTTAAAATACCCAAGAAGATTCGATATTTAGCTCTTTGATTCAGACGAACAGTTTCTCGCTCTTCAGGTCGTCGTACATCGACGCGACGAACTCGCCGTAGCCGTTCCAGATCTGCGTGGGCACGCGCTCATCGGTGCCCAGCACGCGCTCGGTCGCCTGGCTCCAGCGCGGATGCGGCACCGCGGGATTCACATTCGCCCAGAACCCGTATTCGCTCGGGCCGACCTTCGCCCAGAACGTCGTCGGGCGCTTGTCGGTGAAGGTGAAATGCGTGATCGATTTCACCGATTTGAATCCGTATTTCCACGGCGTGATCAAACGGATCGGTGCACCGTCCTGTTTCGGCATCGGCTTGCCGTACATGCCGGTGCCGATGAAGGCGAGCTCGTTATTCGCCTCCGCCATGGTGAGACCTTCGAGATAAGGCCACGGATAGAAGAACGATTTCTTTTGTCCCGGCGCCATCGACGCGTCTTTGAACGTCAGCATATGCAGATACGTCGCGCTCGATTGCGGCTTGGCGATATCGACAATCGCCTTCAGCGGAAAGCCCGTCCACGGCACCGCCATCGACCAGCCTTCGACGCAGCGATGACGATAAAGCCGCTCTTCGAGCTGTACCTGCTTCAAGAGATCGTCGATGCCGATGGTGATCGGCTTCTCGACCATGCCGTCGATCGTGATCGTCCACGGCCGCACTTTGAGCTGCTGCGCCAGCGCGGCGCAGTCCTTGTCGTCGCTGTATTCGTAGAAGTTGTTGTAGTTGGTCGAGTACTTGGCGTCGGTAATCGGGCGATCGATCGTGTATTTGTCGTTGCGCTTGGCGGGATAAAGCGCTGCCGACGGATCGGCGGCATCGTCGGCTTTATCGGCCGCGAAGGCCTCGCCGAAGGGCAAGCCGGCGCCGGCGATCAACGCCCCCATGCCCATCGCTTTGACCAGCGCGCGGCGATTGAGGAACACCGATTCCGGCGTCGCCTCGCTCTCGCGCATTTCCCAACCGCGTTTCACCTTAATCAGCATCGCGCACCTCCGGCTCTCTTATCGAAGTATACGCGGCCAGCCCGCAAAAGGTTACGCCCCTCACACAGCCGTGAGCGCGGACCGGATTAAAGGTTATTCACCGAGCCGCTTTTCCTGGCCCCTCTCCCGCAAGCGGAAGAGGGGTTATTAGCGTCGCCTCTGTTCTCGAACTACTGCGCCGCCTCGCCGGCGCGGGTTTGCAGGACCTTTTCGGCGAGTTTGCCTTGCAGCTCTTGGAGGTGGTCGAACTTCGCATCGTAAGTGCCGACGCCGAGGGTCACGGAGCGGAGCTCGACGATGAGATCGTGCAGCTCGGACATCGGCATGTGGGCTTCGACCTGATCCCAGCCGTCCCAGCCTTCCTTGCCGTCGAAGCCGAGGATCTGGCCGCGCCGGCCGGAGACGATGCGTTGCACGCGCGAGGTGAAGGCGTTCGGCACCGAAATCGACACATGCCCGATCGGCTCCAACAGCACCGGATTGCATTTCGGCATCGCTTCGCTCATCGCCTGGCGCGCGACCGTCTTGAACGCTTGATCCGAGCTGTCGACGTCATGGAACTGGCCGGTGATGAGCGTCACCGCGACATCGACCACGGGAAAGCCGAGCGGCCCGCGCTTCAGATAATCGATCACGCCTTCTTCGACCGCCGGGATGTAGTTGCGCGGGATCGCGCCGCCGACGACGGCATCCTTGAAATTGAAGCCGGTGCCGCGCGGCAGCGGCTTGACCTCGATCTGGATATCGGCGAATTGCCCGTGCCCGCCCGATTGCCGCTTGAAGCGCGAATGAAGCGCGGTCGGCGCCTTGATCGATTCCTTGTACGGTACCTGCGGCTTGCGCGCGAGCGTGCCGAGGTTGAAGCGATGCTTCAGCCGGTCGAGCGCGACTTGCAGGTGGATGTCGCCCTGGCCGCAGAGTATCTGCTCTTGCAGCTCGGCATTGTGCTCGATCGAGAGTGTCGGGTCTTCCTCGATCAGCCGATGCAGCGCGCCCGACAGCTTCACATCGTCGTTGCGGTTCTGCGCCGCGATGGCGAGGCCGTAGACCGGATGCGGGATCGGCAACGTCGGGAATGCCGGCGGCGACGAACCGCTCGACAGCACCGTGCCGGTGGCGATGCCTTCGAGCCGCGCCAGCGCAACAACCTCGCCCGGCCCGGCCGAACTCACCTTCGTCGATTGCGCACCCAAGAGCCGCAACACGCCGGCGACGCGCACGCCGTTGAGGCTCATGCCTTCCGTCACGTGCCCGCTCCACACCCTGGCCAGCGAAAGCTTGCCGGCATTCGGCGGATGA
The DNA here is from genome assembly GCA_035552195.1 of Allostellaceae bacterium. GTDB lineage: Bacteria > Pseudomonadota > Alphaproteobacteria > ATCC43930 > CGMCC-115725 > CAIKMD01. The sequence continues at coordinate 31,571 of DASZLU010000074.1, read as the reverse complement.
TAGGTCTTGATGACGTTGGCGATGGTATCGCTCGCTTTCGGATCGAGCTTCAGCCGCGCCGCGGTCTCGGCCACGTCCGGCGTCTCGTGACGCAACGCCTTGAGCAAGCGCCGCACGCCGGAATCATGCGCGGCCGCGCCCATGAACACCGGCACGATCAAATCGCGGCGCAGATTCTGAGTTAGGTGGCGATAGATGTCCTCTTTCGAGGGCTGCACGTCCTCCAGCAATTGCTCGAGCAGCTTGTCGTCGAAATCGGCGAGCTTTTCGACAAGACCGGCGCGGCCGGTCTTCTCTTCATTCGCCATCTCTTCCGGCAGCTTGATGAGATCGGACGCGGCGCCGGGCTTGTATTTATAGGCTCGCTCGCTGACGAGATCGACATAGCCATTGGGATGATCGTCGCTCTCCATCGGCACTTGCCGCAGCACCAGCGGCCGCTGCGACACGCCTTGCAGCGCAGCGAGCACTTCGGAGACGCGCGCCGACGCCGTGTCCATCTTGTTGATGAACACCATGTGCGGGATCTGGTGATCGTCGAGGAATTTGAACAGCGGGCCAAGCGTCAGCGCGCGCTCGATCTCGGGCTCGCACACGACGACGGCGACGTCGCTCGCCAGTATTGCGTTCTGCCCTTCCCAGGCGAGCTCGACCGAGCCGGGGCAGTCGAGGAAGGTCCAGATGTCGTCGAGATAGGTTGCGCGCGCGACGTTGATCTCGGTCGACATCTGCCGGCCGCGCGATTCGGGCGTGCTGTCGCCGACCGTGTTGCCGTCTTTCTGATTGCCGTGCCGGTTGATGGTGCCGGAGGCAAACAGTATCGCCTCGAGGAGCGTTGTCTTGCCGGAGAGGTAAGGGCCGACCAAAGCCGCGCAGCGCGGCCCCGTGGGTCTGTCGCTCATTTGCACGCCTCCTTCGCGTCCATAAAGGGCGCGGCGAAAGCCTGCCGAGATCGAGGCGGGCAATCGACCGCGCCTGACATTAGAGATTCGATGGTCGCGCCGAATCGAAAGGCGGGCAAGGGGAATCTGGCTTGCCGGCCTTTCCCACACTCTTCGCAAATGCGAAAGCTCAAAAACCTGTGTCACAATTTGACTCCCCGCCCGCTTCCCTGTTCTCTCCGGCCAGCATTGGTTTGAGCGGCGCCCGAAAACCGCGGCGCCGCCCCTATCGCTTTGGTAGGCGGGGAATTGGGAGTCGTGAGAAAATGAGCGAGAAACCGACCGGCGAGGGCATCGGACAGCCTCTGCCGCGGCAAGAGGATTTGCGGCTGCTGCGCGGCCGCGGGTATTACGCCGCCGATCATGTGATGCCGAACATGGTCTTCGCCGCGATGGTGCGCAGCCCGCACGCCCATGCGCGCATCCTCAAGATCGATGCAGCGGCCGCGAAAGCCGCGCCCGGCGTGGTCGCGGTCTATAGCGGTGCCGATTGGGTCGCCGACGGCATGAAGCCGATCCCGCACGACCCGGCCTATAAAGGTCCGCCCGACGTCGATTTCACCTTCCAGACCGACGATTACAAACCTTATGTCGCGCGCCACCTGCCGATGCCCGACAAGAAGGTGCAGTATGTCGGCGAGCCGGTGGCGATGGTGATCGCCGAAACGCTCGAACAAGCCAAAGACGCGGCCGAACTGGTCGAGGTCGAGTACGAGCCGCTACCGGCCATCGTGCGCGCCGCCGACGCGATCAAGCCGGGCGCGACCCATGTGTGGGACGATCGCCGCGACAATCTCGCCATCGACGGCGAAGTCGGCGACAAGGCGAAGACGGACGCCGCCTTCGCCAAAGCCAAGCACGTGGTGAAATTCGAGACCTGGATCAACCGCGTCACCGGCACGCCGATGGAGCCGCGCTGCGCCATCGGCTTCATCGACGAGAAGAACCGCTACACGATCTGGGCCGGGACGGGCGGCGGCATGGTGCGCGAGCGCCAGACCTTGGCCGGCGCGCTCGGCGTCAAGGTCGATCAATGCCGCGCGATGTGCGGCGACATGGGCGGCAATTTCGGTACCCGCAACACCTTCTTCGCCGAATACGCGTTGCTGCCCTGGGCGGCAAAGAAGCTCGGCCGGCCGGTGAAATTTCTCGCCGATCGCAGCGAATGCTTCCTCACCGACTACGAGGGCCGCGATCTGACCTCGACCGTCGAGCTCGCGCTCGACGAGACCGGCCGCTTCCTCGGCATTCGCGGCACCAATCTCAGCAATATCGGCGCCTATTGCGCGCATTTCACGCCGCTGCGCAAAGGCCTCGGCATCATGTCGGGCGTTTACGACATTCCGGCGCTGCATTTCCGCGGCTGCGCGGTGTTGACCAACACCGTGCCGACGACGCCTTATCGCAGCGCCGGGCGTCCCGAGGCGATCTATATCATCGAGCGGCTGGTCGATCTCGCCGCGCAGCAATGCGGCTTCGATCCGGTCGAGCTGCGGCGCCGGAACTTCATCCGCCCCAACGCCTTCCCCTACACCAACGGCTCGGGCATCACCTACGACAACGGCGAATACGAGCTCGGGCTCGATACCGCGCTGCGCCTTGCCGATTACCAAGGCTTCGCCGCGCGCAAAGCCGAATCGAAAAAGCACGGCAAGCTGCGCGGTATCGGCATCTCGAATTACATCGAGGGCGCCGGCGGCGCCCCGCGCGAGCGCGCCGAGGTCACGGTGAGCCCGCAGGGCCGCGTCGAGCTCGTGCTCGGCACGATGAACAGCGGCCAGGGCCACGAGACCAGCTTCCCGCAGCTCATCTGCGAATGGCTCGGCGTGCCGTTCAACACGATCGACTACGTCGCGCACGACACGGATCGCGTCAGCGCCGGCGGCGGCTCGCATTCCGGCCGCTCGATGCGTATCGCCAGCCTCGCCATCGGCGAAGCGACCGATGCGATCATCGAGAAAGGCAAGAAGATCGCCGCGCATATCTTCGAGGCGAGCGCTGTCGATATTCAATTCAGCAAGGGCGTCTTCGCCATCGAGGGCACCGATCGCCGCATGAGCGTGTTCGAGGTCGCGAAAGCGGCGGCGACGCGCAACGATCTCCCCGACGATCTCAAGAAGCTCGACGGCATCGGCGATCACACCGTCTCGGTCGGCGCTTTCCCCTCGGGCACGCATATCTGCGAAGTCGAGGTCGACCCCGACACCGGTTATGTGCAGCTCGTCGGCTGGTACGGCGCCGACGATGTCGGCCTCGCCGTCAATCCGCTGATCCTCCACGGCCAGACGCATGGCGCCGCGGCGCAAGGCATCGGCCAGGCGATGCTCGAAGACGTCTATTACGACCGCACCAGCGGCCAGATGCTTGCCGGGTCGTTCATGGATTATGCCGTGCCGCGTGCCGATTATCTGCCTTCGTTCAAGTGCGAGCTGATCGAGATCCCGGCGACGAGCCATAAATTCGGCATCCGTCCCGGCGGCGAAGGCGGCACAACGCCGGCGCTCGGCGCCTGCATCAACGCGGTCGTCAACGCGCTGTCCGATCTCGGCGTGCGCCATGTCGAAATGCCGGCGACGCCCGAGCGCGTGTGGCGGGCGATACAAGAGGCAAGAGCGAAGTAAATCCGCATAAGAAATTTAATCATCGTCACTCCCGCGCAAGCGGGAGTCCAAAGATAAAGACTGGATGCCCGCTTTCGCGGGCATGACGATCAAAGAAGCTATGAGAACAGGGAGCGCGTCATGAATCTCTTTAAAAATCTCACGCTGGCCGCCGTCAGCATCGCGCTGCTCGCCGCACCCGCACGCGCCGACGACACCATCCATTTCGGCAAGGCGTTCCCCGGTCTGTTCCAGTTCACACCGGTCGATCTCGGTATCGAGAAAGGCTTCTTCAAAGCGCGCGGGCTCGATATCGAGATCATCACTTTCTTCGGCGATGCCAAGCAGCAGCAGGCTTACGGCGCCGGCGCGATCGACATGGCGATCGGCGGCGGCGCCGGCATGGCGTTCATCGCCAAGGGCTCGCCGATCACGGCGGTCGCCGAAGCCGCCGGCCCGCCGCTCGGCATCGCTCTCGTCTCCTGGGCCGACACGCCATACAAGACCGTCGCCGATATCAAAGGCCAGATCGTCACCGGCGCCTCGGTCGGCGACCAGACCGAATGGTTCGTGCGTCAACTATCGATCCTCTCGGGCTGGGGACCGAACGGCTTCAACTACGTGCCGCTCGGCGCGAGCGAAGCGCAGATCGCGGCGCTGAAAACGCATCAGGTCGCGGCGGCGCCGCTCGATATCACCACCGCCGTCACGCTCGAATCACAGGGCCAGGCGCGCATCGTCGTGCGCTTTGGCAAGGTGATCACGGCGTACATCAATCATGTGATCACCGCCTCGAACGACATGATCGCCAAGCGCCCCGACGATGTGAAGAAATTCCTCGCCGCCTGGTTCGAGAGCGTCGCCTATTTCAAGGCGCATAAGGACGAGGTGGTGGCGTTCGACGCACCGCTCTTGAAAAAGCCCGCGCCGATCATGAGCCGCGTCTATGACGAAGCGACGCCGATGATCACCGACAACGGGCATTTCGATCCGAAAGGCCTCGCCGCGATCCGCCAATCGCTGGTCGACACCAAGATCCTCGAGACGCCGCCGGACATGACCAAGCTCTACACGGAAAAATTCCTGCCGAACTGACGACCGGAAATTCCGGTCGTCACCCCCGCGCCCTTCGACCGGCTCAGGAGCGGAGGTCCAAAACAGACGAGAGCTTCGTATTCCTCGGCGTGAAACGAGTTCGTTCCACCGGCCGAAGAGACGGCGAGACAGAAAGAAAGGCGCGCGGGCCAGCCGCGCGCCTTTCGTCTTCGCCTCGCCTACGCCGCGCGCATCTTCGCGAGGAAGCCGTTGACCTCTTCGCGCAGGCGGTCGGCTTCGCTGCCGAGGGCGCTCGCGGTCGCTTGCACGCCTTGCGCGGCGCCGCCGGTCTTCTCGGTCGCATCGGCGACGTGCGCCATGTTCGACGACACCTCGCCCGAGCGGCGCGCGGCTTCTTCGGTGCTGCGTTTGATCTCGTCGGTCGCGGCCGCCTGCTCGCGCACCGCCGCGGCGATCGAGTTCGCGACGGCGCTGACTTCGGAGATCGTGCCGCCGATGCGTTGGATCGCTTCCACCGCTTCCTTGGTCACGTTCTGCACGGCGACGATCTGCTCGGCGATGTCCTGCGTCGCTTTCGCCGTCTGGCTGGCGAGCGACTTCACCTCGGAAGCGACGACCGCGAAGCCCTTGCCCGCGTCGCCGGCGCGCGCCGCTTCGATCGTCGCGTTGAGCGCCAGCAGATTGGTCTGGCCGGCGATGTCGTTGATGAAATCGACGACCTCGCCGATCCGGCTCGTGGTGCCGACCAGGCTCTGCATCGTCGAGTCCGTTTGACGCGCTTCCTCGACCGCGCGGTTGGCGATGTCCGCCGCCCGTGTGACCTGACCGCTGATCTCGTTGCTGGCGGCGCTCAGTTCTTCGGCCGAGCCGGCGACGACATCGACATGTTTCGAGGCCTCGGCCGCGGCGCCGACGACGACCTTCACTTGGCGGTCGCCCTGGCTCGCGGCGCCGGCGATCGCTTGCGACACATCACGCATATCGCTCGAGGCCTTGTCGAGCGCGTGCAGCGCGCCGCCGACCTCTTTCTCGAACGCCTTGATCGACAGCTCGATCCCTTCCTGGCGCTTGACCGCCTCGGCATGGCGCTCTTTCTGCTCCTCTTCGATGCGCTGCTTCTCGACCGCGTTGGCCTTGAAGGTGACGAGCGTGCCGAAAAGCGCGCCGATCTCGTCTTTGCGCTCGGTATTGCCGACATCGACGGTGAGATCGCCCCCGGCGAGCTTCACCATCGCGTCGCGGATCGCGTGCAGCGGACGGACCACGCGGCGGCCGATGAGCCACATGCTGCCGGCCATCACCGCCAGAGCGATCGCCAGGAAGCCGAGCTGCGCGGCGAGGCTGCGCAGCGCGTCGCTGTGCATGGCCGCAGCACGCTCGCCGGCCGCGTCGAGCGCCGCAAGCACGACCTCGAGGACGGTGAGCGAGCCGCCGACGGACCGCTTTGTCCAATCCGGGACCGAAATATCCGGCTTTTCGCCGGCGGCGACCAGCTTCATCAGCCGGTCGCGCTCGTTGGTGTAGTCGGCGCCGAAATAAACGCTGTTCGCCTTCGCTACCGCCGCCGCGTATTTCGGCGGCAGCGCGGTTCCATAGCCGACGTCCTGCAGCGCCGCCCAGGCGGTGTTGAGCGATGCGACAGAGCGCGCGTAAGTGACCGCGGCGTCGGGCGCGACCTTGCCGGTGAGAAGGCCGTTCGAAAGTATGACCGAGGCGTCGCCGCCCGATTGCCGCGCCGTCCAGGCGAGTTGCTTCACCGTCATCATCTCGTCGACGAAGGAATCCTTCAGCTTCGTCGCGCCGCCCAAATCGGCGCCGAGACGATCGAGGGTGTCGAGCACCTGATTGATGCTCGTCGCGAAATCGCTCGCGAGCATCGCGCGGCGCGAGTCTTTCGGCTGATTCATGGCGGCGAGCGATTCCGCCTGCAACGCCTCGAAGTGGCTGATCACGCTCGGCAGCGTGGTCGCGTAATCCTGACGGTTCGGATAATCGAGCGTCGCGAGCGCCGCAAGCGTTTCCTTGAGCGGTGGCATCTCGGTGCTGCGCGCATCGAGCATCTGCTGGCGGTCGGCGGGCGATACCGGATCGCCTTTCAGAACGCGATCGGTGAAAGAGCGATCGAGACGCAGACCGCTCATCGCACGGAACAGGGAATTCGATACCCCCGTTAAAGCCTCGACTCGGTTCGCCTCGCCGTAGCGGCCATAGGCACTCCACGCGCCAAGCGCGAAAATGATGACGAGCGCGCCCGACACCGCCAGGATGACAGATTTCAGCAAAAAATTGACCGAACACCGATTGAGCATCGCTCGTCCTCACATGACACGACATTGTCCTGTGCGCGGCGAATCAAGGCCGCGACACGATGCTCGAATAGTTCGCAGGTGCTACGCGTTTGGGAAATCCTACGAAAGTAGGATTGGCCCCGCAGGATACAGCTTAACGAGAAGTTAAGCGGCGCGGCCTATTCGCCGGCGATGCGCTCGAGTGTGGCGTCGCGGATATCGAAGCCGCCGGATTGGCGGCGCCAGAGGCGCGCATAGGTGCCGCCACGCCGCACGAGCTCGGCATGCGAGCCGGTCTCGATGATGCGGCCATGATCCAAGACGATCAGCCGGTCCATGCGCGAGATCGTCGACAGGCGATGCGCGATGGCGATCACGGTGCGGCCCTGCATCAGCGTATCGAGCTGCTCCTGAATCGCCGCCTCGACCTCGCTGTCGAGCGCCGAGGTCGCTTCGTCGAGGATAAGGATCGGCGCGTCCTTGAGGATGACGCGCGCCAGCGCGATGCGCTGACGCTGGCCGCCCGAAAGCTTGACGCCGCGCTCGCCGACATGCGCCTCGAAGCCCTTGCGATGCTGCCAATCCTCGAGGCCTTCGACGAATTCGAGCGCGTGGGCGCGGCGCGCCGCCTCGTACACCTGCGCGTCGGTCGCCTCCGGCTTGCCGTAGCGGATATTCTCGGCGATCGAGCGATGCAGCAGCGAGGTGTCCTGCGTCACCATCGCGATATGCGCGCGGAGACTCTCTTGCGTCACCGTCTTGATGTCGGTGCCGTCGATCAGGATGCGGCCGCTTTCAACCTCGTAGAAACGCAGCAGCAGATTGACGAGGGTCGATTTGCCGGCGCCGGAATGGCCGACGAGGCCGACGCGCTCGCCCGGGGCGATCTCGACATCGATGCCGTGCAGCACGCCGCGCGCCGTGTTGTAGCCGAAATGCACGTCCTCGAAGCGCACGCGGCCTTCGGTCACCGTGAGCGATCCGGCATGAGGCATATCCGGCATCTGGCGCGGCACCGCGATCGAGCGCATGCCATCCTGCACCGTGCCGATATTCTCGAAGATCGAGGTGACGTTGCGCGCCACCCAGCCCGAGACGTTGGAGATCTGCCAGGTCAGCGGCACCGCCATCGCGACCTCGCCGACCGAGAGGCTGCCGATGCTCCAGAGCCAGAGCGCCATCGCCGCGGTGCCGACGATCATCGCGGCGTTGAGCATCGCCAGCGCTACGCCGAAGCCGGTGATGAAACGAAGCTGGGCGCGGAAGGTGTTGGTGTGATAGTCGACCGAGTCGCGAACGAATTTGTCTTCGTCCTTCGGATCGGCAAAGAGCTTAACCGTGAGGATATTGGTGTAGCTGTCGACGACGCGGCCGGTCAGGGTCGAGCGCGCTTCCGACATCGCCTTGCTGCGCAAGCGCACGCGCGGCACGAAATACCAGAGCGTCGCGGCATAGGTGAGGAACCAGAGCGTCACCGGGATCGCGAGCCGCGCATCGCGCGCCGCCAGCAAGCCCAACGCGATCGTGCCGTAGACCAGGATGTACCAGATCGCGTTGATGCCGGAGACGACGCTTTCCCTGAGCGACGGGCCGGTCTGCATCACGCGGTTGGCGATGCGGCCGGCGAAATCGTTCTGGAAGAAGCTCCAGCTCTGGCGCACGACATGCCAGTGATTCTGCCAGCGCACCAGGTTGGAGAAGCCGGGGTTCAGTGTCTGGTTGGTGATCATGTCCTGGATCGCTTCGAGCCCCGGCTTGAACAACAGGAGCACCGCCGCCATCGCGACAAGCTGCGGCCAGGCATCGCGCAAGCCGGTCTCGGGCTTGAGCGCGGTCAGGATCGAGACGACGCGGCCGATGAATACCGGGATCGAGGCATCGAGCACGGCGGTGACCGAGCCGACGATGAACAGCGCGATCAGCAGCCCTTTGATCTGCCGCGCGTAATGCCAATAAAACGCCGCCACGCCTTGGGTCGGCGGCTCGCCCGGCAGCGGCACGGTCGGCTGCAGCAGATTTTCGAAGAAGGTGAAAACAGACATCGGCCTATTCTAGGGGAGGCACCGCCACACATATAGTTCCTCGCCCCGACGAAAGTCGGGGCCCATTCATCGATAGCGCGATGTTGAAGAATGGACCCCGACTTTCGTCGGGGAAGGAAGACAAGGTGGGGCGGCGTCGCGCCTAAAAACAGAGACCCCGGCTTTCGTCGGGGTCTTTTCCGTCAGAAACTAGACCGTGGGCACTCAGCTCAGCGCGGCGCAGGCCTTTTGAATGCGGCCGCAAGCGTCGGTCAGCGTCTCGTTCGAGGCCGCGTAGGAAATGCGGAAATGCGGCGCGAGGCCGAACGCCGTGCCCGGCACGCACGCAACGCCCACCGATTCGAGCAGGTATTCGCAGAACGCCGTGTCGGTGTCGATCGTCTTGCCGTCGGGCGTCTTCTTGCCGATCGCGCCGGCGCAGGACGGATAGACATAGAACGCGCCTTCCGGCACCGGGCAATGCACGCCCGCTGCCTCGTTCAGCATCTTCACCACGAGATCGCGCCGCGTCTTGAAAATGGCGTTGTTCTTCGGGATGAAATCCTGCGGCCCGTTCAGCGCCTCGACACCGGCAGCCTGGCTGATCGAGGACGGGTTGGTCGTCGATTGCGATTGCAGCGCGCCCATCGCCTTGATGAGCTCGACCGGGCCCGCGGCATAGCCGAGACGCCAGCCGGTCATGCAATAGGCCTTCGACATGCCGTTCAAGGTCAGCGTGCGCGGATAGAGCTTGGGCTCGACCTGCGCGATGGTCGCGAATTTGAAATCGTCATAGACGAGATGCTCGTACATATCGTCGGTCAGCACCCAGACATGCGGATGCTTCAAGAGCACGTCGGCGAGCGCGCGCAGCTCGTCGGCGGTATAGGCCGCGCCGGTCGGGTTCGACGGCGAGTTGAGGATCAGCCATTTCGTCTTCGGCGTGATCGCGGCGTCGAGATCCTCGGGCCGCAGCTTGAAGCCGTTATTCTCGGGGCAGGTCACGGCGACCGGCGTGCCTTCGCACAGCTCGACGATATCGGGATACGACACCCAATAGGGCGCCGGCACGATGACCTCATCGCCCGGATTCACGCTGACGGTGAGGGCGTTGTAGAGCACCTGCTTGCCGCCGGTGCCGACCGAGATCTGGTTCGGCTGATAGTCGAGGCCGTTCTCGCGCTTGAACTTCGAGGCGATGGCTTTCTTCAGCTCCATCGTGCCGTCGACGACGGTGTATTTCGTGTCGCCGCGATCTATCGCGCGCTTGGCCGCGTCCTTGATGTTCTGCGGCGTGTCGAAATCGGGCTCGCCCGCGGCCAGGCCGATCACGTTCTTGCCCTCGGCCTTCAGCATCAAGGCCTTGTTGGCCATGGCGATGGTCGGCGATGGTTTGATCCGCAGCAAACGGTCAGCGATAAAGCCCATAGGAAACCCGCAATTTCGAGAAGGTTTGGAGAGGTCGGAGAATAGCGGGATGCGTGCTGCGCCGCAACACGAAGGACGGTTCTCGCGCGCATAATTGAGCGCGCGATTCGCTCTCTTTTTCCGTCATTCCCGCGAAAGCGGGAATCCAGCCAGCGCCGCTGGATCCCCGCTTTCGCGAGGATGACGAAATGGTGGGGCCTAGTAGCGTCTCCCCTGCTGGAAACACGCCGCCGCGCCCCTTATCTTACATCCCCATGCCGATCCTTACCGCCGAGCGCCCGCTGGCCGACCAGGGGAAGCGCTTTTCCATTCATTCGGAATTCCAGCCGGCCGGCGATCAGCCGCAGGCGATTGCGCAGCTCGTCGAGAGCGTCCAGGACGGCGAGGCCGACCGCGTCCTGTTGGGCGTCACCGGTTCAGGCAAGACCTTCACCATGGCGCATGTCATCGAGAAGACGCAGCGCCCGGCCCTGATCCTGGCGCCGAACAAGACGCTTGCCGCGCAGCTTTACGGCGAGATGCGGAGCTTCTTCCCCGACAACGCGGTCGAGTATTTCGTTTCGTATTACGATTATTACCAGCCCGAGGCCTATGTGCCGCGGACCGACACCTATATCGAGAAAGAATCATCGATCAACGAGCAGATCGACCGCATGCGCCATTCGGCGACGCGCGCGATCCTCGAGCGGCGCGACACGATCATCGTCGCGTCGGTGTCGTGCATCTACGGTATCGGCTCGGTCGAGACCTATTCCGAGATGACCTTGCTGCTCGAGGCCGGCACCAGCGTCAACCGCACCGAGCTCTTGAAGCGGCTGGTCGAGCTGCAATACCGCCGCAACGACACGAATTTCGTGCGCGGCAGCTTCCGCGTGCGCGGCGACACGATCGAGCTGTTCCCGGCCCACTATGAGGATCGCGCCTGGCGGCTGTCGCTGTTCGGCGACGAACTCGAGGCGATCCACGAATTCGACCCGCTGACCGGCGAGAAAAGTGCCGCGCTCGAAGAAGTGAAGATCTATCCCAACAGCCATTACGTCACGCCCAAGCCGACGCTGTTCCAGGCGATCGAGCAGATGAAGGTGGACCTGAAGGTCCGGCTCGAGGAATTCCGCGCCACCGGCAAGCTCTTGGAGGCCGAGCGGCTGGAGCAGCGCACGACCTTCGATATCGAGATGATGGCGGCAACCGGCAGCTGCGCCGGCATCGAGAATTATTCGCGCTATCTGACCGGCCGGCCGCCCGGCGCGCCGCCGCCGACCTTGTTCGAATATCTGCCGAAAGAGACGCTGATCTTCATCGACGAGAGCCACGTCACCATCGGCCAGCTCCACGCCATGTATCGCGGCGACTTCGCGCGCAAAACCATCCTCTCGGAATACGGCTTCCGCCTGCCGGCCTGCGTCGACAACCGGCCGCTGAAATTCGAGGAATGGAACGAGATGCGCGGCCAGACCACCTATGTCTCGGCGACGCCGGGACCATGGGAGCTGGAGCGCACCGGCGGCGTCTTCGTCGAGCAAGTGGTGCGCCCGACCGGCCTCGTCGATCCGGCGCCGGTCATCCGGCCTGTTGAAAATCAGGTGGATGACCTGATGGCCGAATGCCGCGACGCCGCCAAGAAAGGCCAGCGCGTCCTCGTCACCACTCTGACCAAGAAAATGGCCGAGGCGCTGACCGAGTATTTCCACGAGAACGGCATCCGCGTCCGCTACATGCATTCCGATGTCGACACGCTGGAGCGCATCGAGATCATCCGCGATCTGCGCTTGGGCGTATTCGACGTGCTGGTCGGCATCAACCTCTTGCGCGAGGGCCTCGATATTCCGGAATGCGCCCTGGTCGCGATCCTCGATGCCGACAAGGAAGGCTACCTGCGCTCGCGCACCGCGCTGATCCAGACGATCGGCCGTGCGGCCCGCAATCTCGAAGGCCGCGTCATCCTCTATGCCGACAAGATGACCGACAGCATGAAGCTGGCGCTGGACGAGACCGCGCGCCGGCGCGAGAAGCAGGAAGCTTATAACATCGCCAACGGGATTACGCCGGAAAGCATCAAGCGCGGCATCTCGGACATTCTCGACAGCGTCTACGAGAGCGACCACGTCACCGTCGATCTCGGCGAGAGCGAGCAGGCGCATTACCAGGGCTCGAACCTCAAGGCCGTCATCGCCGATCTCGAGAAGCAGATGCGCCAGGCCGCCGCCGATCTCGAATTCGAGGAAGCGGCGCGGCTGCGCGACGAGATCAAGCGGCTGGAGGAATACGATCTCGGGCTGGGTTCGCCGCGCGTGCCTGACGGCCCGCACGCGGGGGGCGGCGCGCCAATTCCCGGCGCCCGCGGCCGCTCGATCGGCGGCCGCGCCGGCACCTCGGCCAAGCAAATCGCCAAGAGCAAAGCGCGGCAACGGTTTCAGCGCGATCGGCGCGGGTGATGATGAACGCGCGCTTTCTAAATACCGTCATTCTCGCGAAAGCGGGAATCCATCGCAGAGACAGCGCGTTAATTGCCGTGGATCCCCGCTTTCGCGGGGATAACGGTTTAAAGAAAGTTTTGCGCGACACGGAGCGCTTTCGATGAAAGGCGCCGCTCTTGTCACCGGCGCCGCCAAGCGGCTGGGCCGCGCCACCGCGCTGGCGCTGGCCGAGGACGGGTACGACGTCGCGGTTCATTACGGTTCGTCGCAGGCCGATGCCGAGGCGGTCGTCGCCGAAATCGCGAAGAAAGGCCGCCGCGCCGTGGCGCTTGGCGCCGATCTGTCACAAGAGTCCGAGACCAAGACACTTATCGGCACGGCAACAAAGTCGCTCGGTCCCCTCACCTGCCTCGTCAACAATGCGTCATTGTTCGAGCGCGACGAGGCGCTGAGTGTCACGCGCGAAAGCTGGGACGCGCATTTCGAGACGAATCTGCGCGCGCCTTTCGTATTAATGCAGGAATTCGCGCGCCAGCTCCCGGCGGAAGCGACCGGCGCGATTGTGAACATCCTGGACGAGCGGGTGTGGAATCTCACGCCGCATTTCGTTTCCTATACGCTGACCAAGGCCGGACTTTGGACGCTGACCCAGGTGATGGCGATGGCGCTCGCGCCGCGCATCCGCGTCAACGGCATCGGTCCGGGCCCGACTTTGCCGAGCCCGCGACAGAGTGCCGAGCAATTCGCCAAGCAGCAGGCGAGCGTGCCGCTGCAGCAAGGCGCGACGCCCGAGGAGATCGCCGACGCCGTGCGCTTTATCCTGTCCAGCGCTTCGATGACCGGGCAGATGATCGCGCTCGATGGCGGGCAACATCTCGGCTGGGCCCAGCCCGGCCAGGCCCTGCAAACGGAATGACGCCGTAACCGGTATAACCGGTCTGCGTTTAGCGCAGACCTGGCATTGAAAAGCGGAGCTAAGGCCGTGAATTGCGACGATAATTATCGCGGCCGCTCAAGCCGCAGCCAAAGCCTGGGAGTTGTTCACACCCCTATTTCGGCACGGCTGGCGGGTGCGATTCTGTGGCGAAATTGTGATCTGTGTCAGAGGGGTTACGCCTTGTCATAATTAGACCTAGTAAAATCAATACGATAACCGAAATGGTCAAAAATTGTGCAAACGGGTGAAATTGGCGTAACAACGGGGTCGCTGACGGGTACGGACATGGTTCTCAACAGAGTTTTCCACCGGAATAGTGGATAGACCAAAAAGCAAGAAGAAAATCGGTCGAGCGATCAAACGAACGAAAAATGATGCAGATGAAGCGGCGGACGGGCCAAACGACAGGCCGATGAGCGACGATCCGGACGATATCGTGCCTGAAATGGAGATGGCGCCCCGGGAGCCGCCGGCCGAAGAAAATGCGGCGGAAGGCGACGCGCCCGAAAACGAGCCGGCGGCGGCCGAGGCGAGCGACGACGAAGACGTCGCGCCGGCGACGGGGCAGATCGCGGAGGGAGTCGCAGTAATCCGCGATGTCGTCCGGACCCTGCCGCCCTCGCCCGGCGTCTATCGCATGCTCAGCGCCAAGGGCGACCCGCTTTATGTCGGCAAGGCAAGCAATCTCAAGAACCGGGTCACCAACTACACCCACATCAACAACCTGCCGAACCGGCTGCGCCGCATGGTCGCCGAGACGCGCTCGATGGAAGTGGTCATCACCCACACCGAGGTCGAGGCGCTGCTGCTCGAGTGCAATCTCATCAAGCGCTTCATGCCGCGGTACAACGTGCTGCTGCGCGACGACAAGTCGTTTCCCTATATCCATTTGACCGCCCACGAATTTCCGCAGATCACCAAGCATCGCGGCGCCACCGGCGAGCCGGGCGATTATTTCGGTCCCTTCGCCTCGGCCGGTGCGGTCACCCGCACCTTGATCGCGCTGCAAAAGGCATTTTTGTTACGGTCGTGCACCGACAGCTACTTCTCGAGCCGGACGCGGCCGTGCCTGCTCTATCAGTTGAAGCGCTGCGCGGCGCCCTGCGTCGGCCGGATCGACAAGGAAGGCTACGACAAGCTGGTCGACGACGCGCGGTCGTTCCTCAAAGGCCGGACCCAGGACGTGCAGGCGCGGCTGGCCGCGACCATGACGGAAAAATCCGAGGCGATGGATTACGAAGGCGCGGCGCTGATCCGCGACCGCATCCGCTCGCTCACCCAGGTGCAGGGCCGGCAGGACATCAATGTCCAAGGCCTGGGCGACGCCGACATCATCGCCGGGCATCAGGCCGGGCCGCACAGCTCGGTCCAGGTGTTCTTCTTCCGCGGCGGCCAGAACTGGGGCAACCGCGCCTATTTCCCGAGCCACACCCAGGATACCAGCCTGCCCGACATGCTCGCGGCGTTCATCGGCCAGTTCTATGCCAACCGCACCGCGCCGCCCTGTGTCCTGGTCAGCGCGATGCCGTCCGAAAGCGCGCTCATCACCGAGGCGCTGTCGAGCCGCGCCGGCCGCAAGGTCGAGCTCAGCGCGCCGCAGCGCGGCGACAAGAAAAAGCTGGTCGACCATGCCCTCTTCAATGCGCGCGAGGCGCTGGCGCGGCGCCTCGCTGAAGGCGCGGCGCAGACGAAGCTGCTGCAAGGCGTCGCCGATGTCTTCGGCCTCGATTCGCCGCCGAGCCGCATCGAGGTTTACGACAACAGCCATATCCAGGGCACGAACGCCGTCGGCGGCATGATCGTCGCCGGGCCGCAGGGCTTCGTCAAAAACAGCTATCGGAAATTCAATATCAAGTCGGAGGACATCACCCCGGGCGATGATTTCGGCATGATGCGCGAGGTGCTGACCCGGCGCTTTGCCCGCGCCATCAAGGAAGATCCCGACCGCGATCGCGGCACCTGGCCCGACCTCGTCCTGATCGACGGCGGGCAAGGCCAACTTTCGGCGACGCTGAAAGTGCTCGCCGATCTCGGCATCGACGATCTGCCGGTGGTCGGCGTCGCCAAGGGGCCGGATCGCAATGCCGGGCGCGAGCGTTTCTTCCGCGAGGGCGAAGAGCCTTTGAGCTTGGAGCCGAAGGACCCGGTACTTTATTACCTGCAACGATTGCGCGACGAAGCCCATCGTTTTGCGATCGGGGCCCACCGCCAGCGGCGGGCGCAGGCCATCACCGGCTCGCCGCTCGACGAGATCGCCGGCATCGGCGCCAAGCGCAAGAAGGCCCTGCTGCATCATTTCGGCTCGGCGCGCGGCGTCGCCGGGGCCGGGCTGACCGATCTCGAACGCGTCGAAGGGATAAGCAAAACCGTCGCAAAAAAGGTTTATGACCATTTTCATGCAGAAGGCTAAACTCGCCCTTGTACCCGCCTAAACTCGTATCGGGCCGATGCTGAATACGCTTCCCAATCTCCTGACCCTGTCGCGGATCGTCGCGATGCCGCTGGTGGTCGCGACCTTCTATATCGATGCCCCTTTGGGGCCGTGGCTGGGCTGTGCGCTCTTCGCGCTCGCCGGCTTCACCGATTGGCTCGACGGGAAGCTCGCCCGCGCCTGGGAGCAGCAATCGGAATGGGGCAAGTTCCTCGACCCGATCGCCGACAAGGTGCTGGTCGCCGCGACCCTGCTGATGCTGACCGCGACGCAGCGCATCTCCGGCTGGTCGGTACTCCCGGCGCTGGTCATCCTGTCGCGCGAGATTCTGGTTTCCGGCTTGCGCGAGCATCTCGCCGGCATTCGCGTCAAAGTGCCGGTGAGCAATCTCGCGAAGTGGAAGACGGCGGTCCAGATGGTTGCGATCGGCGTGCTGCTGGTCGGCGATTCCGGCCCCGGGTTCCTGCAAGCGAAACTCCTCGGTGAAGCGCTCCTCTGGATCGCCGCCGCCTTTACCCTGATCACCGGCTATCAATATTTCCGCGCCGGCATCGTGCATGTGAATGTCGAAGAGGATCGGCGGCAGAAGCAGGCCCAAGCCCAAAAAACCGAATCGCTCAAAGCCGGCGCCATGAACGCCAAGACGAGCGAGCAGGTCAGCTGACCGATGCCAAAATTTGGGCCGATGCGGGTCTTCGGCCTCGCCGGGTGGAGCGGTAGCGGCAAGACCACCTTGATGACGCGTTTGCTGCCCGCGTTGCTGCACCGCGGCGTCAGCGTCTCGACGATCAAGCACGCGCATCACGCCTTCGACGTCGACCAGCCGGGCAAGGACAGCTTTCGCCACCGCGAAGCCGGCGCCACCGAGGTGATGGTCTCGTCCGAGAATCGCTGGGCCCTGATGCATGAGCTGCGCGGCGATGCCGAACCGCCGCTCGCCGCGCTGCTGAGCCACATGTCGCCCGTCGATCTCGTCATCGTCGAGGGCTTCAAGCGCACGGCGCTGCCGAAGCTCGAAGTGCATCGCCCCGCGGTCGGCAAGCCGCTGCTCGCGCCCGAGGACAGCGATATCGTCGCCATCGCCACCGACGTACCGGTCATCGGCATCGGGACGCTGCCGCGTTTCGCGCTCGACGATGTCGGCGCAATCGCCGATTTCATCATCAACCATCTTGGCATGGCGGTGCGGGGTCGTGGCGCAGCTCAGTGACGATTGCTTCGCTTTCGGCGGCGAGCTGATGAATTCGGCCGCGGCGCTGGCCTTGCTGAAAGACAAGATCGCGCCCGTTACCGAAGCCGAGCGCGTGCCGTTGAAGCAAGCCGTCGGCCGCATCCTCGCCGAAAAACTGGTGGCGACGCGCGACGTGCCGCCCGCCGACAATGTCGCGGTCGATGGCTATGCGGTGCGCTTCGCCGATCTCGTGCCCGGCGGCGAAACGATATTGCCGATCGCCGGCCGCGCCGCCGCCGGCCATCCCCTGCGCGGTGAGGCGCCGGCGCAGAGCGCGATCCGCGTTTTCACCGGCGCGCTCTTACCGCAGGGCACCGACACGGTGCTGATGCAGGAAGACTGCAAGGTCGAGCACGGCCAGGTGACGATCCCCGCCGGCATCAAGCGCGGCGCCAATTGCCGCGAGGCCGGCGAGGACATCAAAGCCGGAACCGCCGTCCTCGCCGCCGGACGCCGGCTGCGCGCGCAGGAGATCGGCCTCGCCGCCTCGCTCGGCCTCACCTCGCTCTCGGTCTATCGGCCGCTGCGCGTCGCGCTGTTCTCGACCGGCGATGAATTGCGCGAGCCGGGCGACGCGCTGGCGCTCGGCGCCATCTACGACGCGAACCGCTACACGCTGCAGGCTTTGCTGCAGGGTCTCGGCGCGCAGATCTCCGATCTCGGCATCCTCGTCGACAAGCCTGAGACGATGCGCGCGGCGCTCGCCGAGGCGGCGCAGCATCATGATCTCGTCCTGACATCGGGCGGCATGTCGACCGGCGAGGAAGATCACGTGAAGGGAGCAATCGAAGCGCTCGGCAAGCTGCATTTCTGGCGTCTCGCCATCAAGCCGGGACGCCCGGTCGCGATGGGCCAGATCGGCCGCGTGCCCTTCGTCGGCCTGCCCGGCAATCCCGTCGCGGTGATGGTGACGTTCTTCCTTTTGGCGCGGCCGCTGATGCTCCTCCTCGCCGGCGCCGACGATCCCGGTCCCAAGCTTTATCGCGTGCGCGCCGGCTTCGATTACAAGAAACGTCCCAACCGCACCGAATATGTCCGCGCCCGGCTGGTGCGCGACGGCGAGGGCGGCTGGATCGCCGAGAAATTCGCCCGCGACGGCGCCGGCATCCTCACCTCGATGGTCGAAAGCGACGGCCTCGCCGAAATCGCCGAAGGCGTGACCAAGCTCGAGCCCGGGATGGCGGTGGATTTCCTGCCGTTCAGCGAAGTGATTCCCTGACGTCGTTCTATCCTCGTCATTCCCGCGAAAGCGGGAATCCAGCAACGTCAGTGGACCCCGGCTTTCGCGCGGGTGACGATGATGTAATGGCGGTGAGGACAGCCTAAATTAGCCGCATGAAACTCCTTTATTTCGCCTGGCTGCGGCAGAAGATCGGCACGGCCGAAGAGACCATCGATCCGCCGGGCAGCATCGCGACCGTGGCGCAGCTCATCGATTGGCTGAAAACGCGCGGGCCGAATTACGTCGCGGCGCTGACCAACACCAAGCTGGTGCGCGTCGCGGTCAATCGCGAATACGTCACCTACGACCATCGCCTCAAACCCGGCGACGAGGTCGCGCTGTTTCCGCCGGTCACGGGAGGCTGAGCGAATGATCCGCGTGCAGCGCGAGGATTTCGATCCGGGCAAAGAAATCGACGCCCTGACGCGCGGCCGCAGCGATATCGGCGGCGTCACGTCGTTCATTGGCCTCGTCCGCGACATGGCCGGCGGCGATAAGATCAATTCGATGACGCTCGAGCATTATCCCGGCATGACCGAGCAACAGCTCACCGCGATCGAAGCCGAAGCCAAAAAGCGCTGGCCGCTCGACGCGGTGCTGATCATCCACCGCTACGGCGAGCTCAAGCCCGGCGATCGCATCGTGCTGGTCGTCACCGCCTCATCACATCGCGACGCCGCCTTCGATGCGTGCCGCTTCCTTATCGATTGGCTGAAGACCAAAGCGCCGTTCTGGAAGCTGGAAGAGACGAGCGCGGGCCGGCGCTGGGTCGACGCGAAAGACAGCGACGACCAAGCGGCGGCAAAGTGGAAGACGGATTAGCGCTTCAGCGACAGCGAGCGCGATTTGACGCGCGCCGCGGCAACGCCGGGCCGCGCTTTAGCGGCGACACGCGCGAGATAGCGCCTTGTCGGAGACGACAATCGCTTCATAAGATTTCCATCCTCAAACCAGCCGACAGCTTTCGCCGTATCGATCGGATTGAGTGAGGCACCGAACAAGGCGCGCGCTGCCGCGATGCCGCGATCCAGTGTCACCCCGCCGCGCAACAACGTTTCGATATCGATATAGTCGCGCGCTTCGACGCGGTCATGCAGCGTCTTAAGCTTCGTCGCCAGTAAATCGACGGGCGATGCGATCCACGGCCCGTCATCGAGATGCTCCGGATCGCCGACCCGGCCGATCTTCATGCTTCCGAAGAACGATAGTTTGATGGGTTTGCCGGCAACGCGCAGCAAGGCGACCAGCGTTCGCGGCGCTTGCTCGAGAACCGTGGCGTCGGCCAATGGCGGCAACGCCGCGTGAAGCCGCGTTTCGTTGAGGGGCTGATCAGAAAAGAAATCGAAATCGACGGATTTACGGTGACCGTAGCGCAGAGCAACAGCCGTCCCGCCATAGAGTACCCAATGCGGCGGCAGGCCTGGCGCCAATTCCTCCCAAAATCGCCGCTGCGCGCGGGCCAAAATTTCGGGATGGAAAGAACTCATCCAAAGCGCCGGCGTGGAAAGGCTTTCAGCCGCAGACCATAGTGACGATGCCAGAACACCCAAGACCGCTTATCGAGAGCGCCAGGCGGCGCGGTCACGAGTGCGCGCTTCAAGGCGGCAACACCCCAAAAGCGGCGCGCGGCGACGTAGTCGTCACCTGTTCCGAGGCGAAGGATTTGCCGCAAAAGGACCGGCGGCTCGCGCAATGTCTCGGCCGGTTTTTGCCACCACACATAACGCTCGGCGAGACTCAGCCGCTCTTGTCGGCTGAGCCCTTCTGAGCGCCGCGCCGCGCTCACTTCGCGCCGACGGTTTCCGCTTGGCGGACCATGACGTCGAAATCGGCCATCAGCTGCTTGGTGATCGGGCCGACGCCGAATTTGTATTGGCCGATCTCGGTCACCGGGGTCACTTCGGCGGCGGTGCCGGTGACGAAGACTTCCTGCGCCTTGGCGAGTTCTTCCGGCATGATCGCGCGCTCGATCACCTTGACCTGCCGCGCCTTGGCGAGGCCCATCACGGCGCGGCGGGTGATGCCGTCGAGGAAACAATCCGGCGTCGGGGTGTGCAGCACGCCGTCGATGCCGAGGAAGATATTCGCGCCGGTCGCTTCGGCGATCTGCCCGCGCCAATCGAGCATCAGCGCGTCGTTATAGCCTTCGGCTTCGGCGGCATGTTTCGAGAGCGTGCAGATCATGTAGAGGCCGGCGCATTTCGCCGCGGTCGGCGCGGTGTTGGGCGCGGGCCGCGCCCATTTCGACACCTGCATGCGGATGCCTTTGGAGCGCGCCTCGGGCGTGAAATAGGCTTTCCAATCGTCCCACACGGCGATGGCGAGATGGATCTTGGTGAGTTGGGCCGAGACGCCCATCTGCTCGGCTCCGCGCCAGGCGATCGGCCGGACATAGCCGTCTTTGACGCCGGAAGCGCGCACGGTCTCATTGGATGCCGCCTCGATCTGCTCCAAGTTCCAGGGGATCTCGAAACCGAGGATTCTCGCCGAATCGATCAGGCGCTGGCTGTGCTCGCGCAGCTTGAAGATATGGCCGTCATAGATGCGCTCGCCCTCGAAAACGCTGCTGGCGTAGTGCAAAGCATGGGTCAGGACGTGGACATTCGCGTCGCGCCAGTCGACGAGCTTGCCATCCAGCCAGATGGTCCCGTCGCGATCGTCGAATGGTCTGGTCGCTATCGCCATGTTTGCGTTCCTCGCGTCGGCCTGCCCGATTAAAAATGGGTGCCCGCTGATATGGGGCCTACAGGCGCCTTGCCGAACATGTAACAACCCTGCTAAAAATATGTCAACATGTCTGACGTAAAAGCCCTTGATACGCTGCCGAGCTCCCACGAAGAGGAGCTGCGCCAGGGTATCGAGCTTTTGTTCTACGCTTATCGGGATTTCACCGCCGAGCCGGACGCCATGCTGGCGCGCTATGGTTTCGGCCGTGCCCATCACCGCGTGATTTATTTCGTCGGCCGCCACCCGCATATGAGCGTGAGCGAGCTGCTCGGCATCCTGCGCATCACCAAGCAGAGCTTGGCCCGCGTCCTGAGCCAGCTCGTCCGCCAGGGCTTCATCGTCCAGCAGACCGGCAAGAGCGACCGCCGCCAGCGCCTGCTGCAACTGACACCCGCCGGCATCGAGCTCGAGCGCGAGCTTTCCGAGAATCAGCGCCAGCGCATCGAGCGCGCTTATGCCGAGGCCGGGGCGCATGCGGTCGAAGGCTTCCGCAAGGTCATGCTGAGCGTGATTTCGAGCGATCTCGACCGCAGCCGGTTCCGGCGCGGCCGCTAGCCCGGCCATCGCGCCACGGCGCTTTCGGGCCCTTTCCCTTATATCGTATATACTGTGCCCATGAACGGCGATCCGGCCGAAGCCCATCTTTTGGTGATCGACGACGACCAGCGGCTGCGCGATCTGCTGCGCCGCTATCTCGTCGAATCCGGCTTTCGCGTCACCACGGCGGGCGACGCCGCCGAGGCGCGCTTGAAGCTGCAAAGCATCGCCTTCGACCTGCTGATCGTCGACGTGATGATGCCCGGCGAAAGCGGCCTCGCGCTGACCGAGAGCCTGCGCCAAACCAACACCGTGCCGATCCTGCTGCTGACCGCGATGGCCGAACCCGAGAGCCGCATCGACGGGCTGGAGCGCGGCGCCGACGATTACCTCACCAAGCCCTTCGAGCCGCGCGAGCTGGTGCTGCGCATCCGCAACATCCTGCAGCGCGTCATACCGGCCGCGCCGCCGGCGCCCGTGGTTGAAGCGCTGCTGCTCGGCAATCTGCGCTTCGATCTGAAACGCAGCGCGCTTTATCGCGGCGACGAGCCGGTGCATCTCACCGAGGCAGAGACCGCGCTGCTGGTCGCGCTGGCGAAGAAGCCGGGCGAAGCGGTATCGCGCGAGGACCTGTCGCTGGAAGCGCAATGCAGCGGCAATCTCCGCACCGTCGACGTGCAGATGACGCGGCTGCGCCGCAAGATCGAGCGCGATCCGAAATTCCCGCGCTATCTCCAGACCGTGCGTGGAACGGGCTATGTCCTCAAGCCCGATTAATCCGCCCCAGCCGCGGTTGCAGCTCTTTCCGGCAGCGCCGGGTCCGGCGCTTGCCGACAGCCATGGCCGCTGGTTCAAGCGCGCGCTGCCGCGCTCGCTCTGGGGCCGCTCGCTGCTCATCATCGTGCTGCCGATGGTGCTGCTCGAGCTGATGGCGACCTGGTTCTTCTACGACCGGGTCTGGGACACGGTCGTGCGCCGCCTGTCCACGGCAGTTGCCGGCGATATCGGCTTCACCCTCAATTCGCTGAGCACCGCCGGGAGCCCGGCGGAGCGTGCTTACCTGCTCGCGCGCTCGGGCGACGTCACCGAACTGGTCTATGCCTTTCGCGACGGCGAAAGCCTGCCCGGCGGACTGCAACGCACGACCGGCGGGAGTACCGAAGAAGCGCTGGCGCAAGCGATGGTCGAGCGCGTCGGCCGGCCGTTCGAGATCGACGGCGTTTTCGATCCGCGCGACCTGCTCGTCTCGGTCGAGATGCCGAACGGCGTGATGCAGATCGCGGTACCGAAGAAGCGTCTCTCGACGCCGACCTCGACGCTGTTCATCTTGTGGATGGCGGGTTCGTCGCTGGTGTTGCTGACCATCGCCTCGGTCTTCATGCGCAACCAGGTGCGCTCGCTGCAGCGTCTCGCGATCGCCGCCGACATGCTGGGCAAAGGCCGCGACGTGCCGAATTTCAAACCGGCAGGCGCGACCGAAGTGCGTCAGGCGGCGCGCGCCTTCATCAAGATGCGCGACCGGCTGCAGCGCCAGATCACGCAGCGCACCGAGATGCTGGCCGGCGTGTCGCACGATCTGCGCACGCCCCTCACCCGCATGAAGCTCGCGCTCGAAATGATGCCGAACGACGAAAGCGTCGCCGAGCTCAAATCCGATGTCGCGGCGATGCAGCGCATGGTGCAAGGCTATCTCGATTTCGCGCGCGGCGAAGGCGAGGAACCGGAGCGCGACACCGATATCGTGCTGATGATCAACGAGCTGATCTCATCGGCGCAGCGCGACGGGCCGCCGATCTTCGCGGCGCTGCCCGAGCGTCACGTGCTGCCGATGCGGTCCGATGCGACGCGGCGCTGCATCGGCAATCTCGTCAGCAATGCGCGGCGTTACGGCAAGCATCTCTGGATCACCGGCATCGCCGTGCGCGACGGGTTCGACGTCACGGTCGACGATGACGGGCCGGGCATTCCGCCGGCGCAGCGCGAGAGCGTCTTCCGTCCCTTCTATCGCCTCGATGCGGCGCGCAATCCCAATACCGGCGGGTTGGGGCTTGGCCTCACCATCGCGCGCGATCTGGCGCGCGGCCAGGGCGGCGACGTGACGCTCGAGGATTCGCCGCAAGGCGGACTGCGCGTCCGCCTGCATCTGCCGAGTTGATCGCGCCCCACGCCTAGTCGGAAAAAACTGGGTCGGAATCGGCCTTAGCTGGCGATCGCCAGATCGGGCAGCGGCGGGGTCGGGATGGCGCGGCCGAAGCCGTCGCGAAGCAGACCAATCTCGATCCGGCTGCCGGTGATATGCGAATCAAGCCGCATACGGCCGCCGAAAATCGCAACCAGCCGCGCCAGGGTTTGCGAGCCGACGCCGAAAGCGAGCAGCTCGCGCAACTCGTAGATGCCTTTGAACGCGAAGCCGACCCCGTCATCCTCAATCCGAAGCATGACGCTGTTGCGGGTGACCTGAAGGATGAGGCGCAGCATCAAGCACCCGGAATGGCGCGCAGCGTTGAGGGCGGCTTCGAAGAAAATCGCATGGACCGCCGCGGTCACATCGGGCGGCAGGCTGTCCGCCGCCTCGCGGTCGCTGATATCGAGCGCCACCGACAAATCGTAGTCGCGCTCTAATTTTCGCTGCAGCGCCATCAGGCGAAGAGAGAGGCCGGCGACGCCATAACGGGCGACCTCGGAGGCGTGGCCGATACACGGCTCGGGCAGCGATTCAACGCGCCAAGTATCCATAAACTAAAGCTTGGGCCGCGGCCCCATAAGGAATGGTTAACGGACATAAGCCATGTCGGCGTTCGCGTCTCCAAAGCACGAACGCCGTCCCGCGCTTCAAGCACGGGACGGCGTCCGATGGGATGGTCGTGATCCTTTTGGCCACCGCCCGAAAGCGGTGAAGGCAAACGAACCGACGTTAGGCGGCCTTGGCCGCGACGTCCTTCAGCTCTTCGAAGCTCTCGGTGAAGCGCTTGGTCAGCACTTCGAAAGCCTCGGTATGCGCCTTGGTGACGAGCTCGCCGAGCTCTTTCGCCGTGGCGATGTTCTTCTCGAAGGTCGCTTTCGCGATCTCGGCACTCTTCGCGACGCGCTCTTGCGGGGCGACGGGCTGGCTCAGCTCCTTGAAGAAGGCCGGGGCGCCCTCGAACGCCTCGCGGGCGAGTTCGACCTGGCGGCGGGCGAGAGCCTGGATGCCCTCGATCGCGAGCTGGTTGGCCTGGGTGAAGGCCTCAACATTCTTGCGCTGGCTGGCCATCACGGCCTCAACGCTGAAACCGGGGAAAGCGAAGGCGGAAAAAGCTTTGGTCACATCGTAATCGAGAAATGTCTTGTTACCGTTGATCATGGTCCATCCTCAGGCTAGGGAATGCAGCTGCGATCTATGTTGCACTGCACAATGCCCAATATGGCAGCAGTATTTGATCAGGTCAAGGGAGAACGGCTGCGAATTTTGCGGCGCACAAAGCTTAGGCTTGGGCGCGCCGGCGCTCTCCGGGCACCCGGGATAATACGGGACCGATCGTGGAGAAAACCGACTCGACCTGGCGCAGGCGCTTGTCGAGGGCGGCCATCGTCGAGCCGAGATCGCGGCTCTCGTCCCGGAAAAACGCTGGCAGGAGAGAGACATAGATCGCGCCGACGACCCGGCGCGCGAGCCGTCCGCGCAGGCCTGAGGCAGGCAGTCCGGCAACCGCGAGGGTCCAGCCCATGGAGCGGAGCAGCCCCGGCAGCATGCCGACCAAGGCCGGACTCCCGACACTGTCCCGTAGGATGGCGCGCAGCCCCGCGCGGTACGGTCGCAGGGCCTCGAAACGCCGCATCAGCACATCGAAGAGCCGGTCGCGGCGGGAATCACCGCCGACCACCCCGCCGGCAAGCATGGACTCGTCGACCTGGCGGCGCAACGCCCCGAGGATCGCGTGCTTGGAGCGGGCGATCGTATGGGTTTCCTCGAGCGAGAGCCCGGCCGCCTCGGCGATCTCGGCTATGCCGATCCGCCGCCAGCCCTTTTCCTCAGCAAGGGTCAGCGCCGCCGTGATCAGGCGTTGCTTGGGGTTTCCAGGCTTGGGGTTTCCAGGACGGGCGTTTGCCGCGCGGGAATTCCCAGATCGGTGTTTTGGCCGCTTGCGTGCCGCCATGCGCTTCCTCTCCCACCAAAGATAGAGAGGCCGAGCCCACCCCGCAATCGCGGGCTGGTGGGCTAGTCCGCCAATTCTTTCGAGCGCGCCGTCGCCGCGGCAATCGCGCGGCGCATCAGCGGCGCCATCCCGTCTTCCGCCATCAGAATTTTGAGAGCGGCTTCCGTCGTGCCACCCGGCGAGGTGACGTTGCGACGAAGCTGCGCCGCATCCTCCGACGAAAGCCGCACCAGCTCCCCCGAGCCGGAAACCGTCGCGCGCGCCAACGTCATCGCGAGATCGGCGGGCAGCCCCGAAGCGACACCCGCGGCGGCGAGGCATTCGATCAACAAGAACACATAAGCCTGGCCGCTGCCCGAGACCGCGGTCACCGGGTCGATCAGCGCTTCATCGCCGGCCCAAGCAACCTCGCCGACGGCACCGAGAAGCCGCGTGCTGAGCGCGCGCTGTGCCGACGTCACTTTCGGATTGGCGCAAGCCACGGCGATCCCGCGGCCGATCGCCGCCGGCGTATTCGGCATGGCGCGCACAACGGGAGCATCCTCGCCCAGAGCGCGCGCGAAGAAGCGCAACGTCTTGCCTGCGGCGATCGAGAGAAACACCGTCTCGCCATCGGCGAAGCGGCGATAGGCGGGCAGCGCTTCGGCCAGCGATTGCGGCTTCACCGCGAGAACGATCGCGGCGGGCGCGAAGGGTTTCGGCAACGCGGCGGCGTCGTTGTAGCGCTTAACCCCGGTCGGCAATTTGATCGGCTGCGGCTCGATCACCGCCATGGGCTGATTGAGGCGCTTGCGCTTCCAGCCGGCGAGCAACGCGCCGCCCATCTTGCCGCAACCGACAAGCAGAATACCGCGTCTGGGAATGATTAAGCCTCGCCGACTGGATCGATCATCGCCGCGGCGATGGCTTCCTTCGGGCTCTTGCCGGCCCACACGACGAGCTGGAAGGCGGGGAAGAAGCGCTCGCATTCGCTGATCGAGATATCGACGAGATCCTCGATCTGCTCGACGCTGGCGCCGAACACGCCGCGCAGCAGCACGCCTTGGCGAAAGGACGGCGAATCATCGCTATCGGCCAAGTCGAAATGCCCGAGCCATAAGCGCTCGTTCACGTTGGCGAGCAGCTCATAGATCGGACCGCGACGGGTGCGCGGAACCTTCATCTCGAAACCGCAGGAGTAATGGAGCACGCTATTTTCGCGCTGCCAGACGAAAAACAGCCGGTAATCGCACCAGCGGCCCGAGATCTCCACCACCATCTCTTCATCGCTCGAGCGGTCATGCGGCCATTCATTGGCCTGCACGATCTCTTCCACGAGATCGATCGGGTTGGCTGAGGCGGCCTTGGTCTCAAGTGACAAGGCGGTCATTCATCACTCCTCGGCACCCGGCCCACCTATTGTAGGTGACACCCCCCGGGACCACTAAGGCAAGCTGCCAAATGAAGGAGTCGCGTGCAACAGAGAAACGGCATGCGCAGCGAAAAACCCGTGGGAAAAAACGACTCTAGCGGCTTTTGCCGCGCGTGGGGCTACGCCGAGGCGTGCGCGACGCGGTTGCCCGGGCCGCCGCCGGCGCCGATTTGGCCGCCGCGGCGCCATTTCCCCGCGAGCCGCCGAGTTTCGCTTCCAGCGCGGCGACGCGTTTCTCGAGCGCTTCTTGGGCAGCGCGCGCTTTGGCGGCCATCGCCTTCACCGCGTCGTATTCCTCGCGGGTCACGAGATTCATGCGGCCGAGCACCCGCTCGAATTGCTCTTTCATGCGGGTCTCGACTTCGTCGCGCATGCCGGTGAAAGCACCGAGGGCGCCGGTGGCGACACGCGCGAGATCGTCGAGCAAGCGGTTTTGCGTCTGCATGTCAGGTCATTAACACAGATGTCGGGAAGACAGAAGATGGCGCCGGCCCTCTCGTTTCACCTATAGGGTTTCGCCTATAACCATTGCCATGATCCTCGTCACCGGCGGCGCCGGCTTCATCGGCTCGAATCTCGTCGCGGCTCTGGAAGAGCGCGGCCTTCCCGACATTGTGGTCTGCGACCGGCTCGGCAGCGACGAGAAGTGGCGCAACCTCGGCAAGCGCGAGCTCGCCGCCCTCATTACGCCCGAGCAGCTTACGGATTTCCTCGCCGCCCAGCCGCGCGGCCTCGATGCGATCTTCCATCTCGGCGCGTCCTCCTCGACCACCGAGACCGACGCCGATTTCATCATCGCGAACAATTTCGCCCTGTCGCAAAGGCTGTGGGATTGGTGCGCGGCGACCGGCACGCGCTTCATCTATGCCTCCTCGGCCGCGACCTATGGCGAAGGCGATGCCGGCTTCGACGATGACGGCACGCCCGCGGGGCTCGCCAAGCTGCGGCCGCTCAATGCCTATGGCTGGTCGAAACAGCTTTTCGATCGGCGCGTCGCCCGGCTGATCGAGCGCGGCGCGCCGAAGCCGCCGCAATGGGCCGGGCTGAAATTTTTCAACGTCTATGGGCCGAACGAGTATCACAAGGGCGGGCAGAAGAGCGTCGTCGCGCAGATCTTCCCGCGCGCCGAGGCCGGGGCCGTCTGTCATCTCTTCCGCTCGCACCGCGACGGCATTCCCGATGGCGGGCAGAAGCGCGATTTCGTTTATGTGCGGGACAGCGTCGCCGAGATGCTGTTCCTTTACGACCATCCCGCGGTCAGCGGCCTGTTCAATGCCGGCACGGGCGCGGCGCGCAGCTTCGCCGATCTCGCGACCGCGGTTTACGCCGCGCTCGGCATGAAGCCGAACATCCATTACGTCGACACGCCGATCGAGATTCGCGACAAGTATCAGTATTTCACCGAGGCACGGATGGAACGAATTCGCGCCGCTGGTTTTACCGCCGCATCGACCTCGCTCGAGGACGGCGTGCGCGACTACGTTCAGAACTTTCTCGCGAGTGCGGATCCGTATCGCTGATGCTGTCCATCCCGTTTCCCGACTTCAATCCGGTCGCCCTCGCCATCGGACCTTTCGCGGTCCGCTGGTATGCCCTCGCCTACATCGTCGGGCTGCTGCTCGGCTGGCGCTATTGCCTCTGGCTGGCGAAGCGTCCGCCTGCCGTTGCCTCGCCGACCGCGATCGACGATTTCCTCGTCTGGGCGACGCTCGGCGTCGTGCTCGGCGGCCGGCTCGGCTACGTGCTGTTCTATAAGCCCGGCTTCTATTTCCAGAATCCGACCGAGATCATCGCCGTCTGGCATGGCGGCATGTCGTTCCATGGCGGCGCGCTGGGCGTGCTCGTCGCGCTCATCCTGTTCTGCCGCCAGCGCAGCCTATCGCTGCTCGCTTTCGCCGACGTCATCACCGCCGCCGTGCCGATCGGGCTGTTCTTCGGCCGCATCGCGAATTTCGTGAACGGCGAATTGTGGGGACGGACCACGGACGTGCCGTGGGGCGTCGTCTTCCCCAATGCCGGCGTCGTGCCGCGCCATCCGAGCGAGCTTTATGAGGCCGGCACCGAGGGCCTGCTGCTTTTCCTCATCCTCTTCTATCTCGCCAACTTCACCCGCGCGCGCGAGAAGCCGGGCCTCGTCACCGGCGTGTTCCTGATCGGCTATGCCTGCGCGCGCATCTTCTGCGAATTCTTCCGCGAGCCGGACGATTTCCTCGGCTTCCTGTGGTTCGGCGCGACCATGGGGCAGCTACTGTCGATTCCCGTATTCCTGCTCGGCGCCTGGCTCGCCTGGCGGGCCAAACCGGAAACGTGAGCGACACCCGACAAAGCGATTTCGCCGCGCGGCTCACCGCGCGCATCCGCGAAGACGGCCCGATCTCGATCGCCGACTACATGCGCGACTGCAACGCGCATTACTACGCAACGCGCGATCCGTTCGGCGCCGCCGGCGATTTCACCACCGCGCCGGAGATCAGCCAGGTCTTCGGCGAGTTGATCGGCGCATGGTGTGCCGATTACTGGCAGCGCATGGGTTCGCCGCATCCCGTCCTGCTGGTCGAGCTCGGTCCCGGCCGCGGCACGCTGATGGCCGACGCGCTGCGCGCGACCAAGCGCGTGCCCGGCTTTCATGAAGCGCTGACGCTGCATCTCGTCGAGCAAAGTCCGGTGCTGCGCAAGCTGCAGCTCGAAAAACTCGCGATCTATCGGCCGCAATTCCACAATCATATCGTGAATCTTCCGCCCGGACCGGTGCTGCTGGTCGCGAACGAATTCATCGACGCGCTGCCGATCCTGCAATTCGACCGCCGCGACGGCGCCTGGCATCAGCGCCAGATCGCTTTCGACGAAGCGGCTGGCGCGCTGACGGTGCGCACCGATCCCTTGCCCAGCCGGACGGATTCAATTCTGCCGCAAGCGCCCGATGGCGCGGTGCTGGAAGAGCGGATGTCGAACTACGCCGCCTATATCGCCGCGCGCTTGCGCGATCGCGGCGGCGCCGCGCTCGTCATCGATTACGGCTACGCCCCGAGCCAAAGCAGCGACACGCTGCAAGCGGTGCGGCAGCACAAGAAGGTGCCGATCGTCGAATCGCCCGGCGAGGTCGATCTCACCGCCCTCGTCGATTTCCATCAGTTCGCCATCACCGCCTCCGGCAACGGTGCGGCGGTTCACGGCCCGGTGACGCAAGCGCAATTCCTCATCGAGCTCGGTATCACCGCGCGCGAAGCCGCGCTTTTGAAGACGGCGACGCCGGAGCAACAGAGCGCGATCCGCAGCGGCTGCCGCCGCTTGATCGAGCCGGCGGAGATGGGCACGTTGTTCAAAGCGCTCGCGCTGACCCAGCAAGGCGGGCCGGCGCCGGCGGGATTTGGAGCAGCAACATGAGCGTTCGCCCATGATCGTTCGTTCGGGATTGTTCGCGGCGCCGGTACGGCACGGCTTCTTCACGCGCGAAGGCGGCGTCAGCGCCGGGATTTTCGCGTCGCTCAATTGCAGCCTGTCCTCGGGCGACGATCTCGCCGCCATTCACGAGAATCGCCGCCGTGCCATGGCGGCGCTCGGCCTCGGCGCAGAAGCCCTCGCCAGCGTGCATCAGATACACAGCCCGGACGTCGTCACGGTCGAGCAACCGTGGCCGCAAGGCGAGCGGCCGAAAGCCGATGCGATGGTGACGACGCGCAAAGGCATCGCGCTCGGTATCGTCACCGCCGATTGCGCGCCGGTGCTGTTCGCCGATGAGCGCATTGGCATCATCGGCGCCGCCCATGCCGGCTGGCGCGGCGCGGTCGCCGGCGTGCTGGAGGCCACCATCGCCACGATGGTCGCGCTCGGCGCCGACGCGCGCCGCATCAGCGCCGCAGTCGGCCCGTGCATCGCCCAGACCTCCTACGAGGTCGCCGCCGATCTGCGCGACGCCGTCGTGGCGCACGCCACCCTCGGGGAAACATTCTTCGCGCCCGGGCGCCGGCCCGACCGCTGGCAGTTCGACCTCTCCGGCTATTGCGCCGCCCGCCTCGCCGCCGCCGGGATCGGCGCGATCGACGTGCTGGCGGTTGACACGCTCGCCGACGAGGCGCGTTTCTTCAGCCACCGCCGCCGCACCCTCGCCGGCGGCGGCCCGATCGGGCACCAGATCTCCGTGATCGTCCGTCCGGGCTGATGCCGTACCTCCTCTTGTTCATTTTCCTC
>DASZLU010000073.1:0-42222 GCA_035552195.1 Allostellaceae bacterium | reverse complement strand
CCATCGCCGGATCGTAGGCGCGGCCGGCTTTGATACACTCGTCCTTGAACATGGTGACGCGCTGGATGGTGAGGTCGCAGGGCGCGATCTGATCGAGCAGCAGATTGTAGCCTTCGCGCGCGGCGCGGCGGATCGAATCCTCGCTGCCGGCGCCGAGCCAGAAGGGCGGATGCGGGCGCTGCACCGGTGCCGGCTCGACCACGATGTTGTCGTAATTCCAGCGCTTGCCATGATGCGAGAAGCGGCCGGTCGTGTTCCACGCTTTACGGATGACCTCCATCGCTTCGTCGAAGCGCTCGGTCGCTTCCTCCATTGGCACGCAGAAGCCGTTGAACTCGACATCGCGATAGCCTTTGCCGACGCCGAAATCGAGCCGGCCATTGGAGAGCAGATCGACCGTCGCGGCGGCTTCGGCAACAAGCACTGGATTGTGCCACGGCAGCACGACGACGGCGGTGCCGAGGCGGATGCGTGTGGTGCAGCCGGCGAGATAGCTCAACAGCCCGAGCGAGGCCGAGACTTGGCCGACGCCGGTGAAATGATGCTCGACGACGAAGACGCTCTCAAAACCGAGATCCTCGGCCTCGCGCACATAATTGATGTAGTCGCGATAGCCCTGGCTATCGCCGCCCTGATTGTCGCCAACCGGAGTTCCGCTGCGCGAGCGCGCACCGCCGAAGAGACCGAAACGCATGAGCCTTCCTCACCTGCCGCTTTTGCTGGAGCCTACCACACCAGCCGGTAAGCGACGACTATTGTTCGGCGGCGGCGTGGAGCAGTTCAAGCGCCCGTTCGACAGTGGCGCGCCGGATCTCGCTGCGATCGCCGGGAAAGACGTGATGCTCGTTATGAGTCTTGCCGCCGCGCCGCGCGGTCGCGAGGTGGACGAGACCGACCGGCTTATCGGCCGAGGCGCCGCCAGGGCCGGCGATGCCGGTGACGGAAACCGTCAGATCGACCGGCGCCTGGGCGAGAGCGCCCGCTGCCATCGCGCGTGCGACCTCGGCGCTGACCGCACCATGCCGCGCGATGAGCGCCGCGGGGACGCCCAGCATCTCGGTCTTGGCGCGGTTGGAATAGGTAACGAAGCCGCGCTCAACGACATCGGACGAGCCTGCGATCTCGGTCAGCGCGCCGGCGATCAGGCCGCCGGTGCAGGATTCAGCCGTCGCAATCATCAGCTTTTTGTCGCGGCAGCGCGTCAGCACCGCTTCGGCAAGCGCGCGGATGCGATCATCGCTCAAGCAACCACCTCCCGATTCCAATCACGATCAATGCATAGATCGCGGCAAGCACGTCGTCGATCATGATGCCGAAACCGCCGCCGCAACGCCGCTCGACCTGGCGGATCGGCCACGGTTTCCAGATGTCGAACAAGCGGAACAAAGCGAAGCCGATAGCATAGGCGAAGATATCCAGCGACAGCGCGCTCAGTGTTAGCCACTGGCCGACGACCTCGTCGATGACGATCCAGCCGGGGTCATTGTCGCTCTGTCCGCGGATTGCCAAATGCGCCGCAATCCAGCCGATGAAGAAAACGACGATCGCCCCCGCGACCAGCGGCCACGTGCCGGCATAGCGAACGGTGACCCAGGCGAAAGGCAGCGCCGCGAGCGAGCCCCATGTTCCCGGCGCACCGGGCAGGAGACCGCTGCCGAACCAGCTTGCGATCAGCCGCGCCGTGCTCACGGAAGCTGCAGCGTCGCGATGGCCTGCGCGGCCATGCCTTCGCCGCGGCCGAGAAAGCCGAGCTTCTCCGTCGTCGTCGCTTTCACGCTAACGCGGTTCGTCGGCAAGCCCAGGATCTCGGCGATCTTCGCGACCATCGTTTCGCGATGCGGACCGATACGCGGCGCTTCGCACATCATCGTCACGTCGACATGGACAATGCGGCCTCTGGCTCGCGCGACGAGATCGGCGGCGTGGCGCAGGAAAAGGTGCGAGGGCGCGCCGCGCCATTTCGGATCGCTCGGCGGGAAGTGCATGCCGATATCGCCGGCGCCGAGCGCGCCGAGGATCGCATCGGTCAACGCGTGTAGTCCCACGTCCGCATCGGAATGGCCAACGAGGCCGTGGCTGTGCGGAACTTTGAGACCGCAAAGCCAGATGTGGTCGCCCGGTCCGAACGCATGCACGTCGAAACCCTGACCGCTGCGGTAATCGCCGGTGCCGCCGGCGATCAGCTTCTCGGCACGTTCGTAATCGTCCGTCGTCGTCACTTTGAAATTGCTTTCCGCGCCTTCGACAAGGCGCACGGTGAGGCCGGCGCGCTCGGCGACGGCGGCATCGTCGGTCAACTCCAAGCCCGCCACTGCGCGATGCGCGGCGAGAATGGCACGATAATCGAAGCCTTGCGGCGTCTGCACGCGCCATAATGAGCCGCGATCGAGCGTCTCGGTGACGACGCCCTTCTCGCCGCGCTTCACCGTATCGGCGACCGGCAGCGCCGGGATCGCGCCCGGCGATTGCGCCAACGCATCGAGGACGCGATCGACGACAATCTGATCGATAAAGGGACGCGCGGCGTCGTGAATGAGAACACGCGCCGGTGCCAAGCTTTCGAGGCTCTCGAGGCCAAGCCGCGCCGAATCTTGTCGCGCGGCGCCGCCGGGAACGGGCGGCAGGATATCGAGACCGGCCACGGCCGCGTTATAGAGATCCCGATCGGCCTGATGATAGACGACGCGTACACGATCGATCCGCGGATGCTTTGCCAGCCGCTCGACCGAGTGGCGTAGCAGCACTTGGCCGCCGAGGGTCCTATATTGTTTGGGTCGTTCGCCGCCGAGCCGGGTCCCGCGACCGGCCGCCACGACGAGGGCAATACATTCCGACATGGGGCCAAGCTAGCGCAGCGAGGTCCCAGGCGGCAGGGGCGGTTAACCCGAAAAGGGCGGAATCCTGGGGTCGAAATATTATTGCATTCGTTGTGCAGTGCGGTATGATGTGATTAAAGCGTGGGCAAAACGGTATTTGCATAAGAAATGAGCATTAATATCGGTCCATTAGAGCTTGAGGCCCCTGTGATCCTGGCACCAATGTCAGGCGTCACCGACCTGCCGTTCCGGCGTCTGGTCAAGTCGCATGGCGCCGGGCTCGTCGTCTCCGAGATGATCGCCAGCGACGCGATGATCCGCGAGACGCGTCAATCAATGACGATGGCGAAGAACTGTCCGGAAGAGCAGCCGATGGCCGTGCAGCTCGCCGGCTGCGAGCCGACGGTCATGGCCGAGGCGGCGAAGCTCAACGCCGATCGCGGCGCCGCGCTCATTGATATCAATTTCGGCTGCCCGGTGAAGAAGGTCGTGAATGGCCAAGCCGGCTCGGCGCTGATGCGCGAGGAAGGCCTCGCGGCGCGCATCCTCGAAGCGACGGTGAAAGCGGTCGATCTGCCGGTAACCCTGAAGATGCGCACGGGTTGGGACGACAACAGCCGCAACGCGCCGAATCTCGCGAAGATCGCGGAGGACGCGGGCATCAAGATGATCACCGTGCACGGCCGCACGCGCTGCCAGTTCTACGAAGGGCATGCGGATTGGGCGTTCGTAAAGCGCGTCAAGGAAGCGGTGTCGTTGCCCGTGATCGTCAACGGCGACATCACGACCCTCGAAGAGGCTGAGGAAGCACTGACGCTTTCCGGTGCCGACGGGGTGATGATCGGGCGCGGCGCTTACGGCAAGCCGTGGTTCCTGCGCCAGGTGATGCATTTCTTCAAAACCGGCACGCGCTTGCCGGATCCGCCGCTGGCCGAGCAGCGCGACACGCTGCTCGCGCATTACGACGCGATGCTGTCGCATTACGGCATCAACGTTGGCAGCCGCATCGCGCGCAAGCACCTTGGCTGGTATTCGAAGGGGCTTCGCGGTTCGTCGGATTTCCGCGCGACGGTCAATCGCTGCGATGATCCGGCGCGGGTCAAAACGATGGTCGAAGAGTTCTACGTACCCCTTCTGGCGGAGGCAGCGTAACCATGGTTGCGACCCGCGGCAGCGTCATAAGGCGTCTACCTGCGGTGGCGGTGGAGCCCCATGCCGTTCTCGCAGCATTGCCCGATCCGGTGCTCGTCGTCGATGAGCAGGGCACCCTGCGCTACGCCAATCACGCGGCCGAGGAATTCTTCGACGCCGGCAAGACCATGCTGTTGGGCTTGCCGCTGCCCGGCCTTCTGCCGCCGGACAGCCCGGTCTTCGCGTTGATCGACAGCGTGCGCCGCACCGGCGCCAGCGTTTCCGAATATGGCGTCGCCGTCGACATGCCGCGCATCGGGCCGCGAACGCTGACCGTGCAGGCCGCGCCGATGGGCGATGGCTCCGATCTCGTTATCGTGACGCTGCAGGGCCGCTCGATAGCCGATAAGATCGATCGGCAACTCACGCATCGTAACGCAGCGCGCTCGGTCACGGCGATGGCGTCGATGCTGGCGCATGAGGTGAAAAACCCGCTCTCCGGTATCCGCGGCGCGGCGCAGCTTCTCGAAGAGAATGCGAGCCAGGCCGATCGCGAGCTGACGCGCCTTATTTGCGACGAGACCGATCGCATTTGCGCCTTGGTCGATCGCATGGACGTGTTCTCGGATCGCCGGCCGCTCGAGCGTGCGTCGATCAACATCCACGAAGTGTTGGAGCGCGTGCGGCGCGCCGCGCAGTCGGGCTTCGCGCGCAATATCCGGTTCGTCGAGGGCTACGATCCGTCGTTGCCGGCCGTGCATGGCAATCGCGATCTGCTGATCCAGGTATTCCTCAATCTGGTGAAAAACGCGGCCGAGGCGGCGCCCAGTCAAGGCGGCGAAATCCAGCTTTCGACCTCTTATCAGCACGGCGTGCGCATGATGGTTGCTGGCCACGACAGCCGCGTGCATCTGCCGCTCGTCGTCACGGTCACCGACAATGGCGACGGCATCCCCGAGGACATGCAGCGCCATCTCTTCGACCCCTTCGTGTCGACCAAGCACAATGGCAGCGGTCTCGGTCTCGCATTGGTCGCCAAGGTGATCGGCGATCATGGCGGCGTCATCGAATTCGATACCCAGCCGCGCCGCACCATGTTCCGCGTCTACTTGCCTGTCGCGCCGACGCTGATCGTGCCGTCAAGGGAGAACCCGTTATGAGCAGCGCGACCATCCTCGTCGCCGACGACGATCGCGCTATCCGCACGGTGCTGGCGCAGGCGCTTGGCCGGCTCGGCCACGATGTACGCACGACCAGCAACGCGGCGACATTGTGGCGCTGGGTATCGGACGGCGAGGGCGATCTCGTCATCACCGATGTGGTGATGCCGGACGAGAACGGCCTCGACCTGGTGCCGCGCATCAAGAAGCTGCGACCCGAGCTGCGCATCATCGTGATGAGCGCGCAGAACACATTGCTCACCGCCGTCAAGGCGACCGAGCGCGGCGCGTTCGAATACCTGCCCAAGCCCTTCGATCTGCGCGAGCTGGTCAATGTCGTGGGGCGCGCGCTGACCGTGCCGCACGCAGCGACGGCTGCCGCGGCGGCCGCGCCCGAGGATCCGGAAGAGCAATTGCCGCTGATCGGACGCTCGCCGGCGATGCAGGAAATCTATCGCGTGCTGGCGCGGCTCATGGGCACCGATCTCACGGTGATGATCACCGGCGAGAGTGGCACGGGCAAAGAGCTGGTCGCACGGGCGCTGCACGAATATGGCAAGCGCCGCGCCGGACCCTTCGTCGCCATCAACATGGCTGCGATCCCGCGCGAGCTGATCGAGAGCGAGCTCTTCGGCCACGAGAAAGGCTCGTTCACCGGCGCCATGGCGCGCGGCATCGGTCGCTTCGAACAGGCACAAGGCGGCACGCTCTTTCTCGATGAGATCGGCGACATGCCGATCGAAGCGCAAACCCGTCTGCTGCGTGTGCTGCAGCAGGGCGAATACACGACCGTCGGCGGCCGTGCGCCGATCCGCACCGATGTCCGGATCATCGCGGCGACGCACCGCGATCTGCGCCAGCTCATTCGCCAAGGCCTCTTCCGCGAGGATCTGTTCTATCGCCTCAACGTCGTGCCGATCCGCTTGCCGCCGCTGCGCGAGCGCGCCGAGGATATTCCGGCGCTGATGCGGCACTTCTTCACCCAAGCGGGCAGCGAGGGCCTGCCGGTGAAGACGGTCGATCAGGCGGCAATGGAGCGTCTCAAAGCTTATCGCTGGCCGGGCAACGTCCGCGAACTCGAGAACCTCGTTCGGCGGCTGTCGGCGCTTTATTCGCAGGAAGTGATCGGTGTCGATGCCATCGAGGCCGAGCTTGCCGACGCGCCGTCGGTGCCCTCGGCGACGGCCGCCAATGGCGACGACAGCCTCAGCTCGGCCGCCGAGCGTCACCTGCGCGACTATTTCGCCGCGCATAAAGGCGGTCTGCCGCCGGCCGGGCTTTATGACCGAGTCTTGCGCGAGATCGAGCGGCCGCTGATCCAGCTCAGCCTCGGCGCGACACGCGGCAATCAGCTGAAGGCCGCGCAACTCCTTGGTCTCAATCGCAATACGTTGCGTAAAAAGGTGCGTGAACTCGACATCGATGTGGCTCGCGGCCTAAAATAAGGCATGAGCGAGTGGCGGGGGTTCGTGGCGTGGGCCGGGAGGGCCGGGCTCGGGCGTAAGCTCGCGCTCACACTCGGCGTTTTCGCGTTGTTTTCGGCCTTCGCGACCGTCGCCCAATTGCGCGGTCTGTGGCCGGGCGCCGGCGTACCGCATCTCGATCAGCTCTTCCTGTTGCTGAATTTCATTCTGCTACTGCCGCTGATCGCGATCATCGCGTGGCGGCTGGTGCAGCTATGGACCGAGCGACGGCGAGGTCTGGCCGGCTCCCGTCTTCATACGCGACTGGTCGTGTTGTTCAGCCTCATCGCCGTCGTCCCCACGATCTTCGTCGCGTTCTTTTCCTATTTCCTCTTCAATTTCGGCGTCCAGGCCTGGTTCGGCGAGCCCGTCCACAACGCCGTAACCGGCTCGCTTGCCGTCGCTGAAGCCTATCTGCATGAGCATCAGCAAACAATCCGCGCCGATGTCGTCGGCATGGCGAATGACCTCAACCGCGATGCCAATCTCCTCAGCCTCAACCCAGAGCGCTTCAACCAAGTGGTGCGCGCGCAGGCGGCCCTGCGCTCGCTGACCGAGGCGATCGTCTTCGACGGGCAGGGGCATCTTCTGGCCCGCACCGGCTTCAGCTTTGCTCTCGAATTGCAGCCGGTGCCGGACTGGGCGATGGCGTCGGCCCGCTCCGGCGATGTCGCCGTCATGACCAATGACAACGACGATCGCGTCCGCGCCCTGGTGCGGCTCGATCGCTACGGCGATGTTTACCTTTACGCCGGGCGCTTCATCGATCCGAATGTCATCAACCACATGAAGCAGACCCAGAGCGCGGTTACGCAATACGAGCAGCTCGAAGGCCAACGCTCGAATTACCAGAACGCGCTCTCGCTCGTCTTTTTCGCGGTCGGGTTGCTGTTGCTGACCGGCGCGGTTTGGGTCGGCCTTACTTTTGCGACGAGCATGGCGAGGCCGATCGCTTCGCTCGTCGCCGCGGCCGAACGGGTACGCGGCGGCGATCTCGCGGCACGGGTGCCGGCAGGCGACAGCGACGAGGAATTCTCGTCCCTGTCGCGCGCGTTCAACCGCATGACGCATCAATTGCAGAGCCAACAGAGCGAACTGATCGAAGCCAACCGCCAGCTCGACCAGCGGCGGCGGTTTACCGAAACCGTGTTGTCGGGCGTGTCCGCCGGGGTCATCGGCCTCGACCAACAAGGTCGCATCAACCTGCCCAACCGCTCGGCCTCGCTGCTGCTCGGCACCGATCTCGATCAGCATATCGGCAAGGATCTGACCGAAGTCGTGCCTGAGATGGCCGGGCTGATCGAAGAGGCCGAGCGCCGCCCCGACCGGCTGGCGCAAGGCCAGATCCAGCTCGTGCGCGCCGGCCGCGCCCATACGCTGCTCGTCCGCGTCGCCGCCGAGCGGCTGGAAGGCGAGGCGAAGGGTTATGTCGCGACCTTCGATGACATCACTGAACTCCAAGCCGCGCAGCGCAAAGCGGCCTGGGCCGATGTCGCGCGCCGTATTGCGCATGAGATCAAGAATCCGCTGACCCCGATCCAGCTCTCGGCCGAGCGGTTGAAGCGAAAATATCTGAAGGATATCGCCCACGATCGCGAGACCTTCACCGCCTGCACCGACACGATCATCCGTCACGTCGGCGATATCGGCCGCATGGTCGACGAGTTCTCGTCCTTCGCCCGCATGCCGGCGCCGGTGCTGCGCGACGAGGATCTGAACGAGATCGTGCGCCAGGCCGCCTTCCTGCAGCGCGCCGCCACGCCCGAGATTCGGGTCGAGACCGAGCTGCCGGGAACGCCGACTCGCATCAATTGCGATTCGCGCCAGGTCGCGCAGGCGCTGGTCAATCTTTTAAAGAACGCGGCGGAATCGATTCTCTCACGCGAAGGTGAGGTGCCTCCCGGCCAGATCGCCGTGCATCTGGGGCCTGAGGGCGAGGATACCGTGCTCTCGGTCGAGGACAACGGTCGTGGCCTTCCGACCGAAGGACGCGAGCGACTGATCGAGCCCTATGTGACGACGCACGCAAAAGGTACCGGTCTGGGGCTCGCCATCGTGAAGAAAATCATGGAAGATCATCATGGCGAGCTCGTTCTCGATGATCGAGACGGCGGCGGTGCGCGGGTGAAGCTGGTGTTCCATCCGCAAGAAGCGAAGAACGTTACGCCCAAACCGATAGCTCAGGTGGAAGCCTAATCGATGGCGAACGAGATTCTGGTCGTCGACGACGAAGCCGATATCCGCGCCCTGATGTGCGGTATCCTTGGCGACGAAGGCTACGAGACGCGCCAGGCCGGCAACAGCACGGAAGCGCTGGCGGCGATCCGCTCGCGCCAGCCCTCGCTGGTCGTGCTCGATATCTGGCTGCAAGGCAGCGAGCTCGATGGGCTCGAGATTCTCAAGATCATCAAGCGCGAGCTGCCGCATATCCCGGTCGTGATGATTAGCGGTCACGGCAATATCGAGACCGCGGTCGCGGCGATCAAGATCGGGGCCTACGATTTCATCGAGAAGCCGTTCAAATCCGATCGGCTGCTCATCATCGTCGAACGTGCCATCGAGGCGGCGCGGCTGCGGCGCGAGAATGAAGAGCTGCGTCAGCGCACCGGCGGCGACGAGGACCTCATCGGCGATAGCCATGCGACCTCGCAGTTGCGCCAGCAACTCGACCGTGTGGGCCCGACCAACAGCCGCGTGCTGATCACCGGCGCGCCGGGGACGGGCAAGGAAGTTGTCGCACGGCTGCTGCATGCCGGTTCACGCCGCGGCAAGGGGCCGTTCGTCGTGCTGAGCTGTGCGACGATGCGGCCAGAGCGGTTCGAGATCGAGCTCTTCGGCACCGATGCCGGCGCCGAAGGACCGGACTCTCCCCGCAAGGTCGGCACGTTCGAACAGGCGCATGGCGGCACGCTGTTCCTGGACGAAGTCGCCGACATGCCGCTCGAAACGCAGGGCAAGATCGTGCGCGCGCTGCAGGATCAGACCTTCGAGCGCGTCGGCGGCACGCGGGTGAAGGTCGACGTCCGCGTCATCGCCGCGACCAACCGCGACCTCACCATCGAGATCGCCGCCGGTCGCTTCCGCGAGGATCTCTATTATCGCCTCGCGGTCGTGCCGCTGCATGTGCCGCCGCTGCGCCAGCGCATCGAGGATATCCCCTCGCTCGCCAAGCATTTCATGGCGCGCGCCGCGGAGACGGCGCGTCTGCCGCCGCGCGAATTCGGCGACGACGCGATCGCGGCGCTACAGGCCTATGAGTGGCCCGGCAACGTCCGCCAACTCAAGAACGCGGTCGATTGGACACTGATCATGGTACCGGCGGGAAACGACCCGATCCGTGCCGAGATGCTCCCGGCCGAGATCGGCTCGATCGCCCCAGCGGTCGTGCGCTGGGATCGCGGCGGCGAGCTCATGACCCTGCCGCTGCGCGATGCACGCGAGATGTTCGAGCGCGAATACCTCTTTGCCCAGATCGCGCGCTTCGGCGGCAATATCTCGCGCACGGCGGCCTTCGTCGGCATGGAACGTTCGGCGCTGCATCGCAAACTCAAATCGCTCGGCGTGCTTACCGGCGACCGAGGCGAGCGGGCCGATGAGCGCAGTCCGGACGAGCCCTCCGCCAAGGCGGATGTATCCGAGGCGAACGAAGCCTGAATTAGAGCCCCTGAACTAGAGTCCTTATGTCTCGCATTGCTTATGTGAACGGCCGCTACGTCGCGCATCGCGACGCGCAGGTACATATCGAAGATCGCGGCTACCAATTCGCCGACGGCTGCTACGAAGTCGTCGCGATGCAGAACGGCGTCTTCATCGATGCGGGGCTGCATCTGCAACGGCTGCGCCGCTCGCTGGCGGCGCTGCGCATCGAGTTTTCGGTAAATGACGCGGCGCTGATGGTGATTATGACCGAGATCG
The DNA here is from genome assembly GCA_035552195.1 of Allostellaceae bacterium. Lineage (GTDB taxonomy): Bacteria > Pseudomonadota > Alphaproteobacteria > ATCC43930 > CGMCC-115725 > CAIKMD01. The sequence continues at coordinate 31,737 of DASZLU010000073.1, read as the reverse complement.
CACGCCGTAATCTCGTGCGCGAAGGTTACGTCTACATGCAGATCACGCGCGGCGTCGCGTCGCGCGATTTCGCCTTCCCCGGCAAAAGACGACCGAGCCTCGTCATGACGGCGCGCTCGAAGCTGCTGATCGACCCGAAATTGCTCGCCAACGGCATCAAGGTCATCACCATTCCCGATCAGCGCTGGGCCCGGCCCGATATCAAATCCGTCGCGCTGTTGCCGAACGCGCTCGGCAAGGAGCAAGCGAAGCAGGCCGGAGCCTACGAAGCCTGGCAGGTCGATCGCGACGGCAACGTCACTGAAGGCACCTCGTCCAATGCCTGGATCGTGACGAAGGCGAGCGAGGTCGTAACGCGCCAGGCCGATCAGGGGATCCTCAACGGCGTGACGCGGCTGGGACTGCTGCGCGTGATCGGCGCAGCGGGACTGAAATTCGTCGAGCGGGCGTTCAGCGTTGCCGAGGCCAAGCACGCGAGCGAAGCACTGCTTACCAGCAGCACCAATTTCGTCGTGCCGGTCGTGCGCATCGACGATACGCCGGTCGGCGATGGCAAGCCGGGTGCGCTCGCCAAGAAGCTCGCCGCGTCTTATGCCGATTACGCCGCGCTCGGCGGCTCGGATAGGGCAAGAACATGAATCTGCCGCGCGCCATCGTCTTCGATTGGGACAACACGCTCGTCGATAGCTGGGCGACCATCCACGAAGCGCTTGTTCGGACCTTCACCGACATGGGCCGCGAGCCTTGGACGCTTGCCGAGACCAAGGCGCGCGCGCGTCACTCGCTGCGCGACGCATTTCCGAAACTCTTCGGCGATCGCTGGGACGAGGCGCGCAAACTCTATCTCGGTCATTTCACGGCGATGCATATCGAGCGGCTGGCACCCTTTATCGGCGCCGCCGAGTTGCTGGCCGAGGCGGAGCAGGCGGGTTTCCACCTCGCCGTGCTCAGCAACAAGACCGGTCGCATCCTCCGGGCCGAAGCCGATCACCTCGGTTGGACGCCGCGCTTCAAACGCCTCGTCGGCGCGGGCGATGCCAAGGCCGACAAGCCCGATCCGGTCGCCATGCAATTCGCCCTCGAGGGTTCGGGGTTTACCGGCGCCGACGTCTGGTATGTCGGCGACACCGCGCTCGACATGGAATGCGCGGCCCGGGCCGGGTGCATTTCGGTGTTGCTCGGTGCGCTCGATCCCGAGGATCAGGGTTTCGTGGCGTTCCCGCCGCAGCTGCGCTTTGCCGATTTCACGGCGTTCGGTCAGTCTTTGCGGGGCTAGTCCTTGTCCGACTGGGTGTCGCTGCGCCCGCCGCGGGATTTTGTGTTGCCGGGCTGAGGGGCGCCGACCGGAATGGTCCCGCGATCCACCGAAAGCTCGTCAGCACGCCGCTCTCGAAATGGCATTCGACCGCGACGTTGCGGGTCGCGACGGCTGAACTCTCCGGCACGTCGCCGCGCATGCCCTGAACCGTTACCAGCGCGTTCTGGGAATCCGTATCGACATGGCTGTTCACCACATCGATGAAGCTGTGCGGGAAAGCGCGGCCCATGAAATCCGAGCAACGGTCGACCATGCCGACGCTGCCGAGCGTCATCTTGGTGTCAAATCCGACCTCGCTCATGCCGTTGCAGCCTCCCAGCGCCGTGAGTGCGGCGGCAGCCGTCGAAAACCTTCGAATTTGGCGAAAAATCAAGCGCATAGGGGGCAGTTTGCACCTCGTTTAAGCAAAACACAAATTCCCCGCGCCAACCCTTGTGATTTCCCTTTAACACCCAATTTTGGTATCCATTGGGCGGCTAAGAGGCGCTCTTCGGCAGGCACGGATATGGGTCCGGTCAGCCGCAATAATTCAAGAAGGGGTATCCCCATGTCTTCGGAAAAGACTCAGAATGTGCAGGACGTTTTCCTGAATAACGTCCGCAAGAACAAGACACCTGTCACAGTCTTTCTGGTCAACGGCGTCAAGCTGCAGGGAATCATCACCTGGTTCGATAATTTCTGCGTATTGCTGCGTCGCGACGCGCACTCGCAACTCGTTTACAAGCATGCCATTTCCACCGTGATGCCGGCGGGCCCGATCCAGTTGTTCGAGCCGGGGACGTCAGACCCAGAAGGCTGATCGGGTGGTAGAAGCTGCGGGCGAGCGCTCGCCAACGGTTGGGCGCTGCCTGGTTATTCATCCTTGGTTGAAATCCGCGGCTTCGCGCGGTGATGCTGCGCGCACGCCCGAGATGCGTCTCGAGGAGGCGGCTGGCCTCGCGCGCGCTATCGCGCTCGAGGTCGTCGCTTCCGAAGTCGTGCGCATGAGCCAGTGGCGGCCCGGCACATTGCTCGGTGCCGGCACGGTGAAGCGCCTCGCCGAGCTTATCCAGGAGCGGGAGATCGCCGTCACCGTCGTCGATGCGACCGTCACGCCGGTGCAGCAGCGCAATCTCGAACGCGATCTCAAATGCAAGGTCATCGACCGCACCGGCCTCATTCTCGAGATTTTCGGCGCCCGCGCCCGGACGCATGAAGGATCGCTGCAAGTCGAGCTCGCGGCGCTGACCTATCAGCGCTCGCGGCTGGTGCGATCCTGGACGCATTTGGAGCGGCAACGCGGCGGCTTCGGCTTTCTCGGCGGCCCGGGCGAAAGCCAGCTCGAAATCGACCGCCGCCTCATCACCGATCGCATCACTCATTTGAAGCGCGAGCTCGAGACGGTGAAACGCACCCGCGCGCTGCATCGCGAGGCGCGCAAGCGCGTGCCGTATCCGGTCGTCGCCCTCGTCGGCTACACCAACGCCGGCAAATCGACGCTGTTCAACCGGCTGACGCGCGCCGAAGTCGTCGCCGCCGATCAGCTTTTCGCGACCCTCGATCCGACGATGCGCCGCCTGCCGCTGCCGTCGGGACGCAGCGCCATTCTTTCCGATACGGTCGGCTTCGTCTCGGAATTGCCGACGCCGCTCGTCGCCGCCTTCCGCGCAACGCTCGAAGAAGTGACCTCGGCCGACATCATCGTCCATGTTCGCGACATGCATCACCCCGAAAGCGAGGCGCAGCGCGACGACGTGCATGCCGTGCTGAAAGAGCTCGGGATCGGCGAAAAGTTCGAGAGCGACGCGATCGAGGCGCTGAACAAGATCGATCTCTTGCCCGACGATCAGAAGATCGTGCTGCTCAATCAAGCGAAGCGGAACGTCTCGGCCGTGCCGCTGTCAGCGACGACGGGTGAGGGGTGCAACGAGCTCCTCGCGCTGATCGACACCCACCTCGACGCCGAGCGCCAGACCGCACAGCTCGACATCCCGCTCTCCGACGGCGCGGCCATCGCGTGGCTCTATCGCCACGGCGAGGTCGTCGAGCGCGACGACGACGAACAGCACGCCCATCTCACCGTCCGCCTCAGCGAAGCCGATCTCGGGCGGTTCCAGAGCATCCATACGCGGCATTAGACCGATCGGATGAACGTTCCCTAAATGTTCTTGAGTTTGCGCTGAGACATAAGTTAATCTCAGCCATTTTCGGGGTCGGGGGATCGCCGTGCTGGATCGATCGGGGAAGCTTGTCGCCATTACCGGATTGCTGCTCGGCCTCGCCGCCTGTGGACCGTTGGCATTGGATCCGCCGCCGCGCACGACCGTCAAGGTGGTCGGCGATACCTTTAGCAAGGACGTTACGCTTGAAGGTCTTCCGCAAAACAACGCTTTCGTGGACAACAGCACCTTTTGGATGCTGCGCAGCTTCGTGAATCCGCAAACACGCACGACACAGCATCAGATTTACATCGAGTGGTTCTTTCCTGGTCGCGGCGTGGCGAAGTATCGCGCCGCGGATGACGCGGCGCGAACCTTACCTACTCGGCAGATATTTAAGGAATCCTGCGGCCGGCAGTGTGGACAGACGGATACTATCGTCATCGAGATCGACGAGGCGACGCTGCGGACCCGCGCCCTGACAGGATTCCAAGTGAAGCTAAGTCGTAACGACGGTGCTGCCACGATCCTGGGCATCACGCCACAAATGATCGCGGCGCAACTCCAGGCAGAAGACAATATTGTCCGTCCGACGGTGAATGTGCGCGCGCAAGTACCGGTTGCCAACCCAAAAGCGCGCACGCCGGATGGCAAGCCGTTTCTCGGCATTACGTCTGGTAACATGCCATTCGCGAATGCTGTTGTCGTGCAACGCGTCGATCCCAATACGCCGGCGGAGGAGGCTGGAATCCAGAGAGGCGACATGATCGTGCGCTATAACGGCCAGGCCGTTACAGACGTAGATCAGTTCGCGAACCTCATCTTGCAGACCGTGCCGGGAACGTTGGTACCGATTGAAATCAGCCGCGGCTTGAACAGACTGAACCTGTCGGTGCGGATGTAGCCGGCTCTTCCCTCGCGGCCGAAATCGCGATAGAGGCGCGTCAGCAAACAGGAGAGACGCGCGATGAAACTCGCATTCCTCGGCCTCGGCGTGATGGGGTTTCCGATGGCGGGGCATCTCGCCAAGGCCGGCCACAAGGTCACGGTCTTTAACCGCAGCGCTGCGAAAGCGAAGGCCTGGACCGAGCAGCACAAGGGCGCGGCCAAACCGACGCCGGCGGAAGCGGCGTCCGGTGCCGAGATCGTTTTCATGTGCGTCGGCAACGACAACGATGTGCGCCAGGTTGCGCTGGGGGCGCAAGGTGCGCTCAGCGGCATGAGCAAGGGTGCGTTGCTGGTCGACCACACGACCGCGTCGGCCGAACTGGCGCGCGAGCTCGATGCGGCAGCGAAGGCGCAGGGGCTCGGCTTTCTCGATGCGCCGGTCTCGGGCGGGCAGGCAGGCGCGCAGAACGGCGCACTGACGGTGATGGTCGGCGGCGATGAGCCGAGCTTCGCGCGCGCCGAGCCGGTGATGAAGCATTACGGCCGCGCGGTGACGCATATGGGCCCGGCCGGCAGCGGGCAGCTCACCAAGATGGTCAACCAGATCATGATCGCCGGGCTGGTGCAGGCGCTGTCCGAGGGACTCAATTTCGCGATGCGCGCCGGGCTCGATGCGCAGAAGGCGGCGCAGGTGATCTCGAAAGGTGCGGCGCAATCCTGGCAACTCGAGAACCGCTATCAGACCATGCTCGACGATAAATTCGATTTCGGCTTCGCGGTCGATTGGATGCGCAAGGATCTGTCGATCTGCCTCGCCGAGGCGCGGCGCAACAAATCGCCGTTGCCGGTCACCGCGCTGGTCGATCAGTTCTATCAGCGTGTGCAGGAGCGGGGCGGCGGCCGCTGGGACACATCGAGTCTGCTGCATTTGCTTGCCCACCCCTGACATCCTCGGGTGGGCGCGCCACAGGCGCCTCTCTGTTGCTGAGGTTACGCCCGTGACATAGTGAGCAGAGGCGGCGACGCGATCGCTGCCGTCACGGGGAGGAACAATGCGCAACGGGACATTAAATCGTCGTGGCTTTCTCACGGCAGCGTCGGCCGCGATCGCGGCCACGGCCGCATCCGGCGGCAATGCCGTCGCCGCCGCCAAGACCAACACCGTGGCATCGGCGGCGCGCCGCGAATATCTCATCCGCGGTGCCGCCGTCGTTTCGATGGACGCGTCGGTCGGCGATTTCGCCAAGGGCGATATCCATGTGCGCGCCGGCGCCATCGTCGCGGTTGGTCCGCATATCAACGCGCCTAAGGCCATTGTCATCGACGGCGCGAACATGATCGCGCTCCCCGGTCTTATCGACACGCACTGGCACATGTGGGAATGCGCCGCGCGCAATCTCGCTGGCGACGATGAGAAGACGGGCTATTTCCCGCACAGCCGCACCATCGGCGTGCTGTTCAAGCCGGAAGACAACGCCCGCGGCGTAAGGCTCGGCCTCGCCGAGGCAATCCATTCCGGCATCACCACGGTCCATAACTGGTCGCACAACAACCTGTCGCCGGAATATGCCGCGGCCGAGGTTGCCGTGCATCACGAAGCCGGCGGCCGTGCCCTCTATTCCTACGGCTACTCGCGCAAGACCGGCACCAACGTCATGCTGCCGCTCGACGACATCCGCGCCTTCCACGCAAAATATTTCAGCACGCCGGGCGACGGTCTCGTTACCTTCGGCATCGCGACGCGCGGCCCGAACAGCAATCCGATCGAGATCTGCGCTCAGGAGATGGCTTTCGCGCGCGAGCTCAAGATTCCGCTGACGACCCATGTCGGTATCGTGCCCGGCAAGGACTCCTTCGTCGAGATGATGGCGAAAGCCAATCTGCTTGGCCCGGACGTGCTGCTGATTCACGCGACCAACGGCACCGACGCCGAACGGCAAATCCTTGGCGAGACCAAGACGCCGGTGAGCTGCAGCCCCTTCACGGAAATGCGCACCGGTTTCGGCGTCACGCCGATCCGCGCCTTCATGGCGGCCAAAGTGCCGTTCGGGCTTTCGATCGATACGACCGTGCTCTGCGGCAATGCCGACATGTTCGCGATCATGAAAGTGATGCAAAATCTCGACGACGGCACGGCGCCGAGCGAATTCGCCATCACCGCGCGCCGTGTGCTCGAGATGGCCACCATCGACGGCGCCCGCGTGCTCGGCATTGCAGATCGCGTCGGCTCGCTTACGCCCGGCAAGCGCGCCGATATCATCCTGGTCCGCACCGACGCCATCAACATGGCACCGATGGCCGATCCGACGCGCATGATCGTTCAGGCCGCACAGCCGGCCAATGTGGACACGGTATTGGTCGACGGCCGCATCCTGAAACGCGCGGGCAAGCTGACGACGCTCGACGAAGCGAAGGTGATGCGCGAGGCGGCGGAGAGCATGGCGCGCGTCGGCGCGCAAATCGCCAAGACCTGACGCGGAGCGGCGGCCCGTGTCACCGATCCAAGGTTGACAAGACCGCCGCTTCGTCTTCTGCTGCCAACAATAAGCGATCGCCGGTCAGGCGATCTAGCCAGGGGAGGGAAAGGATGCGAGTCTCAGCCACCACCATTGCTATGGCCGTCGCGGCGGCCTTTGGTTTCGGAGCCTCGATCGCTCGGGCCGACGAACCGCTCAACATTCGCATTGCCTGGGTTGTGCCGGTCGGTAATTGGGCATCGATCCTCTATGAGAAGAAGGATCTGATGACCCATTACGGCAAGACCTATACGGTTACGCCGACGCATTTTGCCGGCACGCCGCCGATGATCACGGCGCTCGCCTCGGGCGATCTCGACATCGCCGATCTCGCCTACTCGTCCTTCGCGACCGCGGTCGAAAACGCGGGGATGAAGGACATCAAATTCATCGCCGACGAAGCGCAAGACGGCGCGCAGGGCCATGATTCGGGCGCGTATTTCGTGCTGAAGGATTCGCCGGTCAAGAAGGTCGAAGATTTGAAGGGCAAGGTGGTCGCCGATGTCGGCGCCGGCTCGGCGGTCGATATCGCGATCCGCGCCATGTTGAAGAAGCACGGGCTCGAGACGCCGCGCGATTACACCATCGTCGAAGCGGCATTTCCCAATATGGAATCCCTGCTGGAATCGAAGAAAGCGGATCTGATTGCCGCCGTTCAGCCGTTCACGTTGAAGCCGAGCTTCATCCAGAATACGCGATCGCTGTTCACGTCAGCCGACGCCCTTGGCGGCCCGACGCAATTCGTCGTCTGGACGGCACATGCCGATTACATCAAGAAAAACCGCGCGGCGCTCGTCGACATGTTCGAGGATGCGATCCGCGTGACGCGCTGGCTCACCGATCCCAAAAACCACGATGCGGTCGTGCAGGTCGCGGCGCAGATCACCAAGCAGCCGCCCGAACAACTGCAATATGTCTTCTCGAAGACCGATCTTTATCGCGATCCGAACATGATGCCGAATGTCCCGAATCTGCAACGTGCCGTCGACGCGCAGGCCGAAGTCGGCTTCCTCAAGCAGAAGCTCGATGTGAAGCCCTACGCCGATCTCAGCATGATCACGGAAGCGGCTGCGCGCATCAAGTAAGCGGAGCGAGGGAGTTCCAGCCATGACATTGTTTCGACGCGCGGCGCTTGCCGCGCTGACGTTGCTTGTTGCGCCTGCGGCGTTGCTCGCACCAGCCTTCGCCGAGGATGAGCACACGACGCTCGCCATTCCCGGCATCACCATCGGCTTCATCACGCGCTACATCGCCGACGACGAGGGGTTGTGGAAGAAGCAGGGCCTCGATGTGAAGGTGCTCGACATCGCCGGCGTCGGCTCGATGAACGCGGTGATTGCCGGCTCGGTGGATTTCTCGATGTCGTCCGGTCCGTCGATCACCCGCGCCTGGGCCAAGGGGCAGCATCTCGCCGCGCTGGCGACGGCGATCAACCAGTCGGACGAGGATATCGTGATCCGCAAGGACATCGCCGACAAAGAGCATTTCGACCCGAAAGCGCCGCTGAGAGAGCGCGGCAAGTTGCTCAAAGGCCTGACCATCGCGGTCGGCGGTATCGGCGCCATTCCCGATGTCGTGCTGAAGGTGGTCCAGATCCAGGCCGGGCTCTCCCGCGACAGCGTCACCGCGACACCGATGCAGCCGCCCGAATACATGGCCGCTTTCGAGCGCAAGGCGATCGACGGATTCGTCTCCGGCCCGCCTTTCATCCAGCAAGCCGTGGTGGCGGGGACGGGCGTTGTCCTGTCGGATTCCGCCAAGGGCGAGCCGGTCGAATACGCGCCCCAATCGGCAGGGCTGCTGCTGACGCGCGGCGATTTCTGCGCCGGGCATCGATCGATTTGCGAGAAGATGGTGCACGGCATCGTCGAGGCGGCGCGATTCCTGCACGAGCACCGCGCGGAATCGATCGCCGTCGCCAAGAAGCATTTCGCGACCTATAGCGACGAGGTGCTGGCGCAATCGGTCGATATGCTGATGGCGATGACGCCATCGCCACCGACCACGACGGCGCAGATGCTCGAGAACGGCGACCTGATCAACATCGCCGCCGGCTTTCTCAAGGACAGCGACAAGCTCTCGGATTACAAGCCGCTGATCGATAATCAGTTCACGAGATAGCCGACAGCTCTCGCTAAATCTTAAAGCTCTCGGCGAACATGTCCGGCTTGTAGCCGACCTTGCCGAACAGATACGCGCGCGAATCATCCGCCATCTTCTTGAAGCGCGCCATGTCGATGCCGACGAGCTTGCCGTGTTGCTTGCGGATGACGCCGCCGATGATCACCGTGTCGACATTGCTGCGGTCGGCCGCCGCGACCACCGTGCCGAGCGCATTGTTCGACGGGTAGAGGTTGATCGCGTCGGTGCGGATCATGACGATGTCGGCTTCCTTGCCGGGCGCCAGCGTGCCGATCTTGTCCGAAAGACCGGCGCAAACCGCGCCGTTGACGGTCGCGCAGGTCAGCACGTCGCGTACCGAGACGGGGGCCGGCGGATTGGCGTCGCCGTTGACCTTGCGGTTGGTCGCGACCGCGCGCTGAATGTGGAAGGCGGTGCGCATCTCCATGAACATGTCGGTGGAGTAAGAGGTCTCGTTGTCGACGCTGAAGCCCGGCTTCATGCCGTGGTCGATCGCCTGCTGATAGGCCGGGAAGCCGGCACCGAGACCGTATTGCGAATCCGAGCGCGGGCACACATCGATGGTAACGCCGGCGGCTTTGATGTTCTGCCACGTGGTCTCCGGCAAGTTGCCGCAATGGTTGAAGGTGACGTCCGGGCCGAGCAATTTCTGCTCGGCGAACTGATCCATCATCTTGCCCATGGCCGGTCCCTGGAACTCCATCGTGATCCGGAGACCGAGCGAGCGGGCATAATCCCATTGCTCCTTCACCGGCCCGGCGAAGATACGCAAGGTCACGAGCTGATCGGCCGACGAGAAAAATTGTTTCTGCAGCCGCGCCAGATCCTGCGGCAATTGATGATCCCAATCGCCGGCTTGCGGTCCGCCGGCGGCATGAACACCGCGGATGCCGCTGTCGAACAGCGCCTTGATCGCCGCATCGGAATGCGCCGCGGTGCGCGAATTATGCGAATTGTCGATCATGCAGGTGATGCCGCTATCGATACAGCCAAGCGCGGTGATGAGATTGCCGGCATACATATCGTCCGGCCGATAGGCCTTGGCGAATGAGAGATGCGTCGCGGCGGAGTAGGCGTCCAAGGTCGCGGCATTGGGATTGATCCGCCGCAGCTGGCCTTCCCAGGCATGGCGATGGCAATCGACGAAGCCGGGGATGAGAATTGCATTCGCGCCGTCGATCACTTGAGCGCCCGCCGGTGCCTTGATCTCACCACCGACGGCGACAATCTTCTTGCCTTGGATCAGGAGATCGCCCTTGGCGATGTCGCCAAGTTTCTCGTCCATCGTGATGATCGTCGCGCCCTTGATGAGGATGCGGCCGTTCGGCTTCGCCGCGCCGGCATGCGAGACGCCGATATCGGCCGCATCGGCCGAGCGCGGCATAGCGGGAGCGGCGACGGTCGCCGCCACCATGGCGCCGGCCTTGATCAAGCCGCGGCGCGAAATCTTGCTCGAATCACGTTTCACGACTTTCCCCCAAATTTCGTTGTTGGGGGTGAGTCTACCGCCGCGTGCTAGGGCTTTTCTCCCTTATTTTCTTCGCGCTTCGCCCACTGCCATTTCGCCTCCATCTCGTCGAGGCTCGCGCTGCCGGGCTGCTTGCCGTCATCGCCCAGCAGAGTCTCAACGCGGCGAAAGCGACGCTCGAATTTGCGGCACGCGCGACGCAGCGCCTGTTCCGGATCGTGATCGAGCTTGCGCGCAAGATTGACGACGGTGAACAGCAGGTCGCCGAGCTCATCCTCGACCCGGTCGCGGCCTTCGCCGCTCATCGCGTCGCAGACCTCGGCGATCTCTTCCTCGAGCTTGTCGAGGATCGGCTCGACGTCGGGCCAATCGAAGCCGACGCGGGCGGCACGGCGCTGGAGCTTGGCGGCGCGGGTGAGGGCGGGCATCCCCGGCCCGACCCCGTCCAGCGCGCTCGCCGCGCCTTTGGCGGCACGCTCCTTGGCCTTGAGATCCTCCCACGCCGCGATCGTCGCCTCGGCATTGGCGATGTCGGCTGCGGCAAAGACATGCGGATGCCGGGCGATCATCTTGTCGCTGATCCCCTTGGCGACGTCCTCGAACGCAAACTTGCCGGCTTCCTCGGCCATCTGCGAATGGAAGACGACCTGCAGCAGCAGATCGCCGAGTTCTTCCTTGAGCGCCGGTACGTCGTCGTTCTCGGCGGCTTCGGCGACCTCGTAGGCTTCTTCGATCGTGTAGGGCGCGATCGTCCTGAAACTCTGTTCGAGGTCCCAGGGACAGCCTCCATTTGGATCGCGCAGCCGCGCCATGATCGCCAGAAGCCGCTGCATTTGAGGCGTATCGGTCATGATTGGCTCCGCGGAACAGGGCACGGAAATGCCATGATTCCAAAGGGGTTGGGGATAAGTCTGTGGCCGATTTTGACGTCCATATATCGCATAATGTATATTATGGGAAATATAGGATGGTGAGAGCGGTGGACGGAATCCGGGATAACCGCGCAGGCAAGCAATCGCCACCATCAGCGCGTGGACGTTCGCGCCGCCCTGGACCTCGGTCAGGTGTCCCTTGCTCCCGGCATCGTTCAGCACGAAGCAGCCGCCCGGGCCGAAGCGCTTGAGAGCGCCATCGGTCGCGGTCACGGTCAATTCGCCGCTGAGGATGACCGCCAATTGTTTGCGCGGCGTCGGGTGGAAAACCTTGTCCCAGCCCGGCGGCGCCGACAGAAAGACCGCGGCGCTCGGCTTGAGATCGGCCGTCACGCCGATGGCCGGCGACGGCGGCGAGAAATCGCGCAACTCGAACGCCACGGTCGTGATCCGAAAATGGGTTGCGCCGGCGGCGTCGGCGTAAAGTTCTTGGATCTCCACCGAAGGTCCTTTCTCAGATTTCGATCACCAGCCCGTCATAACCCGGCTCGACACCCGCCGGTAATTCCCGGCGCAGCGCCTCGTAGTCCAGCGTCTCGTCCATATGCGTCAGGATCGCACGCTTGGGCTTCACGCGCTCGATCCAACTCAACGTCCGCTCGAGGTGGCTGTGCGTCGGATGCGGCGCGCGGCGGATACAATCGACGACCCAGATGTCGGTTCCGGCCAGCGCCGCGAAGGCTGCATCGTCGAGCTGGAACACGTCGGTCGAATAGGCAAAGCGATCGATGCGAAAGCCCGTGGTCTTGGAAAAGCCGTGATCTTGGTCGAATGGCACAACCTTTAAGCCAGCGGCCGTGAACGGCGCCGCGACCTCTTGCGGCTCGAGCGCCGGTTTGTAGAACGCGGTTTTCGCACCTTCATCGACTGGCGCGAAGATGTAACGGAACCGGGCCTTGAGCTCGGCGATCGTATGCGCACTGGCGTAGAGCGGCAGCGGCTTGCCGGTCAGCTTGTTGACCGAGCGCAGATCGTCGATGCCGTGGCTGTGATCGGCATGCGCATGCGTGAACAGCACGGCGTCGATCCGTTTGACCTGGGCCGCGAGTAATTGGAGTCGTAGCTCCGGCGGCGTGTCGATCAGCACGGTCTGACCGCTCTCCTCGATCAGCACGCCGCAACGCGTGCGCCGGTTCTTGGGATTCGTCGGATCGCAAGCGCCCCAATCGTTGCCGATACGCGGCACGCCCCAAGAGGGCCCGCAGCCCATCACGGTGATGCGCATCAAGCGCCTGCCCTCATGAGCCGGCCACCGGCGGCTGGGCCTTGGTGAAGAGCTTGAAGAAATTCTCGCTCGTGACGCGTGCCAGCTCGTCCAGTGTCACGCCTTTGAGCTGCGCGACCAGCGCCGCCGTATGGACGACAAAAGCCGGCTCGTTGGTTTTGCCGCGCATCGGTACCGGCGCGAGATACGGCGCATCGGTCTCGACCAAAAGCCGCTCGAGCGGCAGATCGCGAATGATATCGCGCAGCTTTTGCGCGTTCTTGAAAGTCGCGATGCCTGAGATCGAGATATAAAAGCCCATCGCGACGGCGCGCTCGGCCAATTCGCGGCCGGTCGAGAAGCAATGGATCACGCCGGCCGGCGGTTTTTCTTCCTGGAGGATCGCAATCGTCTCGGGATCGGCGTCGCGCGTGTGAACGATGATCGGCAGGCCGGTTTCACGCGCGGCGGTCAGATGCGCGCGGAAGACCTGCGCTTGCTGCTCGCACGGGCTGTGCTCGTAATAGAAATCGAGACCGGTCTCGCCGATGCCGACGACTTTCGGATGGTTCGTCAATCCGATCAGCGCCTCGGCGGCGGCCGGCTCGATCTCCGCCTCATGCGGATGAACCCCGACCGAGCACCAGATATCCGGATCGCTTTCTGCGATGGCGCGCACACCGGCGAATTCGTGCAGCTTGGTCGAGATGGTGAGCAGGGTGCGCACCCCTGCCCCGCGCGCCCGCGCGATAATTCCGGCGCGCTCGTCTTCCGTGGCGAAATCGAGGTGGCAATGACTATCGACAAGCATTCGTGGACAACAACGCTTTTGTCATAGTGTTGCACGCTACAACAGCCCCGTCTGAGTCGCCAGATGACGCGCCGCGGTGCATGTCGTAAATTGGACGCCAGGGGTAATGACTTGGGCTCGGATTTGCGGGCGAACCGGCTGGCTCACTTGGCAGCGCTGCGTAACCCGCCGGGCCGCGATCGGGCCGCCGCGCGCGTCCGACCGATCGCGATTGCTGCTGCGCTTCTGCTCTCCGCGAAGCCTCTTCTCGCCGCGACGCCGGCTGAGATCCGGCGCGCGCTCGACGGTATCGTGCGCCAATTCGACCTACAGACAGGGCTGCCGGCGGATACCGAGCCGGCACCATGGAATTTTCATCTGCCGGCCTTCCTGTTGCTATTCGTGGTCGCGGCACTGCTGGCGCTGCTCGCGTATCAATTCCGTGACATGATCCCAACCTGGCGGCGGTCGCGCGGTAATGGGTGGATCGAACCGGGCATCGATCCGGCGACCGGCCGGCCGATGGACGACAAGCCGTTCCTCGCACGCGCGGATGAACTCGCGGCGGAGGGCCGATTGGTCGAGGCGATGCATGCGGTCCTGCTGCAAAGCATCGCCGAGATTCGCGCCAGCCTCGATCAATCGCTCGCTGATTCCCTGACCAGCCGAGAAATCCTGCGCGGCACCAAGCTGTCCGAAGCCGGCAAGGCCGCATTGCACGGGATCGTCGTACGGGTCGAGCGCTTCTATTTCGGCGCCTATCCGGCCGCTTTTGAGGATTATCAGGCCTGCCGCAACTGTTTCGCGGCGCTGAGCAGTGCGCTGTCGACGAAAGGCGCCGCATGACCGGCAACGAGGCTTTCTCGCCGCGCATTCTGATCGGGCTCGTGATCGGCGTCGCCTGCCTCTTCCTGCTCTCGTTGGTGTTGATGACGTTCGGCAGCCGGACGGAAGGCAATCCGCTGCAGACCGTTTCGGCGAACAGCTTCTCGCGCTCGGCGATCGGCCAGGCGGGATTTGCCGAATTACTGAAGAAGCTGCGCTATCCGGTGCAGCAGAGCGAATACCAATCGCGTGCTAAGGCAGGCCATGACGGCTTGCTGATCCTTGCCGAGCCGCAAATCGTCGGCCAGTCGCTCGACGACCTGCTGCACGCGTCGAACGTGCTGCTGATTTTGCCCAAGCGCACCGGCCTGCCGGACGGATCCAACCCGCGCTGGATCGACAAGAATGCCGTGCTGCCGGAGGCCGTGGCCGAAGCGGCGCTACGCAGCGCGGTCGCGGGTGGCGAGATCGTCCGTCCCGATACGGCTTCGACCTGGACGACCAACGGGCTCGGCATTGCGCCCGATATGCCGGCGCAGCCCCAGTTGATGAAATCATCGCGCTTGACGCCGCTGGTCGCCAATGACGCGGGCATGCTCATCGGCAGTTTCGCTGCCGCGGACCGCCACATCTGGATTCTCTCCGATCCCGATATCATCGCCAATCACGCCATTACCCACGGCGACAACGCAGCCTTCGCGATCGCCTTGATCGACGCCCTGCGCAAGAACGGCACGGCGCCGATCGTCTTCGACGAGACCATTCACGGCTTCGTCGAGGAGCCGCCCAGCCCGTTCAAATTGCTCTTCGCTTTCCCGTATGTCCTGGCGACTGGCCAGGCGCTGGTCGCGATCGGTCTCTTGCTCTGGGCGACGCTGACGCGCTTCGGCGCGCCGGAGCCGGTCGCCGCGCCTTTCGTTCCGGGCAAATACGGCTTGATCGAGAACGCGGCACAACTCGTCGAGCGCGGCCGCCAGCAACGCATTCTTGTGCGCCGCTATGTCGAAGCGACGCTGCGCGAGGTCGCGGGCCGGTTGCATGCGCCACGCGGCCTGTCGGACTTGGCGCTGATCGAGTGGCTACACCGCATCGAGAAGGCTCGACAGGTCGAACTCGATTGCGAAGGCATTTACCGCCGCGCGCTCGCGGCAGAAATCGCCATGCGCGACGATCATGCGGCGCTCGCGCCGATCGCGCGCGACGTTCACCATTGGAAGGGGGCCATGCTCGATGGATCTGAATGAGGTACGCGCGCTCGCGGACGCTGTACGCGGCGAAGTGCGCAAGGCGGTCGTCGGCCAAGACGAGACCCTCGACCTGTTGCTGACCAGCCTCCTAGTCGGCGGCCATGTGTTGATCGAAGGCGTGCCCGGCACGGCAAAGACGTTGCTGACTCAGGCTTTCGCCGCCAGCCTGGCGCTCGATTTCGGCCGCGTGCAGTTCACGCCCGATCTCATGCCCGGCGATGTCATCGGCACCAATTTGTTCAATTTTCAAACCAACAGCTTCGTTCTGACGAAGGGGCCCATCTTCACGCAAGTCCTGCTTGCCGACGAAATCAACCGCACGCCGCCCAAGACGCAGGCGGCAATGCTGCAAGCGATGAACGAGCGCGCGGTGACGATCGACGGACACACTTATTCCCTGGGCGAGAACTTCATCGTCGTCGCGACGCAGAACCCGATCGAGCAGCAAGGGACATACCCCTTGCCCGAGGCGCAGCTCGACCGATTCCTCTTCAAGATCAACATCGATTATCCGAGCGCGGAAGAAGAGCGCGAGATCGTGCGGCGGCACGGTCATCAATCCGCCATGCCAAAGCTCGCGGATTTCGGCCTGAAGCCGGTTGTAGCGGCAACCGCATTGACGGAGGCGCGCAGCCTCGTCGCCGGGATCCGGCTGCTCGATCCGTTGGTCGACTACATCGTGGCGGTGATCCGCGCGACGCGCGAGCATGCCGCACTCGAATTCGGCGCCTCGACCCGGGCCGCGAACATGCTGGCCGCCGCGTCGCGGTCCCTGGCGGTGCTGCAAGGCCGCGATTTCGTCATTCCCGATGATATCAAGACCCTGGCGCTGCCCGTGTTGAAGCACCGCGTCACCCTGTCGCCCGCGGCCGAGATCGAGGGCACGACGAGCGAACATGTGTTGCGCGAAGTTCTCGAGCAGGTGCCGGCGCCGCGATGATCCGGCCCACACCCTACGCGGTTTTCGCTTTTGCTCTCGGCGTCCCCGCCGCGTTGGTGCTGCTCATCGTCTACCCCTCTCTCTGGGCTTTCTCGCTCGATTACGGCGCGCTCATCCTCGCACTGACGTTGCTCGATCTGTGGCTCGCGCTGCCGGCGCGGTTGCTGACGGTCGAGCTCAACCTGCCGGAGCGCATTTTCATCGGCGAGAGCGGCGCAATCACCGTGAGTCTCGCCGCGCGCGGGCTGCGCCGGATGATGCCGATCGAGCTGCTTGCCGAGCTGCGCGGCGAGATCGACCCCCCGCTTCTTGTGACCGCTGCGCTTCCCGCGGGCGAAACATTGCGCGTGCCGTTGACCATCACACCGCGGCGCCGCGGCAAAGTCGCGATCGACCGCCTGTGGTTGCGGTGGCGGGGGCCGTTGTCGCTCGTCGCGGTAACGAAGATCGTGCCCGTCGGGCGCGATATGGATGCGGTGCCGAACGTGCGCAGCGTGCGTAACGCGGCGCTGCAATTCTTCACCCAGGAAGCGATCTACGGCGTAAAGGCGCAACGTCATCGCGGCGACGGCACCGAATTCAGCGCGTTGCGCGAGTACGTTCCCGGTTACGATAGCCGCTTCATCGATTGGAAGCACTCGGCGCGGCATCACAAATTGCTGTGCAAGGAATTCGATACGGAGCGCAATCACCAGATCATCCTGGCCTTCGACACCGGCTATCTGATGAGCGAGCCGGTTGACGGCATCCCGCGCCTCGACCACGCCATCGCCGCCGGATTGCTGCTCGCCTATGTGTCGATGCATAGCGGCGATCTGGTGGGCACGTTCGCGTTCGACGCCACCGTTCGCCAGTACTACGCGCCGATCCAAGGCATCGCGAAATTCCCGCGGCTGCAGCATGCGACCGCCGAGCTCGATTATCGGCACGAAGAAACGAATTTCACATTGGGCTTGGCCGAGCTTGGGGCGCGCTTGCGCCGGCGAGCTCTGGTCGTCGTGTTTACCGAATTCGTCGACACCGTGACCGCCGAGCTTCTGGTCGAGAGCCTGCAGCGCATTGCCGGCCGGCATGTCGTCGTCTTCGTCACCTTGCGCGACTCGCTGCTGCAGCGCCTTGTCGGCGCCCCGCCGGTGCGCTTTGCCAATGTCGCGGAAGCCGTGCTGGCGCACGATTTCTTGCAAGAGCGGCAGATCGTGTTCGAGAAGCTGAGCCGGCTCGGCGTCCATTGTCTCGATGTCTCCAGCGGCGGCGTTTCGACCGCGCTGATCAATCGTTATCTCCACATCAAAGAACGGGGATTGCTGTGAGCGGGGATGGCGGTATCGCGCGTCGGATCGTCTTGCGCAGCAGCGAGTTCCGCAAGGAACGCGAGGCAAGCTGGCGCGAACTCGACGAACTGGTTGTGCGTGTCGAGAAGCGCGGCGTCGCGGCGCTCTCCGCCGCCGAGATCGAGAAACTGCCGATGCTCTATCGTGTCGCCCTCTCCTCCCTCTCCGTCGCGCGCAGTATCGCCCTCGATCGCCATCTTTTGGCGTATCTCGAAAGTCTCGCCTTCCGCGCCTATCTCGCGGTCTACGGCCCGCGCATCAGCTTCTTGCAGGGCACCGCCGACTTTCTGCGCCGGGGCTTGCCGCGAGCGGTGCGCGCTGCGCGCTGGCATGTACTGGTTGCAGCCCTCGCTGTAGCGGTCGGCACGCTCGCCGGTTTTCTCCTCGTTCAGGCCGATGAATCCTGGTTCGGCGCGCTCGTACCGTCGGGCCTCATCGAGGGCCGGGGGCCCGCCAGTACGCGCGACGACCTGCTGCGGCACGAGATTTTCGCGCCGTGGGAGGGGGTCGCTTCCTCGCTTGCCCTTCTCGCCAACTTTCTGTTCTCGAACAATTCGGTAGTCGGCATCCTGGCGTTCGGTCTTGGCATCGCGGGTGGCGTGCCGACGCTGTTTCTGCTCGCTTATCAAGGATTGGCGCTCGGCGCTTTCATCGCGCTGCATGCGCAGCGCGGGCTCATCGTCGAGTTCCTCGGTTGGATATCGATCCACGGGGTGAGCGAGATAACGGCGCTTATCCTCTGCGGCGCCGCAGGTCTGATGATCGGCGAGAAAGTGCTGTTTCCAGGTCGGTACACGCGGCTCGATAGCTTGGCGCTGCATGGCCGCGTCGCCGCGCAGATCGTGATCGGCGCCGTGCTGCTGTTTTTCGTCGCGGCGATCCTCGAGGGTTGCTTCCGGCAATTGGTGCAGAGCACCGAATGGCGCTTTCTCGTTGGCGGCGGCACCGGGTTGCTGTGGCTGCTCTATTTCACGCTTGCCGGCCGAGGACGCTCGTGACCTCGCTCAACGATCGCGCTGCCAGCTTCCTCGAAGGCGCAAGCCGGCAAAAGCGCGAGATCGTCACGCCCGAAGGCGTTAGCCTCGTTGTCGAGCTCGCCGATCCCGGCGAGCGAATAACCGCTTTTATTCTCGATTTCCTGTTTTCGACGCTCGCCAGCATCTTCCTCTATCTGCTGCTGATCCCGTTTGCATTGAGCGGCGTAACGCTGACCGTGGCGCTCGGCATCGTACTCTTCATCGCCTTCGTCATCCGCAATCTCTATTTCATTCATTTCGAGCTCGCCTGGCGCGGCGCGACGCCGGGCAAGCATCTCCTCAATCTGCGGGTCATCGACCGGCGCGGCGGCCCGTTGCGTCCGGGCGCGGTGATCGCGCGCAACCTGACGCGCGAGATCGAGATATTCCTGCCGATCGGCTTGCTGAACTCGTTGAACGGCGCGCTCTGGCACGGCGTGCTGTGGGAACGACTATCGCTGATCGCCTGGATCTTGCTGCTCGCCGCCCTGCCTCTTTTCAATCGCGATCGGCTGCGCGCCGGCGATCTCATCGCCGGAACGATGGTGATCGCGATGCCGCGCCGCAACCTCACCCGCGACCTGGTCGATACCGATCTCGAATACCGCTTTACCAGCCAGCAACTGCGCGCCTACGGCACGTTCGAATTGCAGGTGCTTGAGGAGCTGTTGCGGCATCCGGACGCGCCGGATGCGAAACGCGTACGCCGCGAGGTGTGCGACAAGATCCGCGCGAAGATCGGCTTCCCGGCGCCGGTACAAGACGCCAATGTCGATCTCTTCCTAAGCGATTTCTATACCGCCGAGCGCGCTTTCCTCGAACGCGAACAACTCTTCGGCCGTCGTCGCGCCGACAAGAACGATCCCGGCTCCAGCCCACGCGGCTAACGCGTCAGTCGAAGACGGCGGCGATCCGGTCGATCTCGACGCCTTCCTTGAGGGCGCGAAGATCGTGATAGATGACCGCGGTTGCGATGCAGTTAAAGGCGTAGACGACCGCGTCGCAGACAGATCCCATGAGCGTACTGGCGATCGTTCCACCAAGCGCCATGAAGATTATTTTAGTGAGCGAGCCCGCAATGGCGCCTGTCACCACGATGACGAGGAAAATCCCGAAGATTTTCCATCGATGGCCCTTGGTCAAAGCAGCGCTGTGATTCACGCTGTCTTTAGGTCCCAAACCTTCGACCACACAAATTGGGAAAGAGAGCGAAAGACTAATGGCCAGCATCAACCCTGGGATCACCAGAAGGATCAGCCCGACGCCAAAGGCGACGACGTAGAATAGATTCGTCCCCAGCAGGGCGAAATAACGCCTTAGGGCGCGCAACAAGCCAGCGCCGAGACGAAACGGTCTCTCACGTATCCCTTGTAACGTGCCGTAATAGATCGCGGCCTGGCTAATGGGGTAGCAGAGCAATGGGATAACGTAAAACGCAAGCTTGATAAGCGGCGATTTACCGGCAACGTTCGGCTCGACATAGCCAAGAGCGCTTACCGTAACGCCCGTGACAAGCGTCAAAACCATCGTGGGTAACGTTGCAATGAGGCCCAAAAGTAGGAATTTCGGAAAGTGTCCGAACAGACCCGAGAATGTTAGACGGAAGACCTCACCAATTCGGAAGTCGGGCGTGCCTTCCGCAATCTCAGCGGTTGTCTCACTCATGAGTGATCGTCCACTCAGTCGAAGACGGCGGCGATCCGGTCGATGTCGATGCCCTCTTTCACCACCCGCAGATCGTGATAGATGACCGCGATCGCCACCGAGTTATAGGCGGCGTAGAACGCGTTCCAGACGAAATTTACGACCGTGCCGGCGACCACGCCGCCGACCGCGACGCTCACGACTTCGAGCAGCCCGCCGACGATCATGCTGACGACGACGATGACGACGACGACGCCGAACACCCGCCAGCGATGACCTTTGGTGAGTTGGCCGCTGCGGCTGAGGCTTTCGATCGGTCCCGTCCGTTCCATCACGCAGGCCGGCAGTGCGACATAGAATGCAGAGAGCACCATCAGTCCCGGCACGAGCAAAAGGATCGACGCCAGGCCGACCGCGATTCCGAAGCAGATGGCGACACCGAGCACCGGAAAGAAGCGGCTGAAAGCGACCGCGAAACTTTCGCCTAATTCAAAGTGACGGCCGCGCATGTCCTGAAATGCGCCGTAGAGCGTACCCGCCGAGCTCAGCGCGTAGCAGAGGATGCCGAGGGGAATATCGATCAGAAGGATTCCGAGGGAAGCGCCTGCAATGTTCGGAGACGCCCCGAGACCGGCTCTGGTACCGCCGACCACGAGCACGAGCAATGCCGATGGCAGTAGCGCCACGACCGCGAGGAGAAGGAATTTCCAGAGGTCCTTGAACAGGACATTGAAGGCTTCGCCGAGCACCCGCCCGACGCGAAACTCGAGACCCGCCGACGACATGGCGGTCGTGCCAACATCACTCATGTGCGCTCCCCCAGATGTCTTTGCTTACCCCAGGACAGGGTACCGCAACTCGCGCCAATGCGTAACAGGAATTAGGTCGAATCCCCGTGACAATTGGGAGACAGCGCTGTGAGGTGCCGGGTCAGCTCGTAGCCGGCGGCTCGACAAACCGCGGGAACACGCCTTCCGGCTTCGGCAGCGCGGTGCCGGGTGCGAGCGGCGTCGCGAGGCTGGCGAAGTCGCGCTTGTCTTGAGGCACGGCGAGCTGGTCGAGCAGTTTGGCGGCGGACGCCGGCATCACCGGCTGGACCAGCGTCGCCAGGTGGCGGATCACTTGCGTCAGCACATAGAGCACTGTGTTCATCCGCGCCGGATCGCTCTTGCGCAGCGTCCACGGCGCGAATTCGTCGACATAGCGGTCGCTGGCGGCGATAACCTGCCAGATCGCATCGAGCGCCCGATGGAACGCCTGCTCGGCGTATTCCTCGCGCACAGCCGGCAGCAGATCCTGCGCCGCTTTGAGCAGCGCCTCGTCGGCCGGCAACAGCGCGCCGGGCGTCGGCACGGCGGCGCCGGCGTTCTTGTTGATGAAGCTCAAGACGCGCTGCGCCAGATTGCCGATACCGTTGGCGAGGTCGCTGTTCATGCGCTGCACAAGGGCTTCGTGCGAGATGTTGCCGTCCTGGCCGAACGCGACTTCGCGCAGCAGGAAATAGCGGATCGGGTCGAGCCCGTAGGTCGCGATCAAATCTTGCGGCGCGATGACGTTGCCGACCGATTTCGACATTTTCTCGCCGCGGTTATAAATGAAGCCGTGGCCGAAGACGCGCTTCGGCAGCGCGAGATTGGCCGACATCAGGAAGGCCGGCCAGTAGATCGCGTGGAAACGTGTGATGTCCTTGCCGATGATGTGGATGTCGGCCGGCCAGCGCGTCATCTCGCCATTCATGTCGGGATAGCCGAGCGCGGTAATGTAGTTCGAAAGCGCGTCAATCCAGACATACATCACGTGCTTGGGCGCATCCGGCACCGGCACGCCCCAGGAGAAGGTCGTGCGTGAGATCGAAAGATCGCGCAGCCCGGATTTGACGAAGCTGACGATCTCGTTGCGCCGGCTATCGGGCTGGATGAAGCCGGGATTATCCTCGTAGAGCTTGAGGAGCCGGTCCTGATAGGCCGACAGCCGGAAGAAATAGCTCTCCTCCTCGACCCACTCGACCGGCGCGCCCGACGGCGCGAGTTTCTGGCCGCCCTCGCCTTGCGTCAGTTCGCTCTCGTCGAAATAAGCCTCGTCGCGGACCGAATACCAGCCGCTGTATTTGTCGAGATAGATGTCGTCCTTCGACATCCGGCGCCAGAATTCCTGCGCGCCCGCTTTGTGCCGCGGCTCTGTCGTACGGATGAAATCGTCGTAGGAGATGCCGAGCCCGTCATAGAGTGCGCGAAATTGGGCCGCGACCTTGTCGACCAGGGCCTGGGGGGCGATGTCGAGCTTGCGCGCCGTCTGCTCGATCTTCTGGCCGTGCTCGTCCATACCGGTCTGGAAGCGGACGTCGTAGCCGTCGAGCCGCATGAACCGCGCCAAGGCGTCGACGGCAATGACCTCGTAGGCGTGGCCGATATGCGGCTCGCCATTGGCGTAAGGGATCGCGGCGGTCAGGTAATAGCGGCCGGCGGCCATGCAAAACTCCAGAGCGGCGGCTCAGCGCGCCGCGTCTTCAAGGGCGAAAAAGGCGTTTAGCACGACCTGCTTGCGGTCGAGATTGATGCCTTCCGCCTGGGCAAAGAGATTGTTGAGCTTTTCCCATACCGAAACCCATTGATCAAGGCTGCGGCGGCCGGCGAGGTTACGCCGCGCCCGATCCTCGGCCGGCGACATCGGACTGCCCTGGGCGGTCCCCTGAGCCGCCGAACTCACCAATCGTGCAATTTCAGCGGGTAAGAGTTCGGTCATGAGGGAAAAACTATCCTCGGCGCCGCTCCGCGCCATGCGTTCGGCGAAGCCGTGCAGGAGTTCAGGATCAAGATTAGGAAGGCGTTGCAATAGATTGATTATAAAACTATATGTTTCAAGTCCGTCGCCGGCGGCAAGTTCCAGCGAGCGGCCGATGCTGCTTTCGCCGAGCCGCGCCAGGACGGCCTTCTCCTCGTCCGAGAGCTCGGGCCGAAACCGCTGAAGCAGCTCCATAATAATGGGCTCTTGAAGCGGTTTGAGAGCCAAGGTGCGGCAGCGCGAGCGGATCGTCGGCAGCAGCCGCGCCGGATTGTCGCTCGCGAGCAAAAGAACCGTATTTTTGGGTGGTTCTTCGAGGATCTTGAGGAGGCTGTTGGCGGCGTGCGCGTTCATCGTATCGGCGCCATCAACCAGTACGACCCGCCAGCCACCCTGGGATGAGGTCAGGTGCAGGAAGTCGCCGACCGCACGGGCATCGTCGGCGACGATCTCGCGCCGCTGCCGCTTGCGCCGGGGATCGAAGCCGCGCTCGACCACCAGCAGATCGGGATGCGCGCCGGTCGCGACCAGCCGAAAGGCCTGATGGCTGGGGGCCACAGCGAGCGAGGTCGCCGGCGCGGTGAAGAGCCCGCCCCCGCCCGGCGCGCCTTCCGCGAAGAGGAAACGCGCGAATCGATAAGCCAGCGTCGCTTTGCCGATACCCCGCGGCCCGGTAATCAGCCAGGCATGGGGCATGCGCCCGCTGTTGAAGCATTGCAGCAGGGCTGCCTCGGCCGGCTCATGGCCGAGCAGCGCGGTATTCTCGCGCGGATGAGGGATTTCCGGAGCCTCGGTGCTCCTCGATTCCTCGATCTCGATATCGCTCTCGTCATCGTCGGCCATGGTCAGGCCAGGATAGCAAGTCGTTCGCGCAATGCCTGCAGGGTCGTCGCGCTGACGGCGTCGAGGTCGCGGCTGGCGTCGACGACGACGCAGCGCTGCGGCTCGGCCGTAGCGATGGCAAGGAAGCCCTGGCGGACGCGCTCGTGATAGTCGCGGCCTTTGGCTTCGAAGCGCGCCTCGCCGCCGCGCCGCGCCGCCGCCCGCGCCAGACCGATCTCGACCGGTACGTCGAAGATCAGCGTCAGGTCGGGCGTGAAATCATCGGCGATGAGACGGTGCAGCTCGGCGAGCCGTGTGCGGTCGAGCCCGCCGGCGTAGCCCTGATAGGCCATGGTCGAATCCGCGAAACGGTCAGAGACGACGAATTTCCCGGCATCGAGTGCCGGCCACACGGTCTCGAGCAGATGTCGCCGCCGCGCCGCGACCATCAGCAGCGCCTCGCTGATCGGATCCCAGCGCTCGGTCCCGCCGTTGAGCAACAATGCGCGAATTTCTTCCGCGCCTTTGGCGCCGCCGGGTTCGCGGGTCGCGATCACCTCTTTTCCGGCCCGGGTCAGAGCTTCAACGATCAGCTTTTGCTGCGTCGACTTGCCCGCGCCTTCTCCGCCTTCAAGCGTAATGAATTTGCCGCGGGTCAGTTTTTCTTCCCGAAGAGCAGATAACCCGCCGCGAGCGCGGCACGCGATAAGCCGCCGACTTTGTCGACCGGTTTCGCCGCCACCAACGGGACTTGGACCGGGTTCATGTCGTTGGCGCTG
The DNA here is from genome assembly GCA_035552195.1 of Allostellaceae bacterium. GTDB lineage: Bacteria > Pseudomonadota > Alphaproteobacteria > ATCC43930 > CGMCC-115725 > CAIKMD01. Next base: position 6,956 of record DASZLU010000073.1, on the reverse strand, counting down.
ATCTGAAGCATGCCGACCTGCTGTCCTTGCGCGACCGGCGCGGGCGTCGATTGGTCGTAAACCGCCGTCACCTTCATGCTCGAGCGCGCATTGCGCGGCAGGCTGACCAACAAATCTGATTTCACCGTCACCGGCACGGTCGCCGTCGTGCCCAGGAACACCGGGGCCGGCGCGTCGTCGAGCGGATCGCCGGCTTTGACGAGCTTGTAGTCATTCCATTCGCGGTATGCCCAGGCGAGCAGCTTCTCGCTCTCTTGCGAGCGGGCGTTCATGCTCTTCATACCGCTCAGCACCTCGATAACGCGGCGGCCATTGCGCAGCGCCGTTACCGTGATGCCGTAGCCTGCCTCCTCGGTGTGGCCGGTCTTCATGCCGTCGACGCCGAGATCCTTGTAGAGGAGCGGATTGCGATTGCCTTGCTTGATGTTGTTGTAGGTGAATTCCTTCTCGGCGTCGTAATGGAAGTATTCCGGGAAGTCGTGGATCAAATCCATGGCCAGGACGGCGAGATCATGTGCCGTCACGTATTCGTCGGGATCCGGCAGACCGTCGACATCGGTGAAATGACTGTTCTTGAGACCGAGCTTCTCGGCGGTCTTGTTCATTTGGTCGACAAAAGCGTCGGTGCTGCCGGCAAGGCCTTCGGCCAGCACGACGCAGGCATCGTTACCCGACTGAATGATCATGCCGCGGATCAGGTCTTCAACCTTCACCTGCGCGCCGAGCGGCACGAACATATTCGATTCATTCGTCTTGTGCTTAGCCCAGGCTTTCTCGCTCACCGGCAGCGTATCGTCGAGCTTCACGCGACCGGCCTTGAGATACGCGTAGACGACGTAAGCCGTCATGATCTTGCTCATCGAGGCCGGTGGAATGCGCTGTTCGGCATTCTTGTTGTAGAGCACGTTGCCGGTGTCGTAATCGATGACGATGGCGGTTTGCGCCGCGGTGTCGATCGTCGGCACGGCTGCGGAGGCAAGCGACGTCGTTGCCAGCAACGCGAGAGACGAAACGGCGGCAAGCGAAGCGGAAAGCGGTTTCATGCGGCACACCCGAATGCAAAAGGCGGTGAAAGAGAATAGCGCGAAATCATGCGTCGCGGGCGAATTACAAATCCGTCAACGTCAATTGACGACGATTCGCGCCTCCGGCGAGGTGTTGATGACTTGGTTCAGCAGCGCATCGGCCTGATCGACCGACGCGATCGGGCCGACTCGAACCCGGAACATGTTCATGCCGCTGACCCTGGCGCTGGTCACATTGACCGGCCCGTATTTTTCGAGTCGCGCCTTCAACTGCACGGCACGATCGACGCTCCGGAAGGCGCCCGCTTGGATGTAAATGCCGGTCGGCCTCACCGGCACGACCTGGACATTCTCGGGCAGCGGCGCTTCGGCGATTGGCTCGCCGGGCTGTGGCGGCACGTTCTGCGGCGCCGCCGGCGGTGGCGGCAGGACCGGCTTGTTGGCAGCAACCGAGACGCCTGGCGGCGCGGGCAACGGCTCGGCGGCGACAGCCCCTACCGGGGCAGCTTGCGGGGCCGGCGCTGCGGCAGCAAGCGCCGGTTCTGTGCCGCGGCGGCCGGCAAGGCTCGCCACTTGGATCGAGGCCGGAACGTCGATCTGCACGCGAACCTTCGCCGTCCCCTGGCCCTCGAAGCCGAGCAACTGGGCAGCGCGCCGCGACATATCGATGATGCGCCCGCGCGCGTAAGGGCCGCGGTCGTTGACGCGGACTTCGATCGAGCGCCCGTTATCGAGATTGGTGACGCGCACGACCGTCGGCATCGGCAGCGTGCGATGCGCCGCGGTCAGTTCGTTGAGATTGAAGACCTCGCCATTCGCGGTGTACTTGCCGTGGAATTGCTCGCCATACCACGAAGCGATCCCGGTCTCCTCGTAGTTCCAATCTTCGGCCGGGTAATACCAGGTGCCGTCGATCTGATAGGGCTGGCCGATTTTGTAGATGCCCTTGCCGCCGCCGGGCGGAACGTTCTCGCTCGGTCCCGAGGGGGCACCACCGCAAGCCGCAAGCGATAGCGCGAGCGCGGCGAAACAAGCGAGACGAAATGGATGACCCTGCATACCCCCGATGGCTTCCCGTACCGCTCCGCTACTTCACGCTCTCGGCGATGTAGCCGACAGCCAATGCGAAATAGCTAGAGTTATTCCAGCGCAAAATCACGCTGAAATTGTCGGTAACCAAGAAACTCGGTCCGTCGCTACCGCTAGGCTGCAGCAATGCGGCGCGCATTCCTGCCTCGGTTGGATTGTTGACGAGCGGCAAACCATCCGAACGCTGGATGCCCAGTGCCGCCCATTCGGCGAGCGTGCGCTTCGGCGGCATACCCACCAGCGACGAGTCGACGCCGGGCGGCGCGATTACCTGCCAGCCTAAGCCATAGCCAGGGTGCCAGCCGCTGGTCGCGAGATAATTCGCGATCGAGGCAAAGACGTCGTCGGGCTTGGTCCAGATATCGGGCGCCCCGTTGCCGCTATAGCTCACCGCGAAACGCAGATAGCTCGACGGCATGAACTGGCTCTGCCCCATCGCGCCGGCCCAGGAGCCGATCATCGTCGACGGATCGACGTGATCGTTCTGCACGATCTTCAGCGCGTTGATCAGTTCCTTGCGGAAGAACGCGGCGCGGCGTCCGTCATAGGCCAAGGTTGCCAAGGACGCGATGATCGGATAGGTGCCGATGCGCTCGCCGAAATTCGTCTCGATGCCCCAGAGCGCGACGATGTAGCGTGCCGGTACCTGATAACGCTGTGCCACTTCTTCGAGCAGCGCCTGATTGTCCAAATAATGCTGGTGCGCGTCATCGCGGCGTTTCTTCGTCACCACGCGATCGATATATTCCTGAAAGGTGAGCGTCGTCTCGGGCTGCTTTTGGTCGAGTTCGATCACGCGCGGGATCGGCTGCACGCCGGTGAAAGCCAGATCGAAGGTCGCGGCGTTGATGCCTTGCGCCAGCGCGTCCTGGCGCATGGCTTGCAGCCAGGTGGCGAAATCCGTGCCCTGCGCCGACGCGGTTGTCGCGCAGAACAAAAGCCCGAGAGCGAACACCAACCAACGCATGGCGGAAGAGATAGCCAAGTGCGCGCCCGCGCGCTACGGCCAAATCAATCCTTGACGATAAATTCGCGCGCTTTATCGCGAATCGAGTCGGGCAGCGGCGCGGAACGCCGCGCTTCAAGATCGAAATGCACGCCGGCTTGATAATACCGCGCGACTCGGCGACTGCTGTGCGGCAGGTGCATCTCATGCAGGATCGTCACCGACGATTTGCCGACGCTGAGCATGCCGCTTTGCATCGCGACCGCCTCGCCGATCGCCGGCGCCGGCGGAAAGAGTTCGAGCCGCGTGTCGAACGTGGCGAAACCGCGTTTCTGGTCGCGCATGTAGGTGCTGCTCATGCCGGCCGCGTTCATGTTGATGAGGTTGGCGGTCGAGAAGCGATCGATGAAACCGAAGAGCGACAACCGGCCTTCCTCATCCGCGTGCCACGCTTTGACGCGAGCGAGGCCGGTCGACACCGGCCCAAGCCTCTGCGGCAGTTTCACCGGCTCGAACGGCATTTCCTTCCACGGCGAGATTGCGCCTTGCAGGTCCACCCGGGTCGTAGCCCAGCTCTCGCCATCCGGCGCATCGAGCGCGATCACCTGTTCGGCGCTCGTCGTCACCGGACCGCCCATGCCGTTGGTCGCGAGGTGGCCCAGCTTCAGCGTGGCGGCGTCGAGCGCGATGATGCCGCTCTGGATCGCGATCGGATCGCCGGCGCGCAGCTCGGCGGCGTAGCGCGTGTTCATCGACCGGGTGCGCCAACGCGTGCCCGGCGCCAGCCGATGCATCAGCTCATGGCCGGCATCGGCGAAACGCTCGATGTAATAGGCGATGTTGAGATGGCCGAAGGCGTCGCATTCCTGGATGAGCACGCCGCCGCGGTAACACTCGACGAGCCCGGTGTTGGTACCGTTCATCGGTTCTTGCCCGCGGCTTCTTTCTTCCAGAGAGCCCAGGCGCGCTCGTTCGTGTTCTCGACGCCTTCCGGTCCTGTGCAATATTCGACTTCGCTCTCGTTGAGGTAAGTGACCTCGCCGCCGAGGCGCATCGCTTCCATCTGCAGCTTCGCGTTCATCGCGGAATAGATCGCGCGATAGACCGCAAGGTGCAGCGAGGTCGCGACGATGGTCGCGCCGTGGCCGCGCATCAGCACCATCGGTTTGTTATCGAGCACCGAAGCGAGCGAGCGGCCAAGATAGGCCGAGCGGATCAGCATCTGGCCGTCGTTCTGGAAATTGCGGATTTCGAAAACCGGCACGCCCATGCCGATATGCGAGCTCATGTGATACATCGGCTTAAGCGGCGCGCCGGTCGTACCAAAGGGGATCAGTGGCGGCGCATGCGAATGGATCACGGCCATCACGTCCGGCCGGGCCCGGTAGATTTCGCCATGGATGAAGCGCTCGCTGTAATGCCGCTCGCCTTTTTCCGGCACCGGCTCGCTATCGAGGCTGAATTCGCGGATGTCGCCCGGCGTGACGATGCCCGGCGCGACATAGCGCGCCATCACGAAGCGCTCGGGGTCTTTGTCGTGGCGCGCGCTGACATGGCCGAAGCCATCCAGGATATCGTGATCGAAGAGGATCAGGTTGGCGAGCGCTACATCGGCGACGAGGTCTTTCGACGCGGTGATGAGACGGGAGGATTTGGCTTTGGGAGCGGATTTTTTCTTGGCTGGCATGGAACCGAGATTAAGGGCTTGCCCCGCCCCTGCCAATTGTCAAAATCGAGACGACAGGGGGATACGCGATGGGGAGCATCCGGAAATTTCTGAGGCAGTCTGTTGCGACGGCATTGCTGGTCACACTCGGCGCGGTGAGCGCTCGCGCCGATGCGACGGACGATCGGATTGCCGCGCTACAAGCGAAATTTCGTTGTCCGATTTTCGACTATCTACAGGCCATTCACAAATATCCGACGCCAGAGCGGATGGACAATCGCTTCCTGATTGTCACCATCGATCATCGCGCTGATGAGCGGTATTACGCGCAGTGCGCGTTTGACAGCATGGATGCGCGCATGCTCTGCGAACTAGATTCGCCTTTCTTTAATTCGTCGATGAAGAAATATTTCCGGGGCGAGAAGCTCAAGCTCGTCAAAGCGCTTGGTTATAAGATTCACCGCAAGAACAACTACTACCAATTGCCTGATGCTCGGACACCGGAGGCGCTCTACAATATTGCAGGCTTACTCGTCGATACGCTCGGCCGCGTCTTCGATATGCGGATCGATGAGACGCTGACGTACCAAGCCCCGCTTGTCGCCGGGACGCCGAAGCCGACCGAAGATTCGCATAAATATTGTGGTGAGCAGATCAGCCTGCGCTAGGCGATCATTATCATTCCGACCACCGCCCCGCTCATGCAGGTGGCGAGCGTGCCGGAGACGATCGAGCGTAGGCCGAGGCCGACGATATCCCGCTTGCGCTCGGGCGCCATCGCGGTCATGCCGCCGATCATGATGCCGGCGCTGCCGAAATTGGCGAAGCCGCACATCGCGTAGGTCAGGATCAGCCGCGTCTGCGGACTGATTCCATCGGCGGGGATCTTTGCCATATCGACATAGGCGATGAATTCGTTGAGCACCGTCTTGGTCGCCATCAAGCTCGATGCAGCGGCGATGTCGCTCGTGGGCACTCCGATCAGCCACATGATCGGGCGGAAGACATAGGCAAAGAGCCGTTGCAACGTGACGGGATCGCCGCCGATCGGCGGAATCCAGGACAACGCCATGTTGACGAGGCTGACGCAGGCGATCGCGACGATCAGCATGGCGATGATGTTGAGGAGGAAGACGATGCCGTCGGCCGTGCCTTTGGCGAGCGCGTCGACCGAGGAGAGCATCGGCTCGCCCAGCGAGAGATGTGCCTCGGCATCGGCGTTGGTCTCGAACGGGACCATGAGCGCCGCGACGGCGATACCAGCCGGGGTCGAGATCACCGAAGCGATCAAGATATGGCCGAGCGCGTCGGGAATCACGGGACCGAGGATCGAGGCGTAGAGCACCATCACCGTGCCGGCGATGCCCGCCATGCCGCAGGTCATGAGCGCAAAGAGCTCGCCGCGCTCCATCCGTTGCAGATAGGGCCTGACGAGGAGCGGCGCCTCGATATTGCCGACGAAGATATGGACCGCCGCGCCGAGACCGAGCGCGCCGCCGATTCCCATGGCGCGGCGCAGCACCCAAGCGAAAGCTTTGACGATGACCTGCAAAACACCCCAATAGAACAGCAGCGAGGCGAGCGCGCTGATGGTCAGCACGAGCGGCAGCGCGCGAAAAGCGAAGATGTAGTTGAGGCCCGGTTGCTTCTCGTCGAAGGGCAGCGGTCCGCCGCCGAGATAGCCGAAGACAAAGCTGGTGCCCGCATCGGTCGCACGCTGCAGCGCGTCGACGCCCTGGTTCAGCACGAGGAACATCGATGCCGCGGGCGGAAACTTCACGAACAGGATCGCAAGGACGAATTGCAGCGCGATGCCGGTGACAACGACACGGATCGGAATGCGCCAACGGTTCTCGCTGATGAGCCACGCCACCAGCATCAGCACCGCAACTCCCAGAAGCCCCCGCACTCGACCCCCTGCCCCAATTCGCTTTATGCGGCTTGCATTATGCCGGGGCTCACGCCTCTAGACGCATGCATAGACCGCCTCGATCAGGCGCACGATGCGCGGTCCTATATTGCTCACGCCGTGCATCTTGTTCATCACATAACCGAGGGCGAGGCCGCGGTCGGGATCGCAGAAGCCCATCGCGCCGCCCATGCCGGATTGGCCGAAGGAATTGGGGCCCGGCCCGATCGGGAATTGCGGCGAGTTGAGCAGGAAGCCGAGCGCCTGGCGGTTGTTGCGGCCGATCACCGCTTCCTTGCCCCAATATTGCTCGGCCCGCGC